>NZ_JBIUSD010000002.1:0-631200 GCF_044741185.1 Streptomyces sp. NPDC088197
CGTTCCGAGCACACACGTTTCCGCGGGTCTCGTCGAGGCGGTTGTGCCAACGTACTGGAGCGGGCCCCCGGATGCAAATCCGGGGGCCCGCTCCTGGTCCAGTGGTTGACGAGGCGTCAGACCTCAACCACCACAGGGAGGATCATCGGTCGCCGACGGTAGGTGTCGGAGACCCATTTGCCGACCGAGCGCCGGATGAGCTGCTGGATCTGGCGCGCTTCCATCACCCCGTCGGAGGCCGAACGGGACAGCCCCTCCTCGATCTTGGGGATGACGGCGGCGAATGCGTCGTCCTCGATACCCGAACCGCGGGCATGGATGTTCGGGCCGCCGACGATCTTGCCGGTGGTCGAGTCGACCACCACGAAGACCGAGACGATGCCTTCTTCCCCGAGGATGCGGCGGTCCTTCAGCGACGACTCCGTGATGTCGCCGACGGAGAGACCGTCGACGTACACGTAACCGGCCTGGACCTTGCCCGCGATTTTGGCGACGCCGTCGATGAGGTCGACGACCACGCCGTCCTCCGCGATGACGCAGCGGTTCTTGGGGATGCCGGTGAGCTGGCCGAGATCGGCGTTGGCGCGCAGGTGTCGCCATTCGCCGTGGATCGGCATCAGATTGCGCGGCTTGCAGATGTTGTAGAAGTACAGCAGTTCGCCGGCCGAGGCGTGGCCGGAGACGTGGACCTTGGCGTTGCCCTTGTGGACAACGTTGGCACCCCATCGGGTGAGGCCGTTGATCACGCGGTAGACCGCGTTCTCGTTGCCCGGGATGAGGGAGGACGCGAGGATGACGGTGTCGCCCTCGACGATCCGGATCTGGTGGTCGCGGTTCGCCATCCGGGACAGGGCGGCCATCGGCTCGCCCTGGGAGCCGGTGCAGACGAGGACGACCTTCTCGTCGGGCAGGTCGTCGAGGACCTTGACGTCCACGACGAGACCGCTGGGCACCTTGAGGTAGCCCAGGTCTCGGGCGATGCCCATGTTCCTGACCATCGAGCGGCCGACGAAGGCCACCTTGCGGCCGCGTTCGTGCGCGGCGTCCAGGACCTGCTGGATGCGGTGGACGTGGCTGGCGAAGCTCGCCACGATGATCCGCTTGTCCGCCTTGGCGAAGGTCTGCCTGAGCACCTGCGAGATGTCCCGCTCGGGTGCGACGAAGCCGGGGACCTCGGCGTTGGTGGAGTCGGCGAGGAGCAGGTCGATGCCTTCCTCGCCGAGCCGCGCGAAGGTCGGCAGGTCGGTCAGGCGGCCGTCCAGCGGGAGCTGGTCCATCTTGAAGTCGCCCGTGACGACGACCATGCCCGCCGGAGTGCGGATGGCGACGGCCAGCGCGTCCGGGATGGAGTGGTTGACGGCGACGAATTCGCAGTCGAAGGGGCCGATGCGCTCGCGCTCGCCCTCCTTGACCTCCAGCACGTACGGCCGGATGCGGTGCTCCTGGAGCTTGGCCTCGATCAGCGCGAGGGTCAGCTTGGAGCCGATCAGCGGGATGTCGTCCTTCTCCCGCAGGAGGAAGGGGACGGCGCCGATGTGGTCCTCGTGGCCGTGGGTCAGGATCACGCCGACGACGTCGTCGAGGCGGTCCCTGATGGAGGTGAAGTCCGGCAGGATCAGGTCGACGCCGGGCTGCTCTTCCTCGGGGAAGAGCACTCCGCAGTCGACGATCAGCAGCTTGCCGCCGAATTCGAAGACCGTCATATTGCGGCCGATTTCTCCGAGGCCGCCGAGCGGGGTGATCCGGAGGCCGCCGTCGGGCAGGGTCCGCGGGGGGCCGAGTTCGGGGTGCGGATGGCTCAAAAGTCTCTCCCTACCACGCGCGCCGCCGGACCCTCCTGGGTCGCGGCGCGCGTGACATCGTGTTTTCCGTGCGTATGCGGCAGTGCGCATCGTCGGCTGTGCGGTCTTTCGGCTGTGCGGTTGTGCAGTCGTTCGGTTGTGCGGTTGTGCGTGTTCGGACCTATTAAGTTGTGAAGTCTGTGGTCAGAGGTCTACCCCGCCTGCGGCGAGATCCCTCCTGAGCTGTTCGGTGGCGGCCTGGTCCAGCTCCACGAGGGGGAGCCGGAGGGGACCGGCGGGCAGTCCGCGCAGCGCGAGGGCGGTCTTGGTGGTGATGACGCCCTGGGCGCGGAACATGCCGGTGTAGACCGGCAGCAGTCGCTGGTGGATCTCGGCGGCCTTGGTGACGTCGCCGCTGGTGTACGCGTCCAGGAGCGCGCGCAGTTCGGCGGGGACCAGGTGGCCGACGACGGAGACGAAGCCGGCGGCGCCGATGGAGAGCAGCGGCAGATTGAGCATGTCGTCGCCCGAGTACCAGGCCAGGCCGCTGCGGGACATCGCCCAGCTCGCGGCGCCGAGGTCGCCCTTGGCGTCCTTGTTGGCGACGATCCGGGGGTGTTCGGCCAGCCGGACGATGGTCTCGGTGTCGATGGGGACGCCGCTGCGGCCGGGGATGTCGTAGAGCATGACGGGCAGCCCGGTGGCGTCGGCGATGGCGGTGAAGTGCCGGTACAGGCCCTCCTGCGGGGGCTTGTTGTAGTACGGCGTCACCGCGAGCAGGGCGTGGGCGCCGGCGCTCTCCGCCTGGCGGGCCAGTTCCGTGCTGTGCCGGGTGTCGTTGGTGCCGGCTCCGGCGACGACGAAGGCGCGGTCTCCGACGGCTTCCACGACGGCCCGTACGAGCCGGGCTTTCTCCGTGTCGCTCGTGGTGGGCGACTCCCCGGTCGTGCCGTTGACGACGAGACCGTCGTTCCCGGCGTCCACGAGGTGGGCGGCGAGCCGTTGCGCGCCGTCGAGATCGAGGGCGCCGTCCGCGGTGAACGGCGTGACCATTGCGGTCAGGACCCGCCCGAAGGGGGCCGTGGGGGTGGAGGTCGGAGCCATGGGTCCACGCTACTCGGTGTGTGTACGGGCATGCAGCCTCGGGACCTGCGCAAAGGACTCCGGCGGTGCCTGCTCGGGGGTTCAAGCAACGCCGGAGTCCGTTTCAGCAGCCTAGATGAACTTCACGAATGCCTGCAATCTGAACACTTCGGACATTTGACTGCGGTCGCGCCGATCGGTTCCGGCCGTTACGGTGCCACCCGGCCGTTCGCGTTGAACGCCGCGTGTGTCAGCGGCATCAGACCCGCCCACGCGGCCTCCATCCGCTCCCCCACCATCTCGATCTCCCGCTGCGGGAACGACGGCGTGGCCGCCAGTTCGTGCTGCGTCCGCAGCCCCAGGAAGTGCATCAGCGAGCGCGCGTTGCACGTCGCGTACATCGACGAGAACAACCCGACCGGCAGCGTCGCCCGCGCCACTTCCCTGGCCACCCCGGCCGCCAGCATCTCCTGGTACGCCGCGTACGAATGCGCGTACGACTCCTCCATCGCCCCCCGCACCGCCTCGTGCTGCTCCGCGGTGCCGTGCACGAACTCGTACTTCCCCGGCCGCCCCTGCTGCACCAGCTTCCGCTCGGGCCCCGGCACGTAGAACACCGGCTGCAACTCGCGGTAACGCCCGGACTCCTCGTTGTACGACCAGCCGACGCGGTGGCGCATGAACTCGCGGAAGACGAAGATCGGGGCGCTGATGAAGAAGGTCATGGAGTTGTGCTCGAAGGGGCTGCCGTGGCGGTCGCGCATCAGGTAGTTGATCAGGCCCTTGGAGCGCTCGGGGTCCTTGGTCAGCTCTTCGAGGGACTGCTCTCCGGCGGTGGAGACCCGGGCCGCCCACAGGACGTCGCCGTCAGAGGCGCTGTGCTTCACGAGGTCGACGGTCACGTCGTCGCGGAACTGGACGGGGACGGTGGTCCCGGTGGTGGTCTCGGTCGGCACCCGAGGTCCTTCCTGCTTGGCGGCTGTGCGGTTGAGCTGGTGTGCGGTTGAGCCGGTGTGCGGTCGGGCGGCTGTTCTGCCGTGCGGCGCCAGCCTATTCGCTCCGTATGACAGCGTTCGTCGGGCGGGCCAGGGCCGATCGGACGACCCGAGGTAGCCGCGGCGCCGCACGGCGGCTAGCCTCACCCGTCATAGCCCGCTCGTGCCGGAAGCTGCCGGAGACCCGAAGAGGATTCCCCGCGTGTCCCTCCCCCACAATTCCACCACCGCCTTCGTCGATGAGTTCACGCCCGGACGTGCGCTGCCGCACGCCGACCAGGACCGCTGGATGCGGCCCTACCGTCCAGGACCGTGGCGGGTCGCGACCGCGGCGCTGCTGCTGGTCTTCGCCTCGTACCTGCTGTTCGCCGCGCTGATCATGGTCGCCGCGGGAAGCGGGCAGGGCGGCGTCACGTGCCTGCTCTCGGCGTTCGTGATCATCGCGGTCACCCTGCGGCTGCTGCGCGTGGGGGTGTGGGTGAGCGGGAAGGGCCTGCGCCAGGTGGAGTTCTTCTCCACCTCGACGGTGTCGTGGAGCCAGGTGGTCTCGGTGCGCACGGCGCAGCAGCCCGTGCGGGTGCTGGGGCTGCCGCGCAGTGTGCAGGGTCAGGCGCTGGTGATCACCCGGCGCGGCGGCCGTCCGCTGCGGCCGATGCTGACCGACCACAACGCGGACTTCCTCGGCCGGGTCGAGGCGTTCGACCTCGCCGCCGACGCCATCGAGGGCTGGGCCGCCGAACTGCGCTGAGCCGCGCTCAGCTTCACCCTCCCGGGTGCACGGCAGGATGAAATCGACCGGGCACACCCGTATGTGGAGTCGCGCCCGGTCGGCCCGCCTAGACCCGCTCGCGCACCTCGCGCCCGTCGTGCAGCGCGATGGCCCGCTGCATCGCCTTGCGGGCCCGCGGGGTGTCGCGTGCGTCGAAGTACGCGACGGCGAGCCGGAACCAGTTGCGCCAGTCGTCCGGCGCGGCCTCCGTCTCGGCCTGCCGCTTGGCGAACACCGCGTCGGCCGAGTCGCGGTCGATCCGGCCGCTGGGCGTACGGACCAGTTCGTCCACGGGCAGGCCGCCCTCGGCCTCCAGTTCGCGGCCGAGCCGTCCGGCGTGGCGGGCGAACTGGGTGGTGTGCCAGAGGAACCAGGCGCCGATCAGCGGCAGGACGAGCACGGCGACGCCGAAGACGACGGTGACCGGGCGGCCGTCCGCGATGAGCAGCACCCCGCGGTCGCCGACCAGCACGAAGTAGAAGACCAGCACGACCGCGGACACGGCGTAGCTGAGTTTGGCGCGCATTTCGGTTTCCGTCCTCCGGTTCGGTCCTCCGCGTCAGCCCTCGTCCGGCTGAAGCGCGCGGTGGTCGTCCGAGAGGAAGTGTTCCAGGCCGAAGGTGAGGCCGGGGACACCGGGCACGGTACGGGCCGCTAGCAGGATGCCCGGCATGAAGCTGCTGTGGTGCAGCGAGTCGTGCCGGATGGTGAGGGTCTCGCCGGTGTCGCCGAAGAGCACTTCCTGGTGGGCGAGCAGGCCGCGCAGTCGTACCGAGTGCACCGGGACGCCGTCGACGTCCGCGCCGCGGGCGCCGTCCAGGGCGTGGGTGGTGGGGTCCTCCTGCGGGGCGCGGCCCGCCTCCGCGCGGGCGGCGGCGATGAGCTGCGCGGTACGGGTGGCGGTGCCACTGGGGGCGTCCGCCTTCCGGTTGTGGTGCAGCTCGATGACCTCGACGCTCTCGAACCAGCGGGCGGCCTGCTGGGCGAAGCGCATGGTGAGGACGGCGCCGATGGAGAAGTTCGGCGCGATGAGCACCCCGGTGGCGGGCGAGGCGGCGAGCCGGCCGCGCAGGGTGTCGAGCCGCTGCGGGGTCCAGCCGGTGGTGCCGACCACCGCGTGGATGCCGTGGCCGACGCAGAACTCCAGATTGCCCATGACGGCGTCGGGGTGCGTCAGGTCGACGGCGACCTGCGTACCGGACTCGGTCAGTGTCTCCAGCCGGTCGTCGCGGTCGATCGCCGCGACGAGGTCGAGGTCGTCGGCCGCCTCGACCGCGCGTGCCGCCTCTGATCCGATCCGGCCCTTGGCGCCGATGACGGCCACACGGAGCTTGCTCATCGTTGTCCTGTCCTCGTCCTTCGCATCTCACATCGGTTGACGGCACGCGCGCCGCGGCTCCCGCGAGCCGGCCCGCTACGCGAGCGCCTCGCGCAGGCGCGCGCTCTGCTTCTCCTTGAGCGGCCCTATGACGGCCAGCGACGGCCGCTGGCCCAGTACATCGCGGGCCACCGCGCGTACGTCGTCCGGGGTCACCGCGGCGATCCGGCCGAGCAGGTCGTCGACGGACAACTGCTCGCCCCAGCACAGCTCGCTCTTGCCGAGCCGGTTCATCAGGGCGCCGGTGTCCTCGAGACCGAGCACCGTGGAGCCGGAGAGCTGGCCGATCGCGCGGCCGATCTCCTCGTCGGTCAGGCCGTGTTCCGCGACCTGGTGCAGCTCGTCCCGGCAGATCTTGAGCACTTCCGGCACCCGGCGCGGCTGGCAGCCCGCGTAGACGCCGAAGAGGCCGCAGTCCGCGAAGGACGAGGTGTAGGAGTACACCGAGTAGGCCAGGCCGCGCTTCTCGCGCACTTCCTGGAAGAGCCGGGAGCTCATGCCGCCGCCGAGCGCGGTGTTGAGCACGCTGAGCGCCCAGCGCCGGTCGTCGTTGCGCGACAGGCCGGGCATGCCGAGGACGACATGGGCCTGCTCGGTGCGCCGGTCGAGCAGTTCGAGGTGGCCCGCGGCGCGGAGCGTACGGCTGCCGGAGCGCGGCGCCATCGGGACGGCGTCCGGGTCGTGCAGGGCGCCCGCGTTCTCGAAGGCGCGGCGGACCTGGCGGACGACGGCCGCGTGGTCGACGTTGCCCGCGGCGGCGACGACGAGCCGCGTGGGGTCGTAGTGCCGCTTGTAGAAGCGGGCGACCTGGTCGCGGGTGAGCGCGTTGATGGTCTCGACGGTGCCGAGGACGGGGCGGCCGAGCGGGGTGTCGCCGAGCATCGCGGTGGTGAACAGGTCGTGCACCTGGTCGCCGGGGTCGTCCTCGGTCATCGCGATCTCCTCCAGGATGACGCCGCGTTCGGCGTCGATGTCCTCCTGGCGGATCAGCGACCCGGTGAGCATGTCGCAGACCACGTCGATGGCCAGCGGCAGATCGGTGTCGAGCACCCGCGCGTAGTAGCAGGTGTACTCCTTGGACGTGAAGGCGTTCATCTCGCCGCCGACCGCGTCCACGGCCGCGGAGATGTCCAGTGCGCTGCGGCGCTCGGTGCCCTTGAAGAGCAGGTGCTCCAGGTAGTGGGTGGCGCCGTTGAGCACCGGGGTCTCGTCGCGGGAGCCGACGGCCGCCCAGATGCCGAAGGTGGCGGAACGGACGGTGGGCAGCGTCTCGGTGACGACGCGCAGCCCGCCGGGCAGGACGCTGCGCCGTACGGTGCCGATGCCGTCGGTGCCCGGGAGGAGGGTCCGCGTGCGGACGGCCCGCCCCTTGGTGGAGGGGCGGGCCGTCACTGCGGTGGAGCGGGTCGTCACTTCTCCGACTCGTCCTTCGCGTCCTCGGCGTCGTCTTCGCCCTCGATGACCGGGATCAGCGAGAGCTTGCCGCGCTGGTCGATCTCGGCGATCTCGACCTGCACCTTGGCGCCCACACCGAGAACGTCCTCGACGTTCTCGACGCGCTTGCCGCCGGCGAGCTTACGGATCTGCGAGATGTGCAGCAGGCCGTCCTTGCCGGGCATCAGCGAGACGAACGCGCCGAAGGTGGTCGTCTTCACGACCGTGCCCAGGTAGCGCTCGCCGACCTCGGGCATCGTCGGGTTGGCGATCTGGTTGATCACCGCGCGGGCCGCCTCGGCCTGCGAGCCCTCGGTGGCGCCGATCAGCACCGTGCCGTCGTCCTCGATGGAGATGTCGGCGCCGGTGTCCTCCTGGATCTGGTTGATCATCTTGCCCTTGGGGCCGATGACCTCGCCGATCTTGTCCACGGGGATCTTGATGCTGATGATCCGCGGGGCGTTGGGGGACATCTCGTCCGGGACGTCGATGGCCTCGTTCATCACATCGAGGATGTGGAGGCGGGCGTCGCGGGCCTGCTTCAGCGCGGCGGCCAGCACGGAGGCGGGGATGCCGTCGAGCTTGGTGTCGAGCTGGAGCGCGGTCACGAAGTTCTTCGTGCCGGCGACCTTGAAGTCCATGTCGCCGAACGCGTCCTCGGCGCCGAGGATGTCGGTGAGCGCCACGTAGTGCGTCTCGCCGTCGATCTCCTGCGAGATCAGGCCCATGGCGATACCGGCAACGGGGGCCTTGAGCGGCACACCGGCGTTCAGCAGCGACATGGTGGAGGCGCAGACCGAGCCCATCGACGTGGAGCCGTTGGAGCCGAGCGCTTCGGAGACCTGACGGATCGCGTAGGGGAACTCCTCGCGGGTCGGCAGGACCGGGATCAGGGCGCGCTCGGCGAGCGCGCCGTGGCCGATCTCGCGGCGCTTGGGCGAGCCCACGCGGCCGGTCTCACCGACCGAGTACGGCGGGAAGTTGTAGTTGTGCATGTAGCGCTTGCGGGTCTCGGGCGCCAGGGTGTCGAGCTGCTGCTCCATGCGGAGCATGTTGAGGGTGGTGACGCCCAGGATCTGGGTCTCGCCACGCTCGAACAGCGCGGAGCCGTGCACGCGCGGGATGGCCTCGACCTCGGCGGCCAGCGTACGGATGTCCGTGACGCCGCGGCCGTCGATGCGGACCTTGTCCTTGATGACGCGCTGGCGGACCAGCTTCTTGGTCAGCGAGCGGTACGCGGCGGAGATCTCCTTCTCGCGGCCCTCGAACTGCGGGAGGAGCTTCTCGGCGGCCAGACCCTTGACGCGGTCCAGCTCGGCCTCACGGGCCTGCTTGCCGGGGATGGTGAGCGCCTGGGCCAGCTCGCCGGTGACGGCGGACTCCAGGGCCTCGAACACGTCCTCCTGGTAGTCCAGGAAGATCGGGAACTCGCCGGTGGGCTTGGCGGCCTTGGCGGCCAGCTCGGACTGCGCCTTGCAGAGCGTCCGGATGAACGGCTTGGCGGCTTCGAGGCCCGCGGCCACGATCTCCTCGGTCGGCGCCTCGGCGCCGCCCGCGACGAGCTGGATCGTCTTGGCGGTGGCCTCGGCCTCCACCATCATGATCGCGACGTCGCCGTCCTCGAGGGTGCGGCCCGCGACGACCATGTCGAAGACGGCGTCCTCGAGCTCGCTGTGGGTCGGGAACGCGACCCACTGGCCCTTGATGAGGGCGACGCGGACGCCGCCGATCGGGCCGGAGAAGGGCAGGCCCGCGAGCTGCGTGGAGCAGGAGGCGGCGTTGATCGCGACCACGTCGTACAGGTGGTCGGGGTTGAGCGCCATGACCGTGCAGACGACCTGGATCTCGTTGCGCAGGCCCTTGACGAAGGACGGGCGCAGCGGGCGGTCGATCAGCCGGCAGGTGAGGATCGCGTCCTCGGAGGGGCGGCCCTCGCGGCGGAAGAAGGAACCGGGGATCCGGCCGGCCGCGTACATGCGCTCCTCGACGTCCACCGTGAGGGGGAAGAAGTCGAAGTGCTCCTTGGGCTGCTTCGAGGCGCTGGTGGCCGACAGCACCATGGTGTCGTCGTCCAGGTAGGCCACGGCGGAGCCGGCGGCCTGACGGGCCAGGCGGCCCGTCTCGAAGCGGATGGTGCGGGTGCCGAACGTGCCGTTGTCGATAACGGCTTCGGCGTAGTGGGTCTCGTTCTCCACTATGGGGATTCTCCTCGTCCATGCCCGCAGGGCGTTTCCCTGGCGGGCCATCGGTGGAGGGGCGTCCTGTTACCGGTGCCGGTCTTCGATCGAAGCCTCCGGGGCGTGTGTCTTCCGGAGGCCACTACCGAGGACCGGCTGTTCGGCGATCAGGAGGACGCTCCTCCTCATACTTGATAACCATTGCACCAGACGACGGAGACATCACGCACTTCATGTGCGCGCTTCGTCGCTCGGCGCGTATATGGCCACTACGGCGATGCTTCGCCGTACACGGCGCGTATCGCGTATACGGCAAAGGGGGAGCGGCCCCGACTCGCGGGTACCGCTCCCCCTCCACGGCGTCTTAGCGAACGCCCGCGGCGCCGGCACGGATGCCGAGGCGCTCGCGGAGCTCACGGAAGCGCGTGATGTCCTTCTTGGCCAGGTACTGCAGCAGACGGCGGCGCTGGCCGACCAGGATCAGCAGACCACGACGCGAGTGGTGGTCGTGCTTGTGGGTCTTGAGGTGCTCGGTCAGGTCCGAGATACGGCGCGAGAGCAGAGCGACCTGGACCTCGGGGGAGCCCGTGTCGCCCTCCTTGGTACCGAACTCGGCGATGATCTGCTTCTTCGTCTCGACGTCGAGCGACATACGGACTCCTCAGGTGTCAGTGGCCTCCGAGCGCCCCCGGTATTCATCGCGGGGGATGCTTCGTTGACTCGCGAGGCGCGGGATCACGGGGTGTGTACACACACGTGACCGTCACCCAGAGTACCAGCCCGCGGCGGTCCGCTTACCCGCGGGTCATCTCCGGGCGCGGGCGGGGACGCCGCCCGGCGCGTGAGGGTGGTGTGCGAGGGGCACTGACCCATGAGGGCGGGCCTGACATCGGAAGGCTACCGACGATTAGTCTTGCCCCTGACGGGGAGGGGGATCGGACATGGGATGCGTGGGTATGCGCGCAGCGGTGCGGTCCCGCGACGGTGTCCCGCGCCGACGAGCGGCTTTTTACGGGCCGGACTCGTCGCGGGGACACGGTGAAGCAGCAGACCAGGAGGCATTGTGAGCAGCGATCGGGACGACAGCCGCGTGGGCGGGGCCGGCCCTGTCGAGGACCGGGGCGACGCCGACTACACGGGTGAGTTCAGCCTGGGCGACGCGGCGCCCGCCTGGTACATGGGGGACGCGGGCGGCTCCGCGGACGCCGACGACGCCGATGAGGCGGCGGACAGCGGCTCGGATTCCGGCGCGGGCGCCGATTCCGGTTCCGTTCCTGTCACGGATTCGGGGTCCTTCACGGGCTCGGGTCCGCAGACGGGCGCGCGGTCGGACCGGCGCTCGGATACGGGTGCCGCAGGTTCCTCCCCTGCTTCTGGTCCCGGCTCCGAGCGGGGGGCGGGGCTGACGGGTGACGCGGCGGGTTCGTCGGAGTCGTCGGAGTCGTCGTGGTCCGCCGCCGCCGTGCCGTCGCTGCCCCTGCCCACGCCCGGCCCTTCGGCGTCGGCGGCCGAACCGTCCTGGTCGGCCGCGGCCGTACCGTCGATCCCGGTTCCGCGCGCCGCGTCGGCCGAGTCGGCGGGCGAGCCCGCGCGCGCGTCGGCGGGCGCGTCGGCGGGCGCGGACCGTTCGGACGGCTCGGACCGCTCGGAAGGTGCGGCGAAGCGGGAGCCCGAGTCCGCGCCTGCGGCGGAGGCCGCGGCCACGTCGGAGCCGGAGCCGGTACGGGCTTCCGCGTCGGGGTCCGGTACGCCCGGTGGTTCGGGATTCCCCGCTTTCGGGGGCCGCGAGGACGGCGCGCCCGACGCCACGGTGCGCTTCTCCGCCGCCGCGTTGCGGCGCGAGGTCGAGGAGCGCGAGGCCGGCAAGCGGAAGCCGCCGGAGCCGGCCGTCTCCTCTCCTACGTCCTCTTCTACGTCTTCTACGTCCTCGTCCGCCGCCGATGACGAGCCTGCGGAGGCCAAGCCCGCCGCGCCCGCTCCCGCTGCCCCTGCCGCTACCGCTGCCGCGAAGCCGTCGGCACCGTCGGAGCCCGAGGCCGAGGAGGCCCCGGCCGCGCCTCGTGCCCCGGTCTGGGTGCCGCTGCCCGGCGCGGCGGACGCCCTCCCGTGGGCGCCCGGCGCACCGCGCGGCCCCGTACCGCCGCTCCCCCCGGACTTCGAGCGCGCGGAGCCCTCGCACCCCGCCCCGGACAGCTCCCCGGCCGCCCCGCGACAGGGGTACGGTTTCCCGCCCGCCGCCGACGCACCGGCCGCACCCCTGCACCTCGGCGGCCCCAACCCGCCCGCACCTCAACAGGATTACGGCAATCCCCCGGCGGCCAACGCTCCGGCGGCACCTCCGGCCGCCCCCTTGCACCCCGGCGGCCCCAACCCGCCCGCACCCCAACAGGGCTACGGCTTCCCCCCGGCAGCCGACGCCCCCGCCGCACCACCGGCAGCGTCGCTGCACCCCGGCGGCCCCAACCCCCCTGCCCCGCAACAGGGTTACGGCTTCCCGCCCGCCGCCGACGCCCCCGCCGCACCACCGGCAGCACCGCTGCACCCCGGCGGCCCCAACCCGCCCGCACCCCAACAGGGTTACGGCTTCCCCCCGCCGACCGCCGAGCCCGCGCAGCAGGGGAACGCGGGTCCTGCGGCGGCGGCGCCGTTGCACAGCTTCCCGCCGCCGACCGGGCAGCCGGTGAATCTCCCTGCCCGTCAGGAGCCCCCGGCCGCCGCGCAGCCGGGTCCGGTCCAGCAGCCGGGCCAGCCCGTGCCGCCGACCGGCTACGCCCAGCCGCAGCCGCAGCCGCACCCTCAGTCTCAGCCTCAAGCGCAGCCGCCCGCGCCGGTCGCGGGGACGCCGGACGCGCCGCAGGGCCAGGGGTACGGCTTCCCGCCGCCCGCGGCGCCGCACGCCCCGGTCCCGGCGCCCGCTCAGGTCCAGCCGCCGCAGGCACCGGAACCGCAGGACGCGGTGCCCGAGCCGAACGACGCGGTGCCGCAGGACACCCCGGAGCGGAATCTGCCCGCGCCGACCGGCTTCGGAGCGCCGCCGCAGGGCGGGACACAGCCGTACACGGCGGGCCCCGTACCGTCGGGACTGCCGCACGAGCCGGTGGCGCCGCAGCAGGGCGCGGGTCCCGCGCAGGGCAGCGGTTACGGTTTCCCGCAGCACGCGCAGCCGGGCCAGGACCAGGCGGCGCCGCTTCAGCCGCTGCCGCAGCAGGGCGGTTACGGCTTCCCGCAGCCGGGGCAGCCGCACCAGCCGCAGCAGCCCGCGCGGCCCGACCCGCAGGGTCAGCAGCAGGCCCCGCAGCCTCCGCCTCCGCAGCCGCAGGCACCGGCCGACCCACGGATGGGCGGCTGGCCCACCGTCACGCCCGACCAGCGGCAGCCCACGACGCAGGGCGGCACGCCGCTCGGCTATACGGCGGCCGTGGAGCTGTCGTCGGACCGGCTGCTGCGCAATCCGCCGAAGGCGAAGCGCGCGGGCGCGAACGCGCAGCCGTCGCGGTTCAAGATCGGCGGCAAGAAGGAGGAGGCGGAGCGGCAGCGGAAGCTGGAGCTGATCCGTACGCCGGTGCTGTCGTGCTACCGGATCGCGGTGATCAGCCTCAAGGGCGGCGTGGGCAAGACGACCACGACGACCGCGCTGGGCTCGACGCTGGCCTCCGAGCGACAGGACAAGATCCTGGCGATCGACGCCAACCCGGACGCGGGCACCCTCGGCCGCCGGGTGCGGCGCGAGACGGGGGCGACGATCCGCGACCTCGTACAGGCGATCCCGTACCTCAACAGCTACATGGACATCCGCCGGTTCACCTCGCAGGCGACGTCGGGGCTCGAGATCATCGCGAACGACGTGGACCCGGCGGTCTCGACGGCGTTCAGCGACGAGGACTACCGGCGGGCGATAGACGTGCTGGGCCGCCAGTACCCGGTGATCCTCACGGACTCCGGCACCGGTCTGCTGTACAGCGCGATGCGCGGAGTCCTCGACCTGGCCGACCAGTTGATCATCGTGTCGACGCCGTCGGTGGACGGCGCGTCCAGCGCGAGCACCACGTTGGACTGGCTGTCGGCGCACGGGTACGCGGAGTTGGTGTCGCGGAGCATCACGGTCATCTCGGGGGTCAGGGAGACCGGCAAGATGATCAAGGTCGACGACATCGTGGCGCACTTCCAGACCCGCTGCCGCGGTGTCCAGGTGGTGCCCTTCGACGAACACCTCGCCGCGGGCGCGGAGGTCGACCTCGACATGATGCGGCCCAAGACCCGCGAGGCGTACTTCAACCTGTCGGCGATGGTCGCGGAGGACTTCACGCGCGCCCAGCAGGCGCAGGGGCTGTGGACGGCCGACGGGGTCAACCCGCCGCCGCACCAGGCGCCGCCGATGCCGGTCCAGGGCGGCGGCCAGGCCGGTCCCGGCTACGGCCCCTACGCCGCTCCGCAGGGCGGTTTCCCCGCGCCGCCACCGCCGCAGCAGGGCGGTTACCCTCCGCCGCAGCAGCCCCAGCAACCGCAGCAGGGCGGCTATCCGGCACCGCAGCACGGCGGTTACCCGGCGCCGGGTCAGGCGGGTCAGCCGGGACAGCCCGGCCAGCCCGGTCCGTACGGCGGTCCGCCGCAGGCTCCGCAGCCGTACCCGCCGGGCCAGCAGGCGGCGCCCGCGCCCTTCCAGCCGCAGTCGCCGCAGCCCCAGGCCCCGCAGCCGCAGCAGGGGTGGCCGCAGCAGCCCGCGCCGCCGCAGGGCGAGCAGCCGTACGGCGGGCCGCCGCAGGATCCGCAGAACCCGCAGGCGCCGCAGCTCCCGCCGGGGTACGGCTACCCGCCGCCGCCCGCCCCGCAGTAGCCGGGGGCAGGCGGGCCCGCACGGGCGCACAGCGCGGACACAGGGGCCGCCACCACGCGTTGTCGCTGGTGGCGGCCCTGGTCGTCCCCGGCCGCAGCGGCGGCCGGGCGGCGCGTACAACAGTTGGTGTACGGGGCGTCCCCCCGGAGGCGCACGCGGGCGGGGCCGGAATCCGCCCGTGGACCGTCGCCGCGGCGGGCGCGGGGAACAAGGATGGGATCATCCCTTCCCGCTGACGCACCGCCGAGGACGATCCGATGATCGAAGCCCACGCCCTGACCAAACGGTACGGCGAGCGCACCGCCGTGTCCGACCTGAGTTTCACCGTCCGGCCCGGCGTGGTGACCGGATTCCTCGGCCCCAACGGCGCGGGGAAATCGACCACGATGCGGATGATCCTGGGCCTGGACGCGCCGACGTCGGGCGGTGTCACCGTCAACGGCAAGCAGTACGCGGAGCACCGCGCGCCGCTGCACGAGGTGGGCGCGATGCTGGAGGCACGCGCCATCCACACCGGCAGGAGCGCGTACAACCACCTGTTGTCGCTGGCCGCCACCACGGGGATTCCGCGCCGCCGGGTGGACGAGGTGATCGACATCGTGGGTCTGGGCGAGGTGGCCCGCAAGCGGGTCGGCGGTTTCTCGCTCGGCATGGGGCAGCGCCTCGGCATCGCGAGCGCGCTGCTGGGCGACCCGGCGACGCTGGTGCTGGACGAGCCGGTCAACGGCCTGGACCCGGAGGGCATCCTCTGGATCCGCAATCTCCTCAAGGACCAGGCCGCGGAGGGCCGTACGGTCCTGCTCTCCTCCCACCTGATGTCCGAAATGGCGCTGACCGCCGAGCACTTGATCGTCATCGGGCGGGGGCGGCTGATCGCCGACACGTCGGTGGCGGAATTCGTGCGGGCCGCGGCGGGGACGTCGGTGCGGGTGCGGACCGACGAGGCGGAGCGGCTGCGGAAGCTGCTGGCGGGCCCCGATGTGTCGGTGGCGTCGGTGGAGCGCGGTGTGCTGGAGGTGACCGGGCTCAGCAGTGACCGGATCGGCCGGATCGCGGCCGACCAGGGCGTCGCGCTGGCCGAACTGACGCCGCAGCAGGCGTCGTTGGAAGAGGCGTTCATGGAACTGACCAGGGACGCCGTGGAGTACCAGGCACCGGCGCCCGTGCGCGAGCGGGAAGGACAGGCGGCATGAGCACTGCCACCATCGACAAGGCGCCGGAGACTCCCGGGGCGAGGGTGACCGCGCCGCGCGGCGAGGTCACCCTCGCCCGCGTGCTGCACTCCGAGTGGATCAAGCTGCGGACGCTGCGGTCCACCTTCTACACGCTGATCGCGGGCATGGTCGCGCTGATCGGTTTCGGCGCGCTGTTCTGCGCGGTCACCGCGAACCGCTGGCCGCACATGTCGCCGCACGAGCGGGCCGACTTCGAGCCCGCTCTGACCAGTCTGCGCGGCTTCTTCCTCGCGCAGCTCGCGGTCGGTGTGCTCGGTGTCCTGATGATCACCGGTGAGTACGCGACCGGCATGATCAGGGCGTCGCTGTCCGCGGTGCCGCGGCGGCTGCCGGTGCTGTGGGCGAAGGCCGGGCTGTACGCGGCGGTGACCTGGGTGGTGATGACGGCGGGCGCGCTGATCGCCTTCCTGGTCGGTCAGGCGCTGTTGTCCTCCCGGCACATCGGCACCTCGCTGAGCGACCCCGGCGTGACCCGGATGGTGCTGGGCGCGGGCCTGTATCTGACGGTCGTGGGGCTGCTGGGCGTCGCGATAGGCGCCCTGGTCCGCAACACGGCGGGCGGTATCGCCACCGTCTTCGGCCTGCTGCTCGTCCTGCCGGTGCTCGCCGAGGCGCTGCCCACCTCGTGGGCCGACCACATCAACAAGTACCTGCCGAGCAACGCGGGACAGTCGCTGATCTCGCTGCACCAGGACGCCACGAGCCTCGCGCCCTGGACGGGGTTCCTGGTGTTCTGTCTCTACGCGGCGGTGGCGCTCGCGGGCGCGGCGGTGCTGCTCAAGCGGCGCGACGCGTGACGACGGCGTGACGAGGACGCGATGACGTACCCGCTGCCGTCCACCGCGACGGCACAGGACCCGGCTGCCCGGGGGAACGCCCCGCGGCAGCCGGGACCGGCGTCCGCGGACACCGGCGCGCCGGTCCCCTTGAGCACTGGCCCCATGGGCACCGGCATGTCGCCCGTGCGATCGGCTGCGACCGGACCGGCCCCCGCGTGGCGGGTGCTGGCCGGGCGGGCCCGGCGGCGGGTGGGACGGCGGCTGCCCCCGATGGTGGTGGACGGGCTGTTCGCCGCCACGCTCTACGTGGGTCTCAGCATGCTGGCGCGGGCGGCGCTGCGGGACGATCCGGTGCCGTTCCTGGCGCTGGGGGCGGGGCTCACGGCGCCGTTGGTGTGGCGGCGGCGGGCGCCGCTCGCGGTCTTCGCCTGCATCGCGGCGACGGCCTTCGTGCAGTGGCTGCTGGACTTCCAGGTCCCGGCCGACGTGGCGCTGCTGGTGGCGCTCTACACCGTGGCCGCGTACTGCGACCGGCGGCGGCTGATGATGGCCTTCGGCGTGCTGGAGGTCGGGGTCGTCCTGGCCACGGTGAGCTGGGCGATGCACGACCGGAGCGCGGGGACCTTCGTCTCGCTGTCGGCGATGGCCGTCGCGGCGGCGGTCTTCGGTGTGAACATGCGCAGCCGCCGGGACCGTCTGGCCTTCCTGGAGGACCGGGCGGTGCGGCTGGAGCGGGAGCGGGACCAGCGGGCGCAGTTGGCGGTGGCCGACGAACGGGCCAGGATCGCACGGGAGATGCACGACATCGTGACGCACAATCTGTCGGTGATGGTGGCGCTCGCGGACGGTGCGGTCTTCGCGCAGCAGCGCACCCCCGAGCGGGCGACGACCGCGATGCGGCAGGTGTCGGCGACCGGGCGGCAGGCGATCACGGACATGCGGCGCTTCCTGGGGGTGCTGCGGGCGGACGAGCCGGACGCGCTGCGGCATCCGATGCCGGGCATCGCGCAGCTCGAATCGCTGGTGGACCAGGTACGGGCGGCGGGGCTGCCGACGGTGCTGTCCGTGGCGGGCGATCCGGGCCCGGTGCCCGTGGCGGCGCAGCTCACCGTCTACCGGCTGGTCCAGGAGGCGTTGACGAACACGCTCAAGCACGCGCCCGCCGGGACCAGCGCGGAGGTGCGGATCGGCTGCGCCCCCGACGCGCTGACCGTGACCGTCACCGACGACGGCCCGGGCACGCACCCCGCGGCGGCCGACACCGCGCACGGCGGCGCGATCGCCGAGGGTGCGGCGGCCCCGGCGGGGCACGGCATACCCGGCATGCGGGAGCGGGCGGCGGCGTACGGCGGTTCGCTGGTTGCGGGGCCGCTGCCCGGTGGCGGCTGGCGGGTCGCGGCGGTGCTCGTCCTCGGCGCCCCGGAGCCGATATGACCGGCGGGGCGGCGGAGCCCGCGCCCGGCGGGAGCGGGAACGACGGGCGCGGAGCCGACGACAGCGGAGCCGACGACAGCGGAGCCGACGAGGACGGGGGCGGGCGGGTGATCAGGGTGCTGCTGGTGGACGACGAGCCGTTGCTGCGGATGGCGTTCACGATGGTGCTGGACGCGCAGTCCGACATGCGGCCGGTCGGCGAGGCGGGCGACGGCGCGGAGGCGGTGCGGCTCACGGAGTCGCTGCGGCCCGACGTGGTGCTGATGGACGTCCGGATGCCCGGCACCGACGGCATCGAGGCCACCACGCGGATCGTACGGCGCTGCCCGGATTCCAAGGTGCTGATCCTGACCACCTTCGACCTGGACGAATACGCCTTCGCCGGGCTGAAGGCGGGCGCGTCCGGCTTCCTGCTGAAGAACGCGCTGCCCGAGGAACTGCTGGGCGCCATCCGCTCGGTGGCCGCGGGCGACGCGGTGGTGGCACCGCGCATCACGCGCCGCCTGCTGGAGAACTTCGCGCACCAGCTCCCCTCGGCGTCCGGCGGCTCCGAGGGCGACGGGCGGCTGAACCGGCTGACCGCCCGCGAGCGGGAGGTGCTGGTGGAGGTCGGCCGCGGCCTGTCCAACACGGAGATCGCGGGCACGCTGCACCTGGCGGAGGCGACGGTGAAGACCCATCTGAGCCGGATTCTGGTCAAGTTGGAGCTGCGCGACCGTGTGCAGGCCGTCGTCTTCGCCTATGAGACCCGGCTGATCCGCCCCACCTGAGGCCCGGGGCTCCCGCGCGCTCCCGCCCGAACGCTGTCAGGTGGCTGTCTCACAGGCCCGTCGCGCCGTCGATCCGCTCCCTGAGCAGGTCGGCGTGCCCGTTGTGCCGGGCGTATTCGGCGATGAGATTCACCAGGATGTAGCGCAGCGATACCTCCTTGCCGGTGACCAGCGAACGGCAGGTGGCGTCCAGCGAGGGCGCCTCGGCGACGATGGTCCTGGCCCGGTCGCGCTCGACCCGCCAGGCCGCGAAGGCCGCCTCCACGTCCCCGTCGAGCCGGTCGAAGCCCTGGTCGGGGTCCTCGTCCGAGTAGTTGAGCATCGGCAGGTCCTCGCCCGCGAAGTGCTGGCGTATCCACCACCGCTCGATGCCCGCGAGGTGCCGTACGAGGCCGTGCAGGCTCAGCCCGCGAAGAACGGTACGTACTGCTCGGACATGCGCCAAGTCTGGCAGCGACCACTGACAGAGCGGCTGTGGAACGGCCTGGCCCGAGGCTATTCGGCGGCGGGCGACGGCTCGGTCGGCGCGGACGTGGGCTCGGGCGCGGACGTGGGCGGGGGCGTGGCGGCGGCCGAGTCGGCGGCGTCCACCAGGTCCCTGGCCCGCTTCACGTCGTCGGCCATCCGCTCCAGCAGCGCGTCGATGGTGTCGAACTTCTCCATCCCGCGCAGATAGGCGAGGAAGTCCACCGCCACATGCAGCCCGTACAGGTCGAGGCCGACGCGGTCGATCGCGTACGCCTCGACCGTGCGCGCGGTGCCGTCGAAGGTCGGGTTGGTGCCGACCGAGATCGCGGCGGGCATGGCCTCGCCGTCGACGTGCAGCCAGCCCGCGTAGACCCCGTCGGCGGGGATGGCGGTGTGCGGCAGGGTCTCGACGTTGGCGGTGGGGTAGCCCAGTTCGCGTCCGCGCTGCGCGCCCCGGACGACGACGCCCTCGACGCGGTGCGGGCGGCCCAGGATCTCGGCGGCGCCCTCGACGTCGCCCTCGCCGACCAGCCGCCGGGTCAGGGTGGAGGAGAACGGCTCGCCGCCGCCCGCCTCACCGCGCACGAAGAGGTCGACGACCTCCAGCTCGTAGTCGTACTTCAGCCCGAGCGCGGAGAGGAATTCGACGTCGCCCGCCGCCTTGTGCCCGAAGCGGAAGTTGGGGCCCTCGACCACGTGCTTGGCGTGCAGCCCCTCGACCAGCACGGTCTTGACGAATTCGCTCGGCGTCAGCTTCGAGAACTCGCTGGTGAAGGGGATGATCAGCAGCGCGTCCACGCCGAGGTCCGCGACCAGTTCGGCGCGCCGGTGGTGGGCGGACAGCAGCGGCGGGTGGCTGCCGGGCCGTACGACTTCGCTGGGGTGCGGGTCGAAGGTCACGACGACCGAGGGCAGCCCCAGTTCACGGGCGCGCTCCACGGCGCGGCCCATGATGAGCTGGTGACCGCGGTGGACGCCGTCGTACGAGCCGATGGTGACGACGCTGCGTCCCCAGTCACCGGGAACGTCGTCCAAGCCCCGCCAGCGCTGCACCTTGACGCTCCGCTTCTTCGCCGAATCACTGACTGTGTTGTCTTGTCCTGCGGGTCCAAGCCTGCCATGCCGCCGCGATGCCGTGCCCATCGGCACGGTCCGCGCGTACGGCGTCGGCCCTTCCCACCTGCGGCGCCCGTTCGAATGTGATGTGGACCGCGACATCCCGCCCGCTCGCCGACCTCCGACACGGGCGTGACTTTATCGGTTCCGCGACGGCTCCGGCGGAGCGGGCGCGGGCCCGGTCCGCGGCGAGCGCGGCGCACGCCTGGCCCGGTCCGCGGCCGGCGCGGTCTACAGCGAGGCCATGATGCGGCGCGGCGCGTCCAGGAACCGGCTCACGCCCTGGACGAGCAGCGGCGGCTGGTCGGTGTCGTCGCGCGACACGTTGAGCACGTAATAGACCTGTTCGATGGAGGGCGGGCCGACCGCGAGGGTGCGCAGCGCGGCCTGGCGGCTGTCGGCCTGTCCGGTGCGGACCAGATACGCGGCGGCCATCGAGCCCGTACGGCCGACGCCCGCGCCGCAGTGCACGAAGACCGGTCCCGGCGAGGTCCTCACGATCCGCAGGAACGTGTCGACCTGCCGCTCCGTGGGGGTCTGGCCGTCGCGGATCGGCAGCCGGACGGCGTGCAGTCCCGCGGCGGAAGGCAGGGCCAGTTCCGCGGGCGCCAGATCCTCCGCCCTGAGGTCGACGACGGTACGGATGCCCCGGTCGGCCAACGCCCGGTAGCCCGCGGCGGTCGGCGCGGACCCGCGCCACACGTGCGGGTCGACGGCCAGGAAGTGATTGATGCCCGCCGTCCGCTCGCCGGAACCGGCCGAGGCGCCGTGCCGCGCCCACGCGGAGACCGCGAGCATGCCGCCCGCGGAGGCGGCCCACAGCACGCCGTAGCCGAGCAGACAGCCGAGCAGCACTTTCGTCACCCGCCGCGCCCAGATCCGGGCGCCGGGGGCGGCGGGCGGTAGGGAGCCGGGCCCGAAGTCGCCCGCGGGATCGGGTTCGTGGTCGGTTCCGGGACCGCGCGCCGGGCCACGGGCGGGATCACGTACGGGATCGCGTACGGAATCGCGTACGGGCCGCCGTAACGACGTCGGGGCAGGGACCGGGATCGGGATCGGGAGAGCGGCCGATTCGGACAAGCGGGGTTCACCACCTGGGGAGCGGAAACCTGGGGACAGGTGCCGCCGTCCCTCCCCGAGGGCAGCGGCCGTCCCGTCAGGCTAGCCGCTGCTTCCGGGGCCAGTGCCCGATTCCGGTACGCGGGCCCCCGCCGGGGGCGCGCCGAGGGCGGGTCAGTGCGGGACTCCCGCCTGTCCCGTGCCCAGGACCTTGGCGTGGGCCCGGTTCACGCTCGCGTCCGAGAGGCAGCCGCGCAGCCGCATCATGTCGTGCGGACTGAGCGCGGGCCGGATGACGCCCGCGAAGACGCCGTCAGCGAGCCGCCCGAGGCTGGCGTCGGGGTTGAGCGAGGAGGTGGAGCGGCGGCAGCCCTCCCACAGGTCGCGGGCGGCCAGTTCACGCGCCCTGGCGTCGTCGGTGCCGTGCACGTCGATCCGGAAGACCACGGTGCTGGCCGCCGCGTCGGGCCTGGACTCCTCGCGGGTCTCGGTGACCTCCGACAGCACATAGACGAGGTAGACCAGCAGCACGACCCCGGCTGCCGCGCCGAATCCGGTCAGCAGCGGGCGCAGTCGGCGCGCGGGCGGCACCGCCGGGTTGTCCTCCAGTTGGGTGATGACGCCGTGCACGCCGCCCGAGGGGGCGGCGAGCGGCGCGAGGCGGCCCGCGAGCCGCCGTTCCGCGCCCGGCCGCGCGGTGACCGCCGCGATCCGCTGGATCACCCAGGCGACACCGGACAGCGCGGCGCCGGTGACCATGAGGATCGGTACGAAGACGAACGTACGGTTGCCGCCGTCCACGCCGTCGCGGCTGTCCCCGTAACCGCCGCCGCTCGCACCGCCGTTGCCGTTGCCGTTGCCGAGCCAGCGGAAGGGGTGCGCGGAGGTCTCCCTGGCGTGTTCGAGGCGCTGCCGTACTTCCTCCATCCGGGCGTCCGCGTCGCTCAGCCGCCGTTCCAGACGGCCCATCCGGCCGAGCAGGATCACGCAGACGAGGAAGCCCTCGACGGCGAGGAGCAGCACCCCGCAGATGACGGCACGCTGCCACTCCCAGCGGTAGAGGTAGATCACCAGGTAGATGCCCGCGGCCAGGGTGGACAGGCCGCCGAAGAGGTAGCTGACGTACTTCACGCGACGGCCCCCTTGCGCGGTTCGTCCCGCGCTTCGAGCGCGGCGCGCCCGTCCCTGGGGGCGGGGGCGTCGCCGGACCCGCCCGGCTCCGCGCCCGGTGCGTCGGACGCGCCGCCCGTCGGCTCCACCGTCCCCGTACCGCCGTCCACGGCGAGCCCGGAGCCGGGGGCGAACCGGCCGACGGCGTCGGAGACGCCCACGACGGTCGGCACGTGGTACTCGCGGGCCAGCACCGCCAGGTGCGACAGGACGCTGCCGGTCTCGGCGACCAGGCCCGACAGACCCGGCAGCAGCGGCGCGAGCGCCGGGTCGAGCGAGCGGACGACGAGCACGGCGTCCGGCGGCCGTACGCCCGCCCCGTCCCAGGCGGTCCCCGCGCCCTGACCGCCGCCCGCGCCCTGGCCCTCGCCCTGTCCCCGACCGGTACGGCCGCGGGCCAGGCTCACCGCCTGCGGTGCGCCGTCGGCGAGCCGGAAGGCGGCGGGCAGCGGCGGGGTCTCGGGGCGCGGGGTGCGCTCGGCCAGGTCGGCCGGACGGCCGCGGCCCGCGCCGACGCCCAGCAGTTCGTCCCAGCGCAGCAGCGCGATCTTGCGCCGCTCGCCGACCAGGCAGTACGCGTCCATCCGGGTGCCGATCTCGCGGACCATCGCGGCCTGCATCTCCTGCACCCAGCGGATGCGCAGCCGCAGCCCCTCACGGACGCTCAGGAAGCCGACACCGCGCGGGACTCCGTTCCAGCCGACGTGCTCGGGCAGCGGGCCGCGCTCGCCGAGGGTGGGCGGCAGCAGGGTGAGCAGGACGGGGTGGTGGGCGATCAGCTCCGCGTCGGTGGCACCCCGGCCGCGGCCCTCGGCCAGTACGGCCAGCGCCTCGCCCGCCGCCGTCGTCCCGCCGCCCGCGCCGGCGCTCGCGGCGCCGCCCGTACCGGTGCCGGTGTCCAGCAGCGCGCCCGCCAGGGACTCCTGGGCGTGCAGGGCGGACAGGGCGTTGCGTCCCCAGGAGACGGCGTTCAGCAGCTCGCCGCTGAGCATCTTCCGGGGCGCTCTGAAGTCGTGCAGCTGCCGGTCGACGTCGGCCATCAGGTCCTGCGCGAGCAGCGGCAGCGCGCCGCGCAGCCGTCCGACCCGCCAGGCCGCGGCGGCGCGGCGGGCGCCGGGGGCCGGGTTGATGAAGTGCAGCACCGGGTGCGCGGGCGGTGTCACGCCGAGCAGCCGCAGGTCAGCGGCGGCGCGGCCCTCGACGGTACGGGCCACCGGCAGCTTGCGCAGCCGCCGCCGGGACGCGGCGCCCGCGATGTCCAGGGCCAGCGTCAGCCCGTGCGCCATCGGCGCCAGCCACAGGTCCTCCTCCAGCGGCTGGAGCACACCGGGCAGCGTCTCGCTCACCGGTCCCGGCCCCAACAGCCGTGCCCCGCGCGGCGGTCGGGCCGCCATCGCGGTGATCGGCCGCGCCTGGAACAGCCACAGCCGCCCGTCGTCCGCGAAGCCGAACTCGATGTCCTGCGGCCCGCCGTACACGCGCTCGGCGCGCCGGGCCAGCCGCACGAGCCGGACCAACTGCCGCCGGGTGAGCGGCTGCCGCTCCCGCGCGGTGACGGTCCCCGGCTCCGGCCGCCGCTCCCGACGGCCGGGCAGCGGCCGTGCGAGCAGCCGGGTCACCCGGCCGTGCCCCGAGGGCGCGGGTTCGGTGCGCAACAGCCGTCCACGGCGCGTCAGTTGGTAGCGGACGCCCTGCGTGCTGCCGTCCACGAGGCGGTCTGGGCCGCCGGGGACCGCGCTGATCAGGACGCGGTCGTAGCGGCCCTCGACGGGGTCCGCGCCGAACATGACGCCGCCCGCGGCGGCCCGCAGCATGGGCTGGACCAGGACGGCCATGTCTCCGGGGAGGACCGCGGGTTCGGCCGCGTCGTCGGCGTCCCGTCCTGGCCCAGGACCGGGCCCCTGTCCTGGCGCGCTTCCTAATCCGGCTCCAGTTCCGGTTCCGGGTCCGGGTCCAGTTCCGGCTCCAGTTCCGGGTCCAGTTCCGGTTCCGGCTCCGGCTCCGGGTCCAGTTCCGGAGATGTCCTCCGCGGACGGCCAGGGCGGCGACGGCACGCGCGCGGCGGAGTCCAGCACCGCCCGCACCGCGTCGGTGAAGGCGTCCCAGCCGCGTACGTCGAGGACGGACTCGAAGCGGCCCGCCATGGACGACTCGGCGGTGTCCTCGTGCGCGGAGGAGGAACGGACCACCAGCGCGGCGCCGTCCGGTCCGCCCAGCTCCTGCCAGGCGCGGCGCAGAGCCGCCGTCCCGGCCGGGGCACCGGGCGCGCGGGCGGCCGGGACGAGGGCGAAGCCGGGGAGCACCGGCAGCCCCCGCGCCGCCGCCCGGGCCAGATTCGCCGCCTTGGCCCCGGCCAGCGCGGCCTCGTGGGCCAAGGGTGATTCCAAGGGCACCACTGCCAGCTCTTCAGCGTCGACGCGCATCTGCGCTCCTTCCGCGGCTGCCGCCCGGGTACGCCTGCGCCGCCGGGCTCGTGGCCCGCGGCGGACGCGCCTCCTCGACTACAACGTCCCTTCATCCTGGAGACCTTCCCCATCCACCAACGTGACGTGAGGAACGCCTCATAGGTGACCGCCTACCCTCGAAACGGCGGTTTCCGGCCGCCCTGACAGCGGCCGGTCACCGGGCAGTTGACGCGCTGACGGGCTGACGGGCTGTCCCCCCAGCGCCAGAGGGTGACGGGCGGTCATGGGCGGGCGATCCGAGGCGGTCGCCACGGAGATCCCCGGCCGGTCCCGTCAGGCCGCCGCCTCCAGGCGGCGTCTCGCGCTCGGGCCGATCACCGCGTCCCATGTGCCGCCCGTCTTGAGCCATTCGCGCACCAGGCGGCCGAAGTCGGGCCAGGAAGCGGCCAGTTCGACGACCCGGCGGTCGAACTGCGCGGCGCCCTCCGGCGTACGGCCGAGGAGCAGGCCGACCCGGTGGACCAAGTCGCGGGTGAGGACGGTCGGCCTGCGGTGGCAGCCGTCCGCCGCGGCGGCGAGCAGGGCGTCCAGGACGCCGGGGTCGCGTTCCGCCGCAAGCACCATGTCGAGGAGTTCCTGGCGCAGCGGCCGGGACAGGTGGGTGCCGGGGGCGGCGAAAACCGGGAGCAGTGCGCGGCGGACGTCCGGCGGGTGGTCGGTCATGAGCGCGGCGGCCAGCGGCAGCAGGACGGCCCGGACGCCGGGGCCCTGTTCCAGCCGCCGGTCCAGGAAGCGGGCCACGTCGGCCGCGCCGTCCGGGTGGTGCAGCAGATGGTCCTGGGCCAGGGCGGCGGCGCGCCGGGCGAGGGCGGGCGAGGTGACCCCGGCCAGTTCGTCCAGCACCTCGGCGGCTCCCCCGTCCGGGTAGGGGGCGCGCAGCCGGGTCTGGAAGGCGGCGAGTACGGGTTCGGGGTGCGTGCCGAGGGCTGCCGCCAGTGCGCCCGCGGGCAGGTGGGGATCGCCCGCCGCGAAGTGCCGCAGCGCCGCGTCGAGATGGCGGGAACGTGTCACCGAATCCCGTACCAGCAGGCCGAGCGCGGCGCCGTGCAGAGTGCAGTCGCCGGGGCGGGCCAGGATCGCGAGGGCCGCGTACCGCAGCAGTTCCCGGTCGGCCTCCGAGCGTACGAACGCGGCGGCGCGGCGGCCGTACGAGGCTGCCGCGACATGGCGGTCGGGGCGCGGGTCGTGCGCCCACCGGTCGACGGCCCTGCACACGGCGGACGGCTCGTCCTCGGCGAGCGCGGCGAGCACTTCGTCGGCGCCGGGGTGCCCTGCGGCCACCAGCGCCTCGGTCAACTCGTCCACGGCGAGCCGCCGGTGGGTGTGCAGCAGCGCCTGCGCGGCGGACGCGACGGTCAGCCGGGGGCCGTCCGCGCCCGGCGCCGTCTGGAGCGGCCGGTCGTCGTCGAACCACCCGCACACCGCCGCCAGGGCCTCGGCCGGCGCCTCCCGCAGCAGCTCCGCGACGGCGGGCAGGAAGCGGGTCTCGGGGTCGGCCGGTTCACCGGGTACGGGCGGCCGGTCGGCGGGCAGCAGCAGCCGCAGCAGTTCGAGCCGTTCCCCCAGCGGCAACGGCACCCGCCGCCAGAACGCCGGGCCGAACTCGCCCAGCCCGCCGAGCCCTTCGGGCGTGAACCCTCCGCGCTCCACCGACCGCACCGCGACCCGTTCGGCCAACAGCCGCAGCACGCCCCGGTAGTTCCGCGCGTCCCCGAGCCGCGTCAGCACCTCCCCCACCAGATGCGCGGCCCACCACACGGCATCCCCCCGCCGCGCCGACACCCCGTCCCCGCGCCGGGCCCGCGGCCCGCTCGCGTACGACGGTCCTCCGCCTTCGCACGAGGAGTGGCCCCACGGCGCACCCCCGGTGGCCGCGCCCCCGCCCTCGTCCGGCCCCCCGCACGGCCCCCGACCCGGCGCGCTGTCTCCGCCGTCCAGCCGCTGCCCCGAACCGACCGTCGCGGGACCGCCGCCGGAGGCCCGCTGCCCGCCGACACCAGCCCCGGCCCCGCCCGTACCGCCGCCGCCACTCGGCCACCCGCCGCACGCCACCGACCACCCCGCAGGACCGCCGCCGGACACCCCCGCACCGCCTCCCGCACCGCCAGCGGGCACCACGCCCGCTCCCCCGCCCGGCGCTCCCGCACGCCCGGCGAGCAACCCCACCGGCCCGCCGCCAACGCCCCCGCCCGTACCCCCGTCCGGCACCCCCTCGCCTCCGCCGCCCCCGCCTCCCTGGCACGGACCCGCGGGCGTCGGGCGGGGGCGACGGCGGGAGCGGGGGTTCGGGACCGTCTCGGTGTCGAGGTAGGCGTCCGTGCAGGCGTCCCACGCGGGGCGGCGCACGGGGGCCGGGCGGCGCGGCGGCGCGGCCGGGTCCGGGTCCGGGGCGCTGACATGGCGGGTGGGGGCGATGGCCTGGTGGTCGAGGCGGTGGATGAGGTGGCGCAGATGGCGGGTCAGGGTGTCGGGGTCGGTGGCGAGCATGGCCTGGAGGACCGGGCCGAGGCGGTGGCGCGGGACGGGGAGCGAGCGCGGCCCCGAGGGCGGGGCGACGGCCGGGGCGGGCGGGACGGGCGGCTCGCCCGCGTGGACGGCGGCGGGCCGCTGCGGCAGCCGTACCGGCGCCTCCGTGCCGCCCGCCGGTGCCGCGAACCAGCGGTGGACCAGGGCGTGCAGGGCCGCGTCCAGGTCGAGGTGGAGGCCCTGGAGCCAGTCGGCGACCTCCTCGTGCGCGAAGCGGTATCCGGCGCCCGCGGGCACCAGCAGCCCTTCGGTGAGGACGGCGGACGCCCACCCCATACGCCACGGGAAGAGGTCTTCGAAGGACTCGCGGTCCAACTCGCCCTGCCCCGGCCCCAGACAGCGCCGCGCCGCCTCGTGCACCTGCCCGGCCACCCGCGTGGCCAGCCGCCGTACGCCGTTGCCGCGTACCGGCCGCTCGGCGCTCGCGGCCAGCCGGACCGCGATCCGCAGGCACACCAGGTCCAGGTGGGCGGCGAAGATCTCGGCGCGGGTCGGCGCGGCGCCGTCCGTGGCGGTGCCGCCGGGCAGCGACGCCTGGATCTCGGAGAGCAGGCGCAGCGCCAGCGGGTGCGCGGCGTCGGCGGGCCGCAGGGCGTCCGGCGCCAGGCCGTGGCGGGTCCGCGCGCGGACCGCCTGGACGTCGGTCAGGTCGCCGAGCCGCAGGCAGGGCGGCAGCGCGCGGACGGCGACGTACGGGGCGGGCGGCGGCGCGTACGCCATTCCCGCGGGCAGCAGCGACCCGGCCTGTTCCCAGAACTCCGGGCGGCAGCCGACGATCAGCCGCACCCCGCCCGCGCGCAGCCAACTCGCCGTGCCCGCCGTCCAGTCGGCGAGCGCGTGCGCGAGGACCGGGGGCATCTCCTCGGGCGCGTCGAGCAGGACGAGCAGCGGCCGTCCCGCGGTCCGCGCGAGCGCCGCGACGGCGTCGGGCGAGGCGAACGGCGGGTCGCCGCCCACAGCGCCGCCGCGCCCGGCGGCGGCGCACACGATCCGGGCGGCGGTCCGCAGCGAGCGTTCGACGGCGTCCTTGATCCCGCCGTCGCCCGGCCGCAGTTCGGCGCCGCGCAGCCAGACGGTCGGCGCGGGTTCCGCGCCGCGCGCCCGGCGGGCCGCAAGCGCGGCCAGTTCGGTGCTGCGCCCGCTGCCGGGGTCGCCGACCAGGCCGAGCACCAGCGGCGCGGTCTCCCCCCGCGGCGCGAGGAAGTCCCGTAGCGCGTCGGCGACTTCGGGCCTGGCGACCGGCTCCCGCCACTGGCCGGGCCCGGCCGCGGAGCCGACCGACGTACCCGTGAGCTGGAGCGCCCCCGCGAGGTTGAGGTGCGGACCGTAGGCGGGCACCGTCGCCGCGTTCCTGGCCAGCAGCGCGGCCAGCGGTTCCGGCGTGCCGGGTCCGGCCCGCAGCGGTACGGCGAAACCGGCCGCCCGGTGTCCCGCGTGCAGCGCGGTGACCGCGACCGCGAGTACCGCGCCGGTCGCCGCGTCGATCAGCGGCGCGCCGGAGGACTGGGGCGCGACCCGGCTCATGTCGGTGGCGCCGAGGCCCAGTTCGTAGACCTCCTCCAGCAGGTGGAAGCGGTCGGTGGCGGTGTACGTGACGGACGCGGTGCCGAGGACGACGCCGTCGGTCCACTGCGGGACCTTCAGCCGTACCCGTCGCTCGGGGTGGGCCGGGCCGCGGGGCGCGATCGGCAGCGGCGGCAGATTCAGCCCCTCGGTGGCGACCAGCGCGAGCCCGGCTTCGGGCAGTACGGTGATCGCTTCCACCTCGACCAGGCACACCTGGTCCCCCGGCGCGTGCAGCACCAGCCGGGCGAGCCCGTCGACCGCCTCGTGACTGGTCACCATCGTGCCGTCGGCGTCCGCGAGGAAACCCGTCCCGCGTGGCCGTCCCGCCAGGTCACAGACCCGCACCAACGCGTCGTCCACGTCGGCCCCGCGTACCGCCATCGGGCACCTCCCCCACCGCCGCGCCCCGTTTCGTCCCGCTTCGACGGTAGGTGCCCGATGATCTCCCGCCTAGATCGCGGAGGAAAAGCGCCCCCCTGTGCTCCCTCGCTTCACTCCGAGCGCCCGCCCATTGGGGTGATTTCCGGGTTCCGGATGGATAGGGAGACGTGAGGGGGGACCGAGGGGGATCGTGGAGCGGGGCCGCTCAGGGGACAGACGGCCGCGCTCCACGGTGTCCAGAGCCCGGCCCGGTCACACCGGGCCGGGCACGGGCGCAGGGGGGACGGACGGCTATTCCGGGAAGACCGCCACGATCTTCACCTGGCCGTCCTTCTCCTCCACCAGGGCCAGGAAGCGGCCGTCGGGGCCGAAGACGGCGGTCGGCCCGTCGGGCAGCGCCGGGGCCTTGATGCGGACGCCGTTGGCCAGCAGCCGGGCCTGGTCGGCGTCCACGTCCCAGCGCGGGAAGGCCGCGTCGGCCGCCTGCTCGATCGGCATGACCGTGCAGGACTCCTCCAACTGCTCCAGCGTGCGCGCGGTGTCCAGCCCGTACGGGCCGACGCGGGTGCGGCGCAGCGCGGTCAGGTGGCCGCCGACGCCGAGCCCGGCGCCCAGGTCGCGGGCGAGGGCCCGGATGTAGGTGCCGGAGGAGCAGACGACGGTCACGTCGAGGTCGACGGCGCCGACGGCGTCCTCGGGCTCGTCGACCCGGCGCATGTCCTGGACGGTGAAGGAGTGGACCGTCACCGGCCGGGCGGCCAGCTCGAACTCCTCGCCCTCCCTGACCCGGGTGTACGACCGCACGCCGTTCACCTTGATCGCGCTGACCTTGGAGGGGACCTGCTGGATCGGGCCGGTCAGCGCGGCGATCCCGGCGTCCACGCTCTCCCTGGTGACCCCGGTGGCGTCGGCGACGGCGGTGATCTCGCCCTCGGCGTCGTCCGTCACCGTCGTCCGGCCGAGCCGGATCGTGGCGACGTACTCCTTCTCGGTGAGCGCGAGGTGGCCGAGCAGCCGGGTGGCCTTCTCGACGCCGAGGATCAGCACCCCGGTCGCCATCGGGTCCAGCGTGCCCGCGTGCCCGACCCGCCGGGTCCCGGCCAGCCGCCGCATCCGCGACACCACCCCGTGCGAGGTGAGCCCGCCGGGCTTGTCGACGACGACAAGCCCGGACGGGGCCCCCTTCCGCGCTCGGCTCGCCTCCGGTCGCTCAGAGCCGGTATGTGTCATGCGCTTGCCGGACCGCCCTCGGAGTCGGGCCGGGTGTCCGGGTCGGCGGCGGCCGGGACGTCGAGGTCGTCGTCGTCCAGTTCGTCGTCGGACGGCTTGCGGTACGGGTCCGCCTCGCCCGCGTACTGCGCGTCGGTGGCGGACTTGCGGACCTCCTCGTCGGCCGCGCGGGCCTTGGCGAGCAGGTCGTCGATCGTCTTGGCGTTGTCGGGCAGGGCGTCGGCGACGAAGGCCAGGCTCGGGGTGAACCGCACCCCGGTCTGCCGTCCGACCTCGGAGCGCAGCACACCCTTGGCGCTCTCCAGGGCCGCGGCGGAGGCCGCCCGCTCCTCGTCGTCTCCGTAGACCGTGTAGAAGACGGTCGCCTCCCGCAGGTCGCCGGTGACCCGGGTGTCGGTGATCGTCACGTACCCCAGCCGCGGATCCTTGATCCGCCGTTGCAGGGTCTCCGCGACCACGACCCGGATGCGGTCGGCCAGCTTTCGCGCCCGCGCGGTGTCGGTCATCGTCTTCTTCTCTCTGTGTCCTTGGGCGTTCTGCTCACTCGTCGTCGCCGTGGATACGCTGCCGTGCCGACAGCAGTTCCACTTCGGGACGGGCGATCATCCAGCGTTCGCACCGGTCGAGTACGTCCTTGAGGTGTCCGAGGTCTCCCGACACCACCGCGATTCCTATTTCGGCCCTGCGATAGAGGTCCTGGTCACCGGTCTCCGCCACGCTCACCGCGAATTTGCGGTGCAGCTCGGCGACGATCGGACGGACGAGGGACCGCTTCTCCTTCAGGGACCGTACGTCACCCAGGAGCAGGTCGAAGCACAGCGTGCCTGCGTACATGGGTACGACGTTACAGCCGACGGCCGGGGCCGATCGACGGGATTTCTCCCGCCGACCGGCCCCGGCCCCGGACCGTCGCCCGGCCGTACGGCGTACCGCACGGCCGGGCAGCCGCGTCAGCCGCGCGGCTTCTCGCGCATCTCGTACGTCGCGATGACGTCGTCGATCTTGATGTCGTTGTAGTTGCCGAGGTTGATACCGCCCTCGTAACCCTCACGAATCTCGGTGACGTCGTCCTTGAAGCGGCGCAGGCCGTCGATGTTGAGGTTCTCCGCGATGACCTTGCCGTCGCGGAGCAGACGGGCCTTGGTGTTGCGCTTGACCTCGCCGGAGCGGACCAGCACACCGGCGATGTTGCCGAGCTTGGAGGAGCGGAAGACCTCGCGGATCTCCGCGGTGCCCAGCTCGACCTCCTCGTACTCCGGCTTGAGCATGCCCTTGAGGGCCGCCTCGATCTCCTCGATGGCCTGGTAGATCACCGAGTAGTAGCGGACGTCGACACCCTCGCGCTCCGCCATCTGCGCGGCACGGCCGGCCGCACGGACGTTGAAGCCGATGACGATGGCGTCGGAGCCGGTCGCCAGGTCGATGTCCGACTCGGTGACCGCACCCACACCGCGGTGCAGGACCCGGATGTCGACCTCGTCGCCGACGTCGAGCTGGAGCAGCGAGGACTCGAGAGCCTCCACCGAACCGGACGCGTCGCCCTTGATGATGAGGTTGAGCTCCTGGACCAGACCGGCCTTGAGCGCCTCGTCCAGGTTCTCCAGGGAGAACCGGACACCCTTGCGGGCGAAGCGGACGTTGCGCTCGCGCGCGGCCCGCTTCTCGGCGATCTGGCGGGCGGTGCGGTCCTCGTCCACGACGAGGAAGTTGTCGCCCGCGCCGGGCACGTTGGTGAGACCGAGCACGAGGACGGGGGTCGACGGGGTCGCCTCCTCCACGTTCTCGCCCTTGTCGTCGAGCATCGCGCGGACTCGGCCGTACGCGTCGCCGACCACCATGGTGTCGCCGACCCGCAGCGTGCCGCGCTGGACCAGGACGGTCGCCACGGCGCCGCGGCCGCGGTCGAGGTGCGCCTCGATCGCGATGCCCTGCGCGTCCTGCTCCGGGTTGGCCCGCAGGTCGAGCGAGGCGTCCGCGGTCAGGACCACGGCCTCCAGCAGGGAGTCGATGTTGAGACCCTGCTTCGCGGAGATGTCGACGAACATCGTGTCGCCGCCGTACTCCTCGGCCACCAGACCGAACTCGGTGAGCTGTCCGCGCACCTTGGTCGGGTCGGCACCCTCGACGTCGATCTTGTTGACCGCGACCACGATCGGCACGTCGGCCGCCTTGGCGTGGTTCAGCGCCTCGATCGTCTGCGGCATCACACCGTCGTTGGCCGCGACCACCAGGATCGCGATGTCGGTGGACTTGGCGCCGCGGGCACGCATGGCGGTGAACGCCTCGTGGCCCGGGGTGTCGATGAAGGTGATGGCGCGCTCTTCGCCGTTGACCTCGGTGGCGACCTGGTAGGCACCGATGTGCTGGGTGATGCCACCGGCCTCGCCCGCGACCACGTTGGTCTTGCGGATCGCGTCGAGAAGCCTGGTCTTACCGTGGTCGACGTGACCCATGACGGTCACGACCGGCGGGCGGGAGACGAGCATCTCCTCGCCGCCCTCGTCCTCACCGAACTCGATGGAGAACGACTCGAGCAGCTCGCGGTCCTCCTCCTCCGGGCTGACGATCTCCAGCACGTAGTTCATCTCGCCGGCGAGCAGTTCCAGCGTGGAGTCGGAGACCGACTGGGTCGCCGTGACCATCTCACCGAGGTTGAGCATCACCTGAACGAGCGACGCCGGGTTGGCGTTGATCTTCTCGGCGAAGTCGGTGAGCGAGGCACCGCGCGACAGGCGCACGGTCTGGCCGTTGCCGCGGGGCAGCAGCACGCCGCCCACGGACGGGGCCTGCATGGCCTCGTACTCCTGGCGCCGCTGACGCTTGCTCTTACGGCCGCGCGCCGGACGGCCACCGGGGCCGCGACCGAACGCGCCCTGCGTGCCACCACGGCCGCCCGGACCGCCGGGACGCCCGCCGAAGCCGCCGGGACGGGGACCGAAGCCGCCGCCACCGCCGGGAGCACCGCCACCGGGGCGCGGGCCGCCGAAGCCGCCACCGCCGCCACCGGGACGACCGCCGCCGCCGGGACCCGCCGGACGGCCGGCGAAACCGCCGCCGCCACCGGGACGCGCGCCGGGACCGCCGCCGCCGGGACGGCCGCCGGGACCACCGCTACGGCCGCCGGGGCCACCGCCGGGACGCCCGCCCGGGGAGGGCGCGGGCCGCTGCGGCATCATGCCGGGGTTCGGGCGGGGGCCCGAGGACTGCGGGCGGGGCATGCCGCCGGGGGACGGACGCTGTCCGCCGGGACCGCCGGCCTGACCACCGGGGCGCGGGGCGCCGCCGGGACGCGGCATGCCGCCCGGGGCTCCCTGGCCGCCGGGGCGGGCGGGACGGTCGTCACGCCGGTCGCCGCCGGGACGCGGGGCGCCGCCGGGGCGCTGCATACCGGTGGAGCCGCCGGACGTGAAGGGGTTGTTGCCGGGACGCGGGCCCGCGGGACGGGCGCCGCCGGGGCGGGCACCGCCCTGGCCGGGACCGGCGGGACGCGCGGGGCGGGCCCCGCCGTCACGGGTGTCGCGCTGGCCGGTGCCGCCGCTCTGGGCGGGGGCCGGGCGCGCCGGGCGCGGGCCGGGGGTGGCGCCACCGCTGCGCGGTGCGGCCGGGGCCGCGGGCGCCGACGGGGGTGCCTGGAACTCCGCCGCGGGCACCGGAGCCGCCGGAGCGGGCTTCGGGGCGGGCGCGGCGGGGGCCGGCTTCGGACCCGGGCGCGGGCCGGAGCCCGCGGGGGTCGGTGCGGTACCGGCACCGGCGGCCGGGCCGGCGCTCGGGGCGACCGGGGCCGCGGGCGCGGCCGGGGTCACGGGGCCGCCGGCAGCCGGCTTCGGCGCCGGGGCAGCGGGACGGGCCGGCGCACCCGGGGTGGGCGCGGCCGGCTTGGCGGCGGGCGCGCTCTTGCGCGGCGCCGCGGGCTTCGCAGCGGACTTGGTGTTGCCACCGGGCCCCTGGAAAGCGTCAGTCAACTTGCGGACTACCGGCGCCTCGATCGTCGAGGACGCCGAACGGACGAATTCGCCGAGTTCTTGGAGCTTGGCCATGACGACCTTGCTCTCGACTCCCATCTCCTTGGCGAGTTCGTATACCCGGACCTTAGCCACTTCGCTCCTTTTAGGTCCGGGGTGATCGTCCGCCGGACCGTCGCTACTTCATGGGCGTACTCATCGCGTACTCATCGAGTGCTCATCGCAATCTCGACCTACTTCCATCTCGCGAGGTACCTGACCGCACGGTGACCCGTGCCGTTCTTCCTGCTTCTTACGGGGCTGCCTGCTCGACGAACCGGCGCAACTCCGCGGTGTCGGGCGTCACCGGGCCTTTGAAGGCCCGGTTGAACGCCCGGCGGCGGACCGCCAGGTCCAGACAGGCAAGGGCGGGGTGCAGATACGCACCCCGACCGGGCAGCGTACCGCGATGATCGGGAACACAGGTGTCACCGTCCACCGCCACACGCAGCAGCTCGCTCTTGGCCGCACGCTCCCGGCAGCCGATGCAACTTCGCTCCGGGCATGCTGGGGTTCGCGTCCGACCAGACACTCTTTAGTCTACCTCCCCGCACCGACCTCACTCCTTCGAGTGTGCCGACGCACGGTTGTTCGTTTCCTGCCCGCCGTCGGCGGAGGGCATGCATCGCCCGCCGCCGACCGCTTTCGGTCCGTGTTCCGGGCCCGGCCCTCAGCTCTGCGGCTGCTCGGTGTCCGGGCGGATGTCGATCCGCCAGCCGGTCAGCCGGGCGGCCAGGCGGGCGTTCTGCCCCTCCTTGCCGATGGCGAGCGAGAGCTGGTAGTCGGGCACGGTCACCCGCGCCGACCTGGCACCGGCGTCGACCACCTCGACCTTGGAGACGCGGGCCGGGGACAGCGCGTTCGCCACCATCTCGGCCGGGTCGTCCGACCAGTCGACGATGTCGATCTTCTCGCTGTTCAGCTCGGCCATCACGGCCCGTACCCGCGCGCCCATCGGGCCGATGCAGGCGCCCTTGGCGTTCAGCCCCGAGCGGGTCGAGCGGACCGCGATCTTCGTACGGTGTCCGGCCTCGCGGGCGATGGCCTCGATCAGCACCGAGCCGTCCGCGATCTCCGGGACCTCCATCGCGAAGAGCTTCTTCACCAGGTTGGGGTGGGTCCGCGACAGGGTCACCGACGGGCCGCGTACGCCCTTGGCGACCCGGACCACGTACGCCCGCAGCCGGGTGCCGTGCCGGTAGTCCTCGCCGGGCACCTGCTCCTGGACCGGCAGGATCGCCTCCAGCTTGCCGATGTCGACCAGCACGTTCTTCGGGTCCTTGCCCTGCTGGACCAGGCCGGAGACGATGTCGCCCTCGCGGCCCGCGTACTCCCCGAAGGTGATGTCGTCCTCGGCGTCGCGCAGCCGCTGGAGGATCACCTGTTTGGCGGTCGACGCGGCGATCCGGCCGAAGCCGGTCGGGGTGTCGTCGAACTCGCGCGGCTCGGCGTCCTCGGCGACCTCCTCCGGGTCCTCCTTCGCCCATACGGTCACGTGTCCGCTGGTGCGGTCCAGCTCCACGCGGGCCTTGCGGTGGCTGCCGGGCTCGCGGTGGTACGCGATGAGGAGCGCCGACTCGATCGCCTCGACCAGCAGGTCGAACGAGATCTGCCTCTCCTGCACCAGACCCCGCAGGGCCTTCATGTCGATGTCCACGGCTACGCCTCCTCGTCGTTCTCGTCGTCTTCGTGTACGTCGTGTACGTCTTCGTCTTCGTCGTGCACGTCGTCCTGTACGCCGTCGTCTTCGTGGACGTCGTCACCGGCCGCGTTCTTGCGGTTGAACTCGACCTCCACGCGGGCCTTCTCGATCTCGGCGAAGTCCGCGCGGGCGGGCTTGGGCTTGCGGCCCTTGACGCCGGGGACCTCCAGGTCGAGACCCGCGTCGTCCACCGTCATGATCCGCGCGATCAGCTCGCCGCGCTCCTTGAGCTGGAGCTTCACCAGCCGGCCGCTGTTGCGCCGGAAGTGCCGGGGCTCGGTCAGCGGCCGGTCGGTGCCCGGCGAGGTGACCTCCAGGACGTACTCCGCGTCGCCCATCGCGTCCGAGGCGTCCAGCGCCTGCGAGATCTCCCGGCTCAGCGCCGCGACCGCGTCGAGCTGCACGCCCTCGTCCGAGTCCACGACGACCAGCAACTGCCGCCGCTTGCCCGCGGCCGTCACCGTGACCTCTTCCAGATCCAGTCCCGTCCTCACGACGAGCGGCTCAAGCAGCCCGCGCAGCCTCTCGCTCTGGGTGGTGCTCATCCGGGTGACTCCTCGGCCGCGTGTGCTGTTGTGGTGGAAGGTCGCGTGTAAAGGAGAGATTACCCGAGTTTCCACACGTCGCCGCGCCATCGCGGGCCGCCGGGAGGCGGCGCCGAGCGCCCTCCCGCGCACCCTTACACTCGCCCAATGATCCCGGACGTGCCTCGGCTCAGCAGGCGGAGTGTGGTGGCGGTGGCGGCCGTTGTCGTCAGTGCCGGGTGTTCCGGAGGTGGTGGAACAGCGGGCTCGGACGGGGCCGGACACAAGGCCACGCTGCCCGAACCGGGCGAACTGGCGCTGCGCCAGGCGGTCCGCGACAGCGCGGCGTTGCTGGCGCGGTACGACGCGGTGGCCGCCGCGTATCCGGCGCTCGCCGGTCGGCTGGCGCCGCTGCGGGCCGAAGTGGCCCTGCACGTGGGCGCGTTCGGCGGCCGGGCGGCGCCCGTACCGACCGGCTCGCCGTCCCCCGGCGCGACGTCCGCCGCGACCCCCGCCTCCTCGCCGTCCGCTCCCCCGGCCTCCTCGCCGTCCGCGGCCCTGAAGTCCCTGGCGGACGAGGAGCGGCGGCTCGCCGACAGCCGGGCGACGGCGCTGCTCAATGTGCCGGGCGAGACGGCCCGGCTGTTCGCGTCGGTGGCGGCGGCGGGCGCCGGGCACGTGGCGCTGCTCGGGACGAAGGGGGCGGTGCGATGAGCGCGGTGCTGGACGCGGCGCAGGCGGCGCTGGCCGCAGAGCACGCGGCGGTGTACGGCTACGGCGTCGTGGGCGGCCTGGTCGGCGGGAGCCGCCGGCCCGAGGCGCGGCAGGCGTACGACGCGCACCGCGCGCGGCGGGACGTGCTGGGCCGTACCGTGCGCGATCTGGGCGGAGTGCCGGTGACGGCGGCGGCGGGTTACCAGCTGCCGTTCCCGGTGGCGGACGCGGCGGCGGCGCTGCGGCTGGCGGCGTATCTGGAGGAGCGGGTGGCGGGCGCCTACGGCGACGTGGTGCGGTCCGCGATCGGGGACATCAGGCGGGACGCGGCGGGCGCCATGCGCGAGGCGGCGGTGCGTGCCGTGCGGTGGCGCGGTGGCAGCGTAGCCTTCCCGGGGTTGGCGGAACGGAGCTGATCACCGTTCCCCGCCGCACACGACACGGAGGGAACGCACAGGGATGGCTTCAGCAGCGCACCACGGGGGGCCGGAAGGCGTACGGCTGGAGCCGCCGGAGCGGCTGGTCCGCACCGTCGGGGCCTGGGAGGGCGAGGCGGGCCGGGTGTGGCTGGCCGAACTCCCCGACCGGGTGGCGCGGTTCCTGGAGCGGTGGGGGCTGACCGTCGAGCGGGTCTTCGCGGCCGGGGGCCAGATCAGCATGATCGTGCTGGTCCGCACCGCGGACGGGGTGCCGGCGGTGCTGAAGGTCGGCATGGTCACGCGGGAGACCGAGCACGAGCACGCGGCGCTCGCGCACTGGGACGGGCGGGGCGCCGTACGCCTCCTCGACGCCGATCCCGGCGAGGGGGCGATGCTGCTGGAGCGGCTTCAGGCGGATGTGTCGCTGCGGTCGCTCGCCGAGCCCAAGGCGATGCTGGAGGCCGCCGGGGTTCTTCAGCGGCTCTGGGTGCCGCCGGCCGAGGGGCATCCCTTCACGTCGGTCGCCGACTACACCGGCGCGTTGGTGGCGCTGCTGCGCGAGCGGCGGGAGCGGCCTTGGGCGGCCGAGGCGGTCGGCCTCGTCGACGAGGCACTGTCGGTGCACGCGGAGCTGGTCGCCTCGGGCGCCGAGGAGGTGCTGCTGCACGGGGATTATCACCACGGCAATGTGCTGGCCGGGGAGCGGATGGCGTGGCTGGCCATCGACCCGAAGCCGCTGGTCGGTGAGCGGGCCTACGATCTCGCGTGGCTGGTCCGTGACCGGCTTCCGACCCTGGCCGCCCAGCCCGGTTCCCGGGCCGCGGCCCGGCGGCGGCTCGCCAAGCTCGCCGCCGCTCTTGAGGTCGAGCCCGAGCGCCTTCGCGGCTGGGCCCTCTTCCGTGCCGTCGAGGCCGGCGTCTGGTACCTCTCCGTCGGCGACCGCGAAGCCGCCGAGCTCCTCCTCGAATTCGCCTCCTGGCTCTAGCCCCCCGCCCCTCCCCTCCCCGAAAGTCCTCAATCGCCGGACGGGCTGAGTCGGGGGTGGGTCTGATCCCGCAAGGAGCCGCCTTCCCAGGGACGCGGGGACCCGCGCGACCGCCGACCGCACGACGGGATCGAGCCCCAGCTGCGCGACCAGCCACGGCGGTGGCGCGCCGACCGCACGACGGGGTCGAGCTGTCACCGCGCGATCAGCCACGGCGGCGAGCCGTCAGTGGGGGGTGGTGAGGAGGGCGAGGGCTTCGGGGAGGGGGAGCTCTCGGCGGGTGCCGGTGCGGCGGTCCTTGAGCTCGACGACGGCGTCGCGGGCGCGGCGGCCGGCGATGAGGAGGGTGGGGACGCCGATGAGCTCGGCGTCGGTGAATTTGACGCCGGGCGAGAGGGAGGGCCGGTCGTCGAGGAGGACCCGCAGTCCCGCGGCGTGCAGCGCGGCGGCGGCCTCCTCCGCGAGAGCGGTCTGTTCGGCCTTGCCCGCGGCGATGACGTGGACGTCGGCGGGGGCGACCTCGGCGGGCCAGCACAGCCCCGCGTCGTCGGCGGTCTGTTCGGCGAGGGCGGCGACGGCGCGCGAGACGCCGATGCCGTAGCAGCCCATGGTGACGCGCACGGGCTTGCCGTCGCGCCCGAGGACGTCGAGCTGGAAGACGTCGGAGTATTTGCGGCCGAGCTGGAAGATGTGGCCGATCTCGATGGCCCGGTCGAGGCGGAGCCCGGTGCCGCACCGGGGGCAGGGGTCACCGGCGCGGACGGTGACCACGTCGAGGTAGCGGTCGACGGTGAAGTCCCGGCCGCAGACGACGTTGGCGGCGTGCCTGCCGGGCTTGTTGGCGCCGGTGACCCACGCGGTGCCGGGGGCGATCCGGGGATCGGCGAGGTAGCGGACGCCCAGGCCCTGGGGGCCGACGTAGCCGCGTACGAGATCGGGCCGGTCGGCGAAGTCCTCGGCGGTGACGAGTGCGACGGCTGCGGGCGCGAGGTGTTCCGCGAGCTTGCCGAGGTCCACCTCGCGGTCGCCGGGGACGCCGACCGCGGTGATCTCGCCGTCCACCGTGACCAGCAGGTTCTTGAGTGTGGCGGAGGCGGGCACGCCGAGGCGGGCGGCGAGCGATTCGATGGTGGGGGTGTCGGGGGTGTCCAGTTCCTCGACGGGGCCGTGCTCAGCGGCAGCCGCGTCACCGGGCGCGGCCGTGAAGGTGACCGCCTCCGTATTGGCGGCGTAGTCGCAGGCGGGGCAGTCCGCGAAGGTGTCCTCGCCCGCGGCGGCGGGCGCCAGGAACTCCTCGGAGGCGGAGCCGCCCATGGCGCCGGAGACGGCGGAGACGACGCGGAAGTCGAAGCCGAGGCGTTCGAAGATCCGGATGTACGCCTGCCGGTGCAGCCGGTACGACGCGGCGAGCCCTTCGTCGTCGGTGTCGAAGGAGTACGCGTCCTTCATCTGGAACTCGCGGCCCCGCAGCACGCCCGAGCGGGGCCTGGCCTCGTCGCGGTACTTGGTCTGGATCTGGAAGAGGGTCAGGGGCAGGTCCTTGTAGGACGTGCACTGGTCCTTCACGATCTGCGTGAAGACCTCCTCGTGGGTGGGGCCGAGCACATAGTCGGCGCCCTTGCGGTCGGTGAGCCGGAAGAGCAGGTCGCCGTACTCGTCGGCGCGTCCGGTGGCCGCGTACTGCTCGCGGGGCAGGAGCGCGGGCAGCAGCACCTCCTGGCCGCCGATCGCCTCCATCTCCTCGCGTACGACGCGGGCGACGTTGTCCAGGACGCGTTTGCCGAGCGGCAGCCAGGTCCACATCCCGGCGGACGAGCGGCGCACGTATCCGGCGCGGACCAGCAGCTTGTGGCTGGCGGTCTCCGCGTCGGCCGGGGCGTCGCGCAGCGTCTTGAGCATCAGCCGGGACATGCGCAGGACCATGGCGTTCTCCGTGAAGGTCGGGGGTGCGGCGAGGGTAGCCGGGCCGCCGGGCGCCCGCACAACCCTTTTCCCCCACACGCGCCCGCCCCGCGCCGCGCTCTACCGCAGCAGCGGCAGCGGCGCGCCCATCACGGCGTAGGGGCGGGCGGCGCTCGGAAAGTGCACCGGGCGGGCCAGGTCCTGGTACCCGAGGGCGTGGTAGAGGCGGCGGGCGGGGCTGTCGCCGTCGATCGCGGAGAGGATGCTGCGCGGCTCGGTGGCGGTGTCGGTGATCTCGGTGATCAGGCGGCGGCCGACCCGGTGGCCCTGGAAGTCGGGCAGCACGTGCAGTTCGGTGATGACGAAGGAGTCGTCGAGCCAGCCGTCGGTGCCGCGCTGCCGCAGGTACGGCTGGACGACGCTCGACCACCAGTGGCCGCGGTCGTTGGGCAGGCCGTAGACGAAGCCGACCAGCCGTCCGTCGTCGGTCTGCGCGCCGAGGGCCCGCGCACCGGGGTAGTTGAGGTGCCGGAGCACGATCTGCCGCCGGATGGCGACCTCGCCGGGGCCGAGCCCGAAGGCGAGCGCCTGTACGGCGAGGGCTTCGTCGACCCGCGCGCCGAGGTCGACAGGTCCGACCACCACGTTCTCCATGGGCCGGGACACTACCCCCAGCGCCCGCGGCCTTCGAGCGCGGTCAGAACAACACACTCATGAACGCGCCGACTTCGGAGAATCCGACCCGCTGGTAGGCGGCCCGCGCGGGGGCGTTGAAGTCGTTGACGTAGAGGCTGGCGACCGGGGCGACATCGCGCAGGGCGTAGTGCAGGACGGCGGCCATGCCGGTCTCCGACAGGCCCTTGCCGCGGTGTTCGGGGGCGACCCAGACGCCCTGGATCTGGCAGGTGTGCCGGGTGACGGCGCCGATCTCGGCCTTGAAGACGACCCGGCCGTCCTCGATGCGGGCGAAGGCCCGTCCGGTGGAGACCAGTTCGGCGACGCGGGCCTGGTAGAGCAGGCCGCCGTCGCCCGCGAGCGGGGAGACGCCGACCTCCTCGGTGAACATGGCCACGCACGCGGGCATGATCACGTCCATCTCGTCGCGCCGGACGCGGCGGACCAGCGGGTCGGGCGTGATGTCGGCGGGCAGCGCGCGGGTGGTCATCAGCGGCTGGTGGGAGCGGACCTCGCGGGCCGGGCCCCAGTGGGGTTCGAGGAGCGCCCACAGGTCGGCGGTGGGTTCCGCGGGGCCGACGATCGAGGAGCAGCGGCGGCCGGCCCGGCGGGCGCGCTCGGCGAAGGCGCGGATGGCCTCGGGGGTGGCGCACAGCGGTACGAGGTTGGCGCCCGCGTAACAGAGCGAGGTGAGTCTGCCGCCGCTGTACCAGCCCCACATCTCGCCGCCGAGCCGCCAGGGGTCGAGCCCGGCGACATTGACCCGGGAGGTGACGAAGGCGTTGGCCACCGGGTCGCGGTTGAGTACGGCGAGGGCGGCGTCGAGATCGCCCGGTTCGAGGACCTTGGCAGTCGATGTGGTCAACACGTGGGTGCCTCACCGTACGGGCCGCAGCAGGCTTGGCTTGAGCAGCAGGCTTGGGATGATCTGCGCACTTTACCGCGCGGGGCCGTGCCGCGCCCCGCGTCCGGCCACCGGTGGGCGGCGGGCGCGGGGCTCGGGCGTGGCCCGGCGGCCGGTCGCGCGGGCTGCTCGGCAGTCAGGAGACGCTCACCTGCGGTTCGCCTGACATGGTGCCGTCGGCCTCCATCTGCTCGGCGAGTTTCATCGCCTCTTCGATCAGCGTCTCGACGATCTTCGACTCCGGCACGGTCTTGATGACCTCACCCTTGACGAAGATCTGACCCTTGCCATTGCCCGACGCGACACCGAGGTCGGCCTCACGGGCCTCACCCGGACCGTTGACGACACAGCCCATCACCGCGACCCGCAGCGGGACCTCCATACCGTCAAGACCCGCCGACACCTGGTCCGCGAGCTTGTACACATCCACCTGCGCACGCCCGCACGACGGACACGACACGATCTCCAGCCGCCGCTGCCGCAGATTCAACGACTCCAGAATCTGGATACCGACCTTGACCTCCTCCGCCGGAGGAGCCGACAGCGACACCCGGATCGTGTCCCCGATACCCTCCGACAGCAGAGCGCCGAACGCCACAGCGGACTTGATCGTCCCCTGGAACGCCGGACCCGCCTCCGTCACACCCAGGTGCAGCGGATAGTCCGACTGCGCGGCCAGCAGCCGGTAGGCGTTGACCATCACCACCGGGTCGTTGTGCTTCACCGAGATCTTGATGTCCCGGAAACCGTGCTCCTCGAACAGCGACGCCTCCCACAGCGCGGACTCCACCAGCGCCTCAGGCGTCGCCTTCCCGTACTTCTTCAGCAGCCGCGCGTCCAGCGACCCCGCGTTCACACCGATCCGGATCGGCGTCCCCGCGTCCGAAGCCGCCCGCGCGATCTCCTTGACCTTGTCGTCGAACTGCTTGATGTTCCCCGGATTCACCCGAACCGCCGCACACCCGGCATCGATCGCCGCGAACACGTACTTCGGCTGAAAATGAATGTCCGCGATCACCGGAATCTGCGACTTCTTCGCGATCGTCGCCAACGCGTCGGCGTCATCCTGCGTCGGACACGCCACCCGCACGATCTGACAGCCCGAAGCCGTCAGCTCCGCGATCTGCTGAAGAGTGGCACCGATGTCAGAGGTACGGGTCGTCGTCATCGACTGGACGGAAACAGGCGCGTCCCCGCCCACCGGGACCGACCCGACCTGGATCTGACGGCTCTTGCGGCGTTCGGCGAGCTTGATCGGAACATCTGGCATCCCGAGCGAAATCGCGGTCATTGCGTGGCATCCCCAAGGTGTGGATCGAGGTCCCGCGTGGGCGGGCTCCGATAACCGAGGTTACGGCACCCCGCCCACGACCCACACGCCCCTCATCCCATTACGAACTCAGTTTGACGGGGTTGACCACGTCGGCGATCAGGACAAGCAAGGTGAAGGACACAAAGATTCCGGCCACGACATAGGCGATCGGCATGAGCTTGGCGACGTCGAAGGGGCCGGGGTCCGGCTTGCGGAAGACCTTGGCGGCCTTGCGCCGGACGGACTCCCACAGCGCGCCCGCGATGTGGCCGCCGTCCAGCGGCAGCAGCGGGAGCATGTTGAACAGGAACAGCGAGAGGTTGAAGCCGCCGACGAGCATGACCATGGTCATGACGCGGTTGATGGCGGGCTCCTGGAGCGCGAAGACCTCGCCGCCGACGCGGGCGGCGCCGACGACGCCCATCGGGGAGTCCGGCTTGCGCTGCGCGCCGTTGAAGGCCGCGTTCCACAGGTCGGGAATCCGCTTGGGCAGGCTGATCAGAGAATTCACGCCCTGTTTGGCCATGTCGCCCATGTGGTTCACGGAATCGGTGAAGCCCAGCGGCTGGATGTGGCTGGCCGGGCTGAAGCCGAGGAAGCCCGCCTTGACCGTGCCGTCCACGTAGTTGCCGTCGCTGTCGGTCTTGGCGACGGTGTTGGTGGTGATGGTGGGGTGCAGGGTGAGCCGCTGTCCGTCGCGGACCACGACGACGCTGGCCGGGCCGATGCCGTCGCGGATGTCCTTGGACAGGGCGTTCCAGTCGCCGACCGGGTGGCCGTTGAACTCCACGATCTTGTCGCCGGCCTTGAAGCCCGCGGTCTTGGCGGGCGCGACCGGGTCGGAGGGCAGGCACGGGTTGTTCACGTCGCGCTTGGCGGTGTCCGCCTGCGAGATCACACAGTCGCTGACCTGGCTGACCACGGTGGTGCGCATGCTGATGCCGAAGCCCATGAACACGCCGAGGAACAGCGCGACGGCCAGGATCAGGTTCATGAACGGTCCGGCGAACATCACGATGACGCGCTTCCACGGCTTGCGCGTGTAGAACATCCGCGTCTCGTCGCCGGGCTGGAGCTCCTCGTACGCCGCCGAGCGGGCGTCCTCGATCATGCTGCGCCACGGCGAGGTCGACCGGGCGGAGACCTTGCCGTCCGCCCCCGGCGGGAACATCCCGATCATGCGGATGTAGCCGCCGAGCGGCACGGCCTTGAAGCCGTACTCGGTCTCGCCCCTGTGCCGGGACCAGATCGTCGGGCCGAAGCCGACCATGTACTGCGGCACGCGGATCTTGAAGAGCTTGGCCGTGGAGAGGTGGCCCAGCTCGTGCCAGGCGATGGAGACCATCAGGCCCACGGCGAAGACCACTATGCCGAGGACCGTCATGAGAGCGGTCATACGCCTGCTGCCTCCGATGTCGACGCGCTCGTGTTCACGTTCCCGTTCACGTCCGCACTCCCGTTGTTCCCGTTCACGTTCGCGAGTTCCCTGGCACGGGCACGGGCCCACGCCTCCGCTTCGAGGACGTCCTCGACGGTCAGTCGAGTTCCCGTCCCGGGCACGCCGTGTTCCTCGACGACCTTCGCGACGGTGTCCACGATCCCGGTGAACGGCAGCTGGCCGGCGAGGAAGGCGTCGACGCACTCCTCGTTGGCCGCGTTGAACACCGCGGGCGCGGTGCCTCCGAGGCTACCCACATGTCGCGCCAATGCGACGGACGGGAACGCGTCGTCGTCGAGCGGGAAGAATTCCCATGTCGAGGCTTTCGACCAGTCGAAGGCGGGCGCGGCGTCCGGGACCCGGTCCGGCCAGCCGAGACCCAGCGCGATCGGCATCCGCATGTCGGGCGGGCTGGCCTGGGCGAGCGTCGATCCGTCCACGAATTCCACCATCGAGTGAATGTAGGACTGGGGGTGGACGACGACCTCGATCCGCTCGAACGGGATGTCGTAGAGCAGGTGCGCCTCGATGACCTCAAGGCCCTTGTTGACCAGGGTCGCGGAGTTGATGGTGATCACCGGGCCCATGTCCCAGGTGGGGTGCGCGAGGGCGTCGGCGGGCTTGACGTCGGCCAGCTCCTCGCGGGTACGGCCGCGGAAGGGGCCGCCGGAGGCGGTGACGACGAGCTTGCGGACCTCGGCGCGGCTGCCGCCGAGCATCGCCTGGAAGAGCGCGGAGTGCTCGGAGTCGACGGGCACGATCTGGCCGGGCTTCGCGACGGCCTTCACCAGGGGGCCGCCGACGATCAGCGACTCCTTGTTGGCGAGGATCAGCACGCGGTCGGCCTCCAGCGCCGCCAGCGTGGGCCGCAGGCCGATCGAGCCGGTGATGCCGTTGAGCACGGCGTGGCACTCCAGGGTCGCGGCCTGGGTGGCGGCTTCCGGGCCGACCAGCAGCTCCGGCCCGTTGCCGGGGCCGAAGTGCCTGGTCAGGGCCTGTCGCAGCGGCTCCACGGCGGCCTCGTCCGCGACCGCGACCGTATGCACCTGAAGCTGGTGCGCCTGTTCGGCGAGCAGTTCCGCGCGGCTGCCCGCGGCGGAGATGGCCACGACGCGGAAGCGGTCCGGGTTGCGGAGCACCACGTCGATGGCCTGGGTGCCGACAGAGCCGGTCGAGCCGAGGATCACGATGTCCCGTCGGCCGCCGGCCGCCGCCTCTCCGGTCGTGTACGGGCGGTAGTGCGGGTCTGCGAGAGCGTCCGTCATGGGGCCATTCTGTCCTGCCGTGGCGGCTGTCAGTGCACCGGTCGGCGGACGTTGTCCGCCCGCGACGGGCCGGGCTCGGCCTCCGCGATCCACGGGCCCTCGCGGCTGGCGTCGACGATTCCGGCTTCCAGCCAGGTGAGGTCGCCGTTGAGCACGGAGCGGGTGAGGCGGCGGTCGGTGCTGTCGGTGTTGGTCCACAGCCGGGCGAACAGCTCCTCGGTGCGGATGCGCGACTGGTGGCAGAAGGCGTCGGCCAGACGGCGGGCCTCCCGGCCGTGGTCGCCGGTCGCGGCAAGATGCTGGGCGCGGACGCAGGCGGCGCTCATCGCGAAGAGTTCCGCGCCGATGTCGACGATCCGGGCGAGGAAGTTCTGCTTGGTCTCCATCCGGCCCTGCCAGCGCGACATCGCGTAGAAGGTGCAGCGGGCCAGCTTGCGCGCGCTGCGCTCCACGTACCGCAGGTGTCCGGCGAGCGGCCCGAATTCGGCGTACGCGTGCGGGAGCTGGCCCGGGCCCGCGACCAGTTTGGGCAGCCAGCGGGCGTAGAAGCCGCCCGCCTTGGCGCCCGCCTTGGCCTTGTCGCCCAGGGTGGTGTCGGGGTCGATCAGGTCGCCCGCCACGGACAGGTGGGCGTCGACGGCCTCGCGGGCGATCAGCAGGTGCATGATCTCGGTGGAGCCCTCGAAGATCCGGTTGATCCGCAGGTCCCGGAGCATCTGCTCGGCCGGGACGGCGCGCTCGCCGCGGGCGGCCAGCGAGTCGGCGGTCTCGAAGCCGCGCCCGCCGCGGATCTGCACCAGTTCGTCGGCCATCAGCCAGGCGGCCTCAGAGCCGAAGAGCTTGGCCAGCGCGGCCTCGATCCGGATGTCGTTGCGGTCCTCGTCCGCCATCTGGGACGACAGGTCCAGTACGGCTTCGAGCGCGAACGTGGTGGCGGCGATGTACGCGATCTTCGCGCCGACGGCCTCGTGCTCGGCGATCGGCTTGCCCCACTGCTCACGGGCGGCCGACCACTCGCGGGCGATCTTCAGGCACCACTTGCCCGCGCCCGCGCACATGGCGGGCAGCGACAGGCGGCCGGTGTTCAGGGTGGTCAGCGCGATCTTCAGGCCCGCGCCCTCGGCGCCGATCCGGTTCGCGGCCGGGACCCGGACCTGGTGGAAGCGGGTGACGCCGTTCTCCAGACCGCGCAGGCCCATGAAGGCGTTGCGGTTCTCCACGGTGATGCCCGGGGAGTCGGCCTCCACGACGAAGGCGGTGATGCCGCCCCTGTGGTCCTCGTAGGTGTCCGCGCCGCCGTCCGGCTTCGGCACCCGGGCCATGACGACGAGCAGGTCGGCGATGACGCCGTTGGTGGTCCACAGCTTCACGCCGTCGAGTACGTAGTCGTCGCCGTCGCGGACCGCGCTGGTGGCCAGCCGCGCCGGGTCGGAGCCGACGTCGGGCTCGGTGAGCAGGAAGGCGCTGATGTCGGTACGGGCGCAGCGCGGCAGGAACTTCTCCTTCTGCTCCCGCGTGCCGAACATCTTCAGCGGCTGCGGTACGCCGATCGACTGATGGGCCGACAGCAGCGCACCGATCGCGGGGCTCGCGGAACCGGCGAGGGCCAGCGCCTTGTTGTAGTACACCTGGGTGAGGCCGAGGCCGCCGTACGCGGTGTCGATCTTCATCCCGAAGGCGCCGATTTCCTTCAGGCCCGCGATCGTCTCGTCGGGAATCCGCGCCTCGCGCTCGATCCTGGCGCCGTCGACCTTCGTCTCGCAGAAGCCCTTGAGCAGGTCGAGGAACGCCTCGCCCTTCTCCACCGCCTCGGCCGCGGGCAGCGGGTGGGGGTGGATCAGGTCGAGGCGGAAGCGGCCGAGGAACAGTTCCTTGGCGAAGCTGGGCTTGCGCCAGTCCTGTTCTCTGGCGGCCTCCGCCACCTGACGTGCTTCGCGCTCCGAGACCTTGCGTGCGGTGGGTGCGGACACGGTTGCGTCACCTCCGGGTAGCCGGTTACCAACCGGTGCTACTTGTCCGTACTACCCGAATCCGGCCGACCCGACCATCCGCGGCGCGAGGTCGGCCGAATCCCTCGGGGCTCGGAGGCCGGTGCCTGGAGGTCCCGTGTCTAGCGGTCCCGCGCCTGGAGGTCCCGCGCCTAGAGGTCCAGGCCGGTGAGGACCAGCACGCGCTCGTACGTGTAGTCGTCCATCGCGTACTTGACGCCTTCGCGCCCGGTGCCGGAGTCCTTCACACCGCCGTACGGCATCTGGTCGGCGCGGTAGGAGGGCGCGTCGCCGATGATGACGCCGCCGACCTCCAGTTCGCGGTGGGCGCGGAAGGCGGCCTGGAGGTCGTGGGTGAACACGCCGCTCTGGAGGCCGAAGCGGGAGTCGTTGACGGCGGCGAAAGCCTCGTCGGTGCCGTTCACCCGGTGCAGCGACAGGACGGGGCCGAATGCCTCGGCCGAGGCGAGGACGGCGTCGGCGGGCAGGTCGGCCAGGACGGTCGGGGCGTAGCTCGCGCCGTCCCGCACCCCGCCGGTCAGCAGCTTGGCGCCCTTGCCGACGGCGTCGTCGACCCAGGAGGCGACGCGCTCGGCGGCGGCCTCGCTGACCAGCGGACCGACGTCGGTCGCGTCGTCGCCGGGGTCGCCGACCGCCTGCGCGCGCACCTTGGCGACGATCTTCTCGGCGAGCGCGTCGTAGACGGCGGTGTCGGCGATGACGCGCTGCACCGAGATGCAGGACTGGCCCGCCTGGTAGTTGGCGAAGGTGGCGATCCGGCTCGCCGCCCAGTCCAGGTCGGCCTCGGACGACCAGTCGGCGAGGACGACGGCGGCGGCGTTGCCGCCGAGTTCGAGGGTGACGTGCTTGCGCGGCACGGAGTCCATGATCTGGTAGCCGACGGTGTCGGAGCCGGTGAAGGAGATCACCGGCAGCCGCGGGTCCTGGACCAGCGAGGACATCCGGTCGTTCGCCACCGGCAGCACGCTCCAGGCGCCCTCGGGCAGGCCGGTGGTCTCGGCGAGGAGTTCGCCGAGCAGCAGCGCGGACAGCGGGGTCGCGGGGGCGGGCTTGAGGATGATCGGCGTGCCGACCGCGATGGCCGGGGCGATCTTGTGGGCCACCAGGTTGAGCGGGAAGTTGAACGGCGCGATGCCCAGCACCGGGCCGCGGCTGAAGCGGCGGGTCAGCGCGAGCCGCCCGACGCCGCCGGCGTCGGTGTCCAGCCGCTGCGCCTCGCCGCTGTTGAAGCGGCGGGCCTCCTCCGCGGCCCAGCGGAAGACGGACACGGCGCGGCCGACCTCGCCGCGCGACCACTTCATCGGCTTGCCGTTCTCCGCCGTGATCAGCCGGGCGACCTCCTCCGACCGCTCCGCGAGCCGCTTCGACACGTGGTCGAGCGCCGCCGCGCGCACATGGGCGGGCGTCGCCGAGAACGCGTCCTGCGCCGCCGCTGCCGCCGCCACCGCCTCCTCGACCTGGGCGTCCGTCGGCACGCTCACCCGGCCGACCGCCGCGCCGTCCCACGGGCTGGTCACATCGAAGGTGTCCGTACCGGTGGCCTCACGGCCCGCCAGCCAGAACGCGTACGCGGCTGCGCCTGTCGTTGTCACGGTGGGTCCCGCCCTTCAGAAGTTCGATTGTGCTGCCGTCCCGTCTCTCACGGTAGGCGCGCCCGCGGACACCGCACGTTGTCCACGACGTAGTACGTGCCCACTGACGCGCGCCGTAATGGCCGGAATGGCCCGGCCGCTGCGAGGGGGCCCTTCTTCCGGGGACCGCCGGGGCCCGGCGGCGGCCGGTCGGGGCGTACCGGACGGGGTCCGGTGGGGCGTCGGTGCCGGGGAAGGCGGGGCCGGACTTACGTGGACCACCAGGGGCCCGGCGGCGGCCGGTGGACCGCCGGTGCCGGGGGACGGCAGGGGCCGGGCTTATGGGGACCGGCCGCGTTCGGCAGCGGCCCGGCGGGGTGACCGGAAGCCTTCCGGCGGCGGCTGGCGAGCCTCCGGCCAGGGGCCGCGCGGGCGGACGGCGTCGGGTACGGCCTCAGGAGGGCCGGGGTACGGCCGGGGTACGGCCGGTCGGCGGCAGCGGCTTCGGCCGGGGGGCAGGTGGGGAAAGCCGCACGGCGTGCCCTCGGGCGCCTCTATCCTGCTGGCGGGACGGGGAGGGAACGCCATGACGGAGACCGTGACGATCGACCTGGGCGACGGCTCGACGGTGGAGGCCGAGGTCATCGGCGACCTCACCTTCCGGCAGCCCGGTGAGGCCGCCTCCGGCGCGGGCGGCGCCGACGCGTACGGCGACGTCGGTGTCGACGTCGGCCGCCGCGCCGCCGCGCTGGGCTCGGCCGTCGCCCTGAGCCTCGGCCAGGTGCGCGACACCGTCCGCAGTGTCGGCCGCTGGGCGGCCGAAACGGTGACGGAGGGCGGCGCCGCCGGTTCCCCCGACGCCTTCGAGGTCGAATTCGGCCTCAATCTGGCCGTGAAGTCCGGCCAGCTCTTCGGGATCATCGCGGAGGCGGGCAGCGAGGCCAGCCTGACCGTACGGCTCTCCTGGGACCTGGCGGCGCGCAGAGCCCGCGCGGAAGCGGCCGAGGCGGCCGTGGCGGCTGAAGCGGCTGAAGCGGCTGAAGCGGCCGTCACGGCGGTGGTCGGAGCCGCCGCGGACGGGACCGGCCCGGCCGGGGACACGGGCTCCGGGTCCGGCGGACAGCCGTGAGCGCTGGGGCCGTCGCCTGGTGGGGCGCCGGGCCGCTGGGCGGCGAGGCGCACTTACGCGCGGTGTGGCTGGAGATCGGCGGGACCTTCCGGGGCAGCGGCTTCCTCGTACGGGACGGGCTCGTCGTCACCGCCGCGCACGTGGTGGCCGGAGCGGCCGGAATCGTCGTACGTCACCCGTCCGGCGGTGGTCCCGTGGCGGCGGACGGCGTACGGGCGGTGCCTCCGCACAGCGACGGCGGGCGCTTCCACCCGTATCCGGACCTGGCGCTGCTGACCGTGGCCGGGTGGTCCGGGCACCCCGTCGCGTCGCTCGCGGCCAGCGACCCCGAGCCGGGCACCGAGGTGACGGCGCTCGGCTACTCGGAGTTCACCCCCTCCCCCGGTGTCCAGCCGGACTCGCTCGCGCTGCGCACAGGAGCCAGGTCAGGCGACTTCTTCCGGGTGCTGGGCGACGGCGTCCGCGAGGGCTTCAGCGGCAGCATGCTGCTCGACCGGGCCGGTCTCGTGGTCGGTGTGGTGAAGGGCAGCCGCTCGTACCGGGACGACCGGGGCGGCTGGTGCACCCCGGTCTCGGCCCTGCGCGGCCTCCTGGGTATCGCCGACGCCCCGGCCGGCTCCGCCGCGACGGCCGCCGCGCCCGGCCCGCCGCCCAGCGACATGGAACTGGTCGACGCCCTGCTGGCGTTCCCCTCTCTGGGACGCGCGGACAACCGCTACGACCTGCTCGACCGGATGGGCGACCACCTCGGCCTGCCGTACTCCTTCGAGGTGGAGGAGCGGCCGGGCCGCCGGGACCACCTCTTCCGGCTGGTGCTGAGCTGCCGCCGGTTCCGGGACGAGGGGGCCGCGTGGCGCGCCCTGTTCACGGCGATGGAGGAGATCGTGCCGGACGACCGGGCCTTGGAGCGGCTGCGCGACCTGGTCGGGCGGGCGATCGGCGGCTGGGGGGACGCGTAGCGCGATGGGTTCCGTGGAGGGGAAGTGGACGGCGAAGCGCCTGCTGGGCAAGGTGGGCAGGGCCGGGGACGGTCCCGGTCCGGCGGCCGACGGGGGTCCGTGGCCGGTCGGCGCGGCCGAGCTGCTGGGTGAACTGCTGGAGGAATTCCCGCAGTTGTCCCGGCACAGCGACCGGCTCGACCTGCTCCAGCGGATGGACGAGGCGGCGGAGCGCCACGAGCCGCGACCGTACGGTCCGGGCGGCGTGCGGGGCGCGCGCCGGGCCCGCTTCCGGCTCGACGTCCGCGAGGAGTTCGTCGCCCGCGCCCACCTGCGCAATCTCGTCGGCGCGATCGAGACCCGCCCCGACCCCGACGCGGCACTGGACGCGCTGCGGGCGGCGCTGCGCGGTCAGGCGCCGTACGACAAGGCCCTGCCGTGGCTGGAGTTGGCCGTCCTGGGCCTGACCGGCGCGGCGCCCCTGCCGCCCGACGCCTCGCTCGCCGTCCTCACCGCGCTGCGCGCGGACCTCCCGCATCTCCCCTCCCCCGCCCAGCTCGCGCGCCATGTCCCGCACGGCGCGCCCGGCACCGCGCTGCTCACCGGCCGCGAGACCCTGCCGGAGATCCTGGTGCGCCTGTCCGACCTACGGGGCGGCGGCCCCGGCGGCGACGCGGGCCGGGCGGTACCGCTGCTGCGCTTCCTCGGCTCCGTCACGGCCGACACCGACCTTGCCGCGTACGCCCGTTGGGCGGCGCTGCGCGAGCTGCTCGGCGCGCTGGGCGGCGGCCGGGCCGGGGACACCGGGACGGCCGGCGGCGGAGCGCAGAGCCCGGAGGCCGCCGACCGGCTGATCGTGCAGATCCGCGTCGAGGCCGCGGGCCCCGAGCATGTCGAGGACGGCAGCTACGAACTGCGCGGCGCCTACTACCGGCAGGCCGTGCACGGCGGCCCGCTGCGCCGGGTGGCGGCGCTGCCGCCCAGCGAGCCCTTCCGCCGCAGCGAGCTGACCGGCGCGGGCAGCGCCCGGATGTCGGCGTGGACGGAACTGGCCCGCGAGGTGCGCGGCGCGGGCGGCGGTGTCCGGGTCGAATTCCTGCTGCCCGAGGCCCTGTTGGGCTACAGCGCCGAGCTGTGGTCGGCCGGCCCGACCCGTACCCCGCTCGGCCAGCACCACCCCGTCGTCGTACGGTCCCTGGAGCGGTACACCGACTCCTGGGTCATCGGCGCGTGGCGGCAGCGCTGGCAGCACCTGCGCCGGGACCCGCAGCGAGCGGCGGCGGCCCCGCTCGGCGGCGGGAACGGCGACACGGCCGGAACCGGGGCTCGGGAGGCGGACCCGGCGGACGACGCGCTCGGCAGGATCTCCTGGCCCCGGCTGCACGGGCGGTCCGCCGCGGCTGAGCTGACCGAATCCCTCGTACGGCAGCCCGAGTTGGCCTGCCTCGGCCTGACCGTGCCGTACGACCGGCTCTCGGCGCACCTGCTCGCGGCCGTGAAGGACGCGCTGTACACCGAGGGCGTGCCCGTCATGCTGTGGCGGCGCGACCCCGGCGACCCGCGCGAGCTGGTGACGGCGCTGCGCGCCCACCCCCCGGCCCGGCTGCTCGACCTGCCGGAGACCGTGCACCGCTGCCGCAAGTACGGCAGGACGGCGGGCGCCGACGACGTGCGGAACAACATCACGCTGCTCTGGGACGACCCGGACAGCGTGGATGCCGACCAGGACACGCCGTACGCGGGGATGGCCTGACATGCGGACGACGCGCACAGGACGCACAGGACGCAGAGGACAAGGAGCGGTGCGGTGACGGCGAACGGCGACGACTGGTGGGTGTACCGGGGTACCGGCACCCCGCACGACGGCATCGACGGCCTGCCGGAGGCCCCCGCCTGGCGGGCCTTCGGCACCGAGTACGGCGACCCCGGCGAACTGCCCCCGCCGCCCGCCGACGGCACGGGACCGGGCGCGGACGGCGCGACCGCCCGGCGGCTCGGCCGCGACCGCCAGGCCGTCGCCTATCAGGCCGACCGGCGCGAGGTGCAGCTCGTCAACCTGGCCCTGCACCTGCGCCGCCCCCTGCTCATCACGGGCAAGCCGGGAGTCGGCAAGTCGACACTCGCCTACGCGGTCGCCCACGAACTGCGCCTCGGTCCCGTGCTGCGCTGGCCGATCACCAGCCGCGCCACCTTGCGCGACGGCCTGTACGCGTACGACGCGATCGGCCGTCTGCACGACGCGGGCATGGGACGCGGTCCGGCGGGGAGCACGGGCGGCGCGGGGACCGACGGCACCGGGGGCGGCACCGGGGGCGGCACCGGCAGGGAGGAGCCGCCGCCCGTCGGCCGCTATCTGCGGCTCGGTCCCCTCGGCACGGCGCTGCTGCCCTGGCGGCACCCGCGGGTGCTGCTCATCGACGAGATCGACAAGAGTGATCTCGATCTGCCCAATGACCTGCTGAACGTCTTCGAGGAAGGCGAATTCGGGATTCCGGAACTCGCCCGGCTGGGGCCGGGTGATCAGGAAGTCATGACCGCGGACGGTGCGCGGACGGCCACCGTCACTGGCGGGACGGTGCGCTGTGCTCAGTTCCCCTTCACCGTCTTGACGAGCAACGCCGAGCGGGAGTTCCCGGCCGCGTTCCTGCGTCGCTGCGTCCGGCTGGAGATCCAGCCGCCGGACGCGGACCGGCTCGCCGCGATGGTCACCGCGCACCTGGGACCCGGCGCCCCCGGCGCGGCGGCCGAACGCGCCGCGGTCATCGCCGAGTTCCTGCGCCGCCAGCGCGAGGAGGGCGCGGAGCTTGCCAACGACCAGCTCCTGAACGCTCTGTTGATGGCCGACCGCGGCCTGTGGTCGGGCCGGCAGGACCGCGAGTTCATCGAGAGCGTCCTCCTCCGCCCCCTCAACGAGTCCTGACCCGCGCCCGCCATGCCCCCACCGCCACCGCCACCGCCGCGGCCACCCGAGCACCCCGACGGGCTCAGGGCCGTACTGGCCGGGCTCCTCGGCGGCCACGAGGACGGCCCCACGGCTGTCGAAATGGCCGACGTGGTGTGGCTGGCACGGCTGGCCGGACTGACGGCGGAAGACGGGGCCGACGAGGTGGACGGCAGCGGCCCGGAGGAGCCGCCGCGGGCGGTCGCACCGGAACCGGACCCCGTACGGCCGGGCTCCGAACCGGCGGAGCGGGAGCGCGCACCGGACCCCGTACCCGGACCGCGCCGCCCACCGGCCGCGCCCGCCACCCCCGCCCTGCGCGTCGGCCTGCACTCGCTCACCAAGGCCGCGCCCGCGCCCGGCGGCCCCGCCGCGCATGTCGTGCGGGTCACCCAGCCGCCCGCGCTCAGCGGTTCCCTGGACCTCGCCCGCGCCCTGCGCCCGCTGCGCCAGTCCGTGCCCGCGCCGGGACCCGCGGTCCTCGACGAGGAGGCCACCGCCCAGGCGACCGGCGAGGCGGAGTATCTGCTGCCGGTCTGGCGGCCGGCGAGCGAACGCCGGTTCTCCGTCGACCTGTTGATCGACACCGGCGCCACGATGGCGGTCTGGCACCGCCTGGCCACCGAGCTGTGCACGGTGCTGGAGCGGCACGGCGCCTTCGGCGACGTACGGTGCTGGTCGCTGTCGACCGACGGCCCCGCGCCGCGCCTGTCCCCCTTCCGCCGCCGCAAGTCCGCCCGCCCGGCGGCCCCGGCGGGTCCCGCGGGTCCGCGCTGGAGCCGCGCCCTGGAGGACCCCGCCGGCCGGGCGCTGCTGCTCGTGCTCACCGACGGCGTCGGCCCCGCCTGGTACGGCGACGAGCTGCCCGAATTCCTGGCCCGCGCGGGCCGGGAACGCCCGGTGGCCGCGCTCCAGGTCCTGCCGCGCAGGCTGTGGCACCGCACCGCGCTGCGGACGGCACCGGTCGAGCTGCGGGTGCCCGACGCGGCGCGGCCGGTCGCCGAGGTACGGACGGCCGCCGCCGTGCCGGGCCTGCCGCGCGGCGCCCGCCCGCACGGGGTGCGCTGGCTGCCGGTGATGGAGGTGGACGGCTCCTGGCTGGCACCCTGGGCCGGTCTGGTCGCGGGCCGCGTGCCCGGCTGGTCCCCGATGCTGGCGGCGCCCGTACACGGCGCGCCCCGGCCCGCGCGCGCCGCCGCCCCCTCGGAGCCGCCGGGCCCCGCGGAGCGCGTCGCCCGCTTCCGTTCCGGCTGCTCCCCCGACGCCTTCCGCCTCGCCTGCCACCTCGCGGCGGCCCCGCTGAGCCTGCCCGTCATGCGGCTCGTCCAGCAGGCCACCGTCCCCGGCTCCGGCCAGACCGACCTCGCCGAACTCTTCCTCTCCGGCCTGATCGAGCGCCGCGGCCCCGCCCCCGATGACGCGCCCGCGCCCGCACCGCCCACCGACCCCGACGAGGTCGTCTACGACTTCGCCCCCGGCGTCCGCGACGCGCTGCTCGCCGAGCTGACCCGTACCGAATCCCTGCACGTCCTGGACGACGTCCTCGCGCGCGTCTCCGGCCGCGTCGCCGCGACCTTCGGCGGCACCCTGGACTTCCGGGCGCTGGCCTCCCTGGCCGTCGACGCCGCCTCGGCCCCCGCGGCGGCCCCCGAGAACGGCGCCTCCGGCCGGCTCCTGCCCGAATGCAGCCTCCCCTTCGCCGAGGTCGCCGCCGCCGTCCTCAGCGGCGCGGGCGGTCAGCACCGGGCGCTGGCACGGCAGTTGACGGCAGCGGCCGAGGGACGCGCCCTGGACGTGCTCGACGCCGGGCCGCAGGAGGGGCCAGCAGCGACGCCGCACGCCTCCACCGTCCCGCACCCCGAACGCCTCCTCCCCGTCCCGCCGGTCACCACCCCGCCCGATCCCGAGCGGATGATCGGCCGCGCCCCCGAACTGGACACCCTGAAAAGGACGTTGCGACCCTCCCCCGCCGACCGCACGGCGGACCGCGGCTGGAGCATGCCCTCGGTGGCCGTCGTCGTCGGCGCGAACGGGTCGGGCCGCACCCGCCTGGTGCAGGAGTACGTCCGCAAGTACGGGCCCCGGCACAGCTTCGTCCACCGGATCGACGCACGGACCCGGCAGAGCCTGCGCGAAGGGCTGACCGCGCTGGAGTCCGCGCTCACCCCGGACCGGGAGCACCGCTCCGCGCCCCCCACGGACCTGTGGGCACGCCTGGGCGCACACCGCGACTGGCTGCTGATCTTCGACCGGGTCCGGTCCTACGGCGAGGGCCTGCGCGAGGCGCTGGAGGGATGCCTTCCCCCGTACGGCCGGGGCTCCGTGCTGTTCACCGTGGCCTCCCTCGACGGCGTTCGCGACCCGTCGAGCCTGGGCACCGTCGTCACCCTCGGCGAGCTGACCCGCGCCGAGATCATGGACCACCTCACCGCGAACATCGAGCCCGACCTGCTGGCGCTGGACCGCTCCACCCCGAGCAGGCTCTACGAACTGGCCCAGCGCATGCCGACCAACCCCGGCGCGCTCCAGGCGATCGACGTACGGGCCGAGTTCGGCCGCCTGTTCGGCAGCCCCGACGAACCGGTCCTGCCGCTCTACGAGTGGGCCACCGCCAAGGGCGACCGGGGCCTTGCCGGATACGTCTGGGGCGGCAGCGTGTGGCTGGTGGCGGCCGGTTACGGCCAGGGCGCGCACCTGTGGGACGCGGCCGGGAGCGCGGGCCCGGGCGTACCGCTGGAGGGCGGCCCCGACGCCGTGCAGACGCTCACCGTCTTCCCCGACGCCAACGGCCGTCCGCAGGCCGCCGTCGCGGGGATCGGCGGCGCCGTCTCCCTCTGGGACCTCCTTGCGGGCACACGGACGCGCACGCTCGTCGCCGGCCCGTCGTTCGGGGCGCACCTCCTGACGAGCTTCACCGACGCGGACGGACGGCTCGTCCTGGTCACGGCGGGCCCTGACGTCGCCCTGCGCTGCTGGGACCCCGGGACCGGCACCGAATTCGGCTCGGCCCTCACCCCCCTGGTGGGCCGCGTCCGCGCCCTCACCTTCTTCACCGGCCCCGGCGCACGGCCGCTCTGTCTCCATGTGACCGGGGACCACCCGCCGGAGAACCGCACCGTCCACGTCAGGGACGCCGCCAGCGGCGAGGAGGTCGACAGCGACCTGCCCGCACGGCTCGGACAGGTGGAGGCGCTCACCACCGTCCACGTCCACGGCCGGCCCGACCTGGTCGCGGCGATCGACGCCGAGGGCACGGTCACGCTCTGGGACACCGCGTCCGCTCAGCCGGTCGGCACCGTCGCCACCGGGGACACCAGCCGTGTGGTGGCCGTCGCCGCCTTCAACGGCACTTACGGCAGGCCCCTGTTGGCCACGGCCTCGTCCTTCGGCCGCGCGCGGATCTGGGACGTGGCGTCGGTGACGGCGGGTTTCACGGCGCGGGAGGCGGCCGACGCCGGTCCGTTCTCCCCGGTGCTTCCCCTCAGCCCCGACCTGCTGCTCACTCTGTGGCTGCTGGACTTCCTCGACACCGGCGACGGCGTCACAGGAGCCACGGTGTCCGCGCTGTGGGCGTCGTGGCCGGAGGGACGCGGTCCGTCCTCCGAACTCCCCGTCGACACCGCACGGTTGGTGGAAGGCAATCTGGCCGAGGTCGACGGGACGGCGCTGCGGCTGACCGAGTCGGCCCGTACCGCCGTGCGGGCCCGGGTGACCCGCCAGGACGCCGCGCGCTTCCGGCGCGCGCTGGTCGGGACCCTGTCCCGCTTCTACCCGGAGCCGACCCCCGATCCCGCGACCTGGGCCGCGTACGAAAGTGGGCCGCCGTTCGGCGAGTTGGTCGGGCGGGTCATGGATACCCGCGAGGACCAGGTGCTCCCCACCACCGACCCCATCCTCACGCTGCTGGTGAACTGGAGCCGGTATCAGCTGCTGCACGGCTCCGCGGCGGAGGCCGAACGGCTGGCCCTGATCGCGCTGGGCGACGACAGGCCCCTGTCGAGGTCGCTGTTCATCCCCAACGAGCGCCAGAGTTGGCGGATCATCTCCCTGCGGGCACGGCTGGCGCGCGGCCTGGTGCGGCAGGCGCTGGAGCGCTGCACCGAGATCGAGGCGGCTCCCGGCGCCGGGCGCGGTTCGCCTTCCGCGAAGGAGGAGGCCGCGCTGGCCAGAGCCGAACTCGCGCTGTGGTGTGGCTCGTTGGATTCGGCGAAGGAGGAATACCTGAGGCTGGAGCCGACGGTGTCTCAGCGTGGTCGGCGCCTTGTCGGCCAGGGTCTCCTGAGGCACGGGTTCGTGACCGGCGACCTCAGCCGGGCGTCCCGGTCGTACGGCCGGTCGCCGGAGCCGTCGTCCTGGGGAGGTCGCAGGGACGACATGACGGCGGAACTCCTCGACAGCTGCCGGGACTCGTTCCTCGACGCCTCGATCGCGGCCGCCAGGGACGAAGTGTCATCGTCCGCCATCGGTGCCGCTGTGCCGCTGGCCGAGGAGGCACTCCTGCGGTTGCGCCTCGGCGCCGCCGACAGCGGCACCGAGGCCGACCTCGCGTCTCTGGCCACGGCCGCGACACGCGAGCACTTCGATCTGTACCTGGCCCTCACCGAATTGCTCGCGACAAGCCTCGCGCAGTACGCGTCCGGCTCGCAGTGGGCCGAACGGGAACCGTACAGCGACGACCGGTGGTATCGGGCCATCACCCGGGCCCAACGGCACATCGATGCGATGCGGCCCTTCGTGGAGCGCGCGAACGTCGAACGGCCGCATCTCTACGCGCGGTTCAGGACGGCGGAGGGCCATGTGCTGCTGGCGGCCGGGGACGTCCAGGCGGCGGCGGTCCAACTGCTGCGCGCGCGCGACGCCACCGTGGACGTCTACGGCTCCCGGTGCCCGCTGCTGCCGCGCCTGGAACTGCTGCTGGCCCGCGCCCGTGAACTGGCGGGTGACCGGTCGCGGGCCGAGGGGCACCTGTCCGCCGCCGAGTCGCTGCTGGACAGCCTCTTCGCCGACCGCCCGCACCAGGACCGGGTGACCGCGCTGCGGGCCAAGTCCCTGCTGGCGAGGCGGCGTTCGGACGCGCGGGACGCCGAGCGGCAGGCGCAGAGCATGGCCGCGCGGCTGCTGGCCGACAACCGGCAGGGCTGACCGCGGGCCAGCGCCTCACGGCCCGGTCTTCAGCGCCAGCCACAGCTCCATCCGCACGTCCGGGTCGTCCAGCGAGCGGCCCAGGATTTCCTCGACGCGCCGCATGCGGTAGCGGAGCGTGTGGCGGTGGACGCCCAGGTCGGCGGCGGCGGCGTCCCATTGGCCGTGGTGGGAGAGCCAGGCGTGCAGGGAGGCGACGAGGTCGCCGCGGGAGGTGGCGTCGTGGTCGCGCAGCGGCCGCAGCAGACCTTCGGAGAAGGCGCGGACGGCGTCGTCGGCGAGGAGGGGCAGGACGGAGCCCGCGCCGACCTCGCCGTGCTCGACGAGGTTGCGGCCGCGGCGCAGGGCGACGGCGAGGGCGCGTTCGGCCTGGCGGTGGGCCTCGGGGACCTCGGCGGGGAGTACGGGCGCGGACAGTCCGGCGGCCAGCGCGTCCTCGGCCTCGGCGAGGTCGGCGGCGGTGGACAGGGCCATGGACTCCTCGGCGGCCAGCACGATCAGCCGGGGGCCCTCGCGGACCGCGAGGAGTGCGTCGCCGGAGCGGGAGGCGACGGCCTCGGCGCGTTCGCCGAGGAGGGTGACGGCGTCGGCGCCCGCGGTGGCGTGGGCCTCGGCCGGTTCGGCGATGAGCACGCGGACCGGGTGGTCGAGGAGGGTGCCGTAGAGCTTGCCCGCGACGCTGCGGGCGTGGCCGGGCTCCCCGGCGAGCAGCATCCGCAACAGGGCCGCGGCCAGGCGCTGTTCGGCGTCCTGGAGGGTGCGGGACTGTTCGAGGGAGAGGGTGAGCAGGGCGACGGCGGCGTGGACGACGTAGCGCGCGGCGGTGTCGAGGCGTTCCTCGGTGCCGACGGCGAGGAAGCCGCGGGGGCGGCGGCCGGTGCCCAGCGACTGGAGTTCGACGCGGTCCTCGCTGCCCGCGGGTCCCGCGACGGCGGCGCTGGCCGGGGCGGGGGTGTCGCGCAGCCGGTCGATCTCGCCCGCGAGCCGGGCGGCCCTGCGGCCCGCCCAGTCGGGGGCCGCGGCCAGGACGGCTCCTGAAGCGTCGTAGAGCGCGGCCCAGCCGTCGAGGTGCTGGGCGAGGCGGCTGAGGAGCGCGGCGGTGCCGTCGGGGGCGAGGGCGGCGCGGGTCAGTTCGCGCTGGGCCTCGAAGCCCGCCGTGACGGCCTTGTACTGGTCGGCGGCGACGGCCGCGGAGACCGCTTTGCTGATGGCGATGAACGGGGTCTTGCGCGGCACCTCGAACAGCGGCAGCCGGGCGGTCTCCGCCGCGGCCACCAGGGCGGGGGGCACGGCGTCGTGGCCGACCCCGACGCCGAAGCCGAGGCCGACGACTCCGGCCGCCGCCAGCCGCGTCACGTACGCGCGTATGTGCTCCGCGTCGTCCACGGGCAGTTTCAGGCCGGTGGTGAGCAGCAGTTCGCCGCCCTCCAGGTACGGTCCCGGGTCGTCCAGCTCGCTGGTGTGGACCCAGCGCACTTCGGTGTCCCCCAGCCGGTCGCCTCCGGCGAGGACGGTGAGCTTGAGGACCGAGTGGTGGGCGAGGGACGCGAGCGTGAGGGGCATAGGTGCCTGGTACGGGAGAAGGCCGATTTTTGGCCGACCGGGAGCGGTCGCCACCCCCAATTGTGCCGCACCGTCCAGCGCTGCCCTGACGCCAGCCGCCAATACCGGACACGCACGCCCCGCCGCCGCCCGACCCGACCGGGCCCGCACGCCATCAGCCGCCCCCGGTGCCGGGCCCGCACGCCCTCGGCGCTACCCCCGCAGGTCCACCAGGACCGGCGGGGCGCTCTCCCCCGCGGTGGTCGTGAGCGAGACGACGGCCTGCCCGGCGGGCACGGTGTGGGCGAGGTCGGAGGCCGACCAGCGTTCGCGCTCGACCTCGCGGACGGTGACGGCGTCGGCGGTGACGACCCGGCCGGTGATCATCCGGCGTGCCACGCGGTTGACGCGCTGCGCCATGCCGCCCGACTGGTCGGCGCGGGTGACCTCGCGGGTCTCCACCCGCGTGGTGCCCCAGGACTCGGCGAAGAACTTGCCGTCCCACGGCGTGACCCCGGCCAGGGACATCCGGCAGCCCGCGGCGGCGACGAGCGGGCCGCGCAGGTGCTCGGGCACGTCGGCCAGAGTGCGCAGGCCGAGGACCATGCCCGCCGTGGTGGACGGCAGGGCCGCCAGCGCGCGGACGGTCTCCGCGGTGACGGCCTGGCCGATGTCGTCGACGATCAGGCAGACGAAGCGGGTCCAGGTGCGCTGGGCGCGGACGGCGGCGGTGAACTGGGCGAGCAGCAGCCGGACGAGGATCCGGGAGGCTTCGGCGTGGCCGCGTTCGGGCAGTTCGATCCGCACCCGGATGGGGTGGACGAGCGCTTCCATCGAGAACGGCCGGGCCCGGTCGGGGGCGCCGAAGGAGCCGGCGAAGGCGGGCCGGTCAAGCAGCGCGATCCGGTTGGCGAGGTCGCCGCCGATGTCCCCGGTGCGGGCGGACTGCCGCTGCCTGGCGTCGAGTTCGCGCAGCAGCGTGGGCGCGCCCGCCGCGTCCACGGCGCGGCGCAGGTCCTCGTACGCCTCGGGGGCGCCGTCCAGCAGTTCGCGGAGCACCGGCACCGGGGGGAAACGGCCGTGGGCGGCGGCGTAGGGGCCGAGGAGCTGGCCGAGGGCGGCGACGGCGCGGCGCTGTTCGGCCTCGGGGCCGTCGACGAGGGCTTCGGCGAGCAGCCAGGCGGCCATGTCGGGGTCGGTGGTGCCGCCGTACAGGTCGAGGCTGTAGCGGGAGGCCGGGTCGCCGGGCGCGATGACGACGTCGTACGCCTCGTGCGGTCCGAGGTCGGTGTCCGCGCCGGCCACGACGACGACGGCGGCGGTGCCGGTGAGCGCCTGGAGGCAGAGCGACTCGGCCGCCGGGCGCATGACGCGGCGGGTCCTGTCGGCGCCGGGCGGGCCGACGACGAGCAGTCCCGTACCGAGCAGTGCGGGGTCGAGGGCCATGCCGGAGCCGCGGTACTGGAAGCCGTTGCGGTCGTCCTCGACGCCGCGGCCGATCCTGACCTGGCCGCCGAGCAGGTCGTGCGGGGCGGTGCGGGCGGGCAGGTCGCGCTCGCCCGACGGGTGGAGGCAGGCGCCGCCGCCGAGGCGCCGGACCTCGTCGGTGAACGCCAGGACCTCGCGGGGGCGCTGCCGGGTCTCGTCCCACGCGTGCCGGACGCGGACGCAGTCCACGTCGTTCATCCGGCCCAGGCCCACGTCCCGCGCCAGCCGGTCGGCCGCGTCGGAGCGCCCGGCCGCGCGCAGTTCCGGCCAGTCCGCGGGGGTCTCCCCGAAGGGGTCGGCGCCGGTGCGGGTGTACGAGGGGGCGGCGGGGCGCGTTCCCGCGGTGTCGTCGGGCTGCCAGCCGGGGATGCCGAACCAGCCGCCGAATGTGGCGCAGGGCCAGGCGATCAGCGCGGCGACGAGGGCGTAGATGGCGTAGGTGACCGCGGCGGCCCGGTTGGGGTTGCCGCCACCGCTTATCCACGAGTACGGGAAGAGGTCGAGCACCGTGTCGAGGAGGGGCACGTAGCCCGTCCAGCTCAGTTGCCACACCAGGGCGCCCGCGGCGAGCGCGAACCAGCCGCGGCGCGCGGGGGTGTTCAGGAAGCGGCGGGCCGCCTCGCCCCAGTTGCCGAGCCTGCCGGTGATCCAGACGATCACGGCGGCCGACAGCACGCTGTAGAGGTTCTGGGTGAAGACCTCGGGGCGGGACTGGTGGCCGCTGAAGGACCAGCTGTGCGGGGTCAGGATCTTGAGCGGGAACTGCCACCAGGGCAGGAAGCCGTTGTTGCGCAGGGACCAGATGAGGATTCCGGCGAGGAGGGCGAGTGCGGCGCGGCCGAGGACGCGGCCGTCGGGGACCCGGTCGGCTTCGTTGGGCACGTGTCCGTAGGCGTACACGCCGGGCGCGTCGGAGATCCGCGGGGTGCGCAGCCAGCGCTCGGTCTCGGACATCGGCGGTGCCTGTTTGGGCACGGGGGGCGCGGCGGCCGGGCGCGCCGGTGTCCCGGCGGGCCGGGGCGGCACCTCGGGCCGGTGGCCGTACCCGTGCGCGCCCTCGTGATCCATGGCATCCATGGTGCGTGCCCCTCGCCCCTCGTCGCCGACGATGCGCTCAATGTAGTCGAGCGGCTACCGCCGTAAAAGGATCTTGCCGGTGGCGGGCGGTGGCACGCCGCGGCGCGCGCACTGGCCGTTACGGCGAATCGTCGGTGGGCAGTGTTACCTATCGGCGTATGCGGGCGGGCCGGGACGCGGCCTAGCCTGCGGGAAGAGCTGAAAAGTCCGAAGAGATCCGAAGAGACACCGCACAGACACCGCCGCCCGGCTTGAGGAGAGCACCCGCCATGACCGCACTTCCGCAGGAACGCAAGCTGGTCACCAGCATTCCCGGCCCGAAGTCGCAGGAGCTGTCGGCGCGCAAGAGCGCCGCGGTCGCGAACGGGGTGGGGGTGACGCTGCCGGTGTACGTGACGCGCGCCGGGGGCGGCGTGGTGGAGGACGTGGACGGGAACCGGCTGATCGACTTCGGCTCCGGGATCGCGGTCACGTCGGTGGGCAACAGCGCGGAGGCCGTGGTGCGCCGGGCCACGGCGCAGCTCGCCGACTTCACGCACACCTGCTTCATGGTGACGCCGTACGAGGGGTACGTGGAGGTCGCCGAGGCGCTGAACGAGCTGACGCCCGGCAGCCACGCGAAGAAGACGGCGCTGTTCAACTCGGGCGCGGAGGCGGTGGAGAACGCGGTGAAGATCGCGCGTTCGTACACCAAGCGCCCGGCGGTCGTGGTGTTCGACCACGGCTATCACGGCCGGACGAATCTGACGATGGCGCTGACCGCGAAGAACATGCCGTACAAGGAGGGCTTCGGGCCGTTCGCGCCCGAGGTGTACCGGGTGCCGCTGGCGTACGGCTTCCGGTGGCTGACCGGGCCGGAGCACGCGGCGGAGGAGGCGGCGGCGCAGGCGATCGACATGATCACCAAGCAGATCGGCGCGGAGCACGTGGCGGCGATCGTGATCGAGCCGATCGCGGGCGAGGGCGGCTTCATCGAGCCCGCCAAGGGCTTCCTGCCGCGGATCGCGCAGTTCGCGAAGGACAACGGGATCGTGTTCGTCGCGGACGAGATCCAGACCGGCTTCTGCCGTACCGGTCAGTGGTTCGCGTGCGAGGACGAGGGCGTGGTGCCGGATCTGATCACGACGGCGAAGGGCATCGCGGGCGGTCTGCCGCTGGCGGCGGTGACCGGGCGCGCGGAGATCATGGACGCGGCGCACGCGGGCGGCCTCGGCGGCACCTACGGCGGCAACCCGGTGGCGTGCGCGGCGGCCCTGGGCGCGATCGAGACGATGAAGGAACTGGACCTCGCGGCGAAGGCGCGGCGGATCGGCGAGGTGATGAAGGCGCGGCTGACCGCGCTCCAGGAGAAGTTCCCGGCGATCGGCGAGGTCCGCGGGCGCGGCGCGATGATCGCGGTGGAACTGGTCGAGCCGGGCACCACGACCCCGGACGCGGCGCTGACCGGCGCGATCGCCCGCGCGTGTCACAGTGCGGGCCTGGTTGTCCTCACTTGTGGCACCTACGGCAACGTGTTGCGTTTCCTCCCGCCGCTGGTTATCGGGGAGGATCTGCTCAACGAGGGCCTCGACATCATCGAGGGGGCCTTCGCCGGGGTGTGACCGGCGGTAAGGAATGGGGGGACGTGAAGAACGTGTGCGGGCCTGATGGCGGAGGGGTGATCCCTGGCCTTGTGGCCCTCCCGGTGACGTACGGTCTGAGCAGAACACCCCGCTCGGGGCGGTCTCCGAAGGAGATCATCACGGGCGACACCGCGCCGGTGTATCCCCAACACCGGCTCAGCAGTGCCCTCGCGCACGACACCGCCGGGACCGTAGGCCCCGGCACTCCTCGCCGATCGGTCGGCCGTTCGTCCCACACCCCCCGGGACGAGCGGCACGGCGGTCGCCCTGGCCGCCCCGGAACTCTCCCCCCTGTTCCGGGGCGGCTGACTTTTCTCCTGCTGCTGAGCGCCGTCGGCGCCGCCCTGTTCTCCCTGCTCACCTGGCAGGTCGAGACCGGCGGGCGGCTGGTCGGCCGCGACTGGACCGTACTCGGCTGGTTCCGGCGGGCGTCCGCCGCGCATCCGGGCGTGCACGGCACCGCGCAGGTCGTGAGCGACTTCGGCAACATCGAGGTGGCCGTGCCGGTCCTGCTCGTCGCGGTCGTGGCCGCCGCGGTGCTCGGGCGGCGGGCGGCCGTCGTCCGCTGGTGGCTGCCGCCGCTGGCCGCCTGCGTGGCCATGGCGTTGCTGCCGGTCGTGGTCGACACGGTCAAGTCCGCGGTGCACCGGCCCGCGCCCGGCCGCCTCCTGCCCCGGCTCGACGGCTACGGCTACTTCCCCTCCGGTCACGCCGCGACCTCCGCCGTCGCGTACGGCCTGGCCCTGCTGCTCCTGCTGCCGTACGTGCGCCGCCCCGCGGCAAGGACCGCGCTGACCGTTTTCACCCTCGCCCTCCAGGCGGCCGTGGGCGTCGCCCTGGTGTGGTGCGACTACCACTGGCCGCTGGACGTGCTGGCGAGCTGGTTCCTGACGGTCACGCTGGTGGCGTGGGTGGCGGCGGCCGGGCTGTTCAGCCACGCGCCGGAAACCGGCGAACCGGACGCCGACGGTCCGAGCGCCGACCGTCCGGGCGTCGGCGGACCGGACGCCGACGGTCCGGACGCCGACGGACCGACGGTCAGCTATTCGTCGGGAAGCCCAGATTGATGCCCCCGTGCGAAGGGTCGAGCCAGCGCTGCGTGACGGCCTTGCCGCGGGTGAAGAAGCGGACCCCGTCCTCGCCGTAGGCGTGGGTGTCGCCGAAGAGCGAGGACTTCCAGCCGCCGAAGGAGTAGTACGCGACCGGCACCGGGATCGGCACGTTGATGCCGACCATGCCGACCTCGACCTCGTGCTGGAAGCGCCGCGCGGCGCCGCCGTCGTTGGTGAACAGCGCGGTCCCGTTGCCGTACGGGTTGGCGTTGATCAGCGCCAGGCCCTCCTCGTACGAGGAGACGCGGACGACGGAGAGCACCGGGCCGAAGATCTCGTCGTCGTAGACGGACATGCCGGGCGTGACGCGGTCGAAGAGGGTGGGGCCGAGCCAGAAGCCGTCGGCGGTCTCCGCGCCCGAGATCGGGTGCTTGCGGCCGTCGACGGCCAGTTCCGCGCCGTCCGCGACGCCGGAGTCCAGATACGCGGTCACCTTGTCGCGGTGCACGCCGGTGACCAGCGGGCCCATCTCGGAACTGGCGGCGCAGCCGGGTCCTACGGTCAGACCCGCGACGCGCTGCTTGATCCGCTCGACCAGGCCGTCGCCGACCGGGTCGACGGCGACCAGCACGGAGACCGCCATGCAGCGTTCGCCCGCGGCGCCGAAGCCCGCGTTGACGGCGGCGTCGGCGGCCAGGTCCAGGTCCGCGTCGGGCAGCACCAGCATGTGGTTCTTGGCGCCGCCGAGGGCCTGGACGCGCTTGCCGTGCCGGGTGCCGGTCTCGTACACGTAGCGGGCGATGGGGGTGGAGCCGACGAAGGAGACGGCCTTGATGTCGGGGTGTTCCAGCAGGCGGTCGACGGCGGGCTTGTCGCCGTGCACGACGTTGAAGACGCCGTCGGGCAGGCCCGCCTCCTGCCAGAGCCCGGCCATGAAGTTGGCGGCGGAGGGGTCCTTCTCCGACGGCTTGACGACGACGGTGTTGCCCGCGGCGATGGCCAGCGGGAAGAACCACATCGGCACCATGGCGGGGAAGTTGAACGGCGAGATGATCGCGACCGGGCCGAGCGGCTGGCGGATCGAATAGACGTCGATGCCGGTGGACGCCTGCTCGGTGAAGCCGCCCTTGATCAGTTGCGGGATGCCGCACGCGTACTCCACGACCTCGATGCCGCGGGCGACTTCGCCGAGGGCGTCGGAGTGCACCTTGCCGTGCTCGGCGACGATGATCGAGGCCAGTTCGTCGCGGCGGGCGTTGAGCAGTTCGCGGAAGGCGAAGAGGACGCCGGTGCGCTTGGCGATCGAGGTGTGCCGCCACTGCTGGAACGCGTCGAGGGCGGCGTCGACCGCCGCGTCCACGACGTCGGCGGACGCGAGGTCCACCTGCCCGGTGATCGCGCCGGTCGCCGGGTCGTACACGTCTGCGTGCCGTTCCGCGCCGCCGGTCCAGCCCTTGCCTGCGATCCAGTGGGTGATGTGCTTGGTCGTCACGGGCTGACCCTTCCGTCGTTGTCTCATGTCAGTCTCCCCAGGCCGGGGAGGTGGTCACAAGCACCGCGCGGTGGGCTCGCTCCGCGGTGCGTCCTTCAGCCGCCGCCCGCGATCTGGGCGGCGGCCTCGTGCATGGCCAGTTCGAGCAGCACCGGGTCGGTGAGGTGTCCGCTGCCGTCCGGCGGCACCAGCCACCGCACCCCGCCGGTCGCCCGGCCCGGATACGGCACGACGATCCAGGTGCCGCGGCCCGCCGTCCGTACGCCGGTGGCCAGCCAGCGCGCCGCCGTGCCCGGCGGTACGAAGAACCCCATCCGGGAGTCGCCGAAGTCGGCGAGCACCGGGCCCGGCCGCTCCACGAGCCGGGTCAGGATGTCCAGGGTGGGGTAGCCGAGATCCCCGGTGAGGATCAGGACGTCCCACAGTTTCCCGGCGGGCAGCAGCGTGACCCCGAGGGGGTTGCGCTCCCACTCCCACCGGCAGCTCACCGGATCCACCGCCACCGACACCAGCCACTCGACCGCGCTTTTCGCACCGGTGCTGACCATGACCGGCTCCTCCGTCTCTTCCGCCCGACGACCGCTGTGGACGGTCGCTGTCATGGAAGAGAGCGGGTTGGGGGCCGATCATTACGCGGGTTTCGCTACTCATTGGTAGTGAAGTGGCTCACGCCGTATGCCGGTTGTGCGCCGGGGGGATCATCGCGGGTCCGCGCCGGGCGGCCCCAGGGCCTGTCCGGCGGATCAGGCCCTAGCTGTCGAAGCCGAGCCCGGCGCGGTCCATCGCCTTCAGCCACAGATTGCGCCGCCCTCCCGACCGGTCGGCGCGGGCCAGCGACCACTGGGTGATGCCGATCCCGACGGTGGCCAGCGGCTCCGGCGGGAACGGCAGCGGCTTTTTGCGGACCATCTCCAGGCGGGTCCGCTCGGTCTCCTCCCCCGCCAGCAGGTCCAGCATCACGTCGGCGCCGAAGCGGGTGGCGCCCACGCCCAGCCCGGTGTACCCGGCCGCGTAGGCGACCCGGCCGCCGTACGCGGTGCCGAAGAAGGCGGAGAAGCGCGAGCAGGTGTCGATCGCGCCGCCCCAGGCGTGGGTGAAGCGGACGTCCTCCAACTGCGGGAAGCAGGTGCGGAAGTGCTCCGCCAGCTTCAGGAAGGTCTCGGGCCGCTGGTCGTACTCCGCGCGCATCCGGCCGCCGCGCGGATAGACCGCGTCGTAGCCGCCCCACAGGATGCGGTTGTCCGCGCTGAGCCGGAAGTAGTGGAAGTGGTTGGCGCTGTCGCTCAGTCCCTGGCGGCCCTGCCAGCCGATCGCCGCGAGCCGCTGTTCGGTCAGCGGCTCCGTCATCAGCGCGTAGTCGTAGACCGGCACGGTGTACGGGCGGGCCCGGCGGACCAGTGACGGGAAGACGTTGGTGCCGAGCGCCACCTGGCGGGCGGTCACCCTGCCGTACGGGGTGCGCACCCCCAGCGCCGTGCCGTAGCCGGCCAGGTCGCGGGCCGGGGTGCGCTCGTAGATCCGTACGCCCGCGTCGGCGGCGGCGCGGGCCAGGCCCCAGGCGAGCTTGGCGGGGTGCAGCATGGCGACGCCGCGCCGGTTGTACAGGCCGCCGAGGAAGGTGGGCGAGTCGACTTCGGCGCGGACCTGGTCGCGGTCCAGCAGTTCCGCGTCCAGGCCGTGCTCGGCGCCTTCCTGGGCGGCCTCGCGCAGTTCGTCGTACTGGTGCGGCTCGGTGGCCACGTCGATCTCGCCGGTCCGCTCGAAGTCGCAGTCCAGGCCGTAGTGGGCGACGGCCTCCTCGATGGCGTCGAGATTGCGGTCGCCCAGCCGCTGGAGCGCGTCGAATTCGTCGGGCCAGCGGGCGAGTCCGTTGGCGGCGCCGTGGGTGAGGCTCGCGGCGCAGAAGCCGCCGTTGCGCCCGGAGGCGGCCCACCCGATCCTGTCCCCCTCGACCAGCACCACGTCCCGCTGCGGATCGCGCTCCTTGGCCAGCAGCGCGGTCCACAGCCCGCTGTAGCCGCCCCCGACCACCAGCAGGTCGCAGCTGTCGTGGCCGGTGAGCGCGGGGTGCGCCTGCGGCCTGCCGGGGTCGTCCAGCCAGTACGGTCGGGGCTCGGCCTCGGCGAGCGAGCGGGCTGCGTCCATGGTTCTCACACCTTCGTGCTGCGCGGGTCTGCGTCCGGAATACGGGGGCGGTACGGGTCAGGTGCGCGCCCTCCTGCGGCTGCTGCCGAGAAGCTGCCCGGCCAGTACGAGCAGCACCGCGATGACGAACATCGCCGTACCGATCACATTGACCTGGACGGGTGTGCCGCGCTGCGCGGAGCCCCAGACGAACATCGGGAAGGTGACGGTGTTGCCCGCGTTGAAGCTGGTGATGATGTAGTCGTCGAAGGAGAGCGCGAAGGACAGCAGGGCGCCCGCTGCGATACCGGGCGCGGCCAGCGGCAGCGTGATCCGCAGGAACGTCTGGGTCGGGGTGGCGTAGAGATCCTGCGCGGCCTGCTCCAGACGGGGGTCCATGCTCATCACGCGGGCCTTGACGGCGACGACGACGAAGCTCAGGCAGAACATGATGTGCGCGATGAGGATGGTCCAGAAGCCGAACTGGATGCGCATGTTGAGGAAGAGGGTGCCCAGCGAGGCGCCCATCACGACCTCGGGCATCGCCATCGGCAGGAAGATCAGCATGTTGGTGGTGGCGCGGCCCCTGAAGCGGTAGCGGGCCAGCGCGAAGGCGGTCATCGTGCCGAGCACGGTGGCGCCGATGGTCGAGTAGACGGCCAGCTTCAGGCTGAGCGTGAGGGATTCGCACATGCCCGCGACGTCGCAGGGGTGCTGCCAGGCGTCGGTGGAGAACCGCGTCCAGGTGTAGTTGTAGCGGCCGTTGGGCTTGTTGAAGGAGAAGAGCAGCACCACGAGGTTGGGCACGATCAGGTACGTCAGGGTGAGCACCCCGGCGATCACCACGAGGTTCTTGCGCAGCCAGCGGATCGGACGCATCAGACCAGTTCCTCCGTTCCCGCGCGGCGGACGTAGACCATGACGATCGCCAGGATGACCGCCATGAGGATGAACGACAGGGCGGCGGCCGTCGGGTAGTCCAGCACCCGCAGGAACTGCGACTGGATGACGCTGCCGATCATCTTCTGGTTGGTGGAGCCCAGCAACTCGGCGTTGATGTAGTCGCCGGAGGCCGGGATGAAGGTGAGCAGGGTGCCGGCCACCACGCCCGGCATGGACAGCGGGAAGGTCACCTTGCGGAAGGTGGTGAACGGGGTCGCGTACAGGTCGCCCGCCGCCTCGTGCAGCTTGCCGTCGACCCGCTCCAGGGACGTGTAGAGCGGCAGGATCATGAACGGCAGGAAGTTGTACGTGAGGCCGCAGACCACCGCCAGCGGGGTGGCCATCACCCGGTTGCCCTCGGTGATGCCGAGCGCGGACGTGACGTCCAGCAGGTGGATGTGGTTCAGGAACGACACCAGCGGGCTCTGGTCGGCGAGGATCGTCTCCCACGCCAGGGTGCGGATCAGGAAGCTGGTGAAGAAGGGCGCGATCACCAGGATCAGCACCAGATTGCGCCAGCGTCCGGCCCGGAAGGCGATGGTGTACGCCAGCGGGTAGCCGATGCCCAGGCACAGCACGGTGGCGATGCCGGAGTAGACCAGCGACTTCACGAACTGCGGCCAGTACTCGTGGAAGGCGTCCCAGTACGTGGCGAAGTGCCAGGTCACCTTGAAGCCGTCGTCGAGCGAGCCGGTCTGCACCGAGGTCGACGCCTGGTAGACCATCGGGGCCACGAAGAAGACCAGCAGCCAGGCGACGCCCGCGAGCAGCAGCAGGTACGGGATGCGCCGCCGTCTGCGGGCGGCCTTCTTCAGGGCGGCGGGCAGCGGGGCCGCCTCGGCCGGGGCCGGCGGCCCGGTGACGGGCGCGGTCGCTGCGCTCATGCGGCGGCCTCCCCCTCGTCGGTGTCGGTACCGGCGTCGATGTCCTGGTCGGCGTCGAGGCCGAAGGTGTGCTCGGGGTTCCAGTGCAGGACGACGGGCGCGCCGGGCACCAGGCGGCCGTCGCGTTCCACGTTGGGCACGAAGACCTCCAGCTCCGGGCAGACCGGGCTGTCGATGACGTACTGCGTGGAGACGCCGATGAAGCTGGAGTCGACGATCCGGCCGCGCACCCGGTTGCGGCTCTCGGCTATCTCGTGCTCGTCGTCGCTGTGCGCCAGGGTGATCTTCTCGGGGCGGACCCCGGCCAGCACCCGGCCGCCGGTCGTCACGTCGACGCGACATCGGGCGGCGGGCAGGGTCAGCTTCTGTCCGGCGGCGGTGAGCTGGAGTTCGCCGCCGCTGACGCCGGTCACCTCGGTCTCGATGAGGTTGGAGGTGCCGAGGAAGTTGGCGACGAAGGTGGAGGCGGGGTTCTCGTAGAGGTCGGCGGGCGCGCCCATCTGCTCGACGCGTCCGGCGTTCATCACCGCGACGGTGTCGGCCATCGTCATGGCCTCCTCCTGGTCGTGGGTGACGTGGATGAAGGTGATGCCCACCTCGGTCTGGATGCGCTTGAGTTCGAGCTGCATCTGGCGGCGCAGCTTGAGGTCGAGCGCGCCGAGCGGTTCGTCGAGCAGCAGCACCTGCGGCTGGTTGATCAGCGCGCGGGCCACGGCGACGCGCTGCTGCTGGCCGCCGGAGAGCTGGTGCGGCTTGCGGCGGGCGAGCGCGCCGAGCTGGACGAGGTCCAGCATGTCGCCGACCTGCTTCTTGACGGATTTGATGCCGCGGCGGCGCAGTCCGAAGGCGACGTTCTCGTAGACGTCGAGGTGCGGGAAGAGCGCGTAGTTCTGGAAGACGGTGTTGACCGGGCGCTTGTACGGCGGCAGGGCGGTGACGTCCTGGCCGCCGAGGCGTACGGAGCCGGAGGAGGGGTCCTCCAGGCCCGCGATCATGCGCAAGGTGGTGGTCTTGCCGCATCCGGAGGCGCCGAGCAGAGCGAAGAAGGAACCGGCGGGCACGGCGAGGTCCAGCGGGTGGACGGCGGTGAAGGAGCCGTAGGTCTTGCTGATCCCGGTGAGGCTGACGGCGTCGTCGGCCGGGGTCTTGGGGGTCGTCATGAGGTGTCCCGGAAGTCGTCGGGGAGTGCGGGCTGCTGGAGCGCCGGTCAGGCGCCGGTGAGCTTGGAGAACTTCGCCTCGTACCGGGTGTCCTCGTCCTCGCTGAGCGAGCGGAAGGCGTGCGACGTGGCGTTCATCTGGGCGTTCGGGATGATCAGCGGGTTGGTGGCGAGCGACGGGTCGATCTTGGCCAGTTCCTCGCGGACGCCCATCACCGGGGACACATAGGTGGTGTAGGCGGCCAGTTCGGCCGCGATCCGCGGCTGGTAGTACCAGTCGATCAGCCGCTCGGCGTTGGTCTTGTGCCGCGCCTTGGCGGGGATCAGCAGATTGTCCGTGGAGGTCATGTAACCGGCGGCCGGGAAGGCGTACTCGATGTTCGGGTCGTCGAGCCTGAGCTGCACCAGGTCACCGGCCCAGGCGATACAGGCGGCGATGTCGCCCTTGCTGAGGCCGTCGGTGTACTCGCCGCCGGTGAACTTGCGGATCTGCCCCTTGTCCACCGCGCCCTGGATGCGGTTGAGCGCGGCGTCGTACTCGTCGTCGGTGACGGTCTCCGGCTTCTTGCCCATGTCGAGCAGCGTCATCCCGACGGTGTCGCGCATCTCGGAGAGCATGGCGGCCTTGCCCTTGAGCGCGGGGTCGTCCAGCAGTTGCGACACCGAGGTGACTTTGCGGCCCTTGGTGACCTTCTTGTTGTAGGCGATGCAGGTGGGGATGCCGGCCCAGGGGTAGGAGTAGGCGCGGCCGGGGTCCCAGTCGGGGCTGCGGAAGCGCTGTTCCAGGTTGGCGAAGGCGTGCGGCAGGTTCGAGGGGTCGAGCTTCTGGACCCAGCCGAGCCGGATCATCCGGCCCGCGAGCCAGTCGGTGAGCACCATCAGGTCGCGGCCGGTGTCCTGGCCGGCGGACAGTTGCGGCTTGATCTTGCCGAAGAACTCGACGTTGTCGTTGATGTCCTCGGTGTAGTCGACCTTGATGCCGGTGGCCTTGGTGAACTGGTCGAGGCTCGGGCGGTGCTTGCCGTCGTCGGTGACGTCGATGTACTGGTCCCAGTTGGAGAAGTTCACGACCTTCTCCTGCGCCGAGTGGTCGGTCGACGCCGTGGTGTCGCCCTTGCGGCCCGCGGCCGGGATGCCGCACGCCGTCAGTCCCGCCGTGGCGACGGTGCCCAGCCCCGCGGCGCGCAGCAGCGTCCGGCGGCCGAGGGCGCCGCGCCCGCCGGTCATGCTGCGGAGTATCGCCGCGCGCACCGGCGGGGACAGGGTCTCGTACTGCTCCATGGGTGGTGCCCTTCCGCTATCGGTCTCCGAAGACGGTGCGGTGCCAGTCCTTGCGCGCCACCGCGGTGTTGTCGAACATCACGTGCTTGACCTGCGTGTACTCCTCGAAGGAGTACGTGGACATGTCCTTGCCGAAGCCCGAGGACTTCGCTCCGCCGTGCGGCATCTCGCTGACGATCGGGATGTGGTCGTTGATCCAGACGCAGCCCGCGGTGATCTCCCGCGCGGCCCGCCCGGCCCGGTAGACATCGCGGGTCCAGGCGGAGGCGGCCAGGCCGTACGGGGTGTCGTTGGCGTACGCCAGGCCCTGATCGTCGCTGTCGAACGGCAGCACCGCCAGTACCGGGCCGAAGATCTCCTGCTGGACGGCCTCGCTGTGCTGCGGCGCGCCGGTGAGCAGCGTGGGCCGGTAGTACGCGCCCGCCGCGAGCCCGCCGCCGGGCGCCGCGCCGCCGGTGACGACGGTGGCGTACGTACGGGCCCGCTCGACGACGGCCGCGACGCGGTCGCGGTGCGCGAAGGAGATGAGGGGGCCGAGGTCGGTGGCCGGGTCGGCGGGGTCGCCGAGCCGTACGGTGGCCATCAGGTCGGCGACGGCGGTCACGAAGGCGTCGTACAGCGGGCGCTGGACGTAGGCGCGGGTGGCGGCGGTGCAGTCCTGGCCGCTGTTGATCAGGGCGGCGGCGACCGCGCCGTGCACGGCCGCGTCGAGGTCGGCGTCGTCGAAGACCACGAAGGGGGCCTTGCCGCCGAGTTCGAGGTGCAGGCGCTTGACGGTGCCCGCGGTGAGCCGGGCGATCCGGGTGCCGACGGCGGTGGAGCCGGTGAAGGACGTCATGGCGACGTCGGGGTGGGTGACCAGGTGTTCGCCCGCGCCCTGCCCCGTACCGGTGACGATGTTGAGCACGCCGTCCGGGATTCCGGCCTCGGTGGCGGCCTCGGCGAACATCAGGGCGGTCAGCGGGGTCAGCTCCGACGGCTTGAGCACGATGGTGTTGCCCGCCGCGACCGCCGGGAGGATCTTCCACCCGGCCATCTGGAGCGGGTAGTTCCAGGGGGCGACGGAACCGATGACACCGACCGGCTCGCGGCGCACGTACGAGGTGTGGTCCGGGCTGTACTCGCCTGCCGCCTTGCCCTCCAGGTGGCGGGCGGCCCCGGCGAAGAACGCGGCGTTGTCCACGGTGCCCGGCACGTCGAATTCGGTGCTGAGCTTGATCGGCTTGCCGCACTGGAGGGTTTCGGCGCGGGCGAGTTCGTCGGCGCGCGCGTCGAGGGCGGCGGACAGCCGGTGCAGCGCGGCGGAGCGCTCGCCGGGCGCGGTGGCCGCCCAGCCGGGCAGCGCGGCCTTCGCGGCGGCGACGGCGGCGTCCACGTCGGCGGGTCCCGCGGTGGCGTACGTCCACACCGTGCGGCCCGTCGCCGGGTCCACGACGGAGTGCGTGTCGCCGCTGCCGCCGGTTCGCGGGCGGCCGTCGATGTACTGGGCTCCGCCCGCGAACCGTTTCGCCACGTCCGTCACGTGGTCCATCACGTTCTCCTCGCCTCCGCGCCCACTCCTGGCGGCGTGGCCAAACTCTGGATTGATCGCCGATCCTGGCAGAGGAGCTGTCCTTCAACAAGTGATTCCGTTGTTGCCTTTTGGTTACGCGACGAATTCTGTGTGAATCCGGCCGTCGCGGCGATCCCCGGCGGCGTGACCGGGGGACGTCTGGGGGCCATGGTGCGACGTCGGCCGTCCCCGCCCGCCGTCCCAGCGTCCCCGCCCGCCGTCACGGCGTCGCCGCCCGCCGTCCCAGCGCCGTTTCCCGGTGCCGTTTACGATGAACCGCACCGATCGGACCCCTGGGAGGACCCCCGCATGCCCGACACCGCGCCCGGCTTCGGCTCCGGCCTCGACACCTTCATCGCCGGACTTCCGAAAGCCGAGTTGCATGTCCACCACGTCGGGTCCGCGTCACCGCGGATCGTCGCGGAACTGGCCGCCCGGCACCCGGACTCCGCGGTCCCCGCCGACCCCGCGGCCCTCGCCGACTTCTTCACCTTCAAGGACTTCGCGCACTTCATCCAGGTCTACCTGTCGGTGGTCGACCTGATCAGGGACGCCGAGGACGTACGGCTGCTCACCTTCGAGGTGGCCAGGGACATGGCGCGGCAGAACATCCGCTACGCGGAGCTGACCGTCACCCCGTTCAGCTCGACCCGGCGCGGCATCCACGAGCAGGCGTTCATGGAGGCCATCGAGGACGCGCGCAAGGCCGCGGAGTCCGAGCTGGGCGTGACCCTGCGCTGGTGCTTCGACATCCCCGGCGAGGCGGGCCTTGAGTCCGCCGAGCAGACCACGCACCTGGCGCTCGACCTGCGCCCCGAGGGCCTGGTCTCCTTCGGTCTGGGCGGCCCGGAACTGGGCGTGCCGAGGCCGCAGTTCAAGCCGTACTTCGACCGGGCGCGCGCCGCCGGTCTGCACAGCGTGCCGCACGCGGGCGAGACGACGGGCCCCGAGACGATCTGGGACGCGATCAACGAACTGGGCGCGGAGCGCATCGGCCACGGCACCAGCGCGGTACGCGACCGGCGGCTGCTCGATCACCTCGCGGAGCAGCGCATCCCGCTGGAGGTCTGCCCCACCTCCAACATCGCCACCCGCGCGGTCACCGAGATCGACCAGCACCCGATCAGGGAGATGATCGACGCGGGCGTGCTGGTCACGGTCAACAGCGACGACCCGCCGATGTTCGGCACCGACCTCAACACCGAGTACGCGGTCGCCGCCCGGCTGCTGGAGCTGGACCACACCGGGGTCGCGGCGCTCGCCAAGAATGCCGTCGAGGTCTCCTTCCTCGACCCGGCGGGCAAGCGGGCGCTGGCCGCCGAGATCGACGCGTACACGGCGGCGTGGCGGTGACCGTCGCGGTCTCCCACCGGGGCGACCCGTACCACGAGCGCGAGAACACCCTGCCCTCCGTGCGGTCGGCGCTGCTCAAGGGCGCGGGCGCGGTGGAGGTCGACGTGAAGCTGACCGCCGACGGCGTGCCGGTGCTGCTGCACGACGAGACGCTGGAGCGGCTGTGGAAGGTGCCGGAGGCGGTCGGCGACCTGTCGTTGAACGACGTCGTGGACCTCACCGACGGCCGTGTGCCCACCCTGGCGGACGCCTTCGCCGAGCTGCTGCGGCACCCCGGCGGCGGCCGGATGATGCTGGACCTGACCTCGGTCGGCCAGGTGAAGGCGACCATGGCCGCGGTGGCGGAGGCGGGCGTCGGCGACCGCGTCTACTACTGCGGCGGGCTCGGCGCGATGCTGACGGTGCGCGACCTGGACGCGTCGGCGGAGATCGCCATGACGTGGACGACGGTGGCTCCGCCGCCGCGCTCGCTCCTGGACGAGCTGAAGCCGCGGTGGATCAATCTGCGCTTCGGGCTGATCGACGCCACGACCGTGCGGTGGGCCGCGGACAACGGGCTGCTGGTCGGCGCGTGGACGGCGGACTGGCAGCGCAACATGACCCGGCTGCTCGACCTGGGCGTGGACGCGATCACCACGAACCGGCTGGACGCCTTGCAGCGGCTGCTGCGGCGCCGCGCCTGACCGCCCCTCCCCCGCGGGCCCGCCCGCGGGGGAGGCCGGACGGCCGGCTCAGCCGTCCAGCGAGGTCATCACGTGCTTGATCCGCGTGTAGTCCTCGAAGCCGTAGCCCGACAGGTCCTTGCCGTAGCCGGACCGCTTGAAGCCGCCGTGCGGCATCTCGGCGACCAGCGGGATGTGGGTGTTGATCCACACGCAGCCGAAGTCCAGCCGCTTGGACATCCGCATGGCGCGCCCGTGGTCCTTGGTCCACACCGAGGAGGCCAGCGCGTAGTCCACGCCGTTGGCCCAGGCGACGGCCTGCTCCTCGTCGGTGAAGGACTGGACGGTGATGACGGGGCCGAAGACCTCGCGCTGGATGATCTCGTCGTCCTGCCGCAGCCCGGACACGACGGTCGGCGCGTAGAAGTAGCCGCGCTCGCCGACCCGGTGGCCGCCGGTCTCGACCTTGGCGTGCGCGGGCAGCCGCTCGATGAAGCCGCTGACCTGGGCGAGCTGGTTGGCGTTGTTCAGCGGCCCGTACAGCACGTCCTCGTCGTCCGGCAGGCCGGTCCTGGTCTCGGCGGCGGCCTTGGCGAGGGCGGCGGTGAACTCCGCGTGGATCGACTCCTGGACCAGGACGCGGGTGGCCGCGGTGCAGTCCTGCCCGGCGTTGAAGAATCCGGCGACGGCGATGTCCTCGACGGCCTTGGCGATGTCGGTGTCCTCGAAGACCACGACGGGGGCCTTGCCGCCCAGTTCGAGGTGGACCCGCTTGACGTCCTTGGCGGCCGATCCGGCGACCTCGATGCCCGCGCGCACCGAACCGGTGATGGAGGCCATCGCGGGCACCGGGTGCTCGACCATCGCCCGGCCGGTGTCCCGGTCGCCGCAGACGACGTTGAAGACGCCCTTGGGGAGGATGCCGCCGAGGATCTCGGCGAGCAGCACGGTGGAGGCGGGCGTGGTGTCGGACGGCTTGAGGACGACGGTGTTGCCCGCCGCGATGGCCGGGGCGAACTTCCACACGGCCATCATCATCGGGTAGTTCCAGGGCGCGACCTGCGCGCAGACGCCGACCGGCTCGCGCCGCACGATGGACGTCATGCCCTCCATGTACTCACCGGCCGAGCGGCCTTCGAGCATGCGCGCGGCGCCCGCGAAGAAGCGGATCTGGTCCACCATCGGCGGGATTTCCTCGCTGGCGGTCAGTCCGATCGGCTTGCCGGTGTTCTCGCTCTCCACCGCGATAAGCTCATCGGCGCGCGCCTCGATCGCGTCGGCGATCTTCAGCAGCGCCTTCTGCCGCTCCGACGGGGTGGCGTCGCGCCACGCGGGGAAGGCGGCCGCCGCGGCGGCCATCGCCGCGTCCACATCGGCCGCGCCGGACAGCGGCGCGGTGGCGTACGCGTCGCCGGTCACCGGGCTGACCACCTCGGTGGTCCGGCCGTCCGCGGCGTCGCGGAACTCTCCGTCGATGTAATTGCGCAGAGTACGGAGTTCGGTCACGGCGCTTGCTCCCTGGTCGTACGAGTCCGGTGTCCACGGGCTGAGACGTTCCCCAGCTTAGCCGCAGGACTGCCGTATTCGACACACCCATCCCCCCTCAACAACCGATTCGGTACCACAGAGGGCCGTCGGCGACGATTTTCATCGTGAAGGGCTTGCGCGACCGTCGACCTCTCCTGCACAGTGGGGCACGTGGCCACTCGGGACAAGAACGGCGGAGCGCCGTCGATAGACGCGGTGTCGAACGCGATCATCGAACAGCTCCAGCAGGACGGACGCCGTCCGTACGCGACGATCGGCAAGGCCGTGGGCCTGTCCGAGGCGGCGGTGCGGCAGCGCGTACAGAAGCTGCTCGACCAGGGCGTCATGCAGATCGTCGCCGTCACCGACCCGCTCACCGTGGGCTTCCGGCGGCAGGCGATGGTCGGCATCAACGTGGACGGCGACATCGACCCGGTCGCCGAGACCCTGACCGCGCTGGACGAGGTCGACTACGTCGTCATCACCGCCGGTTCCTTCGACCTGATGGTGGAGATCGTCTGCGAGGACGACGACCACCTGCTGGACCTGGTGAACAAGCGGATCCGGGCACTGCCCGGCGTCCGCTCCACCGAGACCTTCGTCTACCTCAAGCTGCGGAAGCAGACCTACACCTGGGGAACCAGATAGCCATGACCTCCACGAACCCCGCACCGTCCGCGACTGCCTCGGACTCCTCCAGGACCGCCCACGACCACCTGTGGATGCACTTCACCCGCATGTCGTCGTACGAGAACGCCCCCGTGCCGACCATCGTGCGCGGCGAGGGCACGTACATCTACGACGACCACGGCAAGCGGTACATCGACGGTCTGTCGGGGCTCTTCGTCGTCAACGCCGGGCACGGCAGGCACGAGCTGGCCGAGACCGCGTACAAGCAGGCCCAGGAGCTGGCCTTCTTCCCGATCTGGAGCTACGCGCACCCCAAGGCGATCGAACTGGCCGAGCGGCTCGCGCACTACGCGCCCGGCGACCTCAACAAGGTCTTCTTCACCACCGGCGGCGGCGAGGCCGTCGAGACGGCCTGGAAGCTCGCGAAGCAGTATCACAAGCTGACCGGCAACCACACCAAGTACAAGGTGATCTCACGGGCCGTCGCCTACCACGGCACCCCGCAGGGCGCCCTGTCGATCACCGGGCTGCCCGCCCTGAAGGCCCCCTTCGAGCCGCTGGTCCCCGGCGCGCGCAAGGTGCCCAACACCAACATCTACCGCGCCCCGATCCACGGTGACGACCCCGAGGCGTTCGGCCGCTGGGCCGCCGACCAGATCGAGCAGCAGATCCTCTTCGAGGGCCCCGACACCGTCGCCGCCGTCTTCCTGGAGCCGGTGCAGAACGCGGGCGGCTGCTTCCCGCCGCCCCCCGGCTACTTCCGGCGCGTCCGCGAGATCTGCGACCAGTACGACGTCCTGCTCGTCTCCGACGAGGTCATCTGCGCCTTCGGGCGGCTCGGCACGATGTTCGCCTGCGACAAGTTCGACTTCGTGCCCGACATGATCACCTGCGCCAAGGGCATGACCTCCGGGTACTCCCCCATCGGCGCCTGCATCATCTCCGACCGGCTCGCCGAGCCCTTCTACAAGGGCAACAACACCTTCCTCCACGGGTACACCTTCGGCGGCCACCCCGTCTCGGCCGCCGTCGGCATCGCCAACCTCGACATCTTCGAGCGCGAGGGCCTCAACCAGCACGTCCTGGACAACGAGGGCGCCTTCTTCGACACCCTCAAGAAGCTCAACGACCTGCCGATAGTGGGCGACGTCCGCGGCAACGGCTTCTTCTACGGCATCGAACTCGTCAAGGACAAGGCCACCAAGGAGACCTTCACCGACGAGGAGACCGAGCGCGTCCTGTACGGCTTCCTCTCCAAGGAGCTGTACGCCGCCGGCCTCTACTGCCGCGCCGACGACCGCGGCGACCCCGTCGTCCAGCTCGCCCCGCCGCTCACCTCCGACCAGTCCCTCTTCAACGACATCGAGGCCATCCTGCGCGGCGTCCTGACCGAGGCGTGGACCAAGCTCTGACGCTTCCAGCGCGCTCCCGCGGCGTGAGACGCCATCGCCGTGCTTCTTTTGGGGGCGCGGGGAACTGGGTCACCCGCCTGCGTCAGGCAGGCGTCGGGGGCTTGTCACCCGGACGGGCGGCTCGCGGGGGACGTCCGCCGTGCCTGCGGGCCGCGGGGGCTGACGGCACCTAACCTCCCCGGAGGGGATTGGTTCGCGAACCGCGGAGGTAACGGCATGGTGGCCCCGCCGGACAATGACGTGTTGTGGGCCCGTTCGCTGCGCCACGCGCACGACGGGTCCCCCGCGCTGCTGGGTGTGTCGCTGGGCGTACGGCAGGGCGAGATCCTGGCCGTCGTGGGTCCGCGAGGCGCGGGCAAGTCGACGCTGCTGCGCTGCCTTTCGGGGCAGTTGGTGCCGGACGAGGGCGAGGTGTGGTTCAACAGCGCCCCGGTCCACACCCTCCCCGAGACGGCCAGGGACGAGCTGCGCAGGGACCGCTTCGGCTGGGTCGGCAGCACCTCGCAACTGCTGCCCGAGCTGACGGCCTGGGAGAACGCGGCGCTGCCGCTGCTGCTGCGCGGCACCAAGTACCGCGCGGCCAGGGCCGCGGCGCAGGAGTGGCTTGACCGGCTCGACATCGGGGCCGCCGCCCGCAAGCGCCCGGCCGAACTCCTCCAGGCCGAGCGGCAGCGGATCGCGGTGGCCCGCGCCCTGGTCACCACCCCGGAGATCGTCTTCGCCGACGACCCGGGCGCGCCGCTGCACCGCCCCGACCGCGCCCTGGTGATGCGGACCCTCACCAGCGCGGCCCGCTCGCACGGCATCACCGTCGTGCTCAGCGCCTGCGACCACGACATCGCGCCCTTCGCGGACCGCGTGATCCCGCTGCTCGACGGCCGGGTCAACGCCGCGATGCCCGCGCAGGAGCGGGATTCCGAGCCGACCGCGACGACGACGACGCGGGCCGCGTCCGTATGACCTCGACTGTCCACACCGCCCGTGCCCTTACGGGTGCCCGCTTCGGCGGGGCCGGTGCCGTGGCCATGGCCCGTACGGGGCGGCGGCCCGTGTCGGAAGGGAGCCGGGCGTGCTGAGTTTTCGTGTCGTACGCGGGGCGCGGTACACCGCGCTGGTGCGGTGGGTGCTGGTCGCCGCCGCGTCGGCGGCCACCGGGCTGCTGCTGCTGGCCGCGCTGGGATACGCCCTCGGGCACCCGCACCGGCCGGCCGACGCCGCCGCGCGGCTGGCGTGGTGCGCGCTGCCGGTCGTGGTGACCGTGCAGTTCGCGGTCGCCGCGGGGCGGGCGGTGCCCGCGCGGTGGCCGCGTCCCGGACTGGCCGCGGTGGGCCTCGGCCGGGTCGGCGTGGCCCTGCTCGCCGCGTCGGCGACCGCCCTGACCTGCGCGGTCGGCAGCGCGGTGGCCCTGCTGGCGTTTCTGCACCTGCGCGGCGACCTGACGGGCGCGCTGCCCTTCCACGGCGCCGCCTCCGACCTCCTCGGCGGCGGCGAACAGGTGCCGCTCGCGGGCGCGTTGACGCTGCTCGCGCTGGTCCCGGTGAGCGCCGCCGTCATCGGCGCGGCCCAGTTGTGGCCACCGCGCACCGTCTCCACCGCGCCCGCCCCCGCGACCCGCAAGGTCTCCGCGGCCGATCCGCCCGGCGGCCTGCCCTGGGGCGTCGCCCTGATCGCCGTCGGGCTCGCCGCCGAGGTGGCCGCGCCGCACGGCCACGAGGTGCCGCTGCCCGGCGGTCTCGGCTCCATCGCGCCGCTCGCGCTCGGCGGCTGGGTCGTCGCCACCGCGGGCATGGTCCTCGCGGGCCCCGGCCTCGTGCACGCCTGCGGACGGCTGCTCGCCGCCTTCCGCCCCGGCGCGCTCCGGCTGCTGGCCGGACGGGCCCTCCAGGAGGAGGCCGGTGCGGTCGGCCGCCCGCTCGGCGCCCTGTGCGCCACCGCCGCCGCGGCCCTGGCCGCGTACGACCTGCACCGCGGCGGCGCCCGCCCCTTCGGCCCCCTCACCGCCCTGGCCGGTGTCCTGATCGCGGTGTGCGTGCTGGCCACCGCGGGCACCGCGCTGCTGGAGGCCCGGCGCGGCCGGGAGCCCGCGATGGCCGCCCTGCGCCAGATCGGCGCCTCCCCCGCGCTCCTGCGCGGCGCGGTCGCGCTGCGGGCGGGCGTCCTGCTGGCCGCCGCCGTCCCCCTCACGGCCCTGGTCGCCGTACTCACCACCGTCCCGCCGGGCCGGTGAGCCGCACCGAGGACTATCGTTCAGACGTGCCCGCCGACATCCCGCCCGCAGCGCCCGACACTCCCCCAACTCCCGGACGGGACAGGGAAGTTGAGTCGCTGGCCGAATTCGACCAGGTCGCCCTGAGCGGTTCCTTCGCCGGATACCGCGTACAGGCCGTCGACCTGACCGACCGTACGTTCGCGCTCCTCGTCACCGACACCTCGCAGGCCGTCTTCCTCGGCTGCCCGATGGAGCCGCAGGCCCTCGCCCATGTGCGCGCGGGCGGCGCGCTGGTCTTCCCGCCCGTCCCCGACCTGCCCTTCGACCCGTACCGGGGCGCGCTCTACAGCCCCGACGAGCTGTACGCGGGCCTCGACGAGGACGGTTACGAGCGGACGCCGGACGCCCGTACGCACGCCTGGGCGCGCTCCGCCGCGGCGGAGGGCGACATACTCGCCTCGATGCTGCGCTCGATCCACGACGACGCCGTGTCCGACGCCCTCGACGAGCGCCTGCGCGGCCTCAGCGTGGTCGGCGTCATGGGCGGCCACGCCATGGAGCGCGGCTCCGACGCCTACGCGGGCGCCGCACGGCTCGGCCGCGACCTCGCCAGAGCCGGGCACACCGTCGCCACCGGCGGCGGCCCCGGCGCGATGGAGGCCGCCAACTTCGGCGCCTACGCCGCGCCCTACGACGACCTGATGCTCCGCAAGGCCCTCGCCGTCCTGGCCGGCGTCCCGTCCTTCGCGCCCTCCGTCGGCGACTGGGCCCGTACCGCCTTCGAGGTACGCGACCGCTGGCCGGACGGCGGACCCTCCTACGGGCTGCCCACCTGGTTCTACGGCCACGAGCCGCCGAACGCCTTCGCCTCCGGCATCGCCAAGTTCTTCGCCAACGCGACCCGCGAGGACGGGTTGCTCTCGCGCTGCACCGGCGGGGTCGTCTTCCTCCCCGGCGCCGCCGGGACCGTCCAGGAGATCTTCGACGCCGCCACCCCCGACTACTACTCCTCCCGAGGGGTTCCCGTTCCCCTCGTCCTCGTCGACCGCGTCCACTGGACCACCACTCTCCCCGCCTGGCCCCTCCTGACCGCCCTCGCCTCCGGCCGCCCCATGTCCCCCCTCCTCGCCCTCGTCGACTCCGTCGCGGAAGTCCCCGCCGCCCTGTCCAAGCTGGCCACCCCCTAGAACGGCTCACTGACCGAGACGGTCAGCCGATCCTTTCCCCCAACGGGGCGGATCGGTTGTCGTCGGACCACCGGCCGGTGGCGGATTGCTCGCGCGGTTCCCCGCGCCCCTGAAGGACCGGCCCTAGGGGCGGTGGGGGGCGTCCGCGAGGAGGACGACCTCTTCGGGGGCGAAGGTCACGGCGACCTCGGCACCGACCTCGGGTGCCGCCCGCCAAGGGCACCCGGCTTCGAGGCGCGGCCCCGCCTCCGGCGCCAGGACGAGCGTGATGTGGTCGCCACGAAAGGTGCGGGCGACGACAGTGCAGCGAAGCCCGGACCCGGGGCCGGTGAGGCGCACCCCGGCGGGCCGGATGAGCAGGTGGCAGGGCCCCTGCGGGGTGCCGGAGGGCACCGGCACCTTCCCCCACGGCGTATCGGCGACGCCACCCCCGACGCTGGCCTCCACGATGTTGTCGAAGCCGAGGAAGCGGGCCACGAAGGGCGACACCGGCCGCTGCCAGACCTCCAGCGGCGTACCGGACTGCGCGATGCGCCCGTCGCGCATCACCACGACCCGGTCCGCGAGGGCGAACGCCTCGCTCTGGTCGTGCGTGACGGCCAGGACCGTCGTCCCCAGGCGACGGAAGAGTTCGCGCAGCTCCACCACGAGCCGTTCGCGCAGCGCCCGGTCGAGCTGTCCCAGCGGCTCGTCGAGCATGAGCAGCCGCGGCTCGGGGGCGAGGGCGCGGGCCAGGGCGACCCGCTGCTGCTCCCCGCCGGAGAGCGTGGCGACGCCGCGCCCGCCCGCGCCGGGCAGCCCGACGAGGTCGAGCAGTTCGCGCACCCGCTCCTCGCGCCGCTCGCGCGGCACCTTGTGCATGCGCGGCCCGAAGGCGACGTTGCCGCCGACGTCGCGCTGCGGAAAGAGCTGGTGGTCCTGGAACATCAGGCCGACGCCGCGCCGGTGCGCGGGAACGCCCGCCTGGTCGGCGCCGTCGAGCAGCACCCGTCCGCCGTCCAGCGGCTGGAGTCCGGCGACGGCCCGCAGCAGCGTGGACTTGCCGCTGCCGCTGGGCCCGAGCACGCACACCGTCTCGTGCGCGGCCACCTCCAGCGTGACGGCGTCCAGCGCGGGCCGCGCGCCGAACCGTACGGTCGCGTCCTCGACTCGCAGCAGCGTCATCAGAACTCTCCGGGTGAGGGGTCGGCGCCCCCGCCGCGCGGGCGCAGATTCTCCAGCACCAGCAGCGACGCGGCGCAGACCAGCATGAGGATGGTGCTCAGTGCCATGGCCTGGCCGTACGTGGACGGGCCCGCGCGGCCGAGCAGGCGGGCGACGGCGACCGGGAGGGTGGGGCTGTCGGGGCGGGCGATGAAGACGGTGGCGCCGAACTCGCCGAGCGACACGGCGAAGGCGAAGCCCGCGGCGACGGCCAGCGCCCGTCCGACGAGCGGGAGTTCGACCTCGCGCCAGACCCGTAGCGGTGACGCGCCGAGCACCGCGGCGGCCTCCCGCAGCCGGTCGTCCACGGCGCGCAGCACCGGCAGCATGACGCGTACGACGAACGGCACACCGACCAGCGCCTGGGCGAGCGGCACCAGGATCCAGGAGGACCGCAGGTCGAGCGGCGGCTTGTCGAGGGTGATCAGGAAGCCGAAGCCTACGGTGACGGCGGAGGTGCCGAGCGGCAGCATCAGCAGCGCGTCGAAGCCGCGGACCAGCCGTCCCGCCCTGCGGACCAGGGCCGCGGCGGCGAGCCCGCCGACCGTCAAGGCGATGACGGTGGCGACGGCGGCGTACCGCAGCGAATTCCAGACCGTCTCCAGCGGGGCGACGGTGAAGGTGCCGCCGCTCCGACCCGAGCCGACGGAGCCGAGCGAGCGGTAGAAGGCGAAGCCGTAGCCGTCCGGGCCGTCCAGCGAGCGGGCGACGAGCACGCCCAGCGGCAGCAGGATCAGCAGCGCGATGACGGCGAGCACTCCGGCGAGCAGCGTCCGCTCCCCCCTGCCGCGCGGCCGGTGCGCGGTGGTGGCCGCGTCGACCAGCCGCAGCGTGGACTCCCGGCGGCGTACGGTCCAGGCGTGCACGGCGAGGATCGCGGCGACGGCGGCGAATTGCAGCAGGGTCAGCACGGCGGCGGTCGGCAGGTCGAGGAGTTCCGCGGTCTGCCGGTAGATCTCCACTTCGAGGGTGGAGTACAGCGGGCCGCCGAGGATCTGGATCACGCCGAAGGAGGTGAAGGTGAACAGGAACACCATCAGCCCGGCGGCGGCCACCGAGGGGCCGAGCGCGGGCAGCGTGACCCGCCGCCAGGCGGCGAGCCGGCTCGCGCCGAGCATCCGCGCGGCCTCTTCCTGGCGCGGGTCGAGCTGCGCCCACAGGCCGCCGACGGTGCGGACGACCACCGCGTAGTTGAAGAAGACGTGCGCGATGAGGATCGCCCACACGGTGGTGTCCAGGCGGACGCCCCACAGCGAGTCGGTGAAGCCGCCGCGGCCGAGCAGCGCGAGGAAGGCCGAACCGGCGACCACGGTCGGCAGCACGAAGGGCACGGTGACGACGGCCCGCAGCAGCCGCTTGCCGGGGAAGTCGAGCCGCGCGAAGACGTACGCGCCGGGCAGGGCGACGGCCAGGGTCAGCGCGGTGGACGCGGCGGCCTGCCAGCAGGTGAACCACAGCACGTGCCGGATGGAGCCGTCGCCGAGGACGTCGCCGATCCGGCCGAGCTGCCACCGGCCGCCCTGGTGCAGGCCACGGCCGACGATGGAGACCACGGGGTAGGCGAAGAACACCCCGAAGAAGGCGGCGGGCACGGCCATCAGGGCGAGCCGGATCGCGGTGCCGCGACCGGGTACGAGCGACCAGACCCTGCCGCGTACCGCCGATGCCGTGCCGGTCGTGTCCGTCGTATCGGTCGCGTCCGCCGTGCCGGTCGTGTCCGTCGTATCGGTCGCGTCCGCCGTATCGGCGTGGCCCGACGTATCGGCCGCGTCCGTCTTTCCGGCGCCGGGCGTCACTTGAGGACGATCGACGACCATGCCTTGACCCACTCGTCGCGCTTGGCGGCGATCTTGTCGGGCGCCAGCGTCTTCGGGTCGGTGATCTTCGCGCCGTATTTGGTGAACACCTCGGGCTCGGCGGCGTCCTTGCGCACCGGGTCGACGTACATCTGGAGGGGCATGTCCTCCTGGAACGTCCTGCTCAGCAGGAAGTCGATCAGCGCCTGGCCGCCCGCGGTGTTCTTCGCGCCGTGCAGCAGCCCGGCGAATTCGATCTGGCGGAAGCAGGTGCCGGTGGAGACCCCGGTCGGGGACTGGGCGGGCGCGGGGGTGACGCCCACGACCTCGGCGGGCGGGCTGGACGCGTACGACACGACCAGCGGCTTGTCGCCCTTGGCCTTCTTGCCTGCCGAGGAGCCGGAGAAGCGGTCGTTGTAAGCCTGCTCCCAACCGTCCACGACCTCGACGCCGTTGGCCTTGAGCTTCTTCCAGTACGACTGCCAGTCGGAGTCCCCGTAGGCGGCGGCGCTGCCGAGCAGGAAGGCCAGACCGGGCGAGGACGTCGCGGCGTTCTCGGTGACCAGCAGGTTCTTGTACTCCGGCTTGACCAGGTCCGCGAAGGTGGCGGGCGGGGCCAGCTTGTGCGCGGTGAAGTACGCCCGGTCGTAGTTGACGCAGACGTCACCGGAGTCGATGGGCGTCACCCGGTGCTTGACCGCGTCGAGTTGGAGGTCGGTGGGCACCTGGTCGAGGCCCTTGGCCGCGTACGGGGTGAACAGGCCGTTGTCGAGCGCGCGGGACAGCAGCGTGTTGTCGACGCCGAAGAAGACGTCGCCCTGCGGGTGGTCCTTGGTGAGGATCGCCTGGTTGACGGCCGCGCCCGCGTCTCCGCCGCGCAGCACCTTGACCGTGTAGCCGGTCTCCTTGGTGAAGTCCTTGAGCACGGCGTCGGACGCCGCGAAGGAGTCGTGGCTGACCAGCGTCACGGTCTTGGACGTGCTGCCGCCGCTGGTCTTGGTGCCGCCCGAGTCGCTGCCGCACGCGGCGAGCGCGGTGGCGCCGACCGTGGCCAGGACGAGCGCGCCGATGGCACGCCGACGGATGGTGTTCATCTGTGCAGACTCCCTACGCCGGTATGACCCGGATCAGGTCCGAGGGTCTGCGGTCTCGTGGGCCGCACTCTCAGCGCCGTCTCAGGCGCTCCCCTGTCGGAATGTTCACTTGTACGTACTTGTGTGATTGCACGAGCACGATAGCAGCAGGTGCGAAAGGGCTGGTCAGCGCCGGGCCCTTAACGCGCTCGTCCTTCGAGCGCCTCACCCTTCGAGGGCCCGGCCCTCAAAGCGCCTGGCCGTCACAGCGCCCGGCGCCTCAGCGCTCCGAGGCCGCGAGCTGGCCGCACGCGCCGTCGATCTCCTGGCCGCGGGTGTCCCGCACGGTCACGGGCACGCCGTGGGACTCGAGCGCGGCGACGAACGCCCGCTCGTCCTCCGGCCGGGAGGCCGTCCACTTGGAGCCGGGCGTGGGGTTGAGCGGGATCAGATTGACGTGCACCCGGTGGTTCTTCAGCATCCGGCCGAGCCGGTCCGCGCGCCACGCCTGGTCGTTGATGTCCCGGATCAGCGCGTACTCGATGGAGATCCGGCGGCCGGAGACCTCGGCGTAGTGCCAGGCCGCGTCCAGCACCTCACGGACCTTCCAGCGGGTGTTGACCGGCACCAGGGTGTCGCGCAGCTCGTCGTCGGGCGCGTGCAGCGAGACCGCGAGGCGGCACTTCAGCCCCTCGTCGGCGAACCGGTAGATCGCCGGGACCAGGCCGACCGTGGAGACGGTGATGCCGCGCTGCGACAGGCCGAGGCCGTCCGGCTCGGGGTCGGTGAGGCGGCGGATCGCGCCGATCACGCGCTTGTAGTTGGCCAGCGGCTCGCCCATCCCCATGAAGACGATGTTCGACAGCCGCGCGGGCCCCCCGGGCACCTCGCCGTCGCGCAGGCTCTTCATGCCCGCGACGATCTGGTGCACGATCTCGGCGGTGGACAGATTCCGGTCGAGACCGGCCTGCCCGGTCGCGCAGAACGGGCAGTTCATGCCGCAGCCCGCCTGCGAGGAGATGCACATCGTGACCCGGTCGGGGTACCGCATCAGCACCGACTCGACGAGCGTCCCGTCGAACAGCTTCCACAGCGTCTTACGGGTGTCCCCGTCGTCGCACGACGCGTGCCGCACCACCGTCATCAGCTCCGGCAGCAGGTCCTCCGCCAGCTTCCCCCGCGCCGCGGCGGGAATGTCCGTCCACGCCGCCGGATCGTCGGCGTACCGCGCGAAGTAGTGCTGCGACAGTTGCTTCGCCCGGAACGGCTTCTCCCCGAGCGCGGCCACCGCCTCCCGCCGCTCGACGGGAGTGAGGTCGGCAAGGTGCCGCGGCGGCTTCTTGGCCCCACGCGGCGCGGCAAAAGTGAGTTCTCCGGGTACAGGCATGATCTGACAAGTGTCGCAGATCGAAATGGGTCGGCCGGTCGCCCGCTGGTCCGGGGGCTGTCGCTCGGGCGGCGGGCCGTCGGGGGGTCAGCCGGTGCCGACGAAGACGGCCAGGAGGAGCCAGACGACGGGGGCGGTGGGGAGCAGGGAGTCGAGGCGGTCCATGATGCCGCCGTGGCCCGGCAGGAGGGTGCCCATGTCCTTGATGCCGAGGTCGCGCTTGATCATGGATTCGCCGAGGTCGCCGAGGGTGGCGCTGACGGCGGCGGCGAGGCCGAGGAGGAGGCCCTGCCACCAGCGGCCGTCGTCGATGACGTACTGCATGAGCAGGGCGCCTGCGACCATGGCGAAGGAGATCGCGCCGAGCAGGCCCTCGCGGGTCTTGCCGGGGCTGATGCGGGGCGCGAGCCTGTGCTTGCCGAAGCGCCAGCCGACGGCGTAGGCGCCGGTGTCGCTGATCACGGTGAGCAGCAGGAAGACCAGGACGCGGCGCGGGCCGTCGTCGGCGGCGAGCATCATGACCACGAAGGTGGCCAGGAAGGGCACGTAGAAGGCGGCGAAGACGCCGGCGGTGACATCGCGCAGGTAGTTCTCGGGCGGCTCCGTCATGCGCCACACGAGGATGGCGAGCGCGGTGAGGGCCATCGCCACCCAGGCGCCGTCCGCGCCGCGCAGATACCCGGCGATGATCATCGCCGTACCGCCGGCCGCGATCGGGATCAGCGGGGCGCGGATGCCCTTGCGCTCCGCCAGCCGCGAGGTCAGCTCCCAGACGCCGACGGCGGCGGCGACGATCACGACGCCGACGAACACCGCCTTCACGATGAAGAGCGAGGCGACGATGACCGCGCCGAGGCCGAGGCCGACCCCTATCGCCGCGCGCAGATTCCGCCCTGCGGACTTCTTCGCGGGGGGCTGCGGCGGCGGTGTCGGCTCCGGGGCGGTTGGCATAGGAGGAGTCTTCCTGCCGCGCCCGGAATCGGGTGCGGAACCCGCCGGATAGATGATCGTGTCATCCGCAATCGAGCCGTCGGCCGCGCCGTTGGTGACCGTGTCCTCGGGCGCTCCCCAGTGACCGGCGCGTGGCGAAGCGCCCCAGGAAGAGTCGTTCACTGAGCTTCGCCTCGCGTCGTCGTGTGTCGGCCGGGAAGGGCTGAGGGCGGGATCGTGCATACGGTCGTACTGCCGGTGTCCGGACGGGCGTCAGGAACGGTGCCAGGACGGGCGTGTCCGGACGGGCGTGTCCGGACGGGCGTGTCCGGACGGGCGTGTCCGGACGGACTGAGATGTCCGGGGAGGTGTTTCCGGGGCGGGCCCGGGGGCCCGGCCCGGTCAGACCTCCAGCAGCTCGGCTTCCTTGTGCTTGAGCAGCTCGTCGACCTGGGCGACGTACTTCGACGTCGTGTCGTCCAGCTCCTTCTCCGCGCGGCGCACCTCGTCCTCGCCCGACTCGCCGTCCTTGACGAGCTTGTCGAGGGTCTCCTTGGCCTTGCGGCGGACGCTGCGGATCGAGATCTTGGCGTCCTCGCCCTTGGTCTTGGCGACCTTGATGTACTCCCGGCGCCGCTCCTCGGTGAGCTGCGGGAACGCCACCCGGATGATCCGGCCGTCGTTGCTCGGGTTGACGCCGAGGTCGGAGTTGCGGATCGCCTCCTCGATGTTGCGCAGACTGCTGCTGTCGAAGGGGGTGATCACCGCCATCCGCGGCTCGGGCACCGCGAACGAGGCGAGCTGGTTGATCGGGGTGGGCGCGCCGTAGTACTCGGCCACGATCTTGTTGAACATCGCGGGGTGCGCCCGGCCGGTACGGATCGCCGCGAAGTCCTCCTTGGCGACGACGACGGCCTTCTCCATCTTCTCCTCGGCCTCGAGGAGGGTCTCTTCAATCACCATGTGCTCCTGGTATTCAGAAGGCGGAGCCTGACGGTCGGGCCCCTGCGCGCGTCTTTCCTGCACGGTGTCCGACCGGCAGCCTGTTGTCCATCCCCGGACCGGGCGAACCGGGACGTGTCACCACCCGGCGCTCGGGCGGGTCATTAAGCCCTGGAGCCCCGGTCGTTGACCAGCGTGCCGATCTTCTCACCCTTCACGGCCCGCGCGATGTTCCCTTCGGCGAGCAGCTCGAAGACGAGGATCGGCAGCTTGTTGTCCTGGCAGAGGGTGATCGCGGTGAGGTCGGCGACCCGCAGGTCGCGGGTGATGACCTCGCCGTACTCCAGGGCGTCGAACTTCACCGCGTCCGGGTTCAGCTTGGGGTCGGAGTCGTAGACCCCGTCGACCCCGTTCTTGCCCATCAGCATGGCCGCCGCGTCGATCTCCAGGGCCCGCTGGGCGGCGGTGGTGTCGGTGGAGAAGTACGGCATGCCCATACCGGCGCCGAAGATGACGACGCGGCCCTTCTCCAGGTGCCGTACGGCCCGCAGCGGGATGTACGGCTCGGCGACCTGGCCCATGGTGATCGCGGTCTGCACGCGGGTCTCGACGCCCTCCTTCTCCAGGAAGTCCTGGAGGGCCAGGCAGTTCATGACCGTGCCGAGCATGCCCATGTAGTCCGAGCGGGCCCGGTCCATGCCGCGCTGCTGGAGTTCGGCGCCGCGGAAGAAGTTGCCGCCGCCGACGACGAGGGCGATCTCGTAGCCGTCCGCGACGACCGCGGCGATCTCGCGGGCGATGGCGTGCACGACGTCGGGATCGACTCCGAGACCGCCTCCCCCGGCGAACGCCTCGCCGGACAGCTTCAGCAGATAGCGGCGGTGGGCGGTGGTGTGGTGGGCCGTATCGGCGCCTTTGTCCATGGAGATCTCCTCGTGCACGTACGAAGGAGGCCATTGCCGCGGGTCCTCGTGGGTTCCCTGTACGGCAATGGCCTCCTCGTCACATCTGCGGCCGGTCGGCGGGCGGCCGACCGCGTACGACCCTAGCCGGGCCGTCGGTCATTCGCTGCTTTCGTGTCCAGCGCGATCAGACGCCGACGCGGAAACGCGCGAAACGCTTCAGCGTGACGCCGGCCTCGTCCAGCACCTTCTGGACGGTCTTCTTGGAGTCCTTCGCGAAGGCCTGCTCCAGGACGACGTTCTCCTTGAAGAAGCCGTTCACCCGGCCCTCGACGATGCGCGCCAGGGCGGCCTCGGGCTTGCCCTCCTCGCGGGCGGTGGCCTCGGCGACGCGACGCTCGTTCTCGACCGTCTCGGCCGGGATCTCGTCGCGGGACAGGGCGGTCGGCGCGAAGGCGGCGATGTGCTGGGCGACGTCCTTGGCGACCTGCGCGTCGGCCTTGTCCAGCTCGACCAGGACACCGACCTGCGGGGGCAGGTCGGGGCTGGTGCGGTGCAGGTAGGAGGTCACGTAGGTGCCGGAGAACTGGGCGAAGCGGTCGAGCACGATCTTCTCGCCGAGGGTGGCGTTCGCCTCGTCCACGTACGCCTGGACGGTCTGGCCGTCCTTGATCTCGGAGCCGAGCAACGCCGTGATGTCGGCCGGCTTGCTGGCGGCGACGTGGGCGGCGATGGCGTCGGCCACGGCGACGAACTTGTCGCCCTTGGCGACGAAGTCCGTCTCGCACTTCAGCTCGACGAGGACGCCCTCGGAGTTGTCGGCGGCGATCAGGGAGACGACCGCACCGTTGGAGGCCGAGCGGCCCTCGCGCTTGGTGACGCCCTTCTGGCCCTTGACCCGAAGGATCTCGACGGCCTTGTCCAGGTCGCCTTCGGCCTCCACAAGGGCGTTCTTGCAGTCCATCATGCCCGCGGCGGTCAGCTCGCGGAGCTTCTTGACGTCAGCGGCGGTGAAGTTCGCCATGGGTTTAAGTCTCTTCCCGAATGGTCGGTGGATCTACGGGTGGACGGCGGGGGCATGGGCCCCCGCCGTCGTCACGCGTGGTTCACGTCGTACGCGTCGTACGCGATACGCGTCCTGCTGCTGTGCGGTTGACCGGTGGTGCCGGTGTGCCGTCGGTACGGGTCGGAACAGGCTCAGGCCTGCTCGGACTCGCCCTCCGTGGCGGCCGGGGCGGCGTCGGCCGGAGCCTCGGCGGTCTCGGCGGCGGCCGGAGCGGCGTCGGCCGGAGCCTCGGCCTCGGCGGCGGGCGCCTCGGCAGCGGCGGCGGTCGCGTCGGCGGCGGGCGCCTCGTCGGCCTTCTTCTCGCCCTCGAGCAGGTCACGCTCCCACTCGGCGAGCGGCTCGGCGACGCCTTCGGCCTTCTTGTCACCGGTGGCGGCACCGGAGCGGGCGATGAGGCCCTCGGCGACGGCGTCGGCGATCACACGGGTGAGCAGCGTGACGGAACGGATCGCGTCGTCGTTGCCCGGGATCTTGTAGTCGACCTCGTCGGGGTCGCAGTTGGTGTCGAGGATCGCGACGACCGGGATGCGGAGCTTGCGCGCCTCACCGACGGCGATGTGCTCCTTCTTGGTGTCGACGATCCAGACGGCGCTCGGCACCTTCTGCATCTCGCGGATGCCGCCGAGGGTCTTCTCCAGCTTGTCCTTCTCGCGGGAGAGGACCAGCAGCTCCTTCTTCGTGAGGCCGGACGCGGCCACGTCGTCGAAGTCGATCTCCTCGAGCTCCTTCAGGCGCTGGAGGCGCTTGTAGACGGTCGAGAAGTTGGTGAGCATGCCGCCCAGCCAGCGCTGGTTGACGTAGGGCATGCCGACGCGGGAAGCCTGCTCCGCGATGGCTTCCTGCGCCTGCTTCTTGGTGCCGACGAACATGATGGAGCCGCCGTGCGCGACGGTCTCCTTGACGAACTCGTAGGCGCGGTCGATGTACGACAGCGACTGGAGCAGGTCGATGATGTAGATGCCATTGCGCTCGGTGAAGATGAAGCGCTTCATCTTCGGGTTCCAGCGACGGGTCTGGTGCCCGAAGTGGACGCCGCTCTCCAGCAGCTCCCGCATCGTGACGACGGCCATGGCCGTACTCCTTGAGGTACTCGGTTATCGCGACCGCCGGACGGCGGTCGCGCCTGACGTCCCGACGCGCCGTGCCACGAGGGACCGAGGGGCGCGGCCACCGTCCCGATGAGGGGAGTGGGTGGCGGGGCGTGCGAAGTCGACCCGGTGACCCGGATCGCCAGAGAAAGTGTACGGGACCGGTGGAGTGCCGGGCGACACCCGAGTTATCCACAGGCCAGGACCATGATCATCTTTCGCCGCCCGGATCCGGGATGCTCGTGCCATGGCACTTCACATGTGGTTGACGGTGGTGATGACGGCCCTGCTGACGGCCCTCCCCGGCGGCACGGGGACGGCTGGCGGCACGGGAACGGCGAGCGGCGCCGGTACGGCGGGCGGCGCGGGGTGCGCGGGCGCCGGCTCGGACGCGCGCTGCTGGCCCGTGGCAGGGCCGGGAGTACGGGGGCGGCCGGCGGTGCTGCGCGCCTTCGAGCCGCCCGCGACGCCCTATGCCGCGGGACACCGCGGGGTCGACTTACGCGCGGGGCCGGGGAGCGTGGTGCGGGCGGCGGCTCCCGGCGAGGTGACCTTCGCGGGGAAGGTGGCGGGCACCGATGTCGTCGTGCTGCGGCTCGACCGGCCGGACGCGAGCCTGCGCGTCACCTATGAGCCGGTACGGGGGACGGTCGCGGTCGGCACCCGGCTCGCCGCGGGCGGCCCGCTGGGAGTGGTGACCGACTCCGCCGTCCACCGCTCACCCGGTTGCCTCCACTGGGGCCTCCTGCGGGGTGACGTCTACCTCGACCCGTTGACCCTGCCGCCGCCGTGGCTGCTGCGCGCGGGGCCCTCCCGGCTGCTGCCGGTGTTCGGCGCGGCGGAGGGCGGGACGGTACGGAAGGCGGAGGCGGCAGTCCGGGTCAGGGGCGGCCGGTCACCCCGTGCAGCGCCATCGTGACGGCCGACTCGGTGATGTGGACGGGGTCTTCTGCGGCGCCCAGTTCGATCCGGCGGACCGCGGCGTCGACCACGCCTTGCAGGAGCATGGCGGTCAGGCGGGGCTCGGCGTGGCCGAGGGCCGCGAGGGCGGCGCCGACCATCGTGACCAGGCCGCCGTGGGCGGCACGGATCTTCTCGCGGGCGCCCGCGTCCAGTTCACCGGCGGAGATCGCGACGACGGCGCGGTGGCGGCGGTCGCCGACCAGCGCGAGCTGGCTGCGTACGTAGGCCTCGATCTGGCCCTCGGCGGTGTCGGCGGCCTGCATGGCGGCCTCGACCTCGGCGGCCCAGACGGGGAAGTCCACGGCGCACAGCTCTTCGACCACCGCGGCGCGGGAGCGGAAGTACTCGTAGACCGAGGAGCGCGCCAGTCCGGTGCGCTCGGCCAGGGCGGGGAAGGTCAGCGCCTCCGTGCCGCCCTCGGACAGCAGCGAACGCGCGGCGTCCAGCAGGGCCTGGCGCTGCATCGTCCGGTGTTCGGCCACCGAGGCCGCTCGAATCCTGGGCATCCCACCACTGTAGACACTGTGCCGCGCCTGTCACCGCCCGACGTCGGCCAGCTTTGCCCGTAGTTGGAGGACGGACTTGGTGTGGATCTGGCTGACCCTGCTTTCGGTGACGCCGAGTACCTGGCCGATCTCGGCGAGTGTCAGGCCCTCGTAGTAGTAGAGGGTGACAACGGTCTTCTCGCGTTCGGGAAGGGTGTTGACCGCGCGGGCGAGCAGTCGGCGCAGCTCACGGTCCTCGGCGACCTCGACGGGGTTGTCGGCGCCGGTGTCCTCCAGGGTGTCGACGAGGCTGAGCCGGTCGCCGCCCTCGCCGCCCGCGTGCAGGAGGTCCTCCAGCGCGACGACGTTGGCCAGGGACAGCGCGCTGAACACCGCGTGCAGGTCTTCGATCCCGACGCCCATCTCCGCCGCCACCTCGGGCTCGCTCGGAGTGCGGCGCAACTTGGCCTCAAGGGTGGCGTAGGCGCGTTCGACGGCGCGCGCCTTCTGCCGGACGGAGCGCGGGATCCAGTCGAGCGCGCGCAGTTCGTCGATCATGGCGCCGCGGATACGGGTGATCGCGTAGGTCTCGAATTTGATCGCGCGTTCCGGGTCGAACTTCTCGATCGCGTCGATGAGTCCGAACACCCCGGAGGAGACGAAGTCGGCCTGCTCGACGTTGGCCGGGAGTCCGACGCTGACCCGGCCCGCCACGTACTTCACCAGCGGCGAGTAGTGCAGGATCAACTGCTCCCGCAGCCGGGCGTCCCCCGTGGACTTATAGGTCCGCCACAGTTCGTCGAGCGACGTGGGGGCGGCTGGCCGAGGGGAGGTGCGGGGGGCGGTCGCCGCCGTCGCCCGCTCGGACCCGGGGGTGTACTGGGGCATGTGCCGTTTTGAGCCGTTCTGCCGAGACGTGGGCGGGAAATCGAGCCTCCGCGAGCGTAGCGTGACCATAGTGTCGCTTATTGCTACATCATCCGTATGGGACATGCGCAGATACGTTCCTCTACCGGTGCGCGCTCACCGGACCGGCTATACCGCCCGGTACGGGGCCCGCGCGGGAGCCCCTCGGGTCATCATGGTGGGCCGCCGGGCCGCCCACGGCCGGTCCTACGATCGTCCCAGGTCACGGCGGTTTCCTGTCACCTGATGGTGTGTCGATGGCGTCAACCCTCCCGACGCGGCGCGCCGTCGTGCGCGGTACGGACCAACTTCCACCGCCCGTCGTCGCGTTCGACGAAGCCGAGGGCCTGCAATTCGTAGAGCCGTCTCAGCGTGTCGTCGCTGGTGGACCCCACGGCGAGGGCGATCTCCTCTTCGCAGGCGTCCCCTTGGCCGGGGAGCGCTTCCAGCACGCGGGCCGCCGCCGGGTCGAGCAGATCGCGCGGCAGTACGGGTCCGCGGCGGGCGGGTGCGAGGTCGGCGCCGATCTCCCCCACCATCTCGATGACTTCGGCCGCGTCGGTCACCACCACGGCGTCCCCGCGCAGCAGTTCGTGCACCCCTTCCGACAGACCGCTCGTGCAGGGCCCCGGCACCCCCATCGTCACCCGCCCCAACTGGGCGGCCCGCCGCGCGGTGACCAGGGAACCGCTGCGGTAGCGCGCCTCGACCACCACCGTGCCGCGGGTCAGGGCGGCGATCACCCGGTTCCGCAGCACGAATCTGCTGCGGGTGGGGTGGTCGCCCGGCGGCAGTTCACCGACGAGCAGGCCGCGTTCGGCGATCTCGCCGATCAACTGGGCGTTGCCCGGCGGGTACGGCACATCGACGCCGCTGGCCACCACGCCGATGGTGGCGCCGCCCGCCCGCAGCGCGCCCCGGTGCACCACACCATCCACCCCGTAGGCGGCTCCCGAGACCACCACCCAGCCCGCCCGCGCCAGTCCCCCGCCGAGCCGCGCCGCCATGTGGGCGCCGTAGTCGGTGCAGGCCCGTGCGCCGACCACGGCCACCGAGCGCAGTGCCCACAGCCGTAGCGACGGCTGCCCGCGTACCCACAGGCCGTACGGGCGCTGCGGCCCGAGGTCGTCCAACTGCCCCGGCCAGTCGGCGTCCTCGGGGCAGACGAACCGTCCTCCGGCCCGGCGTGCGGCCTCCAGATCCCCCTCGGGGTCGGCCCGAACCGACCGCGTCCGGTATCCGTCGGTCCGCCGCGGACCGGCTCCGGGCAGCGCCTCCCCTTCCCGTAGCGCGCGCAGCACCTCTTCGGCTCCCCTCTCCCGCAGCGCCCGCCCCACCACCTCGTCCCCGGGATCCGCGATCCGCGTGATCGCCACCCGCGCCAACCGCTCCGCCTCCGGCACGGCAGCCGCCAAGGCAGGTACCGCCAAAGCGGGCACCGTCGGCGGGGGCACCGCCAGCGTCGGTGGACCGGCCCCACCAGGCGCGGCGCCGACCTGAGAGCCATCGGCGGCCTGCGAACCCCGGACCCTCCCTGCGCCAACCTCGGCGGCCGATCCGGTGGCCGTCTCCTCCCCCGGCGGCCCGGCCCCATCGGGGCCCGGCGACCCCCTCCGCCGCCGCATCACACACCTCCCGCTACGGGCACCCCGCGGCTGACACCGGTCCTGAGGTGGAGCGCCTGGAAGACGTCGTCGACATCGGGGCGGTCGTGGCCCGCGAGGTCGGCGAGGGACCAGGCGACGCGCAGGACGCGGTCGAGGCCGCGGGCGGTGAGCAGGCCGCGTTCCATGTCGCGCTCGGCGGGGTGCAGGGCGCCGGGGGCGACGTGCCAGCGGGTGCGCATCTCGTGGCCGGGGATCTCGCTGTTCAGCTTCCAGGGGGTGTCCCGGTAGCGGGCCGCGGCCCGCTCGCGCGCGGCGACGACCCGGGCGGCGACGGTGGCCGTGGATTCGCCGGGGCCCTGGCCGAGGAGGTCGGATCTGCTGACGGATTCCACTTCGACGCGCAGGTCGACGCGGTCCAGCAGCGGCCCCGAAAGCCTGCCCTGGTAGCGGCGGACGGCGGTGGGCGAGCAGTCGCAGCCCTCGCCCAGCATCGAGTAGCGCCCGCAGGGGCAGGGGTTGGCGGCGAGCACCAGCATGAAGCGGGCCGGGAGCCGCATCACGCCCGCCGCGCGGGCGACCACGACATGGCCCGATTCGAGCGGTTGCCGCAGCGCCTCCAGCGCCCGCACGCTGAATTCCGGAGCCTCGTCCAAAAAGAGAACCCCGCGATGGGCGAGCGAGACCGCGCCCGGTCGGGGCAGTCCGCTGCCACCGCCGACCAGCGAGGGCATGGTGGCCGAGTGGTGCGGCGCGCAGTACGGCGGGGCGTCGACCATGGGCCGTCCTGGCGGGAGGATGCCCGCCACCGAGTGGACGGCGGTGACCTCCAGGGACTCCTGGCGGGTGAGCGGCGGCAGGATGCCGGGCAGCCGCTCGGCGAGCATCGTCTTGCCCGCGCCCGGCGGGCCCTTCAGATACAAATGGTGTCCGCCGGCGGCGGCGACCTCCAGCGCGGTGCGGGCGGTCCGCTGTCCGGCGACGTCGGCCAGGTCGGGGCCGTGCCCGGTGAGCGAGGCGTCGCCGAGGCTGCCGGCCAGTCCGGTCCCGACGCCGCCGCCCGGCACGGTCAGCCCGGCCAGTATCGGGTCGGGGCGGCCGTCCGCCCGCGCCGGGTCCTGGTCCTCCTCGGGGGCCAGCTCGTCGTTGAGGAGGGCGACGAGCTGCCGCAGGGTGCGGATGCCGAGGACGGAGACGCCCGGGACCAGGGATGCCTCGGCCGTGGTGCGCTCCGGCACCACGACGTGCCGGTATCCGGCGTCGGCCGCCGCCAGGACGGCGGGCAGCACCCCGCGGACCGGGCGGACCCGTCCGTCGAGTCCCAGCTCACCGATCATCATGAGATCGGCGATGGATCCGGGGGCGATGCGGTCGTTGGCGGCGAGGATCGCACACGCCACGGCGAGATCGAACCCCGAACCGCCCTTGGGCACCGAGGCCGGGCTGAGGCCGACGGTGAGCTTCTTCTGCGGCCAGACCTCGCCGCTGTTCACGATCGCAGCGCGCACCCGGTCGCGGCTCTCGGTGAGGCTCTTGTCGGGCAGGCCGACCAGGGCGAAGGCCGCCACGCCGGGTTCGAGGTCGGCCTGGACCTCGACCACGACGCCTTCGACGCCGATCAGCGCGACCGAGCACGTACGGGCGAAGCCCATCACGCCACCCCCCGCACATGCTCGACGCGGGCCGCGCCGCGGGCGGGCAGCAGGACGCCGACCAGGTCGATTCTCACGCCGCCCGGTGGCGCGCCGCCGTGTTCCGCCGCCCAGCGGTCGGCGAGCGACCGCAGCCGGTGGATCTGCCGCGGTCCGAGCGCCGCCATGGGGTGCTGGAAGCCGCCGTCACGGCGGGTCTTCACCTCGCACACCACCAGGGCGTCCCCCTCGGACGCCAGAATGTCGATCTCCCCGTCGCGCCCGCACCGCCAATTCCGGTCGAGCACGGTCAGTCCCGCGTCCTCCAGCCTGCGGGCCGCCAGCCCCTCGCCGTACCGCCCCAGCGCACCTCGTGCGTTCATGCGTACCACCTCCGTCACTCACTGTGACAGAGTTCGACCGCCGAAGATGATCTTGGTCCCAGCCTGTGGATAACTCCCCGCGACCCCGCACCGTGGCCCGCGCCGCGCCCATGCACCGGGGCCCGCGCCGCGACCCCGCACCGCGCCCCGCGCCTGGGCCCGCGCCAGCACCCGGCCCGCGCCCCACCAAGAGCGCACCGGCACCCCCGAAGGCCCTCTCAAAAGGGCCTCAGCTTCAACTATTGAAGCCCGACTCGTCCGACGGCAGATCCAGATCCGCCTTGTTCAGCTCCTCAATGTTCACGTCCTTGAACGTGAGGACACGGACCTGCTTGACGAAGCGGGCGGGCCTGTACATGTCCCAGACCCAGGCGTCGGCCATCGAGACCTCGAAGAAGACCTCACCCTGGACCGAGTGCACCTGCATCTCGTAGTCGTTGGTGAGGTAGAAGCGCCGCTCGGTCTCGATCACGTACTTGAACAGGCCAACGACATCGCGGTACTCCCGGTAGAGCTTCAGCTCCATCTCGGTCTCGTACTTTTCGAGGTCCTCGGCGCTCATGGCATGTTCCCCTTCAGCCGTACGTGCCCCCCATTGTGCGTCAGTCGCGCTCCGTCCCCAGGGGGATCGGGGATTGCGGGGGGCCTTCGCCGAGCAGCGTACGCAGCAGCTCAGCGAGTCTGATGGGGTACACCGTCTCACGAGTGCGCAAAAGTTCCTCGCAGGTCCACCAGCGCAACGACGAGACACTTCTGCGTTCCAGGTCCGTCTGGCCGCTGGTGTCGACGTCGACGGTGTCGGTACGGCCCAGGTGGTACCACTCGTCCTGCTCCCAGCGCCGCCCGTCGAAGCTGAAGGAGCTGGTCCGCTCCCACAGCACCGGGCCGAGCCGTACATCGGTGATGCCGGTCTCCTCGGCGAGCTCGCGCAGCGCCGTCTCCTCCAGGCTCTCACCGCCCTCGACCCCGCCGCCCGGCGTGAACCACGAGCCCACCGCCGGATCGGCCGGATCGACGCCGTTCAGCAGCAGGATCCGGTCCGCCGGGTCGAGCAGCACCACACGGGCGACGCGCCGACGCACCACGGTCACCTGCGCCGCCTCAGCAGCCCGGCCACCGGTCCGTACGCCGCGCCGCCGAGAATCAGCACGGCGCCCACGACCACCATGACGACGATCCAGCGCAGCGGCCCCTCGGCGGACGTACCGCCGCCCGGCACGGCCTTGAAGGCGGTCGTGGGCGACAGCGTCCCCATCCGCCCCATGGGCCACACCGTGCCGTCCACGCGGCCCTTCACGGCGCTCACGGGGACCGCGCCGTGCTGGGCGTCGCTGAGGCGGATACGGGAGTCCTGGGAGACCGCGCGGTTGTCACCGAGCAGGAAGAGCGAGCCGCGCGGCACCGTGGTGCTGAACTTCGTCACGGAGGCGGGAACGCCGGGAAGGCCGGAGCCACCGGGTGCGGCGGAGGCGTCGGAGCCGTCGAGATAGCCCTCTTCGTCGACCGCCGTGCCGTTCACCGTGAGGCGGCTCTGGGTGTCGCAGCACTTGACGACGTCGCCGCCGACGCCGACGACCCGCTTGACCTCGGGCAGGTCGCCCCAGAGCTTGTCCTGGAAGACCACCACGTCGCCGCGGCGCACATCGGAGCCGGAGACCTTCTGGGCCAGCACCCGGTCGCCCGGCTGCACGGTCGGCTGCATGGAATTGGTGGGCACTGTGTACGGCCGGTACTCGACCGCTCCCCAGGCGAAGCCGCCGAGGAACAGGGCACAGCCAAGAGCGATGGCCAGCCCGGACACCGTACGTCCGAACCGGCCCTCACCCTTGCGTATCGCACTGCTGCTGCTCATGGACCGGAACCCTACCCGGCGGTACGCCCCGGACCGTAGGCCCGGACGCCCGTCGGTGCTCGATCGGGCGCCCGCCGCCGCGGGCCGGGTACGTCCGTCAGTCCTCTTCCGTCTCCGCAGTGACCGGCGGCTGTGCGCGCAGCAGCTTGCGGCGGCGCATCAGCACCAGCGGCGCGGCACCGAGGAGGCCCACCGCGGCCGGGCCCGCGGTGCCCGCCGCGTTGATGCCCGGCTGGCTGAAGGTGCTGGGGATGGAGAGCCAGTCCCAGCGGTTGACCGGCCAGGCCACCGTCACGGCGCGGCCGACGACCTCGTTGTCGGACACGGTGCCGCCGCCGGGCAGCGTCATGTGGTAGCGGGAGTCGAGGGAGTCCTGGCGGTGGTCGCCCATGACCCAGATCCGGCCCTTGGGCACGGTGACCTTGAACGGCCGGTCGGGGGTGCAGGGGGTGTTGCCCGCGAAGACGTACGGCTCGTCCAGCGCCTTGCCGTTGACCTTCACCGGTCCCGTGCCGTTGCACTCGACCGTGTCACCGCCGACGCCGATGACCCGCTTGATCAGGTCCTTCTCCTCGGCGGACGGCATCAGGCCGATGAAGCTCAGGCCCTTTTGCACGCCCCTGGTCACCGCGTTGCCGCTGGCGGGCGGATTCTCGCCGAGCCAGCCGCCCGGGTCGTGGAAGACGACGACCTCGCCGCGGCTCGGCTTGGAGCCGAACCAGGGGGTGAGCTTGTCGACCAGGACGCGGTCGCCGCGCTCCAGAGTGTGCTGCATGGAGTCGGACGGGATGGAGAACGCCTGCACCAGGAAGGTCTTGATCAGCAGCGCCAGGACCAGCGCGATGCCGATCAGGAGCGGCAGTTCCTTCCAGAACGACCGGTTCTTGCTCGCGGAGCCGCCCGAGGAGTGGGACGGCGGCTCGTCACCCGAGCCGGGGTCCCCGGGGCCGCCGGGGCCCTGGGGGCGGTCAGCGGGACCGCCCGCCGCGGGGTCCCGCGGGTCCGTGCCGTCCGCCGGCCCCGCGGGGGCCTCCGGAGCCTGGCCGGGAACCTGACCCGCATCGGCGTGGCTGCCGGGGTACGACCCGCCGCCCGGGTACTGCCCGCCGCCGTACTCCGTACTGTCCGCGGGCTCGGGGACTCGGCCATCGGCCTCCGACTTGTCGACAGACGGCACCGTGACATCCCCTTTTTCGGGCTCGCCGGATCCAGACCGTGCGCCGACCACCAGGTCCCCCACATCCACTCCTCACTCCAGTCCGCCGCCTGCCCCGTTTCCGGCGCAGGCCCGCCACTCCCATAACGAGCGGGAGTTCCGCAGGAGTCGGTGTCTGGCTCGATCCTTGGCCGTTGTTGGCCTGGGCCACCCTAGCCGTCCCGGCTGTGGCCGCGGTCGCCGCCACCTGCGCGTCGGGGACGGACGCGAACGTGCCGGGTTCCTTCAGTCGCTCCCAGTGACCGAACGGCCAGGCGATGACAAAGGCCCTTCCCACCACCAGATTCAGCGGAATCGTGCCGCCTCCGGGCTTGTCCGTGTGGTACCGCGAGTCGGCCGAATCCGACCGGTGGTCGCCCATCACCCAGAGCCTGCCCTGCGGTACGTGCACGGTGAATTTCATCATTGAGGGTGGATTACCGGCGTAAAGATACGGCTCACTGAGGGGCACGCCGTTGACGGTGATGCGCCCGTCGGCATCGCAGCACTTCACGGTGTCGCCGCCGACGCCGATGACCCGCTTGATCAGGTCCTGCTCGTCGGCGGACGGCAGCAGGCCGATGTAGGTGAAGAACTGCTTCACCTGCTTGATCACCACGGGGTCGGGCTTCTTCTGCTCCTCGGGCGGCAGCCAGCCGCCGGGGTCCTTGAAGACCACGACGTCACCGCGGTGCGGCTCGGCGCCGAACCACGGGGTGAGCTTGTCGACCAGCACCCGGTCGCCGATCTTGATGGTCTGCTCCATCGACCCGGACGGGATGACGAACGCCTGGAGCAGGAACGTCTTGAGCACCAGCGCGATCAGCAGGGCCACCATGACCAGCAGCGGCACCTCCCTGGCGAGCGAGCGGCGGCGCTTGCGCTTGACCTTGCGGGCCAGTTTGCGGCGCTCGATACGGGTGCTGCCGCCGCCGGGCGGTCCGCCGTACGCGCCGTCGCCCGTGCCGCTTCCCGGGGCGCCGCCCGCGCCGGAGCCCGCCGCGCCCGTCACCGGGGCGGCGCGGTGGTGGCCGTAGCGGGGCCGCCCGCGGTTACCCATGGTGACCCGCGGCGGGTGCGGGGACGGCGGCGAAGGTCGCGGGGCGGTTGAGCCGGGTCCAGTGGCCGAACGGCCAGCCGATCCACTCGGCGCGGCCGATGACCTTGCCGAGCGGTACGGTGCCGCCGCCCGGTTCCCCGAGGTGGTCCCGTGAGTCGCGGGAGTCGTCGCGGTGGTCGCCCATCACCCACAGCCTTCCGTCCGGCACCACGATGTCGAAAGGTACCCGCGAGGGCGCGTCGCCGGGGAAGAGGTAGCCCTCGTCCAGCGGGCGGCCGTTGACCAGCAGCCTGCCCTGCTTGTCGCAGCAGGTGACGCGGTCGCCGCCGATGCCGATGACGCGCTTCACGTAGTCCGTCCCACCCTGCTGAGTGAACGATCCGTCGCCGTCGAAGACGATCACGTCCCCGCGCCGCGGATGGCCGCCGAAACGGTACGCCAGCTTGTTGACCAGCACCCGGTCGCCGACCCGCAGCGTGTTCTCCATGGAGCCGCTGGGCACTTGGAAGGGCTGCACGACATACGTGCTCACCAGCAGCAGCGCGACGACGCAGCCGACCGCGAGCAGCACCGTACGCCGCCACTCCGCCCACCAGCGCGGCACGGCCTCGCGCACGAGGACCCGCATCGGGGACCGGGATCCGGGACCCGCCGCATCGCGTCCTGACACGACGAAACGCGACCGCTCCTCCGTATCCGCCTCGTCGGCGGGAGAGGAACGGTCGCGTTCCGGAAGTGTCGCTTCGCTGTCCATCGAGGCCAGAGCTTATCCGGCCTTCCCATGGATCAGTTGTCGCGCTTCTCCTTGATCTTCGCGGCCTTGCCGCGCAGCTCACGGAGGTAGTACAGCTTCGCGCGACGGACGTCACCGCGGGTGACGACCTCGATCTTCTCGACGATCGGGGTGTGCACGGGGAACGTGCGCTCGACGCCGACGGAGAAGCTGACCTTGCGGACCGTGAAGGTCTCGCTGATGCCCGCGCCCTGGCGGCGGATGACAACACCCTTGAACTGCTGCACACGGGAGCGGTTGCCCTCGATGACGCGCACGTGGACGTTGACGGTGTCGCCGGGGCGGAAGGCCGGGACGTCGGTGCGCAGCGAGGCGCTGTTGACGCTGTCGATCAGGTTGGGCATGAGATTCTGCTTCCTCGCCGATGCCACAGGTCATCGACGGAATGTCGCGATGCGGATTTGCCAAAAAATGGGGTGCCGCCGCGTCGGACGGACGTCGTTCCCCCTGTGGCAGGGGCGCGCGCCGGACGGACAGCAGCGGCTCATTCTTCCACGGCCTCCGGGCTGGGCCCAAATCGGCCGTCGGGGCCGGGGCCCCAGCCGAGGATGGAGAGCATCTCGCGGTCCTTCTTGTCGAAGGCCGCGGGGTCGCAACGCTCCACCAGGTCGGGCCGGTTGGCGACGGTACGGCGCAGCGCCTCGTCCCGCCGCCAGCGCGCGACCTTGCCGTGGTGGCCGCTGAGCAGCACGTCGGGGATGCCGCGCCCGCGCCACTGCGGCGGCTTGGTGTAGACCGGGCCCTCCAGCAGATTGGCCATCGGTCCCGGCGCGAAGGAGTCGTCGCGGTGCGACTCGGCGTTGCCGAGGACGCCGGGCAGCAGCCGGGCCACCGCCTCGGTGATCACCAGGACCGCCGCCTCGCCGCCGGCCAGCACGTAGTCGCCGATGGAGACCTCGTGGACCGGCAGCCGGGTCGCGTACTCGTCGGTGACGCGGGTGTCGATGCCCTCGTAGCGGGCGGGTGTGAAGATCAGCCAGGGGCTGGCGGAGAGTTCGACGGCGAGCGCCTGGCTGAAGGGCCGGCCGCTGGGGGTGGGGACGACGAGCGCGGGGCGGCGGGCGCCCGCCTCGTAGCCGTCGGCGAGGGTCTGGTCGAGCGCCTCGCCCCAGGGGCCGGTCTTCATGACCATGCCGGGTCCGCCGCCGTACGGGGTGTCGTCCACCGTGTTGTGCCGGTCGTACGCCCACCCGCGCAGGTCGTGCACCCGCACGTCGAGCCGCCCGCTCGCCCGTGCCTTGCCGACCAGCGAGACGTTCAGCGGCTCCAGGTACTCGGGGAAGATCGTGACGACGTCGATCCGCATGTCACACGCCGTCCGCGTCGTCGCCGGACGTGGCGCCGTCATCCGTGGCGTCGGCATCAGTGGCACCGTCATCCGTGGCGTCGCCGGACGTCGCCACTTCCGCGTCGGCCTCGTCCAGCAGCCCCGGCGGCGGGTCGATCACCGCGCGCTGCTCCTCCAGGTCGATCTCCGGCACGATCTCGCCGACGAACGGGATGAGCACCTCGGTGCCGTCAGGCCGCCGGACGATCAGCAGGTCCTGGTACGGGAGATGGCTGATCTCGGCGATCCGGCCGACCTCGCGCCCGTCGACCGTCACGACGTCGAGGTCGATGAGCTGATGGTCGTAGAACTCCTCGGGGTCCTCCGGCGTCTGCTCCGGGTCGACCTCGGCGATCAGCAGCGTATTGCGCAGCGCTTCGGCGGCGGTGCGGTCGGCGACGCCCTCGAAGCGCAGCATCAACCGGCCGCTGTGCACGCGTCCGGTGGCGATGGTCAGCGGGCCCGTGGCGGCCGGGTCGGTAGCGAGGACGGCCCCGGGCGCGAGCCGCAACTCCGGCTCGTCGGTCCGCACCTCGACGCTGACCTCGCCCTTGATGCCGTGGGCGCGGCCGATCCTGCCGACTACCAACTGCATGTACGGCTCACTCTCCGACTCCGGAACAGGGATGAAAAGGGTACGAACGCGGCGCGGGCCGGGAGCGGCGACTGCCACCCCCGGCCCGCGCCGGTGTTCTCTGTGTCGGCCCGCTCAGCGAACCTGGTCCACGTCGACGAGGTCGACACGGACACCACGGCCGCCGAGGGCGCCCACGACGGTACGCAGCGCGCGGGCGGTACGGCCGTTGCGGCCGATCACCTTGCCGAGGTCGTCGGGGTGCACCCGGACCTCGAGCACGCTGCCGCGACGCAGGGTGCGCATACCCACGTGCACATCGTCAGGATTGTCGACGATGCCCTTCACGAGGTGCTCAAGGGCCTCCTCGAGCATGCTCAGGCCTCGGTCGACTCGGCCGCGGCCGGAGCCTCGGCGATGTCATCGGCCTTCTTCTCGGACTTCTCGGACTTCTTCGCCTTCGGGGTGATCGCCTCACCCTTGGGCTCGTCCGCGCTGTCCTTGGCGGCGGCCTCGAAGAGGGCGCGCTTGTCGGCCTTCGGCTCGGCGACGAGCAGCGGTGCCGGGGCGTCGAGGCCCTTGTACTTCTGCCAGTCGCCGGTGAGCTTCAGGATGGCGAGCACGGGCTCGGTCGGCTGGGCGCCGACGGAGAGCCAGTACTGCGCGCGGTCCGAGTCGACCTCGATGCGCGAGGGGTTCTGCACCGGGTGGTACAGGCCGATCTCCTCGATGGCCCGGCCGTCACGGCGGGTACGGGAGTCGGCGACGACGATGCGGTAGTGAGGCGAACGGATCTTGCCCAGACGCTTCAGCTTGATCTTGACTGCCACGGGAGTGGGTTCTCCTGGAATTGACGTGTTTGGGCACGGGGAACTTCCACGTGGGGTTGTGGGAGTCGTCGCGCCCGGTGGACGCGTCAGCCGAAGGAGAGAGGGTTCCTGCACGGCTGTCGAGTTCTCGACTGGACATTCTGCCACACTCAGCCGACCCCGACGACCTCCGGGATCCGGAACGGCTGCCCGCAGGCCCCGCACATGATGGGCGCCTGGGCCAGCACCGACGGGACGACCCGGACATTGCGCCCGCAGTCGCACACGGCCTTGACCCGTACCCCGCCGCCCGACGAGCCGTGCCTGGCGGCCGGCCCGCGGAAGGAGCGTGCGGTGTCGGCGGTGGTGGCCACGGTGTGCGCCTTGAGGGCGCGCTGCAGCCGGTCGATGGTGACCCGGTAACGCTTCCGGGTGTCCGGGCGCATCACCACGAGGGAGAAGCCGCTGCTCGGGTGCGGCTCCTCCGCGTGATCGAGGCCCATTTCGTCGGCGATGGCCAGGAATCGGCGGTTGTGGTAGCGGCCGGCACGCGAGGTGTCACGGATTCCGCGGGCAGCGGCGATCCCGTGCACGGCCTCGTGCAGCAGCCTTTCGAAGGAGAGCTCGTTGCCGCAGGCGGACGACGACTCTCCGATCAGGGACTCGGGCGCGGCCAGGTCGGGCAGCTCGGGATGGTGCCGTTGAATATCGGCCCAGGCGACTGCCAGCTCGGCGGCGAGAACAGGTGGTGTCGTGCTCACGCCGTGACAACGAGCCGGGCGCTCCCGGTGTTCCGATACCGGGCTACCGTAAATAATTTGCACTGATCGGTCAGTTCCGGATGATGCGCATGACGAAGGGCGGGTGTGCAGGTCTGTGGAGAACCCGCGCACCCGCCCCATCGACGGACGATTCACATATAACGCACGCCGCTTTTCGGTCAGCGGACGCGAGCGGCCTCAGTAGGCGCGCGCGACGATCGCCAGCGTGCCCGGAGTGTCGTCGGCGTCCGGCACCGAACCGTCGGGCGCTACCAGGCAGCGTACGGAAACGCCCTGCTCAGCCAGCTTGGCCTCGCCCTCGGGACCGAGGTCGGCCCAGGGGATGCGGGCCCAGCCGGTGGCGGCGGCCTCGGCGGCCTCCTCGATCGTCGTGACGTCCACGGTGCGGGACGTCCGGCGCTCGCGGGACTCGCGCAGCAGCGTCGCCTGGTCCTCTTCGAGCACCTTGGGCAGCAGGTCGGCCAGGGTGTCGATCGCGACCGGCTCCTTGCCGCCGGGAATCCGGCGGGCCAGCATCGCGGTGCCCGCCTCCAGGTCGCGCGGCCCGATCTCGACGCGGACGGGCACGCCCTTCAGCTCCCAGTCGACCGCGCGGCGGCCGAAGGGGGTGTCGGTGCGGTCGTCCACGTGCACGCGCAGCCCGGCCGCGCGCAGCGTCTCGCCGATCTCGCGCACCTTGGCGACGACCGCCTCGTCGCCCTTGATCGCCAGCACCACGACCTGGGTCTGCGCGAGCCTCGGCGGCACGCGCAGCCCGTTGTCGTCGCCGTGCGTCATCACCAGGGCGCCGATCATCCGCGTCGTGCTGCCCCAGGACGTCTGCCAGACGTGCTCCTGCGTGCCGTCCTTCGACAGGTACTGCGTGTGGAACGCCTTGGCGAAGTTCTGTCCCAGTTCGTGGCTGGTGCCGAGCTGGAGCGCCTTGCCGTCACCCATCATCCCTTCCAGGGTGAGGGTGTTGATCGCGCCCGCGAACCGCTCCTTGGCGGTCTTGCGGCCGAGGACGACGTCCATCGCCAGCACGTTCTCCATGAAGTCCGCGTAGACGTCCTTCTGGATCCGGGCGGCGTAGGCGCGCGCGTCCTCGTACGTGGCGTGGGCGGTGTGGCCCTCCTGCCAGAGGAATTCGGTGGTGCGCAGGAACAGCCGCGGGCGCAGCTCCCAACGGACCACGTTCGCCCACTGGTTGATCAGCAGCGGCAGGTCGCGGTAGCTCTGCACCCACTTGGAGAAGTACTCGTTGATGATCGTCTCGGACGTGGGCCGGACGACGATCGGCTCTTCCAGCTCCTTGCCGCCGGCGTGCGTGACGACCGCGAGCTCGGGCGCGAAGCCCTCGACGTGCTCGGCCTCGCGCGTCAGGTACGACTGCGGGATGAAGAGCGGGAAGTACGCGTTCTGCGCGCCCGCTTCCTTGATCCGCGCGTCCATGTCCTGCTGCATCCGCTCCCACAGGCCGTAGCCGTAAGGCCGGATGACCATGGTGCCGCGCACCGGGCCGTTGTCGGCCAACTCGGCCTTGCTGATCAGGTCCTGGTACCAGCGCGGGAAATCGTCCGCCTGGGGGGTGAGAACGGGAGCCTTTGCCATGACGCAGATGTTACGGCCCCGCCCGCCCCGAGCGTGAATCGGTCCGGTCGGCCCCGGGACCGGTGCGGCGCCTGGGCGGGTAGTTCCAAAAATGGGCACTCCGGACCCTGGACGGCGTCGGGATTCAGCAGTTGTCTGGCTTTCGGGGACGCAAGCGGCAGGTACGGCACCACGGGGGCAAAACGACGGCGCACATCTGATTGGGGCGGTCGATGGCTTCTACGCTCTATCGCGGAACCAGGTCCGACGCGGAGAGCAGGGCGCGGGACTGGGCGGAGATCCAGGAAAGGATGCTCGTCCCGCTGTACGAGAGCGTGTACGACCGGCTGGAGGTCGGCGCGGACACCCGGTTACTGGGCCTCGGCTGCGGCGCGGGGCTCGCGCTGCTGCTGGCGGCGGACCGGGGCGCGGCCGTCACCGGCTTCGAGACGGACGAGCAGCGGCTGGCGCTGGCCCGCGAGCGGCTGCTTCCCGCGCATCCCTGGGGCGGACCGGCGCGCGCCCGGGGCAGGACGCGGCTGACGGCGGGTGTTCCGCACCGGCTCACCGGCGGCTTCGACCTGGTCACGGCCTTCGACCCGGCGGCTCCGGCGGCCGAGTTGCTGCCGTCGCTGTGCGCCGCCGCGGCCACGGCGGACCCCGACACCGCGATCGTCCTGGCGGGCTGGGGTCCGCCCGAGCGGTGCGCGACCTCGCGGGTCCTGCGGGTGGCGACGCGGCTGGCGGAGCCGCGCGGGCCCGCCGCCCGGGAGGTACGGCTCAGCGGCCGGGACGACCTGGAGAATCTGGCGCTCGCCGCGGGGCTGCGCCCTGACGGCTCGGGGCGGGTGTCCTGCCCCTTCGGCTACCCGGATCTGCCGAGCGCGGTGCGCGGTCTGCTCTCCACCGGGCTCTTCGACGCGGCGGTCGAGGCCACCGACCGGCAGCAGGTCGACAAGGAGATCGCCGAGGCGCTGCACCCGTACCGGCGGCCGGACGGCTCGGTGCGGATGGAGAACGTCTTCCGGTATCTGATCGTCCGCACGCCGGACGCGGGTGATCCCGGCGGAGACCGGCCCGGCGGGCAGGCCGCGCGTAGGCGGGCGTAGGCGGGCGTAGGTAAAATCTTGCCCCGCTCCGATAACGGGTCCGCGTCCGAACCCGCGCCGGCGTCGTATACGAAGCGGCGCACGCGGTCCGGCCGGCCCACCCGCCGAAACCTCGCGGGGCCGTAGGAATCCGGTGGTCCGCGGGCATCCGGTGGCTCGCGCAGAACCAGGCGGTCCGCGGAAATTCGGTGGCCCGCCCCGCCGCGCGTCGGACAGGGTCGGCGGCATGCCCGACACTCCCCCGCCGCTCCCGGCCGCCGCCCCGACCACGGTCCGTCTGACGAAGGCCGGCCGCGAGAAGCGCCGCTATCCCGCGACCGTGCTGCACGACGACGGCGTACGCGTGACCGTACGCGCCGACTGGGCGGCGCCCGCGGCCAGGGACTTCGGCTTCGTCCGCTTCGAGCCCGGCGACGTGTTCACCGAGACCTACTGGCGCGACCGCTGGTACGCCGTGAAGGAGGTGCGCGACGGGCGCGGCTGCCTCAAGGGCTGGTACTGCGACATCGCCAGGCCCGCGCTCGTGGCCGCCGACGGCCTCACCGTCGAGGATCTGGACCTCGACCTGTGGGTGTCCGCCGACGGCACGGCCGTACTGCGCCTGGACGAGGACGAGTTCGCGGCGAGCGGCCTGCCGGGCACCGACCCCGAGGCCGCGGGGCGGGCCGTCCGCGCGCTGGACGAACTGGAGGCGCTGGCACGGGCCGGAGGGCTGCGCGGGCTGCTGGCCTGAGCGCCGGGCCCAGCGACCGCACCCCCGCGGATACGGATACGGGTACGCGTACGGCGGCCGGTCGTCAGTCGGACGGCAGGCCCGGCCACTCCTCGGCGGTGAGCGCGAACCGCTCGTGGTCGCGCCACGCGTCGTTGATGAAGAGCATGCGCGGCGAGAAGCCCTCGTGGCGGAAACCGAGCCGCTTGGCCATCGCGACCGAACGGCTGTTGTCCGGCTGGACGTTGATCTCCAGGCGGTGCAGCCCGAGCCCGTTCGGATAGCTGGTGAAGCAGCGGTCCACCACCAGCCGCAGCCCCTCGCTCATCCGGCCGGTGCCGTTGTACGGCAGGTAACTGTCGTAGCCCAGCGCGGCGTTGCGGAAGCGGGCCCGCACGATGTTGGCGACATTGCACTTGCCGACCAGGCCGCCGTCCTCGTCGTTGAAGATGAGGAAGGTCCGCAGCTCGCCGCCCTGCTGCCGCAGCAGCTCGTGGAAGCCGTCCGGGTCCACCGGATTCCACGGTCTGAGGTGTTCCGCCGAGCGCAGCACCGCCGCGCGGTGGGCTTCGGCGTCTGCGGGCCTGGGCTCTCGAATGGAAACGCGCATGCGCCCATCATCGCCTCCCGTACGGCGTGCGCGCCTCCGGGATGCGCACGCCGCCGGGTCCCGTCGCCGGGCTCAGCCCATGAACTTCTTGAACTCGTCGGGCAGTTCGAAGTTCTCGCCGCCCGGGGGCAGACCGAACGGGCTGTCGCCCTCCTGCCCCTGGCCCTGCTGCTCGCGGCGGGCGGCGGCGGCCGCGGCCTCCGCCTTGCGCTTCATCGGGTTGCCCGACTGCCGCTTGCCCTTGGCCTGCTTCTGCTGCTTCTTCTGCCGGCCCGGACCGCCGCCCATGCCCGGCATCCCCGGCATTCCGGGCATGCCGCCGCCCTGGGCCATCCGCGACATCATCTTGCGCGCCTCGAAGAACCGCTCCACCAGGCCCTTGACCGCGCTGACCTCGACGCCGGAGCCCTTGGCGATACGGGCGCGGCGCGAGCCGTTGATGATGTGCGGGTCCTGCCGCTCGCCGGGCGTCATCGACTTGATGATCGCGGCGGTGCGGTCGACGTCCTTCTCGTCCAGATTGTTGATCTGGTCCTTGATCTGGCCCATGCCCGGCAGCATGCCGAGCAGCTTGGAGATGGAGCCCATCTTGCGGACCTGCTCCATCTGGGCCAGGAAGTCGTCGAGCGTGAAGTCCTTGCCGCCCTTGCTGCTCTGCAGCTTGGCGGCCATCTTCTCGGCCTCGGCCTGGCTGAAGGTCTGCTCGGCCTTCTCAATCAGCGACAGCATGTCGCCCATGCCCAGGATCCGGGAGGCCATCCGGTCCGGGTGGAACGCGTCGAAGTCGTCCAGCTTCTCGCCGTTCGACGCGAACATGATCTGCTTGCCGGTAACGTGCGCGATCGACAGCGCGGCGCCGCCTCGGGCGTCGCCGTCCAGCTTGGACAGCACCACGCCGTCGAAGCCGACGCCGTCGCGGAACGCCTCCGCGGTGTTGACCGCGTCCTGGCCGATCATCGCGTCGACGACGAAGAGGATCTCGTCGGGGCGTACGGCGTCGCGGATGTCCGCGGCCTGCCGCATCAGCTCCTCGTCGACACCGAGGCGGCCCGCGGTGTCGATCACGACGATGTCGTACTGCTGGGTCTTCGCGAACTCGATGGAGTCCCCGGCGACCTTGACGGGGTCGCCCACCCCGTTGCCCGGCTCGGGCGCGTAGACGGCGACGCCCGCGCGCTCGGCGACGACGCTGAGCTGGTTGACGGCGTTGGGGCGCTGGAGGTCGCAGGCGACCAGCAGCGGGGTGTGTCCCTGGCCCTGGAGCCACTTGCCGAGCTTTCCTGCGAGCGTCGTCTTACCGGCGCCCTGGAGGCCCGCGAGCATGATCACGGTCGGCGGCTGCTTGGCGAACCTCAGGCGGCGGGTCTCGCCGCCGAGGATGCCGACCAGTTCCTCGTTGACGATCTTGACGATCTGCTGCGCGGGATTGAGCGCCTTGGAGACCTCCGCGCCCAGGGCGCGCTCCTTGACGTTCGCGATGAAGGAGCGCACCGCGGGGAGGGCGACGTCGGCTTCGAGCAGCGCGATCCGGATCTCGCGCGCGGTGGCATCGATATCCGCCTCGGACAGACGGCCTTTGCCCCGGAGGTTTTTGAAGGTTGCTGCAAGGCGGTCGGAGAGGGTATCGAACACGTCGGTCGTGGATCCTCGCGTCGGGGGTGGGCGGTGGTCGTCCTCAAGGGTACTTGGCCGACCCCCGTTCGGTTCGCCCCGGATTCATTGTCGCCGCCGCGACCGCGATTCATCGCCGCCGCCGCGACCGCCCCCTCACCGCAGCGCCTTCTCGACCTGGCGGGCCACCTCGGCCGCGCGGGAGGGCGGCAGCGGCTCGCCGTCCTTGCCGACGACGTAGAAGGCGTCGACCGCGTTGGCGCCCAGGGTGGAGATGCGCGCGGAGCGGACGGTGACGGCGGTGGCGGTCAGGGCCAGGCCGATGCGGTGCAGCAGGCCGGGGGCGTCGTGGGCGCGGACTTCGAGGACCGTGGCGGTCTGCGAGGTGCCGCCGGGGGCGACGCTGACGCGGGGCGGCGGCGGGGTGATGCCGCGCCGCCGCGGATAGGCGGCCTCCCGCTCGGCGAGCCTGGCCTCGATGTCCAGGGTGCCCTCGACGGCGCGGGCGAGGTCGGCGCGGAGCCTGGCGGCCTCGGGCAGCGCGCCGTACTCGGCGGAGACCCGCCAGGTCAGCAGCGCGATCGGGCCCTCGCCGAGGGGGTCGACGGCGCGCAGGTCGGCGGCCCTGACGGTGAGCCGGTGCAGGGCGAGGACGCCCGCGGCCTGGGCGACCAGGCCGGGCCGGTCGGGGACGGCGAGGACGAGTTCCACGCCCAGCGCCTCGTCCTGGGCGTCGCCCTCGGCCTCGGGCTCGGTGTGGGCGTGCAGCGCCAGCACCGGGCCGCCGGTGCGGGCGGCCTCGATGACCAGGCGTTCCTCCTCGGCGGTGGGCTCGCGGTCGGCGACCTGCGGCAGCGCTCCGCTGTCGAGCGCCCCGGCGACCCGGTCGACCAGGTCGGCCAGGAGCGAGGCCCGCCAGGTGCTCCAGGCGGCGGGCCCGGTGGCCAGCGCGTCGGCCTCGGTGAGGGCGGCGAGCAGTTCCAGCGTGGAGGTGTCCCGTACGGTCTCGGCGACCGACCGGATGGTCTCGGGGTCGTCGAGGTCGCGGCGGGTCGCGGTGTCGATGAGCAGCAGGTGGTGGCGGACCAGCAGGGCGAGGGTGTCGACGTCGGCCTCGTGGAAGCCGATCCGGGTGGCGACGTCGCGGGCGATGACCTCGCCCGCCTCGCTGTGGTCGCCGGGCCAGCCCTTGCCGATGTCGTGCAGCAGCGCGGCGGTCAGCAGCAGGTCGGGGCGGCCGACGCGGCGGGTCAGCTCGGCGGCCTGCACGGCAGTCTCCACCAGGTGCCGGTCGACGGTGAAGCGGTGCACGGCGTTGCGCTGCGGGCGGCAGCGGACCCGCTCCCAGTCGGGCAGGAGCCGGGTGATCAGCCCTTCGGCCTCCAGCGCCTCCCAGACCTGGACGGTGGACTCACCGGCGCCCAGCAGCGTCACGAGCTGTTCGCGGGCCTCCCCCGGCCACGGCACGGGCAGCGGCTTGGCCGACGCGGCGAGCCTGCGGACGGCGTGCAGCGACAGCGGCAGCCCGGCCTGGGCCGCGGCCGCCGCGGCGCGCAGCGCCAGGACGGGGTCGCGGTCGGGTCTGGCGGCCAGCGCCAGCACGGCCTCGCCCTCCTGCTCCACGACGCCGTCGGCCAGCGGTACGCGCTCGGGGGTGTGGACGGCGGCGGGGGTCGTACGGCCGCGGCCGAGCAGTCCGCGGCGGCGGGGGCGCTGCTGGCGTGAGCGCAGGACGCGGCCGACCTCGCGCCAGGTGACGTCGGAGGCGTACGCGATCCGCCGGGCGGCCTCGTAGACCTGGCGCAGCAGCGCGTCGGCGTCGAGCAGGCCGAGCGCGTCGGCGACCTGGTCCTGCTCCTGGAGGGCGAGCCGGTCGGTGGCGCGGCCGGTGGCCAGGTGCAGGGCGTCGCGGGCGTCCAGCAGGGTGGTGCGGGCCTCTTCGAGGCCCTCGCGGGGCGCGTCGGCGAGCCAGGAGGCGGCGACGGCCCGCAGGGCGGTGGCGTCGCGCAGGCCGCCGCGGGCCTCCTTGAGGTCGGGTTCCAGCAGGTAGGACAGCTCGCCCTGGCGTTCGGCGCGCTCCTGGCACATCTCGTGCAGCGCGGGCAGCCGCTTGGGTGCCTGATTGCGCCAGTCGGCCAGGACGCTGCTGCGCAGGGCCGCGGTGAGCGCGGAGTCGCCCGCGATGTGCCGGGCGTCGAGCAGGCCGAGCTGGACCTTGAGGTCCTCCCCCGCGGTCTGCCGGGCCTCCGCCGGGGTGCGTACCGAGTGGTCCAGGGCCAGGCCGAGGTCCCAGACCGGGTACCAGATGCGGTCGGCGAGGGCCGCGACGGTCTTCTGCGAGTCGTGCAGCAGCACCAGGTCGAGGTCGCTGCGCGGTGACAGCTCGCCGCGCCCGTAGCCGCCGACGGCCAGCAGGGCGAAGCCCGTGGTGCCGGTGGCCGCCGCGGCCTCGGTGGCGAGCTGCGCGAGCCACTGGTCGGTGAGGGCGGCCAGGGCCGCACGGCGCGGCGGCCCGGACCGCGCCTCCTCGTTGAGGAGACGCAGCCGGGCCGCCGCGTAACTGCTGTCCTGCGCTTCGACGCTGTCGGTCACTCGTTCTCCACGCTGGGGGCCAATGGTGTGGTCCTGATGCCCCTCCCGGCGAACACCGCCGGTCACGGCACTAAAGCGCGTCGGGGCCGCGCTCGCCGGTGCGGACCCTGACGGCCGTGTCGACCGGCAGACTCCACACCTTGCCGTCACCGATCTTGCCGGTTCTGGCCGCTTTCACGATCACTTCGATGAGCTGTTCGGCGTCCGCGTCCTCCGCCAGTACCTCTATGCGGATCTTCGGCACCAGGTCGACGGTGTACTCCGCGCCCCGGTAGACCTCGGTGTGTCCACGCTGCCGACCGTAGCCGCTGGCCTCGGTGACCGTGAGGCCGTGGACGCCGAACGCCTGGAGTGCTTCCTTGATCTCGTCGAGCCGGTGGGGCTTCACGACGGCGGTGATGAGCTTCACGCGTCCACCTTCTTGTTGGAGGCGTCCGCCTCGCTGTTCGCACCGGGCACGGGGACGGAGGACCGGCCGCCGACACCCGCGAAGTCGTACGCGGTCTCGGCGTGCAGGACCTGGTCGACGCCGGTGACCTCTTCGTCGTCGGTGACCCGGAAGCCCATGGTGACATCGATGAGCTTGGCGAGGATCGCGGCGCACACCAGGGAGTAGCCGAGGACCGCGCCGACGCCGATGAACTGGAGGCCGAGCTGGTGCCAGCCGCCCCCGTAGAAGACGCCCTTGGCGGTCTGGCCGACGCCGCCGGTGGCGAAGAAGCCGATGAGCAGGGAGCCGACGATGCCGCCGACCATGTGAACGCCGACGACGTCGAGCGAGTCGTCGTAGTTGAAGCGGTACTTCAGGCCAACGGCCGCGGCGCAGGCGACACCGGCGATCAGACCGACGGCGATGGCGCCGAGCGGGGAAACCGAGCCGCAGGCCGGGGTGATGGCGACCAGACCGGAGACCGCGCCGGACGCGGCGCCCAGGGTGGTGAAGGAGCCGTGCCTGATCCGCTCGTAGATCAGCCAGCCGAGCATCGCGGCGGCGGTGGCGACCTGGGTGTTGGTGAAGGCCACGGCGGCGACGCCGTCGGAGCCGAGCCAGGAGCCCGCGTTGAAGCCGAACCAGCCGAACCACAGCAGGCCGCAGCCGAGCATGACCAGCGGGAGGCTGTGCGGGCGCATCGGGTCCTTCTTGAACCCGTTGCGCTTGCCGATCACGAGGATGACTCCGAGGGCCGCGGCGCCGGCGTTGATGTGCACCGCGGTACCACCGGCGAAGTCGATGACACCCTTCTTGAACAGCCAGCCGTCGGAGGCCCACACCCAGTGCGCGACCGGGAAGTAGACGACCGTGGCCCACAGGGTGATGAACAGCGCCCAGGCGGTGAACTTGACGCGGTCGGCGAGGGCGCCGCTGATCAGCGCCGGGGTGATGATCGCGAACATGAGCTGGAAGACGGCGAAGACATAGACCGGGATGCCGTATCCGGGCCAGAGCTCCGAGATACCGATACCGCGCATGCCCAGCCAGTCGGTGCCGCCCATGAAGCCGCTACCGCTGTCGAAGGCGAAACTGAATCCGTACAGCGTCCAGAGAATGGTGATGATGCCCAGACTGATAAAACTCATCATCAACATGTTCAGGGCGCTCTTGACGCGCACCATGCCGCCGTAGAAGAAGGCGAGACCTGGGGTCATCACCATCACTAGGGCGGCGCTGATCAGCATGAACGCCGTACTTCCGGTATCGAGCTTGGGCGCATCCGCGGCCAGCGTGATGATGGCTGGTGCCATCGGCGTCTCCTCGTCATCCGAACGGCCCGTGCGGGCGGTGCAAGGGTTGGGCCGGTTTTCGCCAAGAGATTCGCTCAGGCGGGTTTCCGACGATGCCGCACGGTGTTTCGGCGCCGTGACGAAGAAGTCGCGCGTGTTACGTGAAGGTGAACCGGCCGTACGTGACCGGAAGGCTGTATACGCGTGTGACGTGGGATGGGATACGAAGCGGATACGGACCGGCCACGAGTCGGGGAAGCCGGTCGGATACCCGTCGGTATACGGGACGGCCGGGACAGGCGTGACAGTAATGCCGCGTTACGCGGAGGGCCGAGCCTCAGCGGACGCCTCGACGTTCACGCGGGCGCGTTGACGTGTACGGACGCGGCGACGTTCACGCGGACGCGGCGACTTCCGGGAGTTCCGCCGAGAGCCGGTCGGAGAGCGCGACGACCTCGGCGACATCGCCGTAGTCGCGTACCGCGGACTGGGTGGTCTTGCGGATACGGGTGTTGACGCGCTCGGAGCGGACCCGCTTGGCGACGGTGATGGCGTGCTCGGTGAAGTGCGCGGCCTGCTCGGGGTTCTGTTGGAGCAGGTGCACGGTGGCCATGCCCACCAGATTGAGCGCGTACGCGCGTTGGTGCACCGGGTCGTCGCTGAACAGCTCGACGGCGCGCTCCATGACGGGGTGCGCGAGGGAGGCGTACGTGGGGCTGCGGCCCGCGATGTAGGCGAGGTCGCGGTAGGAGTGCGCGTTCTCCGCGTTCAGTTCGGCCTCGTTGAAGAAGCTGATCCAGGACGGGTCCTCGGCCGGGCGGGAGTCGCTCCAGGTGTCCTCGGCCATCCGGACGGCGCGGTGGCACTTGTTGACCTGGCCCATGTTGGCGTACGCGCGGGCCTCCAGCGAGTGCAGCATCGCCTGGGTGGTGGCGGTGGCCGAATCCCGACTGCCGTACTGCGCGAGGTGGATGAGCTCCAGGGCGTCGTCCGGCCGGTCCAGGTGGATCATCTGACGGCTCATCGAGGACAGGATGAAGGCGCCGAGCGGCCGGTCGCCCGCTTCCTTGGCCGCGTGCAGCGCGAGGACCAGGTACTTCTGGGCGGTGGGCTGGAGTCCGACGTCGTAGCTCATCCATCCGGCGAGCGCGGCGAGGTCGGCGGTGATCCGGTACAGCCTGCGGGCCACGGCCTCGGGCTGCGGTTCCTGGAGCAGGTCGGTGACCTCGTGGAGCTGGCCGACGACGGCTTTGCGGCGCAGGCCGCCACCGCACTGATTGTCCCACTCGCGGAACATCACGGTGGTGGACTCCAGGAGCTGCAACTCCTGTTCCGACAGCCTTGAGGGGCGTCCCGCGGTGTCGCGGGGCGCGGTGAGCAGCGGTCCGTCGGCCCCCGATGGGCCCTGCGGGCCGCCCGCGGCGGAGCCGGTGGGCACCAGCCAGCGCTGCATGGGCTCGATGAGCGCGGGGCCCGCGGACAGCGCGAGCGAGGCGCCGAGGAAGCCGCGGCGGCCGAGCATCAGGTCGCTGCGGGAGAACTCGTTGATCAACTGGACGGTCTGCGGGCCCGCCCACGGCAGGTCGACGTCGCCGCCCGCGGCGGGCTGGTGCGCGGAGCGCAGTCCCAGGTCCTCGACGGGCACCACGCAGCCGAAGCGCTCGGAGAACAGCTCGGACAGGATGCGCGGGATGGGCTCGCGGGGCTGCTCGCCGTCGAGCCAGCGGCGCACGCGTGAGGTGTCGGTGCTGACGTGGTGGGCGCCCAACTGGCGTGCCCTGCGGTTCACCTGACGGGCCAGCTCGCCCTTGGACCAGCCGCTGCGCACGAACCAGGAGGTCAACTGCGCGTTGGGCTGCTTCTCTTGTGTGCCGCCCACGGTCAAGCCCCCATCCGAACTAGCTCAACCCTTTGGATACCAGGGCTGGTTGAGTCCTGTCGACACCGCACGCACCGCCGTAGGCATGCCTGCGGCACAACCGAGCAGGCGTGCGGACGGCCCTCGTCGGCCTACGAACCGAAAGTAATCCTACGATCACCCGTCCGCGACCGTTGTTGCGGAAACGCCACCATTCGCCACCCCTTCGAATGAACTCGACTATGGCGACAGGCGATTCACTTGACACATGCCGGTCGGACGAGGTCAGGCGGGTGCGTAACCATCGGGCGCGGCGATCCGTTGGAGGTGTCATGGTGTTCACGATCGGCAGCATGCGGGAGATCCGGCAGCAGCGGACCGGAGGGCGGTCCGGGGTTCGGCCCGGCGCGCGCCGGCGAACGCGCGCCGCCGTGTGCACCACTGTCGCGGAGTACACGGGGTTGTGCGGCTGGGCCGTGGTGCCCGGCGCGCGGGCCGCGCGCGGCGGCGGTTCGTGCTCGTGCGGCGCGGACGACTGCAAGGAGCCGGGCGCGCATCCGCTGCCCTTCGCCGACGAGATCCCTGCGGGCACCACGCTTGAGCGGGCCGCCCATGCCTGGTCACAGGTGCCGGGGGCCGCGGTGCTGCTGCCCGCGGGGCGGACCTTCGACGTGCTCGACGTGGCCGAGGCGTCCGGGCGCCGGGCGCTGGTACGGCTGGAGCGGATGGGACTGCGGCTCGGTCCGGTCCTGCTGACGCCGACGGGGCGCGCGCAGTTCTTCGTCGCGCCGGGCGCCGCCGCCGAGCTGCCGCACCTGCTCTACCGGATGGGCTGGGACGACGCGCGCCTCGACCTGCGCTGCCTGGGCCCCGGCGACCACGTGACGGCTCCCCCGTCCGACCTCGGCGGCCACGGCCCGGTCCGCTGGCTGCGCGAGCCGGTCCTCGACTCGGCCGCCCAGCCCCCCGAGGCCCGCCTCCTGCTCGGCACTCTGGCGTACGTCAGCCACCGCGACAGCGCCTTCGCCTGAGCCCTGCCGTCCCGCTCGGCGCTTGCCGCTCGCTCCTCACCGCCTGCCGCCCGCCGCCTGCCGTACACAACCAGGTACGAGTAAGGGACGCCCACCTGGGTGAGCGCCCCTTACCGCAGCCGTACGACGGGCCCTAGTCCCCGATGAGCGCGTCCACGAAGGCGCCCGGCTCGAACGGGGCAAGGTCGTCGGCGCCCTCGCCGAGGCCGATGAGCTTGACCGGGACGCCCAGCTCGCGCTGGACGGCGACGACGATGCCGCCCTTGGCGGTGCCGTCGAGCTTGGTGAGGACGATGCCGGTGATGTCGACGACCTCGGCGAAGACGCGGGCCTGGACGAGGCCGTTCTGGCCGGTGGTGGCGTCGAGGACGAGCAGCACCTCGTCGACCGGGCCGTGCTTCTCCACGACGCGCTTGACCTTGCCCAGCTCGTCCATCAGGCCGGTCTTGGTGTGCAGGCGGCCCGCGGTGTCGATGAGCACCGCGTCGGCGCCCTCGGCGATGCCTTCCTTGACCGCGTCGAAGGCGATGGAGGCGGGGTCGCCGCCCTCGGGGCCGCGTACCGTACGCGCCCCGACGCGCTCGCCCCAGGTCTGGAGCTGGTCGGCGGCGGCGGCGCGGAAGGTGTCGGCCGCGCCGAGCACGACGCTGTGGCCGTCGGCGACCAGCACGCGGGCGAGCTTGCCCGTGGTGGTGGTCTTGCCGGTGCCGTTGACGCCGACGACCATCAGGACGGCCGGGGACGTCTCGTGGCTCTCGGTGTGCAGGGTGCGGTCCAGTTCCGGGTCGAGGAGCGTGATCAGCTCTTCGCGGAGCAGCCCGCGCAGCTCGTCCGGGGTTCGGGTGCCCAGCACCCGCACGCGGGTGCGCAGCCGCTCCACCAGTTCCTGGGTGGGCGCGACGCCGACGTCCGCGGTGAGCAGGATCTCCTCGATCTCCTCCCACGTGTCCTCGTCGAGGCGTTCACGGGAGAGCAGCGTGAGCAGGCCCTTGCCCAGCGAGTTCTGCGAGCGCGACAGACGTGAGCGCAGCCGGACGAGGCGTCCCGCCGTGGGCTCCGGCTGTTCGAGCACCGGCGCCTGGGGGACCTGCACCTCCTCCACCGCGTCGGGCGCGGCGGTCGCGCCGGGCAGGGCGACCTCTTCGATGGTCCTGCGGGGCTCCTCCCGCGGGGCCTCGGCCTCGTCACCGACGTGCGGTTCCGCGGGAGGCGCGGTGACGGACGGGCTGCTCGGCGGCGTCGGCGGGAGCTGCCGCTTCTTGCGGCGGCTGCCGACGACCAGTCCACCGGCGCCGAGGATCACGACCAGGGCGATGACTACGGCAAGGACGACGATTTCCATGGTTTCTTTCGGAGCCTTTCACCAGGTCAGGGCGTGTGCATGCTAGCCCACCGACGCTCGGGACCACCGAGGCGTCACGGCTCGGTCAGGCACACGCGCACGTCAACCGTACGGGAAACCCCTCGCCCGCCCAGGATCCGCGCCCGTATCCGCGCCGCGCGGGCGGCGCGCGGGCGGCGAGCGAGCGGCGGACCGCGGCCTTCCCGGCCCGCCCCAGCCGTCCCCGGACCGTCGCGACCCTGTGAATCTGACGCCGCGTCAGCTAATCTCCGGTCGCCCGCATCCGGCGAAGGGGGCCGTCCGCCATGACCGTGACCGTCGTGCGCATGAATCTGATCGATCCGGGGGCCGAGCCGAAGGCACTCGGCGCACGGTACCGGGCTGCCCTGGAGATGGCCAGGTACGCCGACGAGCACGGCGTCACCACCGTGCAGACCGAGGAGCACCACGGCGCGGAGAACAACTGGCTCTCGGCGCCGCTGGCCTTCGCGGGAGCGGTGCTCGGCGCCACCAGCCGGATCTCGGTGACGGTGTCCGCGCTGATCGGGCCGCTGCACGACCCGCTGCGGCTGGCGGAGGACCTGGCCGTACTGGACCTGGTCAGCGGCGGGCGGCTGGTCACGGTGGCCGGGATCGGCTACCGCCCGGAGGAGTACGCGGCCTTCGGCCAGGACTGGCACCGGCGCGGCGCCCTCCAGGACGAGGTGCTCGACACGCTGATCGCGGCCTGGACGGGCGAGCCCTTCGACTACCGCGGCCGGACCGTACGCGTCACGCCCCGTCCGTACTCCCGGCCGCATCCGCCGCTGCTGATCGGCGGCAGCTCACGGGCCGCGGCCCGCAGGGCGGCCCGGCTCGGCCTGCCGTTCTTCCCCAGCGCGCACCTGCCGGAGCTGGCGGCGTACTACGAGGAGCGGCTGGCCGCGTACGGCACGGAGGGCTGGTGCCTGATGCCCCCTGCCGACGTGCCGCTGCTGCACATCGCGGAGGACCCGGACCGGGCCTGGGCCGAGTACGGCGGGCACCTGCTGCACGAGGCGCGTACCTACGCGTCCTGGCAGTCGGGCGACATCCACTCGGCGGTCCGCTCGGCCGCGTCGGGCGTGGCGGAACTGCGCGCGGAGGGCGTCTACCGGATCGTCACACCGGCGCAGTGCGTCGCCCTCGCCGAGGCGGGCGGTGACCAGGCGAGCCTGGTGCTGCACCCGCTGTGCGGGGGCATGCCCGTCGACGAGGGCTGGCGGAGCCTGCGGCTGCTCGCGGAGCAGGTGCTCCCCAAGCTCGCCGCGTAGCCTCCGGGGCCCGCGGCCCAACACCCGGCACTCGGCACTCGGCACTCGGCACTCGGCACTCGGCGAGCTTGGCGCCCGGCTATCCCATCTCCTCCAGCGTCTTGCCCTTCGTCTCCTTCACGAACACCAGCACGAACGGGATGGAGAGCGTCGCGAAGCACGCGTAGATGACGTACGTGCCCGACAGATTCCAGTCCGCCAGGCTCGGGAAGCTCGCGGTGATGGCCCAGTTGGCGATCCACTGCGCGGAGGCGGCGACGCCGAGCGCCGCGGCCCGGATCTTGTTGGGGAACATCTCGCCGAGGAAGACCCAGACGATGACGCCCCACGACAGGGCGAAGAAGAGCACGAAGCAGTGGGCGGCGATCAGGGCGACCGTGCCCTCGGTGTTCGGCAGGGTGGCACCGGACTTGGACGAGAAGGCCCACGCCTCCAGGGCGAGCGCGACGGCCATGCCGGTGGAGCCGATCAGCGCCAGCGGCTTGCGGCCGATCCGGTCCACGAAGATCATCGCGATCACCGTGCCGATGATGTTCACGATCGACGTGGTGAAGGAGTAGAAGAACGAGCTGCTGGGGTTGATGCCGACCGACTGCCAGAGCGTGGACGAGTAGTAGAAGGCCACGTTGATGCCGACGAGCTGCTGGAAGACCGACAGGCCGATACCGATCCAGACGATCGGCAGGAAACCGCCGCGGGAGCCGAGCAGGTCCTTGAAGGTCGACTTGTGCTCGCGCCGCATGGCGGTCTCGATCTCGGCGACACGGGCGTCCAGGTCGGTGTCCGAGCCCTCGACATCGGCGAGTACGGCCTTGGCGTCCTGCTCGCGCCCCACGGAGATCAGGAAGCGCGGCGATTCGGGGATCGCGAACGACAGCAGCCCGTAGACCACCGCGGGGATGACCATCACACCGAGCATGACCTGCCACGCCTCCAGGCCGACGATGTGGCCGCGCTGGTCGCCGTGGGCGCCCTTGAGGATGGCGTAGTTGACGAGCTGTGAGACCGCGATGCCGAGCACGATGGCGGCCTGCTGGAACGAGGCGAGCCTGCCGCGGTAGGCGGGCGGCGAGACCTCGGCGATGTAGGCCGGGCCGATGACCGAGGCCATGCCGATCGCGAAGCCGCCGATGATCCGCCACAGGGCCAGGTCCCACAGCGCGAAGGGCAGTGCCGAGCCGACGGCGCTGACGGTGAACATCACCGCGGCGATCTGCATGCAGCGGATACGGCCGATCCGGTCGGCGATCCGGCCCGCGGTCGCGGCGCCGATGGCACAGCCGATCAGGGCGATGGCGATGACCTGGGCGAGCGTGCCGGAGCCGATGTTGTACTTGTCACGGATGGCCTCGACGGCGCCGTTGATGACGGAGCTGTCGTAGCCGAAGAGAAAGCCGCCCATGGCGGCGGCGGCCGTGATGAAGATGATGTGGCCGATGTGCTCCGGCAGCGGGTTGTGATCTGCCGAGGCGGAGGCTCGTGCGGTGCTGGTCAAGATGGCTCCTCGGGCTCGGCGGTGAGCCCTCACATGAGGGTCTGGATCTTCGAGTGTCAGCCGACGCGTCGGTCACCACCACTCGGGAACCGGGCCTGACCCGGAGCCCTACGCGGCCGGCTGCTTGCCGTTCCGCAGCCGTTGGCTGATCACCTTGGAGACACCGTCGCCCTGCATCGATACGCCGTACAGGGCATCGGCGACCTCCATCGTCCGCTTCTGGTGCGTGATCACGATGAGCTGCGAGCTCTCCTGAAGCTCCTCCATGATCCGGATGAGCCGCTGGAGATTGGTGTCGTCCAGCGCGGCCTCGACCTCGTCCATCACATAGAACGGACTCGGCCGTGCCTTGAAGATCGACACCAGCATCGCCACCGCGGTCAGCGAGCGCTCACCGCCCGACAGGAGCGACAACCGCTTGACCTTCTTCCCGGGCGGACGCGCCTCAACCTCCACACCTGTGGTCAGCATGTTGTCCGGGTCGGTGAGCAGCAGCCGACCCTCCCCACCTGGGAAAAGCCGCGAGAAGACGCCCTCGAACTCGCGGGCGGTGTCATGGAAGGCGGCGGTGAAGACCTGCTCCACCCGCTCGTCCACGTCCTTGATCACCTGGAGCAGGTCGGCCCGCGTCCTGCGCAGGTCCTCCAGCTGCTCGGTGAGGAATTTGTGCCGCTCCTCCAGCGCCGCGAACTCCTCAAGCGCCAGCGGGTTGACCTTGCCGAGCTGCGCGTACGCCTTCTCCGCCGCCTTCAGCCGCTTCTCCTGCTCGGGGCGGTGGTACGGGCGCGGCTGGTTGCGCGGGTCCTCCGGGTCCTCGGGCAGGATCTCGCCCTCGGCGGGCGGCGACGGCGGCACGAGCTGGTCGGGGCCGTACTCCGCGACGAGCCCCGCGGACTCCATGCCGTGCTCCTCCAGCGCCTTGGCCTCCAGCTGCTCGATCCGCATGCGCTTCTCCGCGCCCAGCACCTCGCCCTTGTGGACGTCGCCGGTCAGCCGGTCCAGCTCGCTCTTCAGGTCCCGGCCGCGCCGCCGCTCCTGGCCCAGCTCCGCCTCGCGCTCCGCCCTCGCCTGCTCGGCGGCGGCCCGCTCCTCCTCGGCGCGGCCCAGCGAGATCTGGACGCAGTCCAGCAGCGCCCGGGCGCCCTCCACCACGGCCGCCGCGACGGACGCCTCGTAGGCGAGCCGGGCCCTGCGCTGCTGGGCGCGGGCCCGGGTCTCGCGCTCGGCGCGCGCCGCCCGGTCCAGGCCGTCGGCCCGGCCCGCCAGGCCCTTGACCCGCTCCTCGTGCGTACGGACCTGGAGCCGCGCCTCCATCTCGGTCTGCCGGGCGTTCGCGCCGTCGGCGGACAGCCGGTCCCGTACGGAGGTGTCCGGCTCCTCCTCGCCGGGCTCCTCCTCGGCCTCGCTCAGCCGGTACGACAGCTCCTCGAACTCCTCGCGGGCCGCCGCCAGCGCCTCCTCGGAGCGGCCCACGGCCGCGGCGGCCCGGTCCGCCTCCCCCGCCGCCGCCCTGGCCTGGCCGCCGAACCGGCCCAGCTGCTGCGCGACCGACGACTTCTCCTTCTCCGCCGCGCGGCGCAGCTGCGTCAGCGCCTCGACCTCGCGCGTCGCCACCGCCCGGCGCTCCTTGGCGTCCTGCTGCTCGGCCGCCAGCGCCGCACAGCGCGCGTCGAGCTGTTCCAGCTCGGCCGTCGCCTCGTCCACCTGCGCCTGCACTTCCAGCAGGCTGGGCGCCTTCGCCGAGCCGCCCTGCGCGAGATGCGCGGACAGCACATCGCCCTCCGCGGTCACCGCGGTCAGCTCGGGACGCCGTCCGACCAGCGCCTCGGCCTCCTCCAGCGACTCCACGACGACGATCCCGTCCAGCAGCCGCCGCACCGCGGGCAGCAGCTCCCCGTCCGCGGCGACCAGTTCCACGGCCCACCGCGCCTGCCCGGGCAGCCCTGCGGCCTCCGGCCTCGGACCCGGCACACCGGCGCCCGCCGTCGCCGCCGGAAGGCGACCCCCGTCACCGGACCCGGCGGAGCCGCCGCCCGCCTGCCCCGGCAGCGCGGCACGCCGCCCGCCCGCTTCGGCCGCGTCCGGCCCCGGGTCGCCGGAAACGCCCGCGTCTGCCGGGCCCGACCCGCCGGACCCCGCGCCGCCCCCGGAAACGCCCCCGCTCGCGAGGCCCTGACCGTCCCCGTCGGCCGCGTCGCGGGCGGCCTCCGTCGGCGGGCGGTGGTCGCGGGCGACGACGGGCTCGGCGGCCGGGGCCGCGAGGAGGAGGGCCGCGCGGCCCGCGTCCTCTTTGCGGAGCAGGCGCAGCGCGTCCGCGGCGGCGGAGGGGCCGGTGACCGCGACGGCGTCGGCGGCGGCGCCGAGCGCGGCGGCGAGCGGGATCTCGTAGCCGGGGGTGACGCGGAGCAGCGCGGCGGCCGAGCCCAGGATGCCGGGCAGGGCGTCGCGCCCCTCGCCCGCGCTGAGCAGCGCGCCGGTGCCGTCCTTGCGGCGGAGCGACGGCGCGAGCGCGTCCCGGCGGGCGGCGACGGCGGCCCGGCGGCGCTCCGCCGCAGTGGCGGCCTCGCGCGCGGCGCTGAACGCCTCCTCCGCCGCGGCCTGTTCGCGGCGCGCGGCCTGGAACCGCTCCTCCAGCTCCGAGTCGTCGGCGTCCAGGCCGTCGACCTGCGCGCGCAGTTCCTCGTACTCGCCCTGCGCGGACTCCGCCCGGTCGCGGGCCTCGTCGCGGGCGGCGGCGAGGCGGCCGATCTCGGCCTCGGCGGAGGCGGCCTTGGAGCGGGCGGCGTTGACCTGGGCGTGCAGCCGGGCCAGGCCCTCACGGCGGTCGGCGATGGCGCGGGCGGCGGTCCTGAGCCGGGCCTCCTCCTCGGCGAGCCGGCGCTCCAGCTCGGCGCGGTGGTCGACGGTGTCGTCCAGGGCGCGCTGGGCCGCGTCCAGCGCCTCGGACAGCTCGGCCTCCTGCTCGCGGATGCGGGCGGCCTCGCGTTCCATGTCCTCCGGGTCCCGGCCGCGCCGCTCCTCGGCGGGCTGGGACGTGGCGTGCCGGTGCCGCTGCTCGGCGAGGCCGATCGTGCCGCGTACGCGTTCGGCGAGCTGGGACAGCGCGTACCAGGTGGCCTGCGCGTCGGTCAGCCGCGGCGACAGGGCGCGTACCTGCTCCTCCAGGCGGGCCTCGCGCTGGACGGCGGCGGCCAGTTCCGTCTCGACGGCGTCGCGGCGCTCCTTGAGCGCGGCCTCGTCGGCGACCTCGGCGCTCAGCGCCTCCCGCAGCGTGACCAGGTCGTCGGCGAGCAGCCGCAGCCGGGCGTCGCGCAGGTCGGCCTGGATGACGGCGGCGCGGCGGGCGACCTGGGCCTGGCGGCCGAGCGGTTTGAGCTGGCGGCGCAGCTCACCGGTGAGGTCCGTCACACGGGCGAGATTGGCCTGCATCGCGTCCAGTTTCCGCAGCGCCTTCTCCTTGCGCTTGCGGTGCTTGAGCACACCCGCGGCCTCCTCGATGAAGGCGCGGCGGCCCATCGGGTCGGCGTGCAGTACGGAGTCGAGCTGGCCCTGGCCGACGATGACGTGCATCTCGCGGCCGATACCGGAGTCGGAGAGAAGTTCCTGGATGTCCAGCAGGCGGCAGGTGTCGCCGTTGAGCTGGTACTCGCTGCCGCCGTTGCGGAACATGATCCGCGTGATGGTGACCTCGGCGTACTCGATCGGCAGGACGCCGTCGCTGTTGTCGATGGTCAGGGACACCTCGGCGCGGCCCAGCGGGGGGCGGCCCGTGGTGCCGGCGAAGATGACGTCCTCCATCTTGCCGCCGCGCAGCGACTTGGCCCCCTGCTCGCCCATGACCCAGGACAGCGCGTCCACCACATTGGACTTGCCGGACCCGTTGGGGCCGACGACGCAGGTGATTCCGGGTTCGAAGCGCAGGGTCGTCGCCGAGGCGAACGACTTGAAACCGCGCAGCGTGAGGCTCTTGAGATGCACGCCGGTCGACTCTACTAGCCGTCCTCGGTTTCACCGAGGAAGGCGCAGGGCACATCATGCGTTAAGAAGCGACGTCCAGGCGGGGAGCGGGTGGGGAGCAGGGCGAGGGGACAGCGCGCGGAATGACGAAAGGGACGCCGAAGCGTCCCTCGCGGATTCTGCAGATTCTCAGGCGGTGTCCGGGGACACCTGTCCGGGCCGGGGACCGGTTCAGGCGAGCACGGGCTCCGCGCGAGATACGTCGATGCTGCTGAGCAGCGACTCTTCGTGCGATGCGACAGTCAGAGCGTCGTTCTCGGCCTGCATCCGGACAAGCTCGGATTCCAGATCCTGAACGCGCTGCTGGAGCCTTCGCATCTCGGCGAGAAGTCGCGGGTCGGGACCGCCGACGTAACCGAGAAGCGCCTTTGCCATGATGGATGGTCCTCCACGCTGAGTGACCGACCGAATGCGGTTTGGGTCGTGGGTGAGGGTTGCTCGCCCGCGCAGGGTGAGTGCCGTGACCGCCGCTGAACAATCCTGGAGCCACGATGCGCGGGGCTTCCAGAGTCTCACCAAATAACGGGACGGTCAACACGATCACAGCCCAGTCGTCGGGTCCGCCTCAGAAAACACGGCGCTGACGGCGCCGCGGGCTGCCCGCGTGGCATAGGGATCATGCTCGATGGGGGCAGCCTGACACGGCGATCGTCGTATGGCAACCAAATTGCTCAGCGGATCTCGAAACCTTCGTATCCGCCCCGCGGCCGGCCCCAGATCTCGGTCACTCCGTCGACCCGTCCGGGCGTGTCCCCGCGGCGCAGCCACTCCAGCAACCGCTCGCACTGTTCGCGCGTGCCCTCGGCCACGACCTGGACCCGGCCGTCGCCCAGATTGCCCGCGTAGCCGACGAGGCCGCCCAGTTCCAGGGCGGTGGCCCGGGTCCACCACCGGAAGCCGACGCCCTGGACGCGGCCGCGCACCCACGCGGTGAGCCGGACATCTTCGTTCATGTCCGCACGCTATCCCGCCAGTTGGATCAGCAGCACATCGGCGGGCGGCGTCATTCGCTACAGTCACCCGACAACGGGGTCACCCGTTCGGGTTAATCCGCCGAATCGGGCCGCCAGAACCGAGCCGACCAGAGGAGCGCGAAGGATGGGCCGTCACAGCCGTCATGCGCAACCGGCAGCGCCGGAGACGGGACCCCGCTCGCACCGCGGGCGCCGTAAGCACCACCCGGTCCGTACCGGACTGCTCGCCACGTCGGCCGCGATGGCCGTGGGCGCGGTCGCCGCGTCCTCCGGGATGCTCAGCGGCCTCACCGCCGGTCTCGACTACCGCCAGGGCGACGCGGGCCACACGCAGGCCGACGGCCCGGCGGACCCGTCCCGCGACGGCAGCGACATGCCCTCGCCGCTGGGCGACAGCACGGCGCCGACCCCCGGGCAGACCACCGGCTCCCCCGGCACCCCGTCCTCCGGTACGCCGTCGAAGCCGGGCACGATGCGGTCGAACACGGCGACGCCGTCCCGTACGGCCACCAGCCCGGCCGCCGCCCCCACGCCGACCCGTACGACGGCCGCGCCCACCACCCCGGTGCCGACCACCACCGCGGCCCGCACCCAGCCGCCCACGACCGCCGCCCCGGCCTCCGCCGACGCCGTCACGGCGGCCCGCGCGGCGATCCTCTCCCTGGTCAACACCCAGCGGGCGAGCGCGGGCTGCTCGCCGCTCACCGCCAGTTCCTCCCTCGACGGCCTCGCGCAGGCGTTCAGCGAGGACATGGCCGCCCGCGGCTTCTTCGACCACACCGACCCCGACGGCAAGACCCCGTGGGACCGCGCCAAGGCGCTGGGCATCACCAACCTCGGCGGCGAGAACATCGCCCGCGGCCAGGCCACCGCCCAGGCCGTCATGGACGCCTGGATGAACAGCCCCGGCCACCGCGCCAACATCCTCAACTGCGACTACAAGACCCTCGGCGTCGGCATTCACTACGGCAGCGGCGGCCCCTGGTGGACCCAGGACTTCGGCTTCTGAGGCCGCTGGAGCCGTCGCGGCCTGTGGAGCCGTGGGAGCCGCTGGAGCCGCTGGAGCCGGAGCCGCCCTGGCCAGGGCGCTAACCGGCGGATCGCGCACCCCTGAGGTGAGCGCTGTGCGGGGGTACGCTGGCCGTATGACAGACAGCGACCGGACGGCGGAGTGCGCCGGGGCCACCGTGAAGGACGACGGCAGGCTCGCCTTCGACGTCTTCGCGCGCTCCTGCCCGTCGCGCGGGACGCTGGAGCACGTCACCGGACGGTGGGGCGGCCTGACGCTGGGCGCGCTCTACGAGGACACGCTGCGGTTCAACGCGCTGCGCCGCCGCGTGGACGGGGTCAGCGAGAAGATGCTGTCGCAGACGCTGCACGCGCTGGAGCGCGACGGCCTGGTCGTCAGGGACGCGCGGCCGACGAATCCGCCGCACGTCGAATACCGGCTCACCCCGCTCGGCCGGGACACCGCCGCGCGCCTGCTGTCACTGATCGCGCTGGTCGAGGGCCGGATGCCGGAGGTACTGGCCGCGCGCGAGCGCTACGACGCGGAGCGCGGCACCGGCTGACAGCGCGGGCAGAAGTAGCTCGACCTGTTCATCCACGGCCGGCGCCTGATCGGTGTGCCGCAGCGGCGGCACGGCTCGTCCTCACGGCCGTACGCGTCCAGCGACCGGTCGAAGTAGCCCGATTCACCGTTCACATTGACGTACAGGCTGTCGAAGCTGGTGCCGCCCGCGGCGAGCGCGTCGCCCATCACCTCGCGGATGTGCGTGACCAGCTCCGCCGTACGCGGCCTGGTCATCGACGCCGTCGGCCGCTCGTAGTGCAACCGCGTGCGCCACAGCGCCTCGTCGGCGTAGATGTTGCCGACCCCGCTGATCAGCGACTGGTCGAGCAACGCCCGCTTGATCGTGGTGCGCTTGCGGCGCAGCGCCGTGTGGAAGGCGTCCTCGTCGAAGGCGTCGTCCAGCGGGTCGCGCGCGATGTGCGCCAGGACCGCCGGGAGGCCGTCCGCCGCGCCCGGCACCGCCTCGTGCACGGACAGCCCGCCGAAGGTGCGCTGGTCGACGAAGCGCAGTTCGGTGCCGAGGGTGTCCTGGAAACGGATACGGATCCGCAGGTGGGTCTCGGCCGCCGCGGTTTCCGGCTGCACCAGGAGCTGACCGCTCATCCCCAGGTGGGCCATGAGCGACAGGTCCTCGGTGACCGGCAGCCACAGATACTTGCCCCTGCGGTGCGCCTCGCCCATCGCCGCGCCCTTGAGCCGCGCCGCGAAGTCCTCGGGCCCGGCCACGTGCCGCCGTACGGCCCGCGGATGGAAAACGGTGGCCGTCTCGACGGTGCGGCCCGAGACCCAGCGCGAGAGTCCGCGCCGGACGACCTCCACCTCCGGCAGCTCCGGCATGACATCCCCTCATGGTCCACGCGGGTGCGTGTGCCCCTGCCACGGGCGCGGGGAACCGCGCGACAGGCCCCCCACGGCCGGTGGTCGGGAGACGACCGGCCTGCCCCGCCGGGGCCGGTGGTGACCTGCGGCCGCGTCGCGGCCGATCGCGCGGTTCCCCGCGCCCCTTCGGGGCTCAGCTCGCCGCTGAGGCGGCGGCTTCGCGGATGGAGCGCCAGGCGGACTCCGCCGCCTGCTGCTCGGCTTCCTTCTTGCTGCGGCCGGTGCCGGTGCCGTACTCGACGCCACTGACGCGGGCGGCAGCCGTGAAGGTCTTCTCGTGGTCGGGTCCTGATTCGGTGACCACGTACTCGGGAACGCCGAGCCCTTCGGCTGCGGTGAGTTCCTGGAGGCTGGTCTTCCAGTCCAGTCCCGCACCGAGGTTGGAGGACTGCTCGATGAGCGGGTCGAAGAGCCGGTGCACCAGCTCGGAGGCCGCTTCGAGCCCCTGGTCGAGATAGACCGCGCCGATGACGGCTTCCAGGGTGTCCGCGAGGATGGATGCCTTGTCCCGGCCGCCGGTGCCCTCTTCGCCCCGGCCCAGGCGGATGAACGCGCCGAGGTCGAGCCCGCGGCTCACGCCCGCCAGGGCACGCGAGTTGACCACCGCGGCCCGCAGCTTGGCCAGTTGGCCCTCGGGCAGGTCGGGGTGGGTGCGGTAGAGGGTGTCGGTGACCACCAGGCCGAGCACGGAGTCCCCGAGGAACTCCAGCCGCTCGTTGGTGGGCAGCCCGCCGTTCTCGTACGCGTACGAGCGGTGGGTCAGCGCACGCACCAGAAGGGCGGGCTCGAGGGTGTACCCGAGCCGCCCTTCCAGAAGCGTGGGGGACGAGGCTTTGTCCGCCGTGGCCGACTGTGGCGCTGAGGCGTCTGACATGGAGCCTGTCACCTGCCGATCAGACGTCGATGACCTGACGGCGGTTGTACGTGCCGCAGCTCGGGCACGCGATGTGCTGGAGCTTCGGCTCGTGGCAGCGCTCGCACGCCACCAGGCTCACGGGCGCAGCCTTCCACTGCGAACGGCGGTGGCGCGTGTTGCTGCGCGACATCTTCCGCTTCGGAACAGCCACGGCTACTTCTCCTGGTTCTCGTCGGCACCATGGTCGGTACCGAAACTCTGGTTGAGATCCTTCAAGGCCGCCCACCGGATGTCGGTGACCTCGTGGTGGTGGTCCGGGTCGTCCGCGAGGCGAACTCCGCATTCGGAGCACAGCCCTTCGCAGTCCTCCCGGCACACCGGCTGCAACGGCAGTGCGAGCACCACCGCGTCGCGCAGTACGGGTTCGAGGTCGAAGAGATCGTCCTCGAGTTCCAGCGCGTCCTCGTCCTCGGCGTCGTCACCGGCTTCGTCCTTGCGGGCGGTCCTGGTGTCGGCGTCGGGGTAGGAGAACATCTCCTGGAATTCCGCGTCCAGCTCACGCTCGACGGGCTCCAGACACCTTACGCACTCCCCCGTGACCGGCGCATGGGCGGTGCCGGTGACCAGCACACCCTCCATGACCGACTCCAGGCGGAGCTCCAGCTCGACCGTGGCGCCCTCCGGCACCCCGATGACATCGACGAGGCCGAGGTCCTTGGGGGCCGGCACCGAGCGGGAGACCTTCCTCATCGCACCAGGACGCCGACCCAGCTCGTGTGTGTCGAACACAAGTGGGTTGCGGTGGTCGAGGCGGGTGTTCAGGGCTTCCTGCTTTCATCGGTACGGCCTGCCCCGCGGCCCTCGCGGGCGACCCTTGCGGGCGGGCAGGCCAAAGCGCCGGGAATTCACACGGCTGGAAGTGACAGGATACTGGACCACCCCGCCCGCACCCAAACGGAGCCTGTCCGGGGCCGCCGGCAGGCTCCCGCGGGCGTCCTCAGCGGCCCTGCTCCAGCTCTCTCAGCCGGTTGAGGTCGATCAGTCCGGTGTCGAAGAAGCTGGTCTCGTCCAGCGCCGCGGGCTGCTGCCCCTGCGGCTGCTGCTGCGGATAGCCCTGCTGCTGGTACGGGATCTGCTGGTCGTACTGCTGCTGGTCGTAGCCGTAGCCGGCCGCGTCCTGCTGGTACGCGGGCTGCTGCTGGCCGTACGGGTCCTGGGCCTGGGTGCCGTAGTCGACGTAGGCGCCGGAGTCGGCGGCGGCCTGCTGGTACTCGGGCCGGTAGCCGCCGTCGCCCTGGTAACCGCCCTGCTGGTACGCGGTGTCCTGCTGCGAATAGCCGTAGCCGGGAGCCGCCGCGGCGGCGGCCTGCTGCGGGGCCGGGTCGTAGCCGTACTGCGCCAGGTCGGCCTGTTCGGGGGCGGTGGGCGCGGCCAGGCCCGCCATGTAGTCGGCGTCGCTCTGCCGCTGCCCGCCGTGCTCGCCGTCGCCGTCCGCGGCGTCCTGCGCGGCCATCTGCGCGGCGAGGTCGTCGATCGGATTGTGGCCGGTGAGCTTCAGGCGCCCGCGGCCGACGGCCTCCAGGGTCTTGCTCAGGACGGCCTCGAAGGCGCCCAGCTTGGCGTCCACGTACTCGTCGGCGCGGCGGCGCAGGGTCTCCGGGTCGGCGCTGCGCTCGGGGGCGTCCGCGTCCTCCTCGGCCTGGTCGTAACCCTGGTCGTAGCCGTTGGGGTCGTGGCCGAGCAGCTTCTCCCGGCCGCGGTCGACCGAGCCGATGGTCTTGGTGAGGACCACTTCGAAGTTGGCGAGCTTGCTGTCGACGTAGTCGTCGGCCTCGGCGCGGATCTCGGCGGCCTCGCGGCGCGCCTCGGCGACGATCCGCTCCGCCTCGTCCTGCGACTGGCGGGCCACCTGGGTGTCGGAGACCAGCGATCCGCGTTCGGCGTGGGCCGATTCGATGATCCGCTGGGCTTCGGCTCGGGCCTCCCCGACCATCGTCTCCCGGTCGCCGAGCAGTGCCTGCGCCTGGGAGAGGGAGTCGGGAAGCGCGGCGGCGACCTCGTCGAGCATGGCGAGCAGCTCGGCACGGTTCACCACGCAGGAGGCCGACATCGGCATCGACCGGGCGTTAGCCACGGTGGCCGCGATCTCATCGAGCTTCTTCTGGACGTCCACGGGGGAGAGCCTAGCGCTGTCGGAGTTTGGGCTTGAGCGCGTCGAGGACGACGGACGGCACCAAGTGGGAGATGTCGCCGCCCCATTGGGCGACTTCCTTGACCAGACTCGAGGACAGGAAGCTGTAGGCGGGGTTGGTGGGGACGAAGAGGGTCTCGACACCGGTGAGGCCGATGTTCATCTGGGCCATCTGCAACTCGTAGTCGAAGTCGCTGACCGCGCGCAGGCCCTTCACGATGGCCGGGATCTCGCGCTGCTTGCAGAAGTCCACCAGCAGGCCGTGGAACGACTCGACCTTGACGTTGCCCAGGTCGCCCGTGACCTCCTCGATCAGCGCGATGCGCTCCTCGATGGTGAACAGGCCCTGCTTGGACTGGTTGATCATCACGGCGACGTACACGGTGTCGTACAGCCGTGAGGCGCGGGCGATGATGTCGAGGTGTCCGTTGGTGATGGGGTCGAAGGACCCCGGACAGACGGCGCGGCGCAAGAGTGGTTCCTCGCTCTCCGTACGGCGGGTGCTACGGCTCATGGTGCGGGTTCATGTCGACTCCGCGGGCTCATGACCCGGCGGTGACCCGGGCGGCGCGACCGTACCAAAGCGTCGCTTCGCCGTACCGCCGGGACCGCAGGCCCGTGAAACCCGGGGGCCAGCCGAATTCGCCGCCCCGGGTCCTGCGCTCCACGGTGACCAGCGCTTCCTCCGTCAGCCAGTCATTGGCCAGGAGTGTGAGCAGGATCTCCCGCAGTTCGCCGTCCTCGACGTCGTACGGCGGGTCGAGGAAGACCACGTCGTACGGCCGCGGCGCCGGTCCCGCGACGATCTTCTCCGCGCGTCCCGAGCGCACCTCGGCGCCGGGCAGTTTCAGCGCCGCCACGTTCTCCCTGATCACCCGCGCCGCCCGCGGCTCGGCCTCGGCCAGCAGGACGTGTTCGGCGCCGCGCGAGAGCGCTTCGAGGCCGACCGCGCCGGAGCCCGCGTAGAGGTCGAGCACCCTGGCCCCCTCCAGCGTGCCGCGCAGCGACTGAAGGGTGGAGAACAGCCCCTCCTTGGCGCGGTCGGACGTCGGCCTGGTGCCGTCGCCCGGCGGTACGGCGAGGCGCCGCCCCCCGGCGGCGCCGGCGATCACGCGGGTCATGGAACTCACTTCCGGTGCGGGGACCTGGTCCGACGCGCCCCACGATACGGGCCCGGGCCCGGCTACCCCTTTTCCAGATACTCCTCGCGGTCCGCGTCCAGCAGGCTGTCCAGGGCGCTGCGGAGGTCGGGGTGCGCGGTGAGTTCGGGATCGGCGGTCACGACCGCGGTGGCCTCCTCGCGGGCGGCCTCGATGACGTCGCGGTCGTCCATGACGGTGAGCACCCGCAGCGAGGAGCGGCTGCCGGACTGGGCCTGGCCGAGGACGTCGCCCTCGCGGCGCTGCTGGAGGTCGATCTCGGAGAGTTCGAAGCCGTCCAGCGTCCCGGCCACCGCGTCCAGGCGCATGCGGGCCGGGGTCGCCTCGGGCGCCTCGGAGACCAGCAGGCACAGGCCGGGCGCGGAGCCGCGGCCGACCCGGCCGCGCAGCTGGTGGAGTTGCGAGACGCCGAAGCGGTCGGCGTCCATGATCACCATGGCGGTGGCGTTCGGCACGTTCACCCCGACCTCGATGACCGTGGTGGCGACCAGGACGTCCACCTCGCCCGCGGTGAAGCGGCGCATCACGTCGTCCTTGGCGTCCGGCTGCATCCGGCCGTGCAGCACCTCGACGCGCAGCCCGCGCAGGGCCCCCTGGGCGATCTGCTCGGCGACGTCCAGCACCGCCAGCGGCGGCCTGCGCTCGTCGTCGTCGGGCCCCGGCTCCTTGTCCTTCTTGGCCGCCTTGGCCTTGCCGCTCCCCTTGCCCTCCTCCTCGTCGCCGATCCGCGGGCACACGACGTACGCCTGGTGGCCGCCCTCGACCTCCTCCCGTACCCGCTCCCAGGCCCGGCTGAGGAAGTGCGGCTTCTCGGCCGCCGGTACGACATGGGTGGCGATCGGCGAGCGCCCGGCGGGCAGTTGGTCCAGTACGGACGTCTCCAGGTCGCCGAAGACCGTCATGGCGACGGTCCGCGGGATCGGGGTGGCCGTCATCACCAGCAGGTGCGGCGGCTGGGCGGCCTTGGCGCGCAGCGCGTCCCGCTGCTCCACGCCGAAGCGGTGCTGTTCGTCGACCACGACCAGGCCCAGGTCGTGGAACTTCACCTTGTCCTCGATCAGCGCGTGCGTGCCGATCACGATCCCGGCCTCGCCCGTCACCAGGTCGAGCAGCGCCTGCCGCCGCGCGGGCGTCCCCATGGAACCGGTCAGCAGCACGACCTTCGTCCCGAGGTCCGAGCCGCCCAGCATGCCGGAGGACTCGGCCAGTTCGCCCATCATCTCGGTGACGGAGCGGTGGTGCTGCTGGGCCAGCACCTCGGTCGGCGCGAGCATCGCCGCCTGGCCGCCCGCGTCCACCACCCCGAGCATCGCCCGCAGCGCCACCATCGTCTTGCCCGAGCCGACCTCGCCCTGGAGCAGCCGGTGCATCGGGTGCTCGGCCGCCAGGTCCTCGAAGATCTCGCCCGACACCCTCCGCTGGCCGTCGGTCAGCGTGAACGGCAGCTTCGCGTCGAACGCCGTCAGCAGTCCGTCCCGGCCCGGCCGGCGCGGCACCGCGGGCAGCGCGGAGTCCGCCGCCCTGCGGCGGGCCAGCGCCACCTGGAGCACGAACGCCTCGTCCCACTTCAGCCGGTCCCTGGCCGCCGCGATGTCCGCCTTCGTCCGCGGGCGGTGAATCCGCTCCAGCGCCTCCGGCAGCGGCGCGAGCCCGCGCGCCTCGCGCAGCGCCGCGGGCAGCGGCTCCCCCACGCCCTCCCAGCCGATCGCCGTCAGCGAGTTGAGCGCGGTGTCCACCGCCTGCCCGATCCGCCACGAGGTGATCTGCTTGCACGCCGGATACAGCGGGATCAGCCGGTTCGCGAACGCGTCCAGCGCGTCCTTCTCCGCCCCCTCGTCCGCGTCCAGCAACTGGTAGTCCGGGTGGGCCAGTTGGCGCGTCCGGTTGAAGACCGAGACCTTCCCCGAGAACATCCCGCGCCGCCCCGGGATCAGCCGGTGGGCGTGCGCGTGCGCCGCCTTGCTGAAGAACACCAGGGTCAGCGAACCGCTGCCGTCGGTCACCACGACTTCGAGCCGCACCCCGGACCCGCGGCCGTACGTCCGCTTGTCCGCCTTCGCGATCTGCGCCACCACCGTGACGTACTCGTCCACCGGCAGATCCGCCAGCCGCGTCAGCTCCCCGCGCTCGGCGTACCGGCGCGGATAGTGATGCAGCAGGTCACCGGCGGTGTGCAGCCCGAGGTGGTCGGCGAGCACCTTCGCGGTACGGTCACCGACGATTTTCCGCAGCGGATCGTCCATGGGGTTCGACATCGGGATCTATCTTGGCGCACCCCACCGACAAATCCCCCTCGGGCAGGTCCGCGCGGCGGTCCGCGGGAGGGGCGGGTTACTCGACGCCCACCAGCAGGGGGCAGGTGCCCTGGCCGCCCTCGTAGGTCACGGTGTCCACCGCCAGGTGGGCCTCGCGGACGTGGGACTCGATGTGGGCGGTGAGGTCGGCGGGGGCGTCGGGTCCCGGGATGAGGGTGACGAGTTCGCCGCCGGCGGCGAGCATGCGGTCCAGGACGGCGGTGGCGGTACCGGCGAGCGTGGTGCCGATGACGGAGACGTCGCCGTCGATGAGGCCGAGGATGTCGCCGGCCTGGCAGATGCCGGCCGAGGTCCAGGAGCGGTGCTCGGCGACGGCGAGTTCGGCGTAGCGGGTGGCTCCGGCGGCGGAGGTCATGGCGACGACGTCCTCGTCGAAGCGCCGGGAGGGCTCGTGGACGGCGAGGGCGGCCAGGCCCTGGACGGCGGAGCGGGTGGGGATGAGGGCGACCCGGACGCCGTCGGCGCGGGCCTGTTCCGCGGCGGCGCCCGCCGCGTGCCGCAGGTCGCGGTCGTTGGGCAGCAGGACGACCTCAAGGGCGTGGGCGCGGCGGATGGCGGCGGCGATCTCGCCGCTGGCGGGCTGTTCGCCGGGGCGGACGGCGACGACGGTGGCCCCGGCGCGGGCGCACAGTTCCGACAGGCCGTCGCCGCGGACGACGGCGACGACGGCGCGGTGCGCGGGTTCGGTGCGCGGCCTGGTCTGGTCGGCGAAGTGGGTGACGCGGATGCGGTACGGGCGGCCGGCCTCGATGCCCGCCTCGATGGCGGCGCCGACGTCGTCCACGTGGACGTGCACGTGGAAGAGCCCGTCGCCGCCGACGACGACGAGGGAGTCGCCGAGCGCGTCGAGCCGGGCCCGCAGGAGGGTGACGGCGGAGTCGGCGGCCTCCAGCAGGAAGATCACCTCGAAGGCGGGGCCGTCGGGGACCGCGTCGTCGGGGCACAGGTCCTCGTCCTCGACCGGGACGGTGTGCCCGGCGCGGAAGTCCGTTCCGGCCAGGGGCTGTTCGGGGGCGTCGCCGGTCACGGCGTCGGCCAGCGCGCCGAGCACGGCGACCAGGCCGAGGCCGCCCGCGTCGACCACTCCCGCGCGGCGCAGCACGCCGAGCTGTCCCGGGGTGGCGGCCAGCGCGGCGCGCGCTCCGGCGTACGCGGCCCGTACGACCTCGTCGACGCCGCCCGTGGCGGCCTCCGCGGCGTCGGCCGCGCCGACGGCCACCGTGAGCATCGTGCCCTCGACCGGCCGGGCGACCGCGTCGTACGCCGATTCCGCGGCGATCCGCAGGGCCCGCCGCAGTTCGGCGGCCCCGATCCGTTCAGGGGCGTCGGCGGGCGAGGCGACCGCCTCGTTCATGCCGCGCAGGAGCTGGGCGAGGATCGTGCCGGAATTGCCGCGGGCGCCGATGAGGGCGCCGTGCGACATGGCGCGGAGCACGTCGGGGAGGGTCGGCCGGGTCGCGGGGGCGGCGGCCGTCGCGTGCGCGTCGAAGACCGCTTCCACGGCCTGCGCGGCGGACTCGAACGTCAGGTACAGATTGGTGCCGGTGTCCCCGTCCGCGACGGGATAGACGTTGATCGCGTCGATCTCCTCGCGGGCCCTGCCCAGTGCCTGGAGCGAGAGGCGGCACCAGGCGAGCACCGCGGAAGCGTCGAGCGAGGGCGGCAACAGGTCCTCCTGCGGAACACCGGGATATCGGGAACTGCCAGGTGAGCCTAGGCCCTTTCGGGGCGGTCGGGAGCGGGCCGGGCGGCGACGGGGCCGCCCGTGACCGCGCGGAAACGGCCTGGTGGTGACCCCGGTCACGGGGGCGGGCGTCCGGATCTGGGCACCCGCGGACCATGGTAGTTTCGTTGTACGGGAGCGGTCGTTGTATGCTGCTCCGGTTGCCTGGGGCTCTCTCAGGCTTTTCATCGTAAGTGCATCTGAAGTCTTTGGAGTGACCCGTGGCTGCCAACTGCGACGTCTGCGGCAAGGGGCCGGGCTTCGGCAACAGCATCTCCCACTCGCACCGCCGTACCCCGCGTCGTTGGAACCCCAACATCCAGCGCGTGCGTGCAGTGGTCGGGCGGACGCCGAAGCGCCTCAATGTCTGCACCTCGTGCATCAAGGCCGGTAAGGTCTCGCGCTGACGCGTCGTCGTACATCACGTCGTAGCAGCGCAGCCTTAGCGGCTACTCGAATGCCGGTCCACCTCAGGGTGGGCCGGTTTTCTTGCGTTGTACGGGTGCCCGTGCGGCTCGGGTGACGGCTCAGCGCGTGCGCCAGCCGTGGTCGACGGGGCCGGTCCCGGCGCCGAGCGGGAAGCCCGCCGCGATGGCGCCGGTCACGTACGTCTTCGCCCGTCCGACGGCGTCCGGCACGTCGCGGCCGAGGGCGAGGTGGCAGGCGATCGCGCTGGCCAGGGTGCAGCCGGTCCCGTGGGTGTGCCGGTTGTCGAGCCGCGGGGCGCGGTACCAGTGCTCGGCGGCGCCGTCGGTGAGCAGGTCGACGGCCTCGGCCGAGCGGCTGTCGGCGAGGTGGCCGCCCTTGACCAGGACCCAGCGCGGCCCGTGGGCGAGTACGGCGTCGGCGGCGGCCCGCATGCCGGCCTCGTCGTGCACGGTACGACCGGTGAGCTGGGTGACCTCGTCCAGGTTGGGGGTGGCGACGGTGGCGAGCGGCAGCAGCCGGGTGCGTACGGTCTCGACGGCTTCCTCGGCGAGCAGCGCGTCGCCGTGCTTGGAGATCCCGACCGGGTCGACGACGACGGGGACGCGGCCGTCCAGAGCGGCGAGGAGACCGGCGACGGTCTCGGTGAGGGCTGCCGAGGAGAGCATGCCGGTCTTGACCGCCGCCACCCCGATGTCGCCGACGACGGCGTGGAACTGGGCGCGTACGGCCGCCTCCGGCAGGTCCCAGACGCCGTGCACGCCCAGCGAATTCTGCGCGGTGACGGCGGTGAGCACGCTCATGCCGTGCACGCCGAGGGCGAGCATCGTCTTGAGGTCGGCCTGGACGCCCGCGCCGCCGCCGGAGTCGGATCCGGCGACGGTGAGCACCCGGGCGGGGGCCGCCCGCACAGGCGCGGGGCGCGGGAGGCCGGGGTCTGGGACGGCGGGGCGCGGAAGGCCGGGGTTCGGGACGGCGGGGTTCGGGAGGCCGGGGTTCGGGAGGGTCACTCCTCGTCCCCGAAGTGGTCCCAGCCGCCCGCCTTGTCCCAGGGCGCGCCGTCCACGGTGACCTGCGGGGTGCGGCCCGCGGGGGCGCTGACGGCGCCGATGACCCGCCAGCGGGCGGGCAGCTTCACATCGCGGGGGAAGGCGGCGACGATCGCGTGGTCCTCGCCGCCGGTGAGCACCCAGTGCAGCGGGTCGACGCCCACGGCCTGCCCGATGTCGGACATCTGGGCGGGTACGTCGATGTCCGCGGAGCGCAGGTCGATGTCGACGCCGCTGGCGGCGGCGATGTGGCCGAGGTCGGCGACCAGGCCGTCGCTGACGTCGGTCATGGCGGTGGCGCCGAGTTCGGCCGCCGCGGGGCCCGCGTGGTACGGCGGTTCCGGGCGGCGGTGGGCCTCCACGAAGGCGCGCGGGGAGCGGAAGCCGCGGGAGAGCACGGCGAGTCCGGCGGCGGACCAGCCGAGCCAGCCGGTGACGGCGACGATGTCGCCCGCGCGGGCACCCGATCGGGTGATGGCCTCGCGGCTGCGGAGGTCGCCGAGCGCGGTGACGGCCACCGTGATGGTGTCGCCGCGTACGACGTCGCCGCCGACCACGGCCGCTCCCGCGACCTGGCACTCGTCGCGGATGCCGTCCATGAGTTCGACGGCCCAGGTGGCGGGGAGTTCGGCGGGGACGACGAGGCCGAGCAGCACGGCGGTGGGGAAGGCGCCCATGGCGGCGATGTCGGCGAGGTTCTGCGCGGCGGCCTTGCGGCCCACGTCGTAGGCGGTGGACCAGTCGCGGCGGAAGTGGCGGCCCTCGATGAGGACGTCCGTGGTGGCGACCACCCGGCGGTCGGGCGCGGCGACCACGGCCGCGTCGTCACCCGGTCCGATTTTCACCGCGGGTGTGGTGGTGAGCCGGGAGGTCAACTCCCTGATGAGCCCGAACTCGCCCAACTCGCCCACAGTCCCCTTCATCCCAACGTCCCCTCGAGTCGCGGCCTGAGCCGGTTCTGCTGCGTGTTTCCCGTCAATACGGGCGTGAGACCCGTCAATACGGGGGTCAGGTACCGCGCGGGTCTCCCCGCTGTGCGCGACGACGCGATAACGTGGCGTCCCCCTTCCCACATGATCCTCGAAGCCGCCCTGGAGGTTCCGTGGTACAGGCGTACATCCTGATCCAGACCGAGGTCGGCAAAGCCTCGGCAGTAGCGGAGGTGATCTCCAAGATCGAAGGAGTCATTCAGGCCGAGGACGTCACCGGTCCTTATGACGTCATCGTCAGGGCCCAAGCAGACACGGTCGATGATCTCGGCCGCATGGTGGTCGCCAAAGTCCAGCAGGCGGACGGCATCACTCGAACGTTGACCTGCCCCGTCGTCCATATCTAGCCCCCACTATGCTCACCGGTGATGCTGTATCGCCGAGTTGTACTGACCGCCGTGTCCGCCGTCGCGTGCCTTTCTGCGGCGGCGGTCTACGCGTTCACGTCCGGTACGGACGAAGCGATCGCCGTACCGGTTCCTGACGCACGTGTCGCCGGATACTGTCACGCGCTGTACGGCGATCTGCCCGCGAAGGTCGACGGTCTCTCCCGGCATGATCTCAAGCCGGAATCGGAGCTGACAGCCGGGTGGGGCAATCCGCCGATCGTGTTGCGCTGCGGTGTCCCGCGGCCCGCCGCCGACGCGGACCCCTCCACTTACGGCGCCCAGGTGGACGGCGTCTCCTGGTCGGTGGAGCAGGGAGCCGACGGTGGGGTGCTGATGACGACAACGCTGCGCAAGGCGTATGTCGAGGTGGCTCTGCCGAAGCGTTTCGCCCATGACATCAGTCCGCTGACGGATCTCGCGGACGCGATCAAGCGCACGATCCCCGAGGGGGTCTGACCCCCTCGGGGTTCGGCTGTCCGTCCGAAGGCCGCGCGCAGGCGCGGCCCCGGCGGGCTAGCGCAGGCCGGTCGAGCGGCGCAGCGCCGCCTGGATGAGCAGGTCGACCAGTTGCCGGTAGTCGACGCCCGTCTCCTGCCACATCCGCGGGTACATCGAGATCGGGGTGAAGCCCGGCATCGTGTTGATCTCGTTGATGACGAACTCCCCGCTGTCCAGCAGGAAGAAGTCGGCGCGGACCAGGCCCTCGCAGGACGCGGCCTCGAACGCCTCGACGGCGAGCCGCCGTACCTCGGCGGTCTGCTCCTCGGTGAGCGGCGCAGGAACGATTCCCTCGGCGGAGTCGATGTACTTCGCCTCGAAGTCGTAGAACGCGTGGCTGGTGACCGGCGGGATCTCGGCCGGTACGGAGGCGCGCGGGCCGTCCTCGAACTCCAGGACGCCGCATTCGATCTCGCGTCCGCGCAGCAGCGCCTCGACGATGACCTTGGGGTCGTGCCGCCTGGCCTCGGTGATGGCCGCGTCGAGCCCTTCCGGGCCCTCGACCTTGGTGATGCCGAAGGACGATCCGGCGCGGGCGGGCTTCACGAACAGCGGCCAGCCGTGCTCGGCGGCGAAGTCGGTGACCTTGCGGCGTACGGCGTCGCTGTCGCGTTCCCATTCGCGGGGGCGGATGACGGTGTAGGGGCCGACGGCCAGGCCGAAGGAGGTGAAGACGCGCTTCATGTACTCCTTGTCCATGCCGACGGCGGAGGCGAGCACGCCCGCGCCGACGTACGGGACGCCGGAGAGTTCGAGCAGGCCCTGGAGGGTGCCGTCCTCGCCGTACGGGCCGTGCAGCATGGGGAAGACGACGTCGACCTCGCCGAGCGCCTTCGGGACGGCGCCCGCTTCGGTGTAGACGACCTCGCGGTTGGCCGGGTCGACCGGGAGCATGACGGCGCCCTCGTGGTCGGTGACCTGTTCGACGGTCGGCATCCGGCGGTCGGCGATGGCCATCCGCTCGGGGGCGTCCGCGGTCAGTGCCCAGCGGCCCTCGGTGGTGATGCCGATGGGCAGGACGTCGTACTTGTCGCGGTCGATGGCGCTGAGCACGCTGGCCGCGGTGACCACCGAGACGCCGTGCTCGGAGCTGCGTCCGCCGAAGACGACCGCGACCCGCGGCTTGCGCGGGTAGTTCTCGCTCGCGTGGCCTACCACGCGCCGGTCCGCGTACGGGTCCGCGGGCCGGTCCGGGCCGGATTCGCGCCGGTCAGGGCTCTGGGAGCTGTCGTGGGATGCAAGGTTGCTCATGTCGCGATGACCCTACCGTTCCGGCTTGGCGGAGCGTGACATCAACTCCTGTACGGCCACGACGGGCGGTTTCCCGTTGTGCACGATGTCGACCACAGTGTCCGTCAGCGGCATGTCGACGCCGTGCCTGCGGGCCAGATCGGCCACGGACTCGCAGGACTTGACGCCCTCGGCCGTCTGGCTGGTGACGGCGATGGTCTCGGCCAGGGTCATGCCGCGGCCGAGGTTCATGCCGAAGGTGTGGTTGCGCGACAGCGGTGAGGAGCAGGTGGCGACCAGGTCGCCCATGCCCGCGAGGCCGGCGAAGGTGTGCGCGTCGGCGCCCATCACCATGCCGAGCCTGGTGGTCTCGGCCAGGCCGCGGGTGATCAGGGACGCCTTGGTGTTGTCGCCCAGGCCCATGCCGTCGGCGATGCCGACCGCGAGGCCGATGACGTTCTTGACGGCGCCGCCCAGTTCGACGCCGACGACGTCGGTGTTGGTGTACGGGCGGAAGTAGCCGGTGTGGCAGGCGGCCTGGAAGCGGCGGGCGACGGCTTCGTCGCGGCTGGCGACGACGGCGGCGGCGGGCTGCCTGGCGGCGATCTCCGGGGCGAGGTTGGGGCCCGACAGGACGGCGACGCGGTCGGGTCCTGCCTTGGCGACCTCCTCGATCACCTCGCTCATCAGCTTGGCGGTGCCCAGTTCGACGCCCTTCATCAGGCTGACCAGGACCGCGTCGGGGCGCAGCAGCGGTGCCCAGTCGGCGAGGTTGGCGCGCAGCGTCTGGGACGGGACGCACAGGACGACGAATTCGGCGTCGGCGGCGGCTTCCGCGGGGTCCGCGGTGGCGGTGACGGCGGCGGGCAGTTCGAGGTCGGGGAGGTATTCGGGGTTCCTGCGGTCGGCGTTGATCGCCGCGGTCAGCTCGGGGCGGCGGCCCCAGAGCGCCACCTCGCACCCGGCGTCGGCGAGGACCATCGAGAAGGCGGTGCCCCAGGAGCCGGTGCCGTAGACGGCGCAGCGGACCGTCATGCGCCCTCCCGTGCCTTGCGCGGGTCGTAGAGACCGGCGGGCGCGGGTTCCTGGCGTACCTCGGCGAGGAGCGCGGTGACCGCGAGCATGATGGTCTCGGTGACGGCGCGCAGCACGTCGGGGGTGGGGTCCTGGCCGTAGAACGCGGTCAGGTCGACGGGTTCGCCCGCGAGCACCCGCAGCGTCTTGCGCGGCAGCAGGCGTACGCGCTTGCTCTTGGCGTACGGCGGCACGGCCTCGTTGGCGCCCCACTGGGCGACGGGGATCACGGGCGCCTTGGTGAGCAGCGCGACGCGGGCGACGCCGGTCTTGGAGACCATCGGCCACATGTCGGGGTCACGGGTGAGGGTGCCTTCGGGGTAGAAGGCGACGCACTCGCCGGAGTTGATGGCGTCGACGGCGGCGCGGAAGGCGTTCGCGGCGTCGGTGGTCTCGCGGAAGACGGGGATCTGGCCGGTGCCGCGCAGCATCGTGCCGACGAAGAAGGGCTTGAAGAGCCCCGCCTTGGCCAGGAAGCGGGGGACGCGGCCGGTGTTGTACTGGAAATGCGCGTACGACAGCGGGTCCAGGTACGAGTTGTGGTTCACCGCCGTGATGAAACCGCCGTCGGCCGGAATGTGCTCCATTCCGTGCCAGTCCCGCTTGAACAGCACAATGAGCGGCGGTTTCGCGATGACGGCCGCCAGGCGGTACCAGAAACCGATTCTGCGGCGGGACACCAGGACTCCTCTTCGTTGCTGTGACGCCGCGCTCGTAGAGGCTCGCGCAGCACCACCCGTGCGGCAGCCGCACAAGTCTGCGGCTATGGACACGTTAACGCCAGGGCCCGGCGGCCCGTGGGGCGCCTGGGGAAGGCCGCACAATGGTGCGGTGGCGATAGATGTGACCTGGAAGTGGTCCCTTGTCGTGCCGCTGAAGCCGCTGGCCGTGGCCAAGAGCCGGTTGGCCACGGCGGCCGGTGCGGTACGGCCCGCGCTGGCCCTGGCGTTCGCGCTGGACACGGTCGCGGCGGCGCTGGCCTGCGCCGAGGTGGCCGACGTGACCGTGGTCACGGACGACGAGCGGGCCGGGGCGGAGCTGGCCGCCCTGGGTGCCTTCGTGGTGCCCGACGCCCCGGCGGCGGGGCTGAACGCCGCGCTGCGGTACGGGGCGGACCGGGTGCGGGCCCGCGATCCGTACGCGGCGGTCGCGGCGCTGAACGGCGATCTCCCGGCCTTGCGGCCCGCTGAGCTGGCGTGGGTGCTCCGGGAGGCCGCGGGCGGCCAGGAGCGGGCTTTTCTGGCCGACGCGGCCGGTGTGGGGACAACCTTGCTCGCCGCTCCGCGCGGTTCGGCCCTCTCCCCCGCCTTCGGCGGCGCCTCCCGCGCCCGCCACCTGGCCACCGGGGCCCGCGAGATCGCCCTGCGACGGGTGCCGTCGGTGCGGCAGGACGTGGACACCGGCGACGACCTGCGCGCGGCCCTGGCCCTGGGCGTCGGCGAGCGTACGGCGCTGGCCGCCGCCGGGCTGCTGATCGCGGACTGAACCACCGGCCGGGCCGGGCACCCGTGCCGTGACCGGCGGTCTCCCCGGGGCCGGGCACTAGGCTGCGGCCCATGCAGGCAACCGCGTTCACCTACGACCCCGAGACCCGCGGCGGCAGCGTGCTCCTCGACGACGGGACGCCGCTGCCCTTCGACGCCGCCGCCTTCGACGCGGGCGGCCTGCGCCTCCTGCGCCCCGGCCAGCGCGTCCGCATCCGCACCGACGGCTCCGCCGACACCCGCCGGGTGGTCTTCATCACCCTCCAGACCTTCCCGGACCCTGCGGGACCGAAGGTGTAGCGAAGGGGCTCCCTGACGCAGGGCGGTTCGCCGGTAGCCGGCGAGCCAAAGGCGGGTCCAAGCCGCCCATGGGGGCACCCCCGGACGGAGTCCGGGGGAGAGAAGGCGGCCAAAAAAAACGAGCGCGGGCCGGGCTCCCCTGGGGGAACCCGGCCCGTCGCGGTCCGTGGGACGGACTACTACCTGGTGGCGCTCCGCTTGGCGGCGGTCTTGCGGGCGGTCGCGCGCTTGGCCGGGGCCTTCTTCGCGGCGACCTTCTTGGCCGGGGCCTTCTTGGCCGCCGCCTTCTTGGCGGTGGTCTTCTTCGCCGTGGCCTTCTTGGCGGTGGTCTTCTTGGCCGCCGTGGTCTTGGCCGCGGCGGTCTTCTTGGCGGCGGAGGCCTTCTTCGCGACCGTCTTCTTGGCCGCGGTGACCTTCTTGGCCGCCGCCTTCTTGGTGGTGGTCCTCGTGGTGGTGGAAGCGCCGCCGCTGAGGCTGCCCTTGGGCGCCTTCTTCACCGCGACGTCGTTCTTCGGGAGCTTCTTGGTGCCGCTGACCAGGTCCTTGAAGCCCTGACCCGCGCGGAACCGCGGCACCGAGGTCTTCTTGACCCGGACCCGCTCCCCGGTCTGGGGATTGCGGGCGTAACGGGCCGGACGCTCCACCTTCTCGAACGAACCGAAACCGGTGACCGAGACCCGGTCGCCCGAGACCGTCGCACGGACGATCGCGTCGAGAACCGCGTCAACCGCGTCCGCGGCGGCCTGGCGGCCGCCTACCTTGTCGGCAATCGCTTCTACGAGCTGCGCCTTGTTCACGTCTTCCCCTTCGGAAACTTGCCCGGCGAATGAGTGCGGGCTTTTTCGCACGCTAGGCGGATATATACCGCAAATCAAATACGAAACGGGCGAATCACCCTTGTGCCGCAACGAACTCGGTGCTCTACGGGATCAGCGATCCGGGATTCCGAGGTCGTCCAACTCAGCCGTTAACACGTCCAGGCGCCGTGCCGCGTCGGCGAGATCGTGCTTCGCCACAGCGGTCACCGCGAGCAGCCGGCGACTCAACTCCCGCCGTGTCCCATCAGGGACTTCGGGATTCGCGACGCGCAGATGCGCCTGCTTCAGACGCGCGGCGAGAACCCCGTAGAGCTGGAGTTGGCCGTCGCGTTCCATGCGTCGATTGTGCCATCTGCGGCGAGTTGTCGGGAGCGACAGGGCCAACCGGGTGTTCCGGGCCGTTTTCCGGACACTCCTGGACCGCCCGGACGGACCCTCCTGGGCCGCCCCCACGGGCACTTCGGGACCGGCCCAGACATCGCCCGGACACGCAGAAGCGCCCTCTGCGGACGGGCAGAGGGCGCTTCTTGGGGCCGAACAGGGCCGAACGGGTCGGTCAGACCTGCACGGTGCTCGGCTTGAAGGACGGGCGGCCGGCTTCGAACGCCGAGATGTCGGCCTCGTTGGCGAGGGTCAGGCTGATGTCGTCCAGCCCTTCCAGCAGCCGCCAGCGGGCGTTGTCGTCCAGCTCGAACGCCTCGGTCAGCGACACACCGGGGCCCTCGGCGCGCACCTCGCGGGCCACCAGGTCGACGGTGATCTCAGCCTGCGGGTCGGCCTCGACCAGCTTCCAGAGCGATTCCACCGTCTCCTGCGGCAATACGACCGTGAGCAGGCCGTTCTTCAGCGAATTGCCGCGGAAGATGTCCGCGAAGCGGGACGAGATCACGGTCTTGAAGCCGTAGTTCTGCAGGGCCCAGACCGCGTGTTCGCGCGACGAACCGGTGCCGAAGTCGGGTCCGGCGACGAGCACGGTGGCGCCCTGCCGCTCGGGGGCGTTGAGGACGAAGTTCTCGTCCTTGCGCCAGGCTTCGAACAGGCCGTCCTCGAATCCGTTGCGCGTGACCTTCTTCAGCCAGTGCGCGGGGATGATCTGGTCGGTGTCCACATTGCCGCGGCGCAGCGGTACGGCCCGGCCGGTGTGCGTGGTGAAGGCTTCCATGGGGGCTCAGACCTCCGTCAGGACAGGGGCGTCGGACAGGTCGGCGGGCGAGGCGAGGTGGCCGAGCACCGCGGTGGCGGCGGCCACCTGCGGCGAGACCAGGTGCGTACGGCCGCCCTTGCCCTGCCGTCCCTCGAAGTTGCGGTTCGAGGTGGACGCGGAGCGCTCGCCGGGGGCGAGTTGGTCCGGGTTCATACCCAGGCACATCGAGCAACCCGCGTGCCGCCATTCGGCGCCGGCGGCGGTGAACACCTTGTCCAGGCCCTCCTCGACGGCCTGCAACGCGACCCGTACGGAGCCCGGCACGACCAGCATGCGGACGCCGTCGGCCACCTTGCGGCCCTCGACGACCGACGCGGCGGCCCGCAGGTCCTCGATCCGGCCGTTGGTGCAGGAGCCGACGAAGACGGTGTCCACGGCGACCTCGCGCAGCGGCTGGCCCGCGGACAGGCCCATGTACTCCAGCGCCTTCTCGGCGGAGAGCCGGTCGCCGGGGTCGGCGAAGGACGCCGGGTCCGGCACGGCCGCGCTCAGCGGCGCGCCCTGGCCGGGGTTGGTGCCCCAGGTGACGAACGGCGCCAGGGTGGCGGCGTCGATCCGCACCTCGTGGTCGAAGACCGCGTCGTCGTCGGTGCGCAGCGTCTTCCAGTACGCCACCGCCGCGTCCCAGTCCGCGCCCTTGGGGGCGTGCACGCGCCCTTCCAGGTAGTCGAACGTGGTCTGGTCGGGGGCGATCATGCCGGCCCGCGCGCCCGCCTCGATCGACATGTTGCAGACGGTCATCCGCGATTCCATCGACAGCTTCTCGATGGCGGAGCCGCGGTATTCGATGACATAACCCTGGCCGCCGCCGGTGCCGATCTGCGTGATCACGGCGAGGATCAGGTCCTTGGCGGTGACGCCGGGGGGCAGTTCGCCGTCCACGGTGATCGCCATCGTCTTGAACGGCGCGAGCGGCAGCGTCTGGGTGGCCAGCACGTGCTCGACCTGGGAGGTGCCGATGCCGAACGCCAGCGCGCCGAAGGCCCCGTGCGTGGAGGTGTGCGAGTCGCCGCAGACCACGGTGGTGCCCGGCTGGGTCAGCCCGAGCTGCGGGCCCACCACGTGGACGACGCCCTGCTCGACGTCGCCCAGCGGGTGCAGCCGTACGCCGAACTCCGCGCAGTTCTTGCGCAGCGTTTCGAGCTGGGTGCGGGAGACCGGGTCCGCGATGGGCTTGTCGATGTCGAGGGTGGGGGTGTTGTGGTCCTCGGTGGCGATGGTGAGGTCGGTACGCCGCACCGGTCGGCCGTTCATCCGCAGCCCGTCGAACGCCTGGGGGCTGGTCACCTCGTGGAGCAGGTGAAGATCGATGAAGAGCAGATCGGGCTCGCCCTCGACGCGGCGGACGACATGGTCGTCCCAGACTTTTTCCGCGAGTGTCCTACCCATCGCTGTCCCTCCGGCCCGCACCCTCGCGGGCCAACTCGTGTGTGGTGCACGTGTATGCCGGACGCCGTCGGTTCCCCTGGTGTCTCCGCGGGAGCACGGCGGTCCTGCCCTGTGCCCCCAGCCTGACGGCTTCCCCGGAAAATTGAGCTTGCGTTTCACAGTGTGAGACGCGAATATCGTTGCATGGACAATTCTAGCGGCGTCGGCGTTCTCGACAAGGCGGCTCTGGTGCTCAGCGCACTGGAGTCGGGACCGGCCACCCTGGCCGGCCTCGTCGGCGCCACGGGCCTGGCCCGCCCCACCGCGCACCGCCTGGCGGTCGCGCTCGAACACCACCGCATGGTGGCCCGCGACATGCAGGGCCGTTTCATCCTGGGACCGCGGCTGTCGGAGCTGGCCGCCGCCGCGGGCGAGGACCGGCTGCTGGCGACGGCGGGCCCGGTCCTGACCCACCTGCGGGACGTCACGGGAGAAAGTGCCCAGCTCTACCGCCGTCAGGGCGACATGCGCATCTGCGTGGCCGCGGCGGAGCGCCTTTCCGGCCTGCGGGACACCGTGCCGGTCGGCTCCACGCTCCCGATGAAGGCCGGGTCCGCCGCGCAGGTCCTGATGGCCTGGGAGGAGCCCGAGCGGCTGCACCGCGGCCTCCAGGGCGCGCGCTTCACCGCCACCGCGCTGTCGGGCGTACGCCGCCGCGGCTGGTCGCAGTCGATCGGCGAGCGGGAGCCCGGTGTCGCCTCGGTGTCGGCGCCCGTCCGCGGCCCCTCCAACCGCGTGGTCGCCGCCGTCTCCGTCTCGGGACCGATCGAGCGGCTGACCCGGCACCCGGGGCGGATGCACGCGCAGGCCGTCATCGACGCCGCGGCCCGGCTGAGCGAGGCGCTGCGCCGCAGCGGCTGAACCGTCCTCGGCAGGGGCCGCCGGTGCGCGAACGCCCCTGCCCGGTACGGCGGTTGGACCGCGGGAGAGGACGACGGCCGGGAACGGCGGCCGGAAACGAAAAAGGCCCCCACCTGAGTGAGGACCTCGGCCGTACCGTTACTTCTCTGCTTGCGTACCCCCGACCGGATTCGAACCGGCGCTACCGCCTTGAGAGGGCGGCGTGCTAGGCCGCTACACAACGGGGGCCCTAGCGATCCTGCATCATGACCAACGGGTGCGACCCAGGTGATCACGCGGGAAGGATCTGTACCCCCGACCGGATTCGAACCGGCGCTACCGCCTTGAGAGGGCGGCGTGCTAGGCCGCTACACAACGGGGGCTCGCACTGCAATGCACTGAACTATGCGCTGGGGTACCAGGACTCGAACCTAGAACAACTGAACCAGAATCAGCCGTGTTGCCAATTACACCATACCCCATCAAAACGCAACCCCTTGCGGGATTGTGCTTGGATCACGCCCCCCTGCCGGACCTTTCGGCCCTCTCGGGCGGCGCAGGAAGAACATTACCCGATGCGGGACACCGCTCCAAAACGAGTATCGCCGCGCAGCAGGTCAGCAAGCTCGGCGAGACCGGTGATGCGGGTGAGGTCGGGACGGGAGCCGAGGTCGTGGCGGTCCAGCCAGATGCCGACCAGGCCCGCGTCGGCCGCGCCGCGGGCGTCGATGTCCGGCTCGTTGCCCACGTACGCGACCTCGTGCGGCTCCAGGGACAGCGCCTCGCAGGCCGCGTGGAAGGCCGCGGCGGCGGGCTTGGAGACCCCCAGCTCCGCGGCACACAGCAGCACCTCGAAGCGGTCCCGTACGCCCAGCGCGCGCAGCTTGCGGTCCTGTACGACGAAGGCGGAGTTGGACAGCACCGCGTGCCGGTAGTGGGGGGTGAGGCCGTCCAGGGCGGGTACGGCGTCGGGGAAGAGGGACCAGGCGGCCTCGTAGTGCGTGCGGTGGCGGTCGAACCACTCCTCGGCCTCCGCGTCCGTCAGCGGCAGCCCCAGGAAGTCGCGCACGCGGTCCCTGCGCTGCGCCTCGAAGTCGCACTCCCCCGCGGAGAACCGCGCCCAGTGGAGCTCGGTCAGCTCGGCCCAGCGCAGCACGGCGGCGTCCACGCTCCCGCAACCGTCCGGCAGTCCCTCGACGGCCAGATGGGCCCGCAGGCCGACCCGGTCGGCGCTCGCGTAGTCGAAGATCGTGTCGTCGATGTCCCAGAGAACCGCTCGTATCGGCATAACGCCCAGGGTACGAAGCGGGTCAGCTCCGCGCGACGACCTTGTTGGTCAGGGTGCCGATGCCCTCGACCGTCACGGAGACCTCGTCACCCGGCCGGATCGGGCCGACGCCCGCGGGGGTGCCGGTGAGCAGCACGTCACCGGGGAGCAGCGTCATCGCCTCGGTGATGTTGACGATCAGGTCCTCGATCGAGTTGATCATCTGCGCGGTGCGGCCCGCCTGGCGCAGCTCGCCGTTGACCGTCGCGGTGATGGCGAGGTCGGAGGGGTCGAGGTCGGTCTCGATCCAGGGGCCGAGCGGGCAGGAGGAGTCGAAGCCCTTGGCGCGCGCCCACTGCTTCTCGGTCCGCTGGGTGTCGCGGGCCGTCACGTCGTTGGCGCAGGTGTAGCCGAGGATGACGTCGCGGACCCGCTCGCGCGGCACCTCGCGGCACAACCGGCTGATGACGACGGCCAGTTCGGCCTCGTGGTGCACCTCCTGCGAGAAGGAGGGGTACACGATCGGGTCGCCGTGGCCGATCACGGAGGTGGAGGGCTTGAAGAAGGCCCAGGGCGCCGTCGGCACCTCGTGGCCCAACTCCTTCGCGTGGTCCGCGTAGTTGCGGCCGATGGCGACGACCTTGTTCGGCAGCACGGGCGGCAGCAGCCGCACCTTGTCGAGCGGGACCCGCGTACCGGACAGCTCGAAGTCCGCGAAGGGGATGCCCTTCATGATGTTGATGACGAGGCCGTCGTGGCCGGCTGTTCCGCCGTCGCCTTCGCCGCCGTCGGTGCCTTCGGCCGCTTCGACAGCCCCAAAGGCGACATTGCCGTCGATCGAGAACCTCGCGATACGCATGGGCCCAGCTTAGTGGCCGGGCCCATACGCGCCGATCAGGCGGTGGGCAGCTCGTGCACGACGGTGCGGCGCGGGTTCGCGGTGACCTGCGGCAGGGGCTCGGCGACGGCCTGCTCGGCGGTCGTGGCGGCTTCGGTGTCCGACGCGGCGGGGACCCCGAGTTCAGCGGCGTCCTTGAGGTGCGCGAGGGTGGTGCGGCGCGGGTTCGCGATCGGACGGAACAGCATGGTGGTCTTCATCGGCCGTGTGGACCTCGGTGACTCGGGGCGCCCGCAGGGCGCGGGTTGACAGAAAACCGCGATGTGTAAAGCACCAGGCTAGTGCGGCCCTTTCCCGGAACAACGTGGCCCAGACATGCACCAGGCTGTGATTTTGCTCACTAAGTGAGTCGCAAAGCAGGCATTGCGCGCATCCGACCGGCAGACTCAAACCGGTCAAGTCCCACACAGTCGTACGATTCAGCTGTCATCGACCCGGCTGGGACAGCGAGTGACTCGTGCGAACAGGGGGGTGCTAGGTCCGGAATCCCCCGCTTTCACCACATCAAATGTCAACACTCAGTGCTTGGCCCGACGCGACGAGTAACGGATTCCAACAGGTCGGCTACGGCCCTTGTTGGGAGATCCAGCACTGTGCTGGAATTCCCCGGACCGCCGCATCACATCGAGCCGGCGCGCAGGGGGCGCGTTCGAGCACCGAGCGGTGGTGAAGGGCATCAATCGGCCTCCTCGCAACCCGGGGCGGCCTGAGCCCCCATGACTCGACACCGTCCTGTCCGCTTCATCGCGGGGGACGCCTGGTCCAGAGGTTGCGACGCTAGTGCAGGGACGTTTCAAGAGGGACAGCGGCGCTGCGGGCGACCCGGAGCAGCAGCCCGGCGGGACCGGCAACGGCCCGACACCGCAGCAGGCGGGTGACTCGGCGAGCACTGCGCCGGGCACGACGGCTGCCACCGGACGACCGAGCACGCCCAGCGGCATCGAGGCGGGCAAGATCACCGGTCTCGCGGGCAAGCCGGGGCCCCGAATAGCCATGCGCAACTGGCGCATCAGCACCAGACTCGTCTCCCTGCTCGCCCTCCCGGTGGTCACGGCCACCGTCCTGGGCGGCATGCGCATCAACAGCTCGCTGGACAACATCAACCAGCTCGAGCACATGAAGACGCTGACCGACATCACCGAGCACGCGACGCAGCTCGCCGCCGCGCTCCAGGAGGAACGGGACAGCTCGGCCGGACCGCTGTCGTCCGGCGACAAGACCAACGACGCGGTGGAGGCCTCCCGGCAGGCCACCGACCGCGAGTACAAGCAGTATCTGAACGCCAGCGACAACGTCTCCGAGCGCGACCCGGTCTTCTCCGGCGTCCGCGCCACCCTGCTGGCGATCGGCACGCAGCTCGCCAACCTGGCGGAGATCCGCGACGAGGCGTACACCTCGACCTCCACCATCTCGCAGACGGTCTCGCAGTACGACGACCTGGTGCAGTCCCTGCTCTCGCTGTCCCAGGACATGGCGCAGGCGACCAACAACCCCGAGATGATCCAGAGCACCCGCGCGCTGGCCGCCTTCTCCTCCGCCAAGGAGTACGAGTCGATCCAGCGCGCGGTGATCAGCGCCGCGCTGGCCACCGGCGGCAAGCTGAACGCCAACGACTACCAGTCGGTGAAGTACGGCGCCGCGAACGAGGACACCGCGCTCACCCGGTTCCAGAAGATCTACGGACCCAAGAGCGCGGCGCTGCTGACCCCGATCGAGGGCGGCAACCTCACGATCAGCGCGCACGACACCACGCGCCAGCGCATCGCCGCCTCGCAGAACGCGATCACCAAGATCGACAGCTCGTACCTCGACTGGGACGACGCGGCCAAGACCAAGATCCAGGCGATGAGCCAGATCGAGCGGTCGCTGCTCAACGAGATGCAGCAGAAGGCCCTCAAGCTGCAGAGCGAGGCCAAGCAGTCCGCGCTGATCTCCGGCGCGATCATCCTGCTGGTCCTCGGCGTCGCCGTGGTCGGCGCCTTCATCGTGGCCCGCTCGATGATCCGGTCGCTGCGCAGGCTCCAGCAGACCGCCAACGACGTGGCCCAGAAGCGGCTGCCCGAGCTGGTCAAGCAGCTCTCCGAGACCGACCCGCAGGACGTCGACACCTCGGTCGAGTCGATCGGCATCAACAGCCGCGACGAGATCGGCCAGGTGGCGCGGGCCTTCGACGAGGTCCACAGCGAGGCCGTACGACTCGCCGCCGAGCAGGCCCTCCTGCGAGGGAACGTCAACGCGATGTTCACCAACCTCTCGCGCCGCAGCCAGGGCCTCATCCAGCGTCAGCTCTCGCTCATCTCCGAACTGGAGTCCCGCGAGGCCGACCCGGACCAGCTCTCCTCGCTCTTCAAGCTCGACCACCTCGCGACCCGCATGCGCCGTAACGGTGAGAATCTGCTGGTCCTCGCCGGTGAGGAGCCGGGCCGCCGGTGGACCCGCCCGGTCCCGCTGGTCGACGTGCTGCGCGCCGCCGCGTCCGAGGTGGAGCAGTACGAGCGGATCGAACTGACGTCGGTACCGTCGGCCGAGGTCACCGGCCGTATCGTCAACGACCTCGTCCACCTGCTCGCCGAGCTGCTGGAGAACGCGACGTCGTTCTCCTCGCCGCAGACCAAGGTGAAGGTCACCGGTCACTCGCTGCCGGACGGCCGGGTGCTGATCGAGATCCACGACACCGGTATCGGCCTGTCGCCCGAGGACCTCGCGGACATCAACGAGCGGCTGGCGAACCCGCCGACGGTGGACGTCTCCGTCTCCCGCCGCATGGGTCTGTTCGTGGTCGGCCGCCTGTCGCTGCGGCACGGCATCCGGATCCAGCTCCGCCCGTCCGACTCCGGCGGTACGACCGCGCTGGTCATGCTGCCCGTGGACGTCACGCAGGGCGGCCGTAACCCCAAGAACATCGGCCAGATGGGCGGCGGGCGCCCCGCGGGCGCTCCCCCGGCCGCCGCGGGCTCCGGCATCGCCGGCGCGTTCGGCAACTCGCCCAACTCCGCGCCGGTCAACCGGCCGCCGCAGCGCACCCCGGTCGCGGGCGGCCAGCAGCGTCCGGCGCTGAGCCCCGGAGCGGGCCGTCCCGGCGGTCCCCCGCAGCAGGGCGGCACGCCGCGCTGGGCGCAGGACCAGAACGGCGGCCAGCAGGGCTTCCCCGACGACCGCGGTCTCCAGGACACCCCGCGCGGCCACGAGGACGTCGAGGCGGCCTCCGCCTTCGACGCTCCCGGACAGGGCCCGCGCGGCGACTTCCAGCAGCCCGGTGGCGCCTTCGGCCGTCCCCCCGGCGGCGGTCAGGACTTCGGCCAGGGCGGTCAGGGCGGTCAGCAGGGCGGCCAGAACTTCAGCGGCCGGCAGGGCGGTCAGCAAGGCGGCCAGCAGAGCGGTCAGCAGCAGCCGGGCCAGTTCCCGCCGCCGCAGCCGCAGAGCACCGGCCCCTCCGGCTTCCGTTCCGACGTGTTCGGCGGTCGCTCGGGCCCCGCGCCGCGGCAGAACGGCCCCGCTGACACCGCGCAGTTCCCGCCGGTCCGCGACGACGACTTCGCACCGACCGGCCAGGGCAACCAGAGCCAGGGCGGCCAGGGTCAGGGCAACCAGGGCAACCAGGGCGGCGGTCGCGGCACCGGCGACACCGGGCAGTTCCCGGTGCAGGGCGGCCCCAACCCGGGCCTGCCGCAGCGCGGCGCCCGCAGCCCCGAAGAGACGTACAGCACGGGTCAGTTCGCGATGCCCGGCCAGCCGCAGGGCGGGCAGGGCCAGGGCGGTCCCGGCGACACGGCGCAGTTCCCGGCCGTGCAGGCCGACGGCACCGGCGAGTTCCGGATGCCCGGCCAGCAGCCGCAGGGCCGTCCGGGCCAGGGCGGTCAACAGGGACAGGGCGGTCAGCCCGGTCAGCAGCAGGGCTTCCCCGGCAACAACCAGTACCAGGGCCCGCCCCCCAGCGGCCCGCGCCCCGACGCCTTCCCCGGCCAGGGTCTGCCGCAGCGCGGCGGCCCCCAGCAGGGCAACGGCGGCCAGGGCTACGACCAGAACCAGCAGCAGTACCAGGACCCGTACGGGACCGGGCAGTTCCCCGTGCAGCCGCAGCAGCCGCAGCAGGGCAACACCGGTCAGTACCCGGTCCAGCAGCCGATGCAGAGCCCGCAGCAGCCCCAGGCGCCGCAGCCGCAGCCTCAGCAGCAGCCCCAGCAGCCCGCCGAGCCGATGGCGCTGCCCCCGGCCCCGACCCGCGGGGACGAGCCGACGCCGATCTTCTCGTCGATCGAGTCGGACTGGTTCCGCACCGGCCAGGCCGAGCGGATGCAGCAGATCCACGTGGAGCAGAGCGCGCGCGGCCAGGAGGCCCCGCCGGTCCGCCCGGTGGGCCGTACGGCTCCGCCCGCGGCCCCGCAGCGGTTCCGCCCGCAGCGCCCCGGCACGACGGCGCCCGGTGTCGCCAATGGCAACGGCAATGGAAACGGCAACGGCGGGAACGGCGGGAACGGCAACGGGAACGGCGTCCAGCGCCCCGGCGGCGGTCAGCAGCAGCCCGTACAGGCGCCGCCCGCCTCCGTGCCCGCTTCGGCGCAGTACCAGGGCCAGGCTCCCGCCGCTCCGGTGGCGCAGCCGCTGCCCAGGGAGACCCCGAACTGGCGGACCTCGCCCAACGACGCGCTGCGTCAGCGGGCCGAGCAGATCCGCGAACCTTCGGCCGGCGGGGTCACTCCGTCGGGGCTGCCGCGCCGGGTGCCGAGGGCCAACCTCGTCGCCGGTGGCGCGGCGCCGCAGCAAGCGCCGCAGGGCGGCCCGCAGATCTCGCGGGCGCCCGACGACGTACGCGGACGTCTGACCAACCTCCGCCGTGGTATCCAGCAGGGCCGCGAGGCCGGGGGCAACACCGACGGCCGTGGTTTCGGTACGAATCAGGAGCGTTAGTTGAGTGCGATGAGCCAGGCGGCACAGAACCTGAACTGGTTGATCACCAACTTCGTGGACAACACCCCCGGGGTGTCCCACACGGTGGTGGTCTCCGCCGACGGCCTGCTGCTCGCGATGTCCGACGGATTCCCCCGCGACCGCGCCGACCAGCTCGCCGCCGTCGCCTCCGGGCTGACCTCCCTCACGGCCGGGGCGTCCCGGATCTTCGAGGGCGGCGCGGTCAATCAGACCGTGGTGGAGATGGAGCGCGGCTTCCTCTTCATCATGTCGGTCTCCGAGGGTTCCTCCATCGCCGTGCTGGCGCACCCCGAGTGCGACATCGGCCTGGTCGGCTACGAAATGGCCCTGCTCGTCGACCGAGCGGGCACCGTCCTCACCCCGGATCTCCGTGCAGAGCTCCAGGGCAGCCTCATGCACTGAACCATCCGTCTCCCCCCATGTTTTTCCGTACTTCCCGCACCGCGACAGCACTGCCCGGACACGGAGGACCCTCATGACCCCGCCACCCGCTTCGCCGGGCCCGTACGGCGCGTCCCACCACGCGCCGTACGGGGTGGAAGGCGATCAGCCGCTGGTTCGGCCGTACGCCATGACAGGTGGCCGCACTCGGCCCCGCTACCAGCTCGCCATCGAGGCGCTGGTCAGCACGACCGCCGACCCGGGGCAGTACGCGGGGCTGCTGCCGGAACACCAGCGGATCTGCCATCTCACGCGCGAGATCAAGTCGGTCGCGGAGATCTCCGCTCTGCTCGCCATCCCGCTCGGTGTGGCCAGGATTCTTGTGGCCGACCTCGCCGAGGCCGGCATGGTCGCCATCCATCAGCCGGGCAGCGGCGAGGCGGGCGGCCAGCCTGATGTGACACTGCTTGAGAGGGTGCTCAGTGGACTTCGGAAGCTCTAGGCCGCAGCCGCAGCCGGCGTACGGCGCGCAGCAATCGGTGCGGTCCACCACGTCTGCGAAGATCGTGGTGGCGGGTGGCTTCGGTGTCGGCAAGACCACGTTCGTGGGTGCCGTGTCGGAGATCAACCCGCTGCGCACCGAGGCCGTGATGACCTCGGCCTCGGCCGGGATCGACGACCTGAGCCACGTCCAGGACAAGACCACCACCACGGTGGCCATGGACTTCGGCCGTATCACCCTGGACGACGACCTGATCCTGTACCTGTTCGGGACGCCCGGCCAGGACCGTTTCTGGTTCATGTGGGACGACCTGGTGCGCGGTGCGATCGGCGCCGTGGTGCTGGTGGACACCCGCAGGCTCGCGGACTGTTTCCCGGCCGTCGACTACTTCGAGAACAGCGGCCTGCCGTTCGTCATCGCCCTCAACGGCTTCGACGGACACCAGCCGTACCGTCCGGAGGAGGTGCGCGAGGCCCTCCAGATCGGGCCCGAGGCACCGATCATCACGACCGACGCCCGCCATCGCGGCGAGGCGAAGAGCGCGCTGATCACGCTGGTCGAGCACGCGCTGCTTGCCCGGCTGAAGTAGCGGGCAGGCTCGGAAGAAGGCTCAACAGACAGGCGCCAGCGGCGAGTTGCTGGTGAAAACAAGCCACGGGGACCGGCTGTGTCAGGAGACACGGCCGGTCCCCGTCTTCATAACATTTCGAGAGAGTTTCGGCGGGCGTCGAACACGGCTCGCGCTCAGCCGGTGTCGCAGCGCGTACATCTGTCATATGGTTTGACGGGGGATTTTACTTATGCCCGTTTTATCTTCGCCGTTACTGTGCCGCGTCCCATATGCCGGACGTTTGGCTGGGGCCTACATGACGTGCTGGAATTCGCAGAACCCGAGAGTAGTAACGGCCTTCGTTCGTGCCGTCGCCGAGAGGTTGTTGGTCCAGTGAGGAACACGAGGCGAGCAGAAGCGGGCCCTGCTCAGGGTCCGCGGGGGAACTTCACGCCGCCCCAACGTCCCGGGGGCGCACCCGCCATCTCGGCTCCCGAGCCGCCGGACGACCCGGGCACCCGGCTGAGCATGCGCAACTGGCGGGTCGCGACCCGCCTCAACGTCATCCTGCTGATCCCGGTCCTGGTCGCCCTCGTCTTCGGCGGCTTCCGGGTCAAGAGCTCGGTCGACACCTGGAGCCAGGCCGACGACGCCGTACGTACCGCGAATCTGGTACGCGCCGCCACGACCTACAGTCACGCACTGATCAACGAACGTGATGTCACCGCGGTTCCGCTGCTGGCGGGAAAACGTGACGATCCGGCGGTCTCCACCGCCCGCGCCGCCACCGACGAGGCGGCCCGCGAATTCGACGCCGCCGCGGCCAAGATGCCGAATGAGGCCGGGCTCAAGCGCCGGATGGCCAACTTCAGGACCGTCGAGCCGCAGCTCGCCACGCTCCGCAAGGTCGCGTACACCCGTCAGCTCTCCGGGGTGCAGACCGAGGAGTTCTACGTCAAGATCCAGCACCCGCTGTTGGAACTGGACAATGAGCTGGGGTACGGCACCAGCAATGTCACCGCCTACGGCCGCACCCTCTACGCGGTGTCACTGGCCAAGGCCGCCGAGTCCCTGACCAGGTCGATCGGCACGCACATCCTGGTGCAGAAGCCGGTCTCCGACAAGGAGCTGGCCCTCCAGAAGACCGCGCTGGGCTCGTACCAGTACCTCCAGGGCATCTCGGTCGCGGAGTACAACGGCAGCGGTACGGCCGCGGACGTGCAGCGGCTTAAGGACGCGCAGGCCGCCGCGGAGAAGAAGGGCACCGATCTGATCGGCGAGGCGCAGCGCAAGGCGGAGGCCGCGCACACGGCGTTCGTCGTACCGCCGGACCTGCCGAAGATGGTCACCGAGATCGCCACGCCGGGGAAGACCGTCGCGCAGCTGCGCGCCGAGGGCATCACGCCCGAGTCGTACTTCGCCGCCTCCACGCTCTCCTTCGACGCTTACCACACGGTCGAGAACTCGCTGGCCGACCAGGCCGCCGCCGACGCCTCGACGATCGCGTCGAACGCCAAGCGGGACGCGATCGTGAACTCCGCGATCGTGATCGTGGCGCTGATCCTGGCCTTCATCGTGGCGGGCATGATGGCCCGCTCGATGAGCCGGGCGATGCGGCGGCTGCGCGGCGCGGCCTTCGAGATCGCCGAGACGCGGCTGCCGTCGATGGTCGACCAGCTCTCGCGGACCGACCCGGGCCGGGTGGACACCACCGTGGCGCCGATCCCGATCAACAGCCAGGACGAGATCGGCGAGGTCGCGCGCGCCTTCGACCAGGTGCACCGCGAGGCCGTGCGGCTCGCCGCGGAGCAGGCGCTGCTGCGGGGCAACGTCAACGCGATCTTCACCAACCTCTCGCAGCGCAACCAGGGCCTCATCCAGCGCCAGCTCACCCTGATCACCGAGCTGGAGAACAACGAGGCCGACCCCGACCAGCTCGAGCACCTCTTCCAGATGGACCACCTCGCCACCCGCATGCGCCGCAACGGCGAGAATCTGCTGGTCCTCGCGGGTGAGGAGCCGGGCCGGCAGTGGAATCAGCCGATTCCGCTGGTCGACGTGCTCCGCGCCGCCGCGTCCGAGGTGGAGGCGTACGACCGTATAGAGCTGGTCGGCATCCCGGAGACGGACATCCACGGCAGCGCCGTGACCGACCTGGTGCACCTGCTGGCCGAGCTGCTGGAGAACGCGACGACGTTCTCCTCGCCGCAGACCAAGGTGCGGGTGACCGCGACCCGGCTGCCGGACGGCCGGGTGATGGTGGAGATCCACGACAAGGGCATCGGCCTGACCGCCGAGGACTTCGCCGACATCAACCACAAGCTGGCCGACCCGCCGACGGTCGATGTCGAGATCGCCAAGCGGATGGGCCTGTTCGTGGTCGGGCGGCTGTCCGACCGGCACGGCATCCGGGTGCAGCTCAGGCCGTCGGGCGAGCAGGCGGGTACGACCTCGCTGGTGATGCTGCCCGAGCCGATCACCCACGGCGGTGGCGGCGAGGCCCTGCTGCCGGAGGACGACGAGCGCGACTTCACCGTCTCGCGGATCGTGCCCGAGCAGTCGGTGCAGGACGTCGGCCACATGCCGACCGCGGCCGAGCTGGGCTTCGACGACTCGCGTTACGAGACCGCCGACGGTACGGCGGCGCCGACGCTCGACCCGGTGGGCCGGTCGCTGGTCCGCGAGGAGCGCCGCGCCCAGCTCGAAGCGGCCACGTCGGACCGCCAGGGCGACGAGCCCGGCTTCCCGGAGCAGAACGGTTTCCCCGGACAGGGCGGCTACCCGGAGCAGGCGGAGCAGAACGGCTACCCGGAGCAGGGCCGGCAGGCGCAGCCCGCGTACGACCCGAGCTTCGACCCCGGCTATCAGCAGCAGACCTACGAGCAGGGCTTCCAGTCCGGTTACGAGCAGCAGGGCTACCAGCGGAACGGTTTCCCCGAGAGCGCGCGGGCCTTCGAGGACGGCGCGGTGCCGGGGTACGGGCAGGGCGCTCAGCAGGGCTATGACCAGGGCGTCCCGCAGGGCTTCGACCAGGGATTCGACCAGCCCTACGACCCCGCGTACGGCCAGAGCTTCCAGCCGGAGTTCACCGGTTACCAGGCCCCGTCGCAGGAGTGGCCGGTTCCGGAGCCCCCGCAGGAGCCCGAGCCGCGGGCGGACGTAACGGAATCCGCTCCGCCGCTCCCCCAGCGGCCGTCCGAGAGCGTAGGCTCCCCTTCGCTGACGGACGCGGGTTTGCCGCGCCGTGACCGCCAGCGGCCGGAACCACCTCAGGAACAGCCTGCCCAGGAGGCTCCAGAGCCCCGGCAGCACCGGGAACCGGAGCCGACGACCGAATGGCGGTCGACGAATGACGAGAACTGGCACCGGGCCGAGCAGGTCCGCGAGCCCAAGGCGGGCGGGGTCACCCCCTCGGGCCTGCCCCGACGGGTGCCCAAGGCCAATCTGGTCCCGGGTACCGCGGCGCAGACCCCGCAGGGCGGCCCACAGGTCTCCCGCGCCCCCGAGGACGTACGCGGCAGGTTGAGTAACCTGCGGCGTGGCGTCCAGAAGGGACGCACTGCTGGAACTGATACGAACGGACAGGCCACCGAGCACCCATTCGGCGGCCCCCAGAACCAGGAGCGCTAGTTGAGTCCGATGAGCCAGGCGGCACAGAACCTGAACTGGTTGATCACCAACTTCGTGGACAACACCCCCGGGGTGTCCCACACGGTGGTGGTCTCCGCCGACGGCCTGCTGCTCGCGATGTCCGACGGATTCCCCCGCGACCGCGCCGACCAGCTCGCCGCCGTCGCCTCCGGGCTGACGTCGCTCACCGCCGGAGCCTCCCGCATCTTCGAGGGCGGCTCCGTCAACCAGACCGTGGTGGAGATGGAGCGCGGCTTCCTCTTCATCATGTCCGTCTCCGACGGATCCTCGCTGGCCGTATTGGCGCACCCCGAGTGCGACATCGGCCTGGTCGGCTACGAAATGGCCCTGCTCGTCGACCGAGCGGGCACCGTCCTCACCCCGGACCTGCGGGCCGAGCTTCAGGGCAGCCTGCTCAACTAGCTCGAACAGCGTCAACAAAGCGAAGGGCAGCGGTCGTCCGAGTACCAGCCGGGTACTCGGACGGGGGATCGCAGCCGTATCAGGAGGAGGACTCGTGAGCACGTCCCCCGGTGGAGACCCGTACGGCAGCCAGCATCAGCCGCCCCTCAACCCCTACAACTTCCCCTCGGCGCCCTCTCCGGAGCCCGAGCCGCAGTACCGGCAACCGCGTATCCAGCCCTACGCGCCGCCGCAGGGCCCCCGCCACGGCGGCGGCAGCGGCGGTCACGGGGGCGGCGGCAGTTACGGGAACGGCGGTGGGAGCGGCGGCGCGAGCAAGCGGCCCCCCGCCCCTTCCGGGCTCGTCCGCCCTTACGCGATGACCGGCGGCCGTACCAGGCCGCGTTACCAGCTCGCCATAGAGGCGCTGGTCAGTACCACCGCCGACCCCGAGCGACTGCGTGGGCAGTTGCCGGAACACCAGCGGATCTGCCTGCTCTGCCGGGAGATCAAGTCGATCGCGGAGATCTCCGCTCTGCTGACGATTCCGCTCGGTGTGGTCCGGATTCTCGTGGCCGACCTGGCTGAGGCCGGACTGGTCCAGATCCACCAGCCCGGCGGCGACGAGTCCTCGGGCGGACAGCCAGCCGTGACATTGCTTGAAAGGGTGCTCAGTGGACTTCGGAAGCTCTAGCGGGGGCTCCAGCGGGGGCGATACGGTCCGCCGGTCGACCACGTCTGCGAAGATCGTGGTGGCCGGCGGGTTCGGCGTGGGCAAGACCACGTTCGTCGGGGCCGTGTCGGAGATCAATCCGTTGCGCACCGAAGCAGTGATGACGTCCGCGTCGGCCGGGATCGACGATCTGACGCACGCGCCGGACAAGACCACGACGACCGTGGCGATGGACTTCGGCCGCATCACGCTCGACGAGGATCTGATCCTCTATCTGTTCGGGACGCCGGGGCAGGACCGTTTCTGGTTCATGTGGGACGACCTGGTGCGCGGAGCGATCGGCGCGATCGTGCTGGTCGACACGCGGCGCCTGGCGGACTGCTTCCCGGCCGTCGACTACTTCGAGAACAGCGGCCTGCCGTTCGTCATCGCCCTCAACGGCTTCGACGGACACCAGCCGTACGGTCCCGAGGAGGTCCGTGAGGCCCTCCAGATCGGGCCCGAGGCCCCCATCATCACGACGGACGCGCGCAATCGCGGCGATGCCAAGAGCGCGCTCATCACGCTGGTCGAGCACGCCCTGATGGCGCGGCTGCGGTAGGCGCCGGGTCCCCTCTCCCGTAACGGCTTCGGGCCCCACCGCGAAAGCGGTGGGGCCCGAAGCCGTCGTGGGTCGCGCCGGGCGGCCCGTGGAAGGTGCGGCTCAGCCCTGCCAGGAGTGCGGGGCGCGGAAGCCGGGGGTGCGCTCCAGGCGGCGCCAGCCGGCCGTGGAGCGGCGCTTGGGGGTGTCGGCGGCCTCGGGGGCGTCACCGGCGGCGGCACGCGCCAGCAGGATGGCGGTGAGCGCGGCCAGCTCCTCAGGAGCGGCGTGCCCCTTCTCGACGCGCACGAGGGAATCGGCGGGAGTGCTCAAGGTGGTCTCCATGACTACTGGGGCGGGTTGCCGTGCTTGCGCGACGGCAGGTCCGCGTGCTTGGTGCGGAGCATCGCCAGCGAGCTGATCAGCACCGCGCGGGTGTCCGCGGGGTCGATCACGTCGTCGACGAGGCCGCGCTCGGCCGCGTAGTACGGGTGCATCAGCTCGGACTTGTACTCCTTGACCATGCGCGTCCGCATCGCCTCGGGGTCGTCGGCCTCCGCGATCTGGCGGCGGAAGATGACGTTGGCGGCGCCTTCCGCTCCCATCACCGCGATCTCGTTGGTGGGCCAGGCGTAGGTCAGGTCGGCGCCGATGGACTGCGAGTCCATGACGATGTACGCGCCGCCGTACGCCTTGCGCAGGATGATCGAGATGCGCGGCACGGTGGCGTTGCAGTACGCGTACAGCAGCTTCGCGCCGTGCCGGATGATGCCGCCGTGCTCCTGGGAGACGCCGGGCAGGAAGCCCGGCACGTCCAGCAGCGTGACCAGCGGGATGTTGAAGGCGTCGCACATCTGGACGAAGCGGGCGGCCTTCTCGGACGCCTCGATGTCCAGCACACCGGCCAGCGACATCGGCTGGTTGGCGATGATGCCGACCACCTGGCCGTCGAGCCGGGACAGCGCGCAGATGATGTTGGTCGCCCAGCGCTCGTGGATCTCCAGGAACTCGCCCTCGTCGACGATCTCCTCGATGACCTTGCGCATGTCGTAGCCGCGGCTGCCGTCGGCCGGCACCAGGTCGAGCAGGACGTCGCCGCGCCGGTCGGCCGGGTCGTGGCTCTCGACGGCGGGCGGGTTCTCGCGGTTGTTCTGCGGGAGCAGCGAGAGCAGGTAGCGCACCTCTTCGAGGCAGGTCTGCTCGTCGTCGTACGCGAAGTGCGAGACGCCGGAGACCTCGGAGTGGACGTCGGCGCCGCCGAGTCCGTTCTGCGTGATCTTCTCGCCGGTCACGGCCTGGACGACGTCGGGACCGGTGATGAACATCTGCGAGGTCTCGCGGACCATGAACACGAAGTCCGTGAGCGCCGGGCTGTACGCCGCGCCGCCCGCGCACGGGCCGAGCATCACCGAGATCTGCGGGATCACGCCCGACGCCTTGGTGTTGCGCTGGAAGATGCCGCCGTATCCGGCGAGCGCCGAGACGCCCTCCTGGATGCGGGCCCCGGCACCGTCGTTGAGGGAGATCAGGGGCGCGCCGGCCGAGATGGCCATGTCCATGATCTTGTGGATCTTGGTGGCGTGCGCTTCGCCGAGCGCGCCGCCGAAGATCCGGAAGTCGTGGGCGTAGACGAAGACCGTACGGCCGTGGACGGTGCCCCAGCCGGTGATGACGCCGTCGGTGTAGGGCCGCTTGGCTTCGAGACCGAAGCCGACCGCACGGTGCCGCCGCAGCGGTTCCACCTCGCGGAAGCTGTCCTCGTCGAGCAGCAGATCGATCCGCTCGCGGGCGGTGAGCTTGCCCTTGGCCTTCTGGGCCTCGGTCGCCCGCTCGCTCGGCCCGCGACGGACCTGCTCGCGGATGGCGAGCAGATCGGCTACGCGACCGCGGGCGTCGTTCACGTCCGCAGGCACCTCTTGCGATGTGGTCATGCCTCGACAGTACGAGCGGGAACCGAATAACGGGCCATCTACTTCGTACAGTGTCCGTCCGCACTTCATGGTGGATCCCAACAGAAGCGCATGCGGGCGGGGCCCCGCCGCCGGTCGGCCGGGCCCCGCTTCTTGTCGCTTTTTGCCCGTCCTTGACGGGCATTCGGGTCAGCGTCCGGCGACGGCCTCGGCCAGGGCGAGGACCCTGCGGGCCTCTTCCACGTGCAGATTCTCGATCATCCTGCCGTCCACGGTGACCACGCCTCGCCCCTGTGACGTGGCCTCTTCGAAGGCTTCGACGATCCGGCGGGACCTGTCGATCTCCTCCTGCGCGGGGGCGAAGATCCGGTTGCACGGTTCGAGCTGCGTGGGGTGGATCAGCGTTTTGCCGTCGAAGCCGAGCTGCCTGGCTTGTCGGGTCTCGGCTTCGAAGCCGGGCAGATCACGTACGTCGTTGTAGACACCGTCCAAGACGGCCTTGCCGCTGGCGCGGGCCGCGAGCAGGGCGAGCGACAGACCGGTGAGCAGCGGGGCCCTGCCCGGTACGTGCTCGGCGCGTAGTTCCTTGGCGAGGTCGTTGGTGCCCATGACGAGGACGGTGAGCCGCGGGGAGGCCGCCGCGATGGCCGCTGCGGCGAAGACGGCCCGCGGGGTCTCGATCATCGCCCAGATCGCGGTGCGGTCCGGGGCCCCGGCCCTCACCAGGGCCTCCTCGACCTCCCGTACGGTCTCCGGGGAGTCGACCTTCGGTACGACGACGGCGTCCGGGGCCGCTTCCGCCGCGGCCTTCACGTCGTCGGCGTACCAGGGGGTGCCGGGCGCGTTGACCCGGACGGTCACCTCGCGGTAGCCGTACTCGCCGCTCGCCGCGGCCTCGGCGACGCGCTTGCGGGCGTCGGCCTTGGCGTCGGGGGCGACGGAGTCCTCCAGGTCGAGGATGAGGGCGTCGGTGGGGAGGGTCTTGGCCTTCTCCAGGGCGCGGTCGTTGGCGCCGGGCATGTAGAGGACGGAGCGGCGGGGGGTGATCCGGTCGTTCATCGGGTGTCCTCCTTCTCGGCCTGCTCGGCCCTCTCCACTTGCTCGGCCTGCTCCGCCTTCTCCGCCGCCGCGTAGGCGTCGGCCAGCTCCGGGTCGCGGGCGGCGAGGGCGTCCGCCAGTTCCGACACCACCAGGCACTGCTTGTACGTGGCGTCGTCCTGCATCTTGCCGTCGATCATCACCGCGCCCGTACCGTCGCCCATGGCGTCGATCACCCGGCGCGCCCAGGCCACGTCCTCGGGGGCGGGCGAGAAGACCCGCTTGGCGACGGCGATCTGCACCGGGTGCAGCGACCACGCGCCGACGCACCCGAGCAGGAAGGCGTTGCGGAACTGGTCCTCGCAGGCCGTCACGTCCTGGATGTCCCCGAAGGGCCCGTAGTACGGCAGAATCCCGTGCGCGGCGCAGGCATCGACCATTCGGGCGATCGTGTAGTGCCACAGGTCCTGCTGGTACGTCGCCCGGGGCGCGCCGTCGCCCTTCGGGTCCTCCCGCACCAGGTAGCCGGGGTGTCCCCCGCCGACCCTGGTGGTCTTCATCCGGCGGCTCGCGGCGAGGTCGGCCGGGCCGAGCGACAGCCCCTGCATCCGGGGGCTCGCGCCCGCGATCTCCTCCACATTGGCCACGCCGGTCGCTGTCTCCAGGATCGCGTGCACCAGGATCGGCCGTTCGACGTGTGCCTTGGCCTCGAGCTGCGCCAGCAGCCGGTCCACGTAGTGGATGTCCGCCGCGCCCTCCACCTTCGGCACCATGATGACGTCGAGGCGGTCGCCGATCTCCGTCACCAGCGTCAGCAGGTCGTCCAGCGCCCACGGCGAGTCCAGGCTGTTGATCCGCGTCCACAACTGCGTGTCGCCGAAGTCGTTCGCCTTCGCGACCGCCACCAGGCCCTCGCGCGCCGCCACCTTGCGGTCCGCCTGTACGGCGTCCTCCAGATTCCCCAGCAGCACGTCGACCTGCGGCGCCAGCGTCGGCACCTTCGCCGCCATCTTCTCGTTGCCGGGATCAAAGAAGTGGATCATCCGCGAGGGCCGGAACGGCACCTCCCGCACGGGGGCCGGTGCCCCCACGGCCAACGGCCGAAAGAAGTCCTTCGCCGAGCGCATGCCATCTCCCGTTTCATCGATCGAGGGTGGGGAGCCTACGTCTGTGCCCGCACGTATGAGCCCGCCCGCGCCCATCCGTACGCCGCTCACCTTATGACCGCGCCCCTCTCCGGGTTACCCGACAGTACGTGTGCCGTTCGTCACCGGCCCGTTTTCGATATCGAGCGAGATATACTCGACACCTAAGTTGATATCACCAGAGGTGCATCATATGAGCCGGACCGTGATCGACCTGGACGACGAACTGCTCGCCGATGTGGCCCAGGCCCTTGGCACGGGCACGAAGAGAGAGACCGTCAACACAGCCCTGCGTGAGGTTTTGGAGAACCGGAGACGAGCGCTCGCCCTCACGCGTTTGCGTGCCCAAGCCGCCAACGGGGCCTTCGACTTGGAGATCTTCGAGGACAAGACGAACTACCGCCGGTGAGCGCGGCGCAGTTTCTGATCGACACCAGCGCCCTCGCACGGATCATGCGCGGCGACGCGGAGCAGTTCGGCTGGGACCAAGCGGCAGCGGCCGGTCTGATCGCCACCTGCCCGATCACCGAGTTGGAGTTCTTCTACAGCGCAGGGTCGGCCGCCGACCGTGCGCAAGCCACCGCGGACATGCGCATGCTGTTCGGCTGGGTGCCCGTGGACGACCGCGCGTACGACCGCGCCTGGCAAGTGCAGGGCGTCCTCACGGAACGCGGAGAGCACCGCAGCACCGGCGCCGTGGACTTGGTGGTCGCCGCCACAGCGGAACTGCAGGGCCTCACCCTCCTGCACCGCGACCGCGACTTCGAGCGCGTCGCGGCCGTTACCGGCCAGGCACTCCAGTGGTACGGGCCTCCGGCCGGGAAGTAGTCGGCCCCAGGGCAAGCCGGGCTCTGGGGGCCTCCTACGGGTCCACGGAGTCGGAGACGGTGGCCGAGTCGCCTCGGACGACGTAGATGGCGCTGCCCGGCGGGGACTCGTCCGAGCGGGAACGGAGGTCGGCGAGGTCGAAGCCGGGGGGCCAGCGGGTGCCGGTCTCGGTCCAGCGGACGGCGGTGAGGTCGGCACCGCGCAGGTCGACCGAGGTGAGGTCGGTGACGGTGAAGTCGTCCAGGAGCAGGGCCATCCGCTGGTCGTCGTGGGTGACCAGGTGAGTGGCGAACTGGCGCCGCACCAGGGCGATCCGGACCGCGCCGAGGATGCGGGCGGCGCGTTCGGCCAGGGCCCGGTCGAGGCCGGGGGCGGCGGCGATTTCGTAGGCCAGATCAGCCGTCCACGACAGGTAGGAGTCTCCTCCGGCGGCCATCCCGTGCGTCGCCTCGCGGGCGAGTCGCAGAGCCTCCCTGAGATAGCCGTCCGCGGTCAGGGGCCGGCCGGGCGCCGGTTCAGCGCGCCCGAGGAAGGTCGCCGCACGGCGGAAAGCGCTGACGAACTCGGGTTCCCTGACCATATGCCGGGCGAAGTCGAGGACCGCCGCGAGCAGATCGACGCGGTCGAGGGCGCGCCCCCAGTCTCCGCCGTCGTCGTCCGCGAGGCGCTGTGCCAGGAAGACGGCCCGCGTACCGGCGGCGATCTGCGGCTGGCTCCGCACTTCCATGCGCCCGACGGCCGGGGTCAGCGTGGATTCAAACTTGGCCATGCCAGCAGGGAAGTTGACGTGCAGCATCGCCTCCACGAGGTTCGGACTCCTGGGCGGGGCGTACTTCGTGGTCGGGGCGGGTGGCGGCGGCGCGCCGGGAATCCGGTCCGGGTCCGGCGCGGGGAGTACGGACGCGAGGCCCGCGTCGACGTCGAGGGGCACGTCCTGTGTGAGAGCCGCGTGGCGGGACTGGAGCAGCACCTCGGACAGACCCGCCTCGATGTCGAGGACGCCGTCGAGGTCCCCGGCGAGGGAGCGGGCGTGCTCCGCGAGCAGCCACTCGTCGTGGTGATGTTCAGCCGTCACCGGTCGTCCTCCTCGGCGAGGAGACGCACGGCGGCGCGCCGCGCCTTCTTCAGACTGGCGCGTACGGCCTCGGGAGTCATCGTCAGTTGCTCGGCGATCTCGGCGGGCGCGTACCCGTCCAACGTCCAGGCCAGGATCTGCCGTTGGCGCGGCGGAAGACTCCGGAGCAGGGCGAGCGTCACATGCCGCTCCTCCAAGTCGGCGTACGCGTCCGGACGCGGCAGCAGCGAGGTGGGTTCCGGCACCTCGTCCACCGGGTCCTCCCGGACCGCCGCCGTCTTGCGGGCGAGCGCGCGGGCGGCGACGGTGCGGACGTACGCGCGCGGAGTGCGGACCGTGGTCCAGTAGCGGTGGACCTGGATCATCGCCTCCTGCGCCATGTCGGCCGCGACGGCCAGCGCGGCCCCGTGGTGCAGCAGAAAGACGACGAGGCCGCGTATCTCGGCGCGGTAGAAGTCCGAGAACTCCTCGTCCACGGTGCCGCGTACGCGCTCGGGGGCCCCGGTCTCCCCCGGTAAGCGCTGTGCCGACGCGGTGGTCGGCGGTTCATGGTCGGTCACGTGCTCTCATCGTCCCTTCGGCCCGCCGCGCGGCTGATCGTCAGGTGGAGCCGGTGGCCGCCACCGCGTGCGTCGTCCAGTTCCAGCCGGTCCCCCGCCCCGAGGCCGTTGACGGCCTCGGCGAGATACGCGGCGCGCGCGTGCTCGTAACGCGCCCGCCAGCGCAGCCGCAGCCAATACCCCAGCAGCGCGCACCCCTTGGCCGTGAGAACCGAGAGAACGGTGACGGCAAGCGTGGCCCGGTCCATGGTGTCCCTCCCCGAGGGGCCGTGGATTTCGGCCCGCTACAGAAGAAGAGGCGCGGGACCGTACCCCGCGTGAACCCGTACAACCGGACTGTACGAGCCGGACGAGGGTGGCGCGGGTTTGGGACGGAAATAGAGATCGCATGCCCTACGGAAAGCGACCACGAAAAAACTCAGCGTGGCGCGTCATCGGCGCCACGGTCGGCCAGTTCAGGCGTGCGAGCGGTATGTCGCAGCAGCGGCTCGCCGACGAGGTGAATCTCAGCCTGGACCAGATCGCATCGATCGAGCAGGGCCGCAGACCGCTCGGCCTGCGGCTGGCCCGCCAGCTCGACCAGTTGCTCCGCACGAGCCAGACGCTGGAGGTGGCCGTCGCCGAAGTCCCGCAGGCGGAGCGGTATCCGCTGTTCGCGCAGGACTACATGGAGGAGGAGCCGCTGGCGCTGAGCCTGATGTCGTACGAGAACCAGGTCGTGCCGGGCCTGCTCCAAACCGAGGGTTACGCGCGAGCCGTGTTCGGCAACCTGTACCCGCCGCTGAGCCCCGACGAGCTTGAGGAGAAGGTCGCCGACCGAGTAACCCGGCAGAGCATCTTCGATCGCTTGCCCTGGCCGCCGATGATGACATTCGTCCTGGAGGAGTCCATCCTGCGGCGGCCGATCGGCGGCCGCAGGGAGTTGCACCGCCAGATCGCACACCTGCGGGAGCTGGCCCAACTCCCCTTTCTGAACATCCAGATCATGCCAACCGACCGTGAGCATCACGCGGGGCTCGCAGGTCCGATGGTGCTGCTGGAAACGCCCGCTCACGAGCACTTGGCATACCTGGAAGGTCAACACGTGAGCGTGCTGGTCGATGATCCAGATGATGTCGCTCTGCTCCAACAGAAATATGGGATGCTGCGTTCACAGGCCCTCACGCCCGAGGAGAGCATGAGCCTGATGGACGATCTGCTAGGAGACCGATGAACCGCGCAGCACGGCCAAGCCCCTCCCCCGACCTCGTCTGGGTCAAGTCCAGCTTCAGCAGTGATGCGGGCGGGAACTGCGTCGAATTCGCCTACGACTGGCGCAAGTCCTCGTACAGCAGCGATGAGGGCGGCAACTGCGTCGAGGTCGCGTGCGACTGGCACAAGTCCTCACACAGCACCGGCGAAGGCGGCAACTGCGTCGAGGTCGCCGCGCATCCACAGGCGATTCACATCCGCGACTCGAAGGACCCCGAGGGCCCGGCGCTCACCGTCACGCCCGCCGCGTGGTCGGCGTTCGTGACGTTCGCCGCCGCGCAGCAGCCCGCGCTCTGACGTATCGGGCGACATGTCCGACGGATCGCCCGCACGGCGTGAGTGCGGGCGCCGCCGTTGCGGTCCTAGACTCGGCTCATGGGTAGGACCGACCGCGCCAGCCGGGTGATCGCGGCACCACCGGCGACCATCTACGGCGCCCTCATCGACCGCGACTCCCTCGAAGCCTGGCTGCCGCCGGACGGTATGCGCGGCCGGATCGAGCACTGGGACCCCCGCCCCGGCGGCGGCTTCCGTATGGTGCTCACGTATCTCGACGCGGCCGACAGCCCGGGCAAGTCCTCGGACGCGACGGACGTCGTCACGGTCGCCTTCACGCAATTGGTCCCGCACCGCCGCGTCGTCCAGCAGGCCGTCTTCGAGGCGGACGACCCTCTGTACGCGGGCACCATGACGATGACCTGGTCTCTCACGCCCACCGACGACGCCGGCGACGCCACCGAGGTCGCCGTCACCGCCACCGACGTACCGCCCGGTATCGACCAGGCCGACCACGAAACCGGCATCGCCTCCTCGCTCGCCAACCTCGCCACGTACGTCGAACCGATCGGCTGACCGGCCCCGGCTGGGCGAGTGGTACGCAATCGTTGCAGGTAGAGGGTTGTCTCCTGCCGGTAGGCCCTGTGTACTCGGCGGCATGAGTGACAGACAGCCACCTCCATACGACGGCGACAACGGCGGACAGTCCGGCCCCTGGGAGCACAACCCGCAGGGGCAGCAACAGCCCAACCCCTATGGCCAGCCCGGCCCTTACGGGCAGGGACCCATACCGTCCTACCCCGGCGGCGGCCAGCCTGACGTCGCGAACTACGGTCAACAGCCGACCGGAATGCCCCCGTTGGCCAACTGGGGGGCGCGGGCGGGTTCGTATCTCATCGACGCGCTCATCCTCGGTGTCCCGTACGCGATCCTGCGCTTCGGCATCGGCGGCACGGCCGGGGCCCTGCTGGGCGCGGTCGTCGCCCTGGCCGGTTCGATCTACTTCTCCTACATGGAGGGTACGACCGGGCAGACGCCGGGCAAGAAGGTCGTGGGCACCCGCACGCTGCGCGAGGCGGACGGCCAGGTCCTCGGCTTCGGTCTGGCCTTCGGCCGGCGCCTGCTGCACATCCTGGACGCTCTGCCCTGCTACCTCGGCTTCCTGTGGCCCGCCTGGGACGCCAAGAAGCAGACCTTTGCGGACAAGATCGTCCACTCCGTCGTCATCAAGCCCTGACCCGCACCCTGTTGTCCGTGTGCCCCGGCCCTGCCGCCGGGGCGCCCGGACACGGATAGGCCCGCCTCCATGGACTGGGACCGCGAACGTCCCTGGCGCGACAACATTTGGGTCCGCCTCGCGCCCGCCGTGCTCTACGTCGCCGTGTGCCTGTTCTGGCTGCCCGCCCCCACCGTCCCGCTCGTCGGCGGCATGGCCGGCGGCTTGGTGTTTGCGTGGCGAGACCTGAGAAGCCGGCGGCACATCGCCTCAGAGACCGGGCTCACCCCCCGGCAGGTCGCCGTGGCCGCCCGCCTCATGCGCAAGGAGGTCATCCCCTCCGACCCCGCGGCCCGCCACGCCATGACCCTCCTCCTGCACCGCCAACGCCGGGCAGCCCGCACCACCCGCCGCCTGGCGCTCGCCCTCGCCACCCTCTTCGCCGCCCTGGGCGCCGCCGTGCTCCTGTGGGGCCCCACCGCCAAGGACCTCGCCGCCATCTACCTGGCCCTCGCCGCCCTCCTTCTCCTCACCACCCTCCCCTCCACCCGCCGCACCACCCACCGCCTGGCCCGCACCGAAGCCCACCTCACCCCGCCCCCTCCCCTGCTGGAGCAGTGATCCGCAGGCCGCGACCACCTGTTCCGGTCATCGGGAACCCCGCCGCAGTTCCCACACGTCACTCATGACCGAGGTGAAACAATGCCCCGGAGCTGACGGGGACCACGGGGGGACGGGCGTCACCACGCCGGACGGCAGCGTCTGGCGCTATCTGTACGACGCGCTGGGCCGTCGGATCGCCAAGCAGCAGTGGGGCGACAGCGGCCTCATCGCGGAGACCGTGTTCGTCTGGGACGGCGCGCGCATGACGGAAGAGGTGACGGGGCAGGCCGCCACGACCTGGGAGTACGCGCCTGGCACACACCGTCCGCTGGCCCAGATCGATGAACGCTTCTACGCCATCGTCACCGATCTCATCGGTGCCCCCAGCGAACTCATCGGCTCCGACGGCGATGTGGCGTGGCGGAGCACGCGCACGGTATGGGACCGGCAACCAGCCGTCGACGGGCAGACCGACTGCCCGCTGCGCTTCCCCGGCCAGTACGCCGACGCCGAGACCGAACTCCACTACAACCATCTGCGGTATTACGACCCGGTCACCGCCCGCTACCAGAGCCCCGATCCCCTCGGCCTGGTCCCGGCTCCCAACCACCACACGTATGTGGAGAATCCATACGACGAGATCGACCCGTTCGGCCTGAGTCCCTGTACGGAACTGGGTCGCGCCCTCAAGCCGGGCGAGATCTTCATCTACCGTGCCGTCCAGGCCAAGGAGCTGGCACAGCTGCTCAAGACGCGGCGGTTCGAGAACGTCCTCGGCATCGAGACCAAGTACTTCTCGACGACGATGGAGGGCGCGGCGGCTTATGCCCGGGCCGCGTTCAAGGCGTACAAGGAAGAAGGTCCTTATACCCTGGTCAGATCGGTGATCCACAAGGACGCGATCAACCCCGAGAGCCTGATCGACCACCTGGCGGACGCGGGCGGCGGAATCGACGCTCTGGCCCTGTCCGTGGAAGAGATGGCCCACGCGGGACGAGTTCGCGTCCTTCCCTTCATGCCCCTGCCCTGATGCACCCCTTCTGAGTGGAACGCGACGTGGACATCATCATCGTTTCGGACAACGCACGGCTTCTTGAGGTGTGGCGGCGGCATTTGGGGGATGGTCTGCCGGTGGAGTTGTGGGAGGCCGAGGCCCGGGACGTGGGCGCTGATGCCGTGATGGTGGCCGGGGTGTTCGCGCACGGGCGGTACGGGGGGAAGCCGACGCCGGGGCGGGCGCAGATTTTGCGGAACGTGCGGGGGGACGGTTATCCGGGTCTTGTCGTGGTGCCCGCCACGCGCCCGGCGATGCTGGACGGCGAGGGGCGACCGGTGGTGCGGCCGGAGTACGCCGACGTCAGCCCCGCGTATTTCGGGGTGTCGCGGGCGCTCGAGGCGGTGCGGGAGTGGAACGCGGGCGGGGAGGTGCCGCGAGTGGACGTACTGCTGTTTCCGCTCGGGCTGTTGGGAATGGAGTCCGTCGAGGACACGGCTACGCCGGAGGCTGTGGGGAGGGCGGTGCGTGAGGGGTGGGAGGCGCTGGGAGGGGCTAGCTGAGCCAGAGGGCTATCGCGTCGCCTTCGGCGGCTGCCGCTTGGAAGAAGGGGACGAGGGCCTCGTAGTGCTGGGTCGCGTATTCGAGCGTTTCGAGGGCCTGGCCCTCGACGCTCGGGTAGAGGACGCCCTCTTCGACCTCGGCTTCGGTGAGGTCCTTGGTGAGGGCGGCGGCGGGGAGTGCGGTCAGGGCGGCGGCGGCCGTGCGGACCTGGTCGGGGGTGAGGTAACGGGGCGGGCCGTAGCCCCAGTCGCCGGCGCCGGGTATCGGCTGGCCGCCGTGGACGATGTCGAGCGGGAACTCGATCCGCCGGAACAGGAAGTCCAGGGCGTCCCACGCCTTGTCGATGTCGAGACAGCGCGGCTGACCCGCGCCCGTGGTCTCCTCCGACTCGGCGTACATCAGGTCGAAGACGAACTCCTGCGTCCAGTCCGGTTCCCGGACGGCGCGGTCGAGTTCGGCGGGTGTCAGACGTGCGTAGTTCTCGATCATGCCCATGCGTCGCATGCTAGCGCCGGGGTCTGACACCCGCCGCCCCTGGAAAGGGGGTTACGGCCAGCGCATGGAGAGGTCGGGCTCCTTCTCCATGTTGCGGGAGCCGTCGTTGGTGTCGACCAGCGTGAAGCCGTGGTGCTCGTAGAAGGCGCGGGCGTCGGTGTTGCGCTGGAAGGCGAAGAGGGTGAGGCCGGCGGGGCTGTGCGCCTTGGCGCGGGCGAGGAGGCGGCTGCCGATGCCCTGGCGGCGCACCTCCGCCAGGAGGTAGAGGGCGTCGAGGACCCCGTCCTCGACGGACGCGTAGCCGACGACGGCGCCGCCCTGCTCGGCCACCCACACCGCCGAGCCGGGCAGCACGATGTCCCGCACCCACGCCTCCACTTGGGCGTCCGTCCGCTTGCGCGGCGGCAGGTACGGCATGGTCACCTCGCGCGAGGTGACGTGGACGTGCGCGATGGCGGCGGCGTCGGCCGCCACCGCGTCCCTGACGATGGTCTCGGGGGTGTCTGTCACCCGCGTGACCTTACGTATCGGGGGCCGTGGGCTCGACCCATTTTCCGTCACCCCTGCCAGGACGGCCCCGCCCGGGACGGCCCCGCACGGGACGGCTGCCGCCGTGGGCGGGGCTCGGGGTGCTGGCCGCGTGGGCGGCGGCGGCCCTGCTCGGGGGCGGGCTGCTGCTGCGGGGACGGGACGCGTGACGGAGCAGGGGGGCGCGCTCCTCACAGGGCGGGCAGGTGCAGGCGGCCCCGGCCCTCCCGCACGTGGGGCAGGACGGTCGGGTCGCCGACCAGCGCGCCGTCCAGGTCCGTCGTCACGCGCAGGGCGTGTTTGCCGAGGTAGACGGGGCCCGGCTCGGGCTCGTCGCGGTAGAGGACGAAGCCGGTGACGCGGTCGACGCGGTTCGGGAGCAGCCGCCACACGCCGGTCGCGGAGCACACCGTCGCTTCCGGGACCGCCTCGGCCAGCCACGCGGCGGCGCTCGCCTCCACGGCGGCGGCGAAGCGCTGGCTGTCGTCGAAGGGGCGGACGAGGTCGAGGCGCCCCGAGCCGGGGACGGGGACGCCGTCGCGCCAATCGAACCAGGCGCGGTAGTACGGGCGTTGGCCGGACAGGGCGGCGAGCCGCCGTCTCGCGGTCACCCGCAGCAGCGTCGGGGCGCTCGGGTCGCGGTCCTTCAGGCCCGCCACCAGGTCGGGGTGGGCGATCAGTACGGTCGTGGGCGTGGCGCCGGACCAGCGGGTCAGGCACGCGGCGATACGGGTGAGGAGGTCGTCGACCGTTCCGTTACGGGGGTCGGCCGCGATCCACGGCTCGGCGACGACGTTGCCGAGGGCGTACACCTCGTAACCGCCTGCGCGGAACGCCGCGTCGAGGCCGCGCCAGGTACGCGCCCGGTCCAGGGCGTCCGCCACCGCCTTGCGCAGCTCGTCCTCTTCCGGCTCCGCCCGGTACACCCTCAGCCGCACGACGGCGTCCGGGTCGTCCGTCACCCGGAACATCACCTCGGCGCCGCCGGCCGCGGGGAAGCGGGAACGCGCGCCGTAGACGGACAGTCGGCCGGGGAAGAGGCGGTCGCCCATGCGGGCCGCCGTGCGGCGGTGCCGCCGCGTGCCGAGCAGACCTGTCGCCGCTCCGAGCAGCATCACCAACCACAGCACGGGGGGCTCCTTTCGCCTACCCCGACGCTAGCCGTCCGCCTCCGGCGCGGGCCTGAGCATCCGTACTCATCCTTCCCGGGGCGCGGCCCCGTGCGGTTCCTCTGCTGTGGGGCGGTTCGCCGATCTTTTGAGGGGCGCGGGGAACCGCGCGCTCAGCCACCGACGGTGGCGCGGCCTTTTGAAGACCGGCGCCAGCGGGGCAGATGCCGTTGTCTTCGGGCTGACAGCCCGGTGGGGGCTGGTCGCGCGGTTCCCCGCGCCCCCGAGAACAAGGCCCTGTGCTGCGGCAGCGCACGTTCCCCGCGCCCCGGAGGGGGTCAGCAGCCGCCGCAGGTGTAGAACAGGGCGTCCCAGTGGCTGCCCTCGTCGGCGTAGATGTTGCCGGAGGCAGCCTGGTACTGGGGGTAGCCGTCACCGCGGAGACCGATGTAGGTGAAGGCGCTGTGGATGTAGTTGGTGATGCAGGTGTTCTTGCCGAAGTCGAGCTTGTAGCCGTTCCAGTGGGAGTACGTGCCGCTGGCGTGGCCGGTCTCGGTGCCGCCGGTGATGTTGAGGGCGCAGCCGCTGGCGTGCTTGAGGGTGACGGCGCCCTGGGCGGTGGTGAGGTTGAGCTGGTCGAAGGACGTACACGTCGAGACGTTGCGGTTGGAGCAGCCGCCGGAGGACGACCAGGTGATGCCCGCGCCGCTGAACATGCTCGTCGCCTGGGCGTGGGTGAGCTTGGTGACGGCGAACGCGTCGGTGGAGCTGGCCAGTCCGATGCCGGGGGCGAACACCGCGGTGACGACGAGAGTCAGGACACTGAGCACGGATCGGGCGCGCAGACGTAGCGTCATGCGATTCCTCCTGCTGTTTCCGCTGGGGTGGGTGGTGTGCGGGTGACCGGTGTGCAGGTGGCGCAGGAGGAGTGTGCCCGAGCTCTACGCGCGTCCGCCAGTGTCCGCACATGAACGGTCCCGGTCGCGGGGAACACGACCGGGACCCGGAGCACGGCAAAGACCGGTAAAGGCCGGTAAAGGCCGGTAAACGGCCCGCGAGGGGTGACGCCCAGGGGGCCAAATCCCGCTACTGCTCCTGGGGTTCGAGGCCCGCGCGCAGCAGCCCGTACGTGTACGCGTCGTCAAGTGCCGCCCAGGACGCGGCGATCACGTTGTCCGCGACGCCGACCGTGGACCACTCGGCGGCGCCGTCCGTGGTGGTGATCAGCACGCGGGTGGTGGAGTCGGTGCCCGAACGGCCTTCGAGGATACGGACCTTGTAGTCGACCAGCGCGAAGGCGGCGAGCTGCGGGTAGATCCGGCCGAGGGCCGCGAGCAGGGCGCGGTCCAGGGCGTTGACCGGGCCGTTGCCTTCGGCGGTGGCCACGATGCGCTCGCCCTTGGCCCACATCTTCACCGTCGCCTCGTTGGCGTGGGTGCCGTCGGGGCGGTCCTCGGTGATGACGCGCCAGGACTCGGTGCGGAAGAAGCGGCGCGGGCCGCCGTTCTCAGCGCGTTCCAGCTCCTCGCGCAGCAGCAGCGCGAACGACGCGTCGGCGGCCTCGTAGGTGTAGCCCTTCAGCTCGCGCTCCTTGACGCGCGCGACGACCCGGCCGACCAGCTCGCGGTCGCCGCCGAGGTCGATGCCGAGTTCCTTGCCCTTGAGCTCGATGGAGGCGCGGCCCGCCATGTCGGAGACCAGCATCCGCATGGTGTTGCCGACCTGCTCGGGGTCGATGTGCTGGTAGAGGTCGGGGTCGACCTTGATCGCGGAGGCGTGCAGACCGGCCTTGTGCGCGAATGCGGAGACGCCGACGTAGGGCTGGTGGGTGGAGGGCGGCAGGTTGACGACCTCGGCGATGGCGTGCGAGATGCGGGTCATCTCGCCGAGCGTGCCGGGCGGCAGGACGCGGCGGCCGTGCTTGAGCTCCAGCGCGGCGACCACCGGGAAGAGGTTGGAGTTGCCGACGCGCTCGCCGTAGCCGTTGGCGGTGCACTGGACGTGGGTGGCGCCCGCGTCCACGGCGGCCAGGGTGTTGGCGACCGCGCAGCCGGTGTCGTCCTGCGCGTGGATGCCCAGGCGCGCGCCGGTGTCGGCCAGGACCAGCCCGGTGACGGCCTGGACCTGGGCGGGCAGCATCCCGCCGTTGGTGTCGCACAGGACGACGACGGACGCGCCCGCCTCGTGCGCGGCCCGTACGACGGCGGTGGCGTAGGCGGCGTTGGCCTTGTAGCCGTCGAAGAAGTGCTCGCAGTCGACGAAGACGCGGCGCCCTTGGGCGACGAGGTGGGAGACGGTGTCCGTCACCATCGCCAGGTTCTCTTCGAGAGTGGTGCGCAGGGCCAGTTCCACATGCCGGTCGTGGGACTTGGCGACCAGGGTGATGACCGGGGCGCCGGAGTCCAGCAGGGCCTTGACCTGCGGGTCCTGCGCGGCGACCGCGTTGGGGCGGCGGGTGGCGCCGAAGGCCACCAGCGTCGCGTGTTTCAGGTCCAGTTCGGTGGCGGCTCGGGCGAAGAACTCGGTGTCGCGGGGATTGGCGCCGGGCCAGCCGCCCTCGATGAACCCCACTCCGAAGTCGTCCAGGTGCCGGGCGATCGTCAGCTTGTCGGCGACGGTGAGGTTGATTCCCTCGCGCTGGGCGCCGTCGCGCAGCGTGGTGTCGAAGACGTGGAAGCTGTCGTCCAGTTCGGCGGTCATGGCTGTCGTAACTCCTGTCGGGTGAGTGGGTTCCCGTCCGGACATGCGGATATCGGGAGGATCCAGCTCCACTTGCCCCCATCGTCCCTCGCGCCCCGCCTCCCGGCGGTGGTGGGCCGGAAAACGAAAAAACCTCTCGCGGATGCGAGAGGTCTGCACGCGGGTCTGGGCGGGTGACGCTCCCCTGTGGTCAGGGGATCAGTCACTGCGGACCGGCGTGCCTGCGGCCAATAATCACGTTGGCGTACGGGTGCACGTTGGCAGTGTGCCACAAACCGGCCCACTCGGGACGCCGGTCTCACCATTCGGTCGCTTCCCTGGTGGGCGGCGCCTCGCGGTCCGACGCGCCGCCCCCGCCCGCGCTCAGCCGCCCAGCGGGTGCATCCAGCCGTACGGGTCGGCGGCCCGGCCGCCCTGGATGTCGAGAAGCGCCTCCCGTAGGCGCATGGTGACCGCGCCGGGCGCGCCGTCGGCCACCGGCCAGCTCGCGCGGGTGGACTTGACGGACCCGACCGGAGTGATCACGGCGGCGGTGCCGCACGCGAAGACCTCGGTGAGGGTGCCGTCGGCGGCGTCCCGCTTCCAGTCGTCCACGGAGATCCGGCCCTCGCCGACCTCGTAGCCGAGGTCCGCGGCGATGGTGAGGAGGGAGTCGCGCGTGATGCCCGGCAGGAGGGAGCCGGACAGCTCGGGGGTGACGATGCGGTCGCCGTACACGAAGTACAGGTTCATGCCGCCCATCTCCTCGATCCAGCGGCGCTCGATCGCGTCGAGCCAGACCACCTGGTCGCAGCCGTGCTCGATGGCCTGGGCCTGGGCGACGAGGGAGGCGGCGTAGTTGCCGCCCGCCTTCGCGGCGCCGGTGCCGCCGGGCGCGGCGCGCACGTACTCCTCGGACAGCCACACTGAGACCGGCTTGACGCCGCCGGAGAAGTAGGAACCGGCCGGGGAGGCGATCACCAGGAAGAGGTACTCGTTGGCCGGGCGCACCCCGAGGCCGACCTCGGTGGCGATCATGAAGGGCCGCAGGTACAGGGACGCCTCGCCCGCGTCCGGCACCCACGCCTTCTCCTGCCTGACCAGCACGTCGCACGCCTCGATGAAGGTCTCGACCGGCAGCTCGGGCATCGACAGACGGCGCGCGGAGGACTGGAAGCGCCGCGCGTTGGCCTCGGGCCGGAAGGTGGCCACGGTGCCGTCGGGCTGGCGGTACGCCTTCAGGCCCTCGAAGATCGTCTGCGCGTAGTGCAGCGTCATGTTCGCCGGGTCGATCGAGAGCGGGGCGTACGGCACGAGCTGGGCGTCGTGCCAGCCGCGGCCCTCGGTCCACTTGATGGTGACCATGTGGTCGGTGAAGTACCGCCCGAAGCCGGGGTCGGCCAGGATCGCCTCGCGCTCGGCGGCGGCCAGCGGGTGGGCGGAGGGCTTCAGCTCGATCGTGGGTGTCGTCATGTCCGTGTCCTTCGCCGTGTTCGCTGTCGTTCGCCGTCGTTCGCCGTCGTGCGCTGGCGGGTGCTGTCAGCGCAGGTCAGCCGTTGTCGTTCGCCGTCGTGGCGGCGGGGACACCGGGACAGGTCCTAGGACGTCCGAGCATCCGGTCGCACCGCGGCCCCACCGCCGATTATCGCAGCGGTGGGGCCGGGTACCTACAGGTGGGGCCGGGGCAGCCCCTGGCCTCGAGGTCGGACCGCCGCGTCAGGCGGATACCCGGGCGGCCAGCGCGTCGCCGATCGCGACCGTGCTGCGGGCGGGCTGTCCGGTGCGCTCGGACAGGTCGGCCTGGACGGCGGCGTCGATCCGCTCGGCCTCGGCCTCGTAACCGAGGTGCCGCAGGAGCAGGGCGACCGAGAGCACGGTGGCGGTCGGGTCGGCCTTGGACTGGCCCGCGATGTCGGGCGCGGAGCCGTGCACCGGCTCGAACATCGAGGGGAAGTCGCGGCTGGGGTTGATGTTGCCGCTGGCGGCCACGCCGATGCCGCCGGAGACGGCCGCGGCCAGGTCGGTGATGATGTCGCCGAAGAGGTTGTCGGTGACGATCACGTCGAACCGCTCGGGCTGCGTGACGAGGAAGATCGTCGCCGCGTCCACGTGCAGGTAGTCGGTGCTGACCTCGGGGAACTCGGCGCCGACCTGCTCGAAGATCCGGGTCCACAGGTGGCCCGCGTGCACGAGCACGTTGTTCTTGTGCACGAGCGTGAGCTTCTTGCGGGGGCGGGCCTGGGCGCGGGCGTACGCGTCGCGCACCACGCGCTCGATGCCGAAGGCGGTGTTCAGGCTGACCTCGGTGGCCACCTCGTGCTCGGTGCCGGTCCTGATCGAGCCGCCGTTGCCGGTGTACGGGCCCTCGGTGCCCTCGCGGACCACGACGAAGTCGATCTCCGGGGTGCCCGCGAGCGGCGAGGCGACACCGGGGAACAGCTTGCTCGGCCGCAGGTTCACATGGTGGTCGAAGGCGAAGCGGAGCTTGAGCAGGAAGCCGCGCTCCAGCACGCCCGACGGCACCGACGGGTCGCCGATCGCGCCCAGCAGGATCGCGTCGTGCGCCTTGAGCCGGCCGAGGTCGTCGTCGGTCAGCGTCTGACCGGTGGCGTGGTAGCGCTTCGCGCCGAAGTCGAACTCCTCCGTCTCCAGCTTGACGTCCTGCGGAAGCACGGCGGCAAGGACCTTGAGGCCCTCCGTCACGACTTCCTGGCCGATTCCGTCACCGGGGATCACTGCGAGGCTGATGCTGCGAGACATGCCGTGCACCCTACTCCGCGTCCCAGCCCCTGACACGGCGTGTCCGCATGCCGGACGACCGGAGGTATCCGGCATCCTGGGCGTCAGCCGGTCGCCACGCCGCGTTCACCGCGCGGACGGACGCCAGTCGGGCCACGGTAGGACGGCGCTGGGAGATTGCGCGTCATGGACACACCACAGATGGGTATCGACGCCAGGCTCGCCGGTCGGATGAGCATGGCGGAGCAGCACGAATACCTGCGCGCCAAGCTGACCCGCCGCCGGGTCATCGGCGGCAGTGTCGCGGCCGCGGGCACGATCGCCGCCTCCGGCCTCCTCAGCGGCGTCGCCGCCGCGAGCACCCCGAGCCCCGGCGCGGGCCCGACGCTGCTCGGCCGGCCCGCCACCGGGCACCACGTCGACGGCGCGCTGGTCGCCCCGTTCGGCCGCCACCTCGCCTTCGGCCCCGACCCGAAGACCCAGTTCCGGGTCTCCTGGCAGGTGCCGCTCGCGGTCCGCAGGCCGTTCCTGCGGGTCGGTCTCCAGCCCTGGTCGCTCAGCCACAAGATCGAGGCGGAGGTGCGGGCGCTGCACACCCCGCAGCTCCTCAACAGCAAGCTGCCGCCGGTCGACCAGTTCTACCTGCACGTGGCGCTGGACAAGCTGCGTCCCGACACCACCTACTACTACGGCGTCGGCCACGAGGGCTTCGACCCGGCGGACGCCGCCGCCTTCGCGACCGTGGGTTCCTTCACCACCGCTCCCTCGCAGAGCAAGCGGGAGCGCTTCACCTTCACCGCCTTCGGCGACCAGGGCGTCAGCTACCACGCGCTGGCCAACGACTCGCTGATCCTGGCCCGCAACCCGGCCTTCCACCTGCACGCGGGTGACATCTGCTACGCCGACCCGGACGGCGCGGGCCTGCCCGCGGACGGCGCCGACTACGACGCGCGCACCTGGGACTCCTTCCTCGCGCAGACCGAGTCGGTGGCCGCGCGGGTGCCGTGGATGGTGACCACCGGCAACCACGACATGGAGGCCTGGTACTCGCCCAACGGCTACGGCGGCCAGGAGGCCCGCTGGGCGCTGCCCGGCAACGGCCACGACCCGAAGAACCAGCCGGGCTCGTACTCCTTCGTCTACGGCAACACCGCGGTGATCGCGCTGGACGCCAACGACGTCTCGTACGAGATCCCGGCCAACTACGGGATCACCGGCGGCAAGCAGACCGCGTGGCTGGACCGGACGCTCGGCCAGTACCGCAAGCAGCACGGCATCGACTTCCTGGTGGTCTTCTTCCACCACTGCGCGTACTCGACCACAAACGCGCACGCCTCGGACGGCGGTGTGCAGGCGCAGTGGGTGCCGCTGTTCGAGAAGCACCGGGTGGACCTGGTGATCAACGGCCACAACCACGTGTACGAGCGGACCGACGCGATCCGCGGCGGGCAGGTGTCCCGGCAGGTGGCGATCGGTGCGACGACCCGGCCGGAGACGGACGGCGTCGTCTATGTGACCGCGGGCGGCGCGGGCCGCAGCCTGTACGACTTCCCGGCGCCGGACTCGGTGGAGGGCGCGGAGCACCACGTGGACTCGGTCACGACGTGGCACTCCGCGAAGGGCGGCGGCAAGGTCGCCGACACCGTCGAGTGGTCGCGGGTCCGCTACACCGGCTACTCGTTCATCTCCGTGGACGTCGAGCCCGCGCGGCCGGGGCGGGAGTCGACCCTGACCGTGTCCGCGCTGGCGGAGACGGGTGCGCGGATCGACCACTTCACGGTGGCGCGGCGCGCGCGGTAGGGCCGGAACCGTGAGACCGGTGGTGGGGAGCCGGTCTCATGAGGCCGGGCCACGGGGCCGGCCGCGGGCCGCGCGCCGCTCGTGCGGCGTGCGGTCAGCGGGCCTCGTGGCCCGTGCTGCCGCCGTTGTCGCGGCGGTCCATGCTGCGCTGGAGGGCGCGGAGGGCGTTCTGGCGGGCGGTCTCGTCCATGGTGATCAACTCCAGGGAAAACTTGAGGAGATGGATGGCGGTCGCCACGGAACGGGGCGGGGAGCGGGCGCCGCGGGGGTGACCCGCGCGAAGGGCGCTGCTCGCATCCGCCGCTCGCTCGATGGAGCGAGACGTTCGGCTTCTTACAAAGTTAGGTCAGCGTGGCCGTCCTGTCGCCACAATTACTCGGACTTCCTACTATCTGAGACGACCGTCACCCATGAGGAGGCCCCCGCCACCGGATGGGGACCGGTGACGGGGGCCGCTGAGGGCAGGGCGTGGTCAGCCCTGGTGCGGGTAGCGGTAGTCCGTCGGCGGGACCAGCGTCTCCTTGATGGAGCGCGTGGACGTCCAGCGCAGCAGATTCTGCGCGGCGCCCGCCTTGTCGTTGGTGCCCGACGCCCGGCCGCCGCCGAACGGCTGCTGGCCGACGACGGCGCCGGTCGACTTGTCGTTGATGTAGAAGTTGCCCGCGGCGAACCGCAGCTTCTCCATCACGTCGGCCACCGCGGCCCGGTCCTGCGCGATGACCGAGCCGGTCAGGCCGTACGCCGAGACCGACTCCATCTGCGCGAGCATCGTCTCGAAGTCGGCGTCCTCGTAGACGTACACACCGAGCACCGGGCCGAAGTACTCCTCGCGGAAGATCTCGTTGGCCGGGTCGGTGGAGACCAGGACGGTCGGGCGGATGAAGTACCCGACCGAGTCGTCGTACGTGCCGCCCGCGACGACCTCGATCGTCGGGTCGGCCTTGGCGCGGTCGATGGCGGCCTTGTTCTTGGCGAAGGACCGCTCGTCGATGACGGCGCCGAGGAAGTTGGACAGGTCGGTGACGTCGCCCATGGTGATGCCGTCGACCTCGGCCGCGAACTCCTCCTTGAAGCCGCCGTCCCAGATCGAGCGCGGGATGTAGGCGCGGGAGGAGGCCGAGCACTTCTGGCCCTGGTACTCGAAGGAGCCGCGGGTCAGCGCGGTCTTCAGGATCGCGGGGTCGGCGGACGGGTGCGCGACCACGAAGTCCTTGCCGCCGGTCTCGCCGACGATCCGGGGGTAGGACTTGTAGCCCTCGATGTGCTCGCCGACCGTGCGCCACAGGTGCTGGAAGGTCTTGGTGGAGCCGGTGAAGTGGATACCGGCGAGGTCCGGGTGGGTCAGGGCGACCTCGGAGACGGCGATGCCGTTGCCGGTCACCAGGTTGATGACGCCGTCGGGCAGCCCGGCCTCGCGCAGCACCTTCATCAGCAGGACGGCCGAGTGGGTCTGCGTCGGCGACGGCTTCCACACCACGACGTTGCCCATCAGGGCGGGCGCGGTGGGCAGATTGCCCGCGATGGCCGTGAAGTTGAACGGCGTGATCGCGTAGACGAAGCCTTCGAGCGGGCGGTGGTCGAGGCGGTTCCAGACGCCGGGGGCGTTGGCGACCGGCTGCTCGGCGAGGATCTGCCGCGCGAAGTGGACGTTGAACCGCCAGAAGTCGACCAGTTCGCAGGGGCTGTCGATCTCGGCCTGCTGGGCGGTCTTGCCCTGCCCGAGCATCGTGGAGGCCACGATCGTCTCGCGCCAGGGTCCGGCGAGCAGTTCCGCGGCGCGCAGGATGATCGCGGCGCGGTCGTCGAAGGCCATCGCGCGCCAGGCGGGGGCGGCGGCCAGCGCGGCGTCGACCGCGTCCTGCGCGTCCTGCGCGGTGGCCTCGGCGTAGCTGCCGAGCACGGCGCCGTGGTTGTGCGGCTGCACGACGTCGGAGCGCTCGCCGCCGCCCATGCGCTGCTCGCCGCCGATGAACATCGGCAGGTCGACGGGGTTGCCCGCCAGTTCCTTGAGCTTCGCCTCCAGACGGGCGCGCTCCGGGCTGCCCGGCGCGTACGAGTGCACCGGCTCGTTGACCGGCGCGGGAACCTGGGTCACGGCGTCCATGAAGCGTTTCTCCTTCGGTGAAGAAAGGGGGATCAGCGGGCGGGAGTCGACGGGCGGATCAGGGGCCCGGGACCGGCGGGCCGGATCAGCGGGCGGGGAGGAAGGAGCGGAGGAAGAAGGCGAGGTTCGCCGGGCGCTCCGCGAGGCGGCGCATGAAGTATCCGTACCAGTCTGCGCCGTACGGCACATAGATGCGCATACGTTCGCCTTCGTCCGCGAGCCGCCGCTGCTCCGCGGCCCGGATGCCGTACAGCATCTGGAACTCGTACGACCCGGCCGGCCGGTGGTTGCGCGCCGCCAGGTCCTGAGCGATGGCGATCATGCGCGGGTCGTGCGAGCCGACCATCGGGTAGCCGTCGCCCGCGAAGAGGATGCGCAGCGCCCTGACGTACGCCTTGTCCACGTCGGCCTTGGCCTGGAAGGCGACCTCGGCGGGCTCCTTGTACGCGCCCTTGACCAGCCGTACGCGCGAGCCCGCGACCGCCAGCGCGCGGGCGTCGTCCTCGGTGCGGAAGAGATACGACTGGAGGACGGCGCCGGTGCCGGGGTGCTCGCGGCGCAGCTCGTGGAGTATCGCCAGCGTCGAGTCGACGGTGGTGTGGTCCTCCATGTCGAGGGTGACGGTGGTGCCGACCTCGGCGGCCAGTTCGGCGACCCGCCGTACGTTGGCCAGCGCGATGTCGTGGCCGCCGTCGGGCAGCGTCTGGCCGAAGGCGGACAGCTTCACCGACACCTCGGCGCGGCTGCCGAGGCCGTCGTTCCGCAGCGCTTCCAGCAGCCGCAGATACGCGTCCCTGGTGGCCTGCGCGGTGGCCCGGTCGGTGACGTCCTCACCGAGGTGGTCGAGGGTGACGTCGAGGCCGGAGGCGGTCAGCGACCGCACGGTGTCCATCGCGGGGCGCAGTTCGTCGCCCGCGATGAAGCGGTTCACCACGGGACGGGTGACGGGTGCGGCGGCGACGACGCGGCGCATACGGTCGCTGCGCGAGGCGGCGAGCAACACGGGACCGAGCACGGTGGCTCCTCCGGGACGAGGGCGGTACGGGGGAACGGCCGTCCCCGGCCGTCGCCCCGAATCTAGGATTCGCCTACCCGTTGGACCAGCGACACCTGTCACGCATCAGGGTGTGGTCCCTCATACAGATGTATGAGGGAGAATGGACGAGTGCGTAGTGACTACGGCGGCAGCGGCGGTTTCAGTGGCTTCGGCGGCGATCTCCAGGAGCTGGTCGACGAGGTGTCGGCGCTGCTGGGGGCGCCCGCGACCTTGGAGGACCGGGACTTCCGGCTGATCGCCTTCGGCGTGCACGACGGTGACGACGGCGCGACGGACCCGGTGCGTACCCGGTCGATCCTCACGCGCGGCTCCACCACCGAGGTCCGCGCCTGGTTCGAGCAGTTCGGCATCACCCGCGCCACCGGGCCGGTACGGATTCCGGCCGCGCCCTCGGCGGGCGTCTTCCGCGGCAGACTCTGCCTGCCCGTGCGGCACGGCGGCGTGGTGCACGGCTACGTCTGGCTGCTGGACGAGGCCGAGCACACCGCGACCCAGCTCGACGCGGCGATGGCGGTGGCCGCCAGGATCGGCGACCGGCTCGCGGTGACGGCCCGCGAGGGCGCGGGCACCGGCCGGGCGCTGCGCGACCTGCTGACCGCCCGCACCCGCGCCGCCCGCGACAACGCGGAGGACGCGCTGCGGACGGCGCTCGGCCCGGACGCCGACGAGCCGCACGCGCTGGTCTGCATCCGGCCGCCGTCCGGCGGCGAGGACGACCTGCCGGGGCCGCGGACGATCCCGTCGGCCGCCGCGCTCTGTTTCGTGCCGGGCCCGCGCGGCGACTGCGTCGCGCTGCTGGTGCGGCTGCGCACCGTACAACTGCTGGCCACGGCCAGGTCGGCGGCGGCGCGGGTGCTCGGGGAGGTGGCCTCGGAGGGCGCGGTGGCCGGGGTCAGCGACGGGCGCAAGTCACTCGCGGAGCTGCCGGAGGCGTGGCGGGAGGCGGGGGACGCGGCGCGCGCCGCGCTCGCGCAGCCGCTGCACGGGCCGATCGCGAAGTGGTCGGGCATCGGCCCCTACCGTTTACTGACCGCGCTCCCGGCGGACGTCCCGCCGGACCCGGTGATCGCCCCCTTGCTCTCCCCCGCGCACCGCGAACTGGCCCACACCGCCGAGGCGTTCCTCGACAACGCCGGGCAGGCCGGCCGCACCGCCACCGCGCTGGCCATCCACCGCCAGACCCTCTACTACCGGCTCTCGCGCATCGAGCAGTTGACCGGCCTCGACCTGGCCGACGGCGAGTCGCGACTGCTGCTCCACATGGCCCTGAAGGCGGCGCGGCTGTAGGGCGGCCGGACATACCGACGGCGCCGCCCCCCACACCCGGTGGGGGGCGGCGCCGTCGTACGCGTGCGGACCGTCAGTCCGTCAGGTTCACCGCGCGGGCGGACGTCGCGCCGATCTCCGCCGCGATGTCGCTGAGGACACCGGCCGGGATCGTGGAGTCGACGGTGAGGGCGACCAGCGCGTCGCCGCCGGCAGCGGCGCGGGCGACCTGCATACCGGCGATGTTGACGCCGACCTCGCCGAGGATGCGGCCGAGGGTGCCGACCACGCCGGGGCGGTCGGTGTAGCGCAGGAAGGCCATGTGGTCGGCGAGCACCAGGTCGGTGTCGACGTCGCCGACCGCGACGATCTTCTGGATGTTCTTCGGCCCGGCCAGCGTGCCGGAGACCGAGACCTCGGTGCCGTCGGCGAGCGTGCCGCGCACCGTCACCAGATTGCGGTGGTTGGGCGACTCGGAGCTGGTGGTGAGGCGGACCTCGACCCCGCGCTCCTGCGCGAACAGCGGCGCGTTGACGTAGGAGACCGTCTCGGCGACGACGTCCTCGAACACGCCCTTGAGCGCGCTGAGTTCCAGCACCTTCACGTCGTGCTGGGTGATCTCGCCGGAGACCTCGACGTCGAGGCGGGCCGCGACCTCCCCGGCCAGCGCGGTGAAGATCCGGCCGAGCTTCTCGGCGAGCGGCAGAGCGGGCTTGACGTCCTCGGCGATGACGCCGCCCTGGACGTTGACCGCGTCCGGGACCAGCTCACCGGCGAGCGCGAGGCGCACCGAGCGGGCGACGGCGATGCCCGCCTTCTCCTGCGCCTCGTCGGTGGAGGCGCCCAGGTGCGGGGTGGCCACCACGTTGTCGAACTGGAACAGCGGGGAGTCGGTGCACGGCTCCTTGCTGTATACGTCCAGACCCGCGCCCGCGACCCGGCCCTCCTTGAGCGCCGAGGCCAACGCCTCCTCGTCCACGATCCCGCCGCGCGCGGCGTTCACGATCCGGACCGACGGCTTGACCTTGTGCAGCGCCTCGTCACCGATCAGGCCGAGCGTCTCGGGCGTCTTGGGCAGGTGCACGGTGATGAAGTCCGCGGCTTCGAGCAGCTCGTCCAGCGTGAGCAGCTTGACGCCCATCTGCGCGGCGCGCGCGGGCTGCACATAGGGGTCGTACGCGACGATGTTCATCCCGAAGGCGGACATCCGCTGGGCGACCAGCACGCCGATCCGGCCGAGGCCGACGACGCCGAGGGTCTTCTCGCTCAGCTCGACGCCGGTGTACTTGTTCCGCTTCCACTCGCCGTTCTTGAGCGCGGCGTTGGCCGGGGCGATGTTGCGCGCGGTGGCGATGATCAGACCGCAGGCCAGCTCGGCGGCGGTCACGATGTTGGAGGTCGGCGCGTTGACGACCATGACGCCGGCCTTGGTGGCGGCGGAGACGTCGACGTTGTCGAGGCCGACGCCCGCGCGGGCGACGACCCGGAGTTTGCTCGCGGCGGCTACGGCTTCCGCGTCGACCTTGGTGGCGCTGCGGATCAAGATGGCGTCGACATCGGTGATCGCGGACAGCAGGTCGGCTCGGTCCGCCCCGTTGCAGTGCCGGATCTCGAAGTCCGGGCCGAGCGCGTCCACCGTGGCGGGCGACAGCTCTTCTGCGATGAGTACGACAGGCTTCTGGCTCACGTGGTCCTCACTTGTCCTTCGTGGGCGGCCGGTCCCGCGGTCGCTCCAGGGAGGGAGGGGATGGCATGCCGCGTGGAAGACGCACGACGCTGTGAGCCTGACGCGCTTGTTAAGGCAGTGTATCGGCGCGTTGACGGGCACCCTACGCCTTGGTGTAAGGATCACCCGAAGGTGGTTGTACGCCACGGCCAAGGGGCTTCTCACCCGCCGGACAGACCCCTTGGCCCGCCCGGCGGCCGAGAGCCCCCGAGACCGCGTGAGGGGTGTTACGCCTCTTCGTCGACCCAGCTCATCAGCTTGCGCAGCTTGCGGCCGGTCGTCTCCAGCAGGTGGTCCTCGTCGGCCTTCTTGTACTCGTTGTACTTCGGCAGACCGGCGTTGTACTCGGCGATCCAGTTGTTGGCGAAGGTGCCGTCCTGGATCTCGCCGAGGATCTTCTTCATCTCGGCCTTGGTGTTCTCGTTGATGATCCGCGGGCCGGAGACGTAGTCGCCCCACTCGGCGGTCTCGGAGACCGACCAGCGCATCTTCTCCAGGCCGCCCTCGTACATGAGGTCCACGATCAGCTTCAGCTCGTGGAGGCACTCGAAGTACGCGATCTCCGGCTGGTAGCCCGCCTCGACCAGGGTCTCGAAGCCGGCCTTGACCAGTGCGGAGGTGCCGCCGCACAGGACCGCCTGCTCACCGAAGAGGTCGGTCTCGGTCTCCTCGGTGAAGGTGGTCTTGATGACGCCGGCGCGGGTGCCGCCGATGCCCTTGGCGTACGACAGGGCCAGCGGGAAGCCCTTGCCGGTGGCGTCCTGCTCGACGGCGGCGATGCAGGGCACGCCGCGGCCTTCCTCGTACTGACGGCGGACCAGGTGGCCGGGGCCCTTGGGGGCGACCATGCACACGTCGACACCGGCCGGCGGCTTGATGAAGCCGAACCGGATGTTGAGGCCGTGGCCGAAGAAGAGGGCGTCGCCGTCCTTCAGGTTGTCCTTGATGGACTCCTCGTAGACCTTGGCCTGGATCGGGTCCGGGACCAGGATCATGATCACGTCGGCCTCGGCGGCGGCCTCGGCCACCGACACCACGCGCAGGCCCTGCTCCTCGGCCACGGTCTTGGACTTGGAGCCCTCGTGCAGACCGACGCGCACGTCGACGCCCGAGTCACGCAGCGACAGCGCGTGGGCGTGGCCCTGGCTGCCGTATCCGATGACCGCGACCTTGCGGCCCTGGATGATGGACAGGTCGGCGTCGTCGTCGTAGAACAGCTCGGCCACTTCGGGTCTCTCCTTGGATCGGGTTGTACGGCCCACCGTACGACGGGTGGGGACACGGGGGTTGCGGGGTCTCGCCATACGGATTCGGGCGAGGAGGCGTTACGTGACGCCGCGGTGCTACGCGGAGCGGTCCAGCGCGCGCAGGCTGCGGTCGGTGATGGAACGGGCGCCCCGGCCGACGGCGATGGTGCCGGACTGGACGAGTTCCTTGATGCCGAAGGGCTCCAGCATCTTGAGCATGGCCTCCAGCTTGTCGGCGCCGCCGGTGGCCTCGATGGTGACGGCCTCCGGGGAGACGTCCACGGTCTTGGCGCGGAAGAGCTGGACGATCTCCACGATCTGGGAGCGCGAGTCGTTGTCGGCCCGCACCTTCACCAGAACGAGTTCGCGCTGAACCGCCGACGCGGGGTCGAGTTCGACGATCTTCAGCACGTTGACGAGCTTGTTGAGCTGCTTGGTGACCTGCTCCAACGGCAGTTCGTCCAGCACGTTGACCACGATGGTGATGCGGGAGATCTCGGGGTGCTCGGTGGTGCCGACCGCGAGGGAGTCGATGTTGAAGCCGCGCCGGGAGAACAGCGCCGTGATCCGGGCGAGGACACCGGGCTTGTTCTCCACCAGGACGGAGAGGGTGTGCTTGGACATGGTCGGGATTCCTTCTCTCACGTGTCCGCGGTCGCTTCAGTCGTCCAGCTCGTCGCTGAAGTCCGGGCGGACGTCGCGGGCGGCCATGATCTCGTCGTTGGAGGTGCCTGCGGCGACCATCGGCCACACCATCGCGTCCTCGTGGACGATGAAGTCCACGACGACGGGGCGGTCGTTGATGGAGTTGGCCTTGGCGATGACCGCGTCCAGCTCCTCGGGGGTCTCGCAGCGCAAGCCCACGCAGCCCATCGCCTCGGACAGCTTCACGAAGTCCGGGACGCGGGTGCCGCGGTTCTGGATGGAGCCGACGCCCTGCGTGGAGCCGGGGACGTTCTCGGCGCCTGAGTGCAGCACGGTGTTGGAGAACCGCTCGCCGTAGAAGAGGTTCTGCCACTGGCGGACCATGCCCAGCGCGCCGTTGTTGATGATCGCGATCTTGATCGGGATGTTGTTGAGCGCGCAGGTGACCAGTTCCTGGTTGGTCATCTGGAAGCAGCCGTCGCCGTCGATCGCCCAGACCGTGGCGTCGGGGCGGCCGGCCTTGGCGCCCATGGCGGCCGGGACCGCGTAGCCCATGGTGCCCGCGCCGCCGGAGTTGAACCAGGTGGAGGGCTTCTCGTACTTGATGAACTGGGCGGCCCACATCTGGTGCTGGCCGACGCCCGCGGCGAACAGCGTGCCCTCCGGGGCGAGTTGGCCGATCCGCTCGATGACCTGCTGCGGGGACAGGCTGCCGTCGGAGGGCAGGTCGTAGCCGAGCGGGTAGGTGTTGCGCCAGAAGTTCAGGTGCTCCCACCAGCCGGTGTAGTCGCCCTTGTGACCGGCCTCGTGGTCGGCCTGGACGGCGACGATCAGATCGGCGAGCACCTCGCGGGCGTCACCGACGATCGGGACGTCCGCGACGCGGTTCTTGGAGATCTCGGCCGGGTCGATGTCGGCGTGCACGACCTTGGCGTACGGCGCGAAGGTGTCGAGGCGGCCGGTGACGCGGTCGTCGAAGCGGGCGCCGAGGGCGACGATCAGGTCGGCCTTCTGGAGCGCGGTGACCGCGGCGACGTCGCCGTGCATGCCGGGCATGCCGACGTGCTGCGGGTGGCTGTCGGGGAAGGAGCCGAGCGCCATCAAGGTGGTGGTGACGGGCGCGCCGGTCAGTTCCGCGAGGATGCGCAGCTCGCCGGTGGCGCGGGCCTTCATGACGCCGCCGCCGACGTAGAGCACGGGGCGCTTGGCCTCGTTGATCAGCCGGGCGGCCTCGCGGATCTGCTTGGCGTGCGGCTTGGTCACCGGGCGGTAGCCGGGCAGGTCCTGCTGCGGCGGCCAGGAGAACGTCGTCTCGTTCTGCATCGCGTCCTTGGCGATGTCGACCAGGACCGGGCCGGGGCGGCCGGTCGAGGCGATGTGGAACGCCTCGGCGATGGTGCGCGGGATGTCGGCCGCGTCGGTGACCAGGAAGTTGTGCTTGGTGATCGGCATGGTGATGCCGCAGATGTCCGCCTCCTGGAAGGCGTCGGTCCCGATGGCCTTGGCGGCGACCTGCCCGGTGATGGCGACGATCGGCACCGAGTCCATGTGGGCGTCGGCGATCGGCGTGACGAGGTTGGTCGCGCCGGGACCCGAGGTGGCCATGCACACGCCGACCTTGCCGGTGGCCTGCGCGTAGCCGGTGGCGGCGTGACCGGCGCCCTGCTCGTGCCTGACCAGGATGTGCCGGACCTTCGCGGAGTCCATGAGCGGGTCGTACGCGGGCAGGATCGCGCCCCCGGGAATGCCGAATACCGTGTCGGCGCCAACGGCCTCGAGGGAGCGGATGAGCGACTGCGCGCCCGTCATGCGCTCGGGGGTGGCTGCTGCGGCGGGAGCCGCGCTGCGGGTCCGCGGCTGCGGATGGTGGGACCCGTTGGCCTGCTCGGTCATCTGCGTTCTCTTCTCTCGAAGATGGGGGTGATGAGGGTTTTGTGGGGGTGTCCGACGGGGGCCGGACAACAAAAAACCCCTCGTGCCGTGAGGCAAGCGAGGGGAGCGCGTCGGTGCGTGTGCGAGGCTGTACGGCCTCGGTCAGCCGACGCGCTTTCCAAGTACGAGAATTCGGGTGCGCATGGCCTTGACCTTCCTCCCGGACCCCGGCGGGTGTCAAGCCGGTGGGACACGCGTCTCAGTATTTGAGCGACGCGAGGGCAGCGGAAGTCCGTTCGATGTGACCTGTTCACGGGGTGTTTCCCGCGGTACGGGATAGCCGCCGCGGGTCAGCGAGCCGCGCAGCCGGTGCTCGTCCAGCGGCCCCGAGAAGGCCATGCCCTGGCCGTGCGTACAGCCCATGTCGCGCAGGACGTGCAGTTGCTCGGGGCGGTCCACGCCGTCGGCGACGCTGCCCACGCCCAGGTCGTGGGCGATCCGCAGCAGACCGCGGGTGATCTTGTGCAGCCGGGCCGACTCCACGACGCCCTCCACGAAGCAGCGGTCGAGCTTGACGAGGTCGACGGGGAGTCTGCGCAGCGCGATGAGCGAGGCGTAGCCGCCGCCGAAGCCGCCGAGCGCGATCCGTACGCCCATCCTGCGCAGCGCCGACAGCCGCCGCTCCAGGTCGTCCAGGGCGATCCGGGGGTCGCCGCCCGCCAGCTCCAGGACGAGGCCGCCGGGGGGCAGTCCGTGCCGGGTGAGCATGGTCTCGATGCCGGACACGGGGAGGTCGCGGTGGAGCAGGCGGTGGGCGGGGAGCCGGACGGCGACGGGGACGGTGTGACCGGCCCCGTACCGCAGCGCCGCCTGCTCCACCGCCTGTTCCAGCAGCCACCGCCCCAGTTCTAAGGAACGGTCGGTGTCCTCGGTGGCGCGCAGGAATTCGGCGGGGGTGAAGAGGATGCCCTGCGCGGACCGCCAGCGGGCCTGCGCCTCGACGGAGGTGACCCGGCCGCTGTCCAGTTCCACCACGGGCTGGTGGAGCAGGGTGAACTCGCCGTCGTGCAGCGCCTTGCGGAGCCTGCCGGCCAGTTCGGTGCGGCGGACGACGTCGGCCTGCATCTGCGGTGCGTAGACCTCGACGCGGCCCTTGCCCGCCTGCTTGGCGCGGTACATCGCCAGGTCCGCGTTGCGCATCAGCTCGCCGGGGGTGGCGCCGGGTTCGGCGAAGGCGATGCCGATGCTGGCGGCGACCCGGACCTCGCCGCCCTCCACGCGGTACGGCTCGCAGAGCACCGACCGCAGGCGTTCCGCGATGTCGAGGATCTGGAACTCGCGCTCACGCGGGTCGGCGCTGGCGCCGCAGACCAGGGCGGCGAACTCGTCGCCGCCGAGCCGGGCCGCGGTGTCGCCGGAGCGCAGCGCGTCCCGTATCCGCCGGGCGGCCTGGACCAGCAGTTCGTCGCCCGCCTGGTGGCCGACCGTGTCGTTGACGGCCTTGAAGCCGTCGAGGTCGACGTAGAGCAGGGCGGCGTGGGCGTCACCGGCCCTCCGGCCGCTCAGGGCGCGGGTGACGCGCTCGGTGAACAGCGCGCGGTTGGGCAGGTCGGTGAGCGGGTCGTGCGAGGCGTTGTGCTGCAACTGGGCCTGGAGCCGGACGCGTTCGGTGACGTCCCGGCTGTTGAAGATCAGGCCGCCCTGGTAGCGGTTGACGCTGGACTCGACGCTGAGCCAGCAGTCGTCGGCCACCGAGCCGTCCTGGTTGCGGGTGTGGCCGGAGCGGATGCGGCACTCGATCCTGGTGGCGGGTTCGTCGCCGGGCGGCGCGGCGAGGAATCTGCGGACCTCGTGGACGACGCGTCCCAGGTCGTCGGGGTGGATGTGCGCGGCCAGTTCGGTGCCGACCAGCTCCTCCGGGTCGCGGCCGTAGACGCCCTGCGCGGCGGGGCTGACGTAGCGCAGCACTCCGGTGGGCGCGGCGATCATGATGACGTCGCTCGACCCCTGGACCAGGGAGCGGAAGTGATTCTCCTTCTGGGCCAGTTCCTGGGTGAGCGAGATGTTGTCGAGCAGCATGATGCCCTGGCGTACGACGAGGGCGAGGACGACGGTGCAGCCGGTGAAGAGGACGACGCGGTCGCACTTCTGGCCGGTGATCACGTTGTAGAGGATGCCGAGGGTGCAGACGGCGGCGGCCAGATACGGCGTGAGGGCGGCGAGCGAGCCGGTGACCTTGCGGGTCGCGGTGGCGGTGCGCCGCACCGGGTCGGTGCGGGTGCCGGTCCACGGCGCGTACGCCAGCAGCATGCTGCCCGCGAACCAGCCCGCGTCGAGGATCTGGCCCGAGCGGTAGTGCTCGCGCAGGATCGGCGAGGTGAACAGGGCGTCGCACAGCACGGTCATGGCGAGCGCGGCGATGGCGGTGTTGACCGCGGCGCGGTTGGCGGCCGAGCGCCGGAAGTGCAGGGCGAGCACCATGCTGACCAGGACGATGTCCAGCAGCGGGTAGGCCAGCGAGAGCGCCATGCGGGCGGTGCTCGGGCCGTCCCAGGCCGCGGTGTGGGCGAGCGCCAGGCTCCACGACAAGGTGAGCAGCGAGCCGCCGATCAGCGACGCGTCCAGCGCCAGGCAGACCCAACCGGCTCTGGTGACCGGGCGTTTGGCCAGGACGAGCAGGCCGATGATGGCGGGCGGCGCGAACATCAGGAAGCAGAAGTCGGCGGCGGAGGTCTGCGGCACCGGGCGGCGCAGCACCACCTCGTACCAGCCCCAGATGCCGTTGCCGAGCGCGACCATCGCGGAGGAGACCGCGAACAGCAGCCAGGCGGGGCGGTGTTGGCCGCAGACCTTGCGCGCGTAGACCAGCGAGGAGACGGTGGCGGTGGCCGCGGCGGCGGAGAGTCCGAAGTCGCCCATGACCAGGGCGACTTCGCTGGAGCCCCAGCCGAGCACGGCGCCGGTGGTGTAGCCGCCGCACAGGACCGCGACCAGGAGTTGGGGCAGCAGGCCCGCCCGGCCGCCGCGCGCCGAAGGGCGGGCGAGCACCGCCCCGGTGGAGCTCACCGTGCGGTCCGGTGTCGTCGGCGCGGGCCGAACGGCCGCGGTGTGCTGCTCAGTACGGCGCTCTGGGCCCGCGCGCTGGAGTGACCGGAGTGAATCCATCGGCCGTGCATCGCCCGTCGCCCCCCTTCACTTGCTCGTCGTTCACATCACCGTGGCCGTCCCTCCCGGCCCCGGTGAGTCCCCCGATCGGGACGATACACCAGATCCGTCACTCAGGGACATAGTTCCTCTACTCAGCGTAACCACAGGGAAGATGGCGGACGCGCGTGCGGTCGCCGCGTGCCGAAGGGCCGTCCTCCCCCGTGCTGTAGGCGTGCCCGTCCCGCATCACGCATACGCGTCGGCCGCGCCCCGACGGCCGTGCGCGGGACGTCTCGGTCCGCCCATCGGCCGGTCGGCCGGTCGCTCGGCCAGCCGGGTCAGCTCGTCGCGACGACGTTCTCCAGCGGTTCACCGGCCGCGAAGCGTACGAGCTGCTCGCGGATCAGCCGCTGGGCGCGCGGCATGAAGGCCGAGGTGCTGCCGCCCACGTGCGGGCTGATCAGCACGCCCGGCGCGTGCCACAACGGGTGCCCCGCGGGCAGCGGTTCGGGGTCGGTGACGTCGAGCGCCGCGGTCAGCCGCCCCGCCCCGGTCTCGGCGAGCAGCGCCTCGGTGTCGACGACCGGGCCGCGCGCCATGTTCACCAGCAGCGCGCCGTCCTTCATCCGGGCCAGGAACTCCGCGCCGGCCAGGCCGCGGGTCTGCTCGGTCAGCGGAGTGGTGAGCACCACCACGTCGGCGGACGGAAGGAGGCGCGGCAGCTCGGAGAGGGCGTGCACCGGTCCGCGCGGCGCGTTCCTGGCGCCGCGCGCCACCCGCACCACCTCGCACTCGAACGGGATCAGCCGCTCCTCGACGGCCGCGCCGATCGAGCCGTACCCGACGATCAGCACCTCGCGGTCGGCGAGCGCCGGGTAGAAACCGCCGTGCCACTCCTCGGCGTCCTGGCCGCGCACGAAGCGCGGGATGCCGCGCAGCGAGGCGAGGACGAGCGCGAGGGCGAGTTCCGCGGTGCTCGCCTCGTGCACCCCGCGCGCGTTGCACAGGCTCACGCCGGGCGGCAGTCGCTCCAGGTGCGGCAGGATGTGGTCCACTCCGGCGCTGAGCGTCTGCACGGCGCGCACCCCGGTCATCCGCGGCAGCGGCAGCGCTCCCGCGGTCGCGCCCTTCATGTAGGGGACGACGTAGAAGGCGGCGTCCGCCGGGTCGGCGGGGAAGTCGCCGTCACCGTCCCAGAAGACGTACTCGAAGGCGTCCGGCAGTCCGTCCACGCCCTCGGGCGGCACGGAGAGCCACACCTGGGGACGGCGGTCTCGGGTCATGTCGTTCATGGTCAGGAGGCTATGACACAGTGGGGCGGCGGCTGGGATCGGTCCGGCGGATCACGAACGGCCCTTTGAGGGAGGACGGTCGGGTGGAGCGCAGGACAATCGGTGCAGCAGCTCTCGAAGTGGGCGCCGTGGGCCTGGGATGCATGCCGATGAGCTGGGCGTACAGCACCTCGCGCCAGGACGGCGAGACGTCGCTGCGGGCCGTGCACACCGCGCTCGACACGGGTTCGACGCTGCTGGACACCGCCGACATGTACGGCCCGTTCACCAACGAGCTGCTGCTGGGGCGGGTGTTGAGGGAGCGGCGGCGCGACGCCTTCGTCTCCACCAAGTGCGGGCTGCTCGTCGGCGAGCAGCACATCGTCGCCAACGGCCGCCCCGGGTACGTCAAACGCGCCTGCGACGCGTCGCTGCGCCGCCTCCAGACCGACGTCATCGACCTCTACCAGCTCCACCGCGTGGACGCCGAGGTGCCCATCGAGGAGACCTGGGGCGCGATGGCGGAACTGGTCGCGGCGGGCAAGGTGCGGGCGCTCGGCCTGTGCGCGGTCGGCGCGCGCGGCAACCGCCGCACCGGCGCGCACCTGCACGACGAGACGATCCGGCACCTCGTACGCGCCCAGCAGGTCTTCCCGGTCAGCTGTGTGCAGGCCGAGCTGTCGGTGTGGGCGGCCGAGGCCCTGGAGTCGCTGCTGCCGTGGTGCGCGGCGCGCGGGATCGGCTTCATGGCCGCGATGCCGCTGGGCAACGGCTTCCTCACCGGCACGCTGACGCCCGGCGGCGGTTTCGAGCCGGACGACCTGCGCGCCCGGCATCCGCGCTTCACCGCCGAGATGATGGCCGCCAACCAGCCCGTGGTGGCCGGACTGCGCCGGGTGGCCCAGCGGCACGACGCGACCGCCGCCCAGGTCGCCCTGGCCTGGGTCCTCGCCCAGGGGCCGCACGTCGTGCCGGTCCCCGGCGCCAAGTCGGCCCGCTGGACGGCCGAGAACGCCGGGGCCGCGCGGCTGCGGCTGACCTCGGAGGACCTGTCGGAGATCGCGGAGCTGCCCGCCGCGCGCGGCTCGTGGGACTGACGCGGGTCTGCCGTGCGGCCCCGGCGGGTACGGGTGATCGGCGGGCGGGACGCCGCTCGCGTGTGATGTGCTGGGGCGAAACGAGGGAGTGAGCGCCGTGAGGTCTTGGAGCGCAGTGCGCCGCGGGCCGGTCCGCCGGACGGCGGCCGGGACTGTGGCCGCCGTGGCCGTACTCGTCCTCGGCGGCTGCTCGTCGGACGGCCCGAATCTCGTCACTCCCCGGCCGTCGGGCAGTGGCGCCTCGCCGTCCGCGACCTCCCCGAGCGGCGGCACGGCCGGGACCACCGCGCCGCCCACCAGCCCGTCGGAGTCCGCCGCGCCCGCCAAGGGCACCGCGAAGGTGACCGGCACCGTCGCCTCCGGGCTCGACACCCCGTGGGGCGTCGCGACGCTGCCGGACGGCACCATGCTGGTCGGCTCCCGCGACACCGGCCGGATCGTCCGCGTGGACCCGGTCAAGAAGACCACCAGCGCGGTCGGCACCGTGCCCGGCGTCCAGGCGGGCGGCGAGGGCGGTCTGCTCGGCCTCGCGGTCTCCCCCGACTTCGGCTCCGACCGGCTGGTCTACGCGTACTTCACGACCGCGTCGGACAACCGCATCGTCCGCATGCTGTACGACACCTCGCACGCCGAGGGCCAGCAGCTCGGCGCCCCCGACACGATCCTGCGGGGCATCCCCAGCGGCACCATCCACAACGGCGGGCGGATCGCCTTCGGCCCCGACAAGATGCTGTACGCCGGGACCGGCGAGACCAACCAGCGCGGGCTCGCGCAGGACAAGTCCTCGCTCGCCGGGAAGATCCTGCGGATGACGCCCGACGGGCAGCCGCCCAAGGACAACCCCACGCCCGGCTCCCTCGACTACTCCGACGGCCACCGCAATGTGCAGGGCCTGGCCTGGGACGACAAGGGCCGCCTGTGGGCGTCGGAGTTCGGCCAGGACACCTGGGACGAGCTGAATCTCATCGAGCCCGGCAAGAACTACGGCTGGCCGGTCGTCGAGGGCATCGCGCACCGCGCGGGGTACGTCGACCCCGTCGTCCAGTGGCACACCGACCAGGCGTCGCCCAGTGGGATCGCCTACGCCGCCGGGTCCATCTGGATGGCCGCCCTCCACGGCGCCCGCCTGTGGCGCATCCCCCTCGACGGCGTCCGCGCCGCCGCCGCGCCGCAGTCCTTCTTCACCGGCGCCTACGGCCGCCTGCGCACTGTCGTCGCCGCCGACGACGGCACCCTGTACCTGACGACCAGCAACACCGACGGCCGCGGCACCCCCGCCAAGGGCGACGACCGCATCCTGCACCTCACGGTGAGCTGACCCGCGCGGGCGGCGTCAGGACGCCGCCGGGGCGAAGAGGTTCAGCCGGTGGGCCAGCGCGGCGGCCTCACCGCGGGTGGACAGCGAGAGCTTGGCGAGGATGTTGGAGACGTGGACGCTCGCCGTCTTGGGTGAGATGAACAGGACTTCGGCGACCTGACGGTTGGTGAGGCCGTCGGCGACCAGGCGGAGCACGTCGCGTTCACGGGCGGTGAGCCCGAGGGATTCGACGGGGTCCGCGGCGGGGGGCGCGGGGCTGTCCAGGGGCAGGCGACCGCGCTGGGCCAGTCGGGTGATCCGGTCGCGCAGGGGGCGCGCGGCGAAGGCGTCCGCCGTCGCGTACGCCTGCGCGAGCAGGCACCCGGCCTCCTCACGGCCCTCGGGCCCCGCGGCCAGCAGCGCCTCGGCGTGCCGGTGGCGTACGGCGGCCAGTTCGTACGGCCGTTCCTGGCGGGCGAAGGCGAGCGCGGCGGCGGCCCACAGGTCGGGCTCCGTACGGCCTTCGGCGCGGGCCAGTTCGGCGTCGACCACCAGGGCGTACGCCTCGGCGAGCGGGGTCGGCCGGGACAGCTCGCGGGCGGCGGCGCGGATACGTTCCAGGACGCGCGGTTCGGCGGCGCCGTCGGCCTCGGCGGCGGCTCCCGCGGCGAGCAGGGGCCAGGCGAAGCGGGTGGTCCCGGTGGCGAAGCCGCTGTCGATCGCGCCGAGGAGTTCGCGGCGCGCGTCGTCGAACCGGCCCTGGGCCGAGGCCAGTTGGAGCGCCAGGGTGCGGCTCGGGATGAGGTGCTGCGGCTGCGTGTCGTGGAGGAGACCCGCCCGGGCGGCGGCCTGGTAGCGGACGGCGGCCTCGGTGTCGCCGAGCAGCAGAGCGAGGAATCCGTGGTGCATCTCGATGCCCGCGCGCGGATACGAGCCGTCGGCGTACCGCAGCGCCTCGGCGAGGGCGACGGCGGCCTCCGCGTACCGGCCGAGCGAGATCAGCGACTCCCCCTCGTTGGTGAGCAGCCACGAGCGGATGCCGAGCGAGACGCGCGCGCCGATCAGCCGCTGGCCCTCGCGGGCGACGGCGACGGCCTCGCGGGAGCGGCCCGCGCCCTCCAGGACGGAGGACAGATTGCCGTAGGTGCGGGCGATGGCGCCGGGCACCGCGTGGTCGCCGCTGAGCAGCCGCCGTACCTCCTCGACCTCCGCGATGCCGCCGTCGATGTCACCGCCGTCGGCCTGGAGCAGGCCGAGGGTGACGCGGGCGTGCAGTTCGGTGTCGCGGGCGCCGGCCTGCCGGGCGTACTCGACGGCGCGGCGCCCGATGTCGATGCCCTCGGCGCCGGATTTGTGCACCATGATCCAGCTCGCGATCATCGTGAGGACCTCGGCGTGCGCGGCGGACGGCGGCTGGCCGCGGACCAGTTCGCGGGCGCGCGACAGCTCGTCCCAGCCGTCGCCGCGGCCGAGCGCCTCGGTGACGCGGGAGCGCTGCGCCCAGAACCAGGCGGCGCGCAGCGGGTCGTCGCCGCTGTCGGCGCGGTCCATCAGCCGCAGTGCCCGCTTGGCCATCGCGTGCGCGCGTTCCCGCTCGCCGCCGAGCCGGGCGGCGACGGTGACCTCGGCGAGCAGGTCCAGCAGGCTCAGCGGGGTGTCGGGGTGGCAGCCGCACGCCGGGTACGCCTCCGCGTAGTCGGCGGGCCGCAGCTCGGCGCGGGTCTCCTCGGGGGCGTCGTCCCACAGTTCGAGCGCGCGCTCCAGCAGCCGGTACTGCTCGGCGTACGCGTGCCGCCGCCTGGCCTCGACGGAGGCGCGCAGGACGGCGGGCAGCGCCTTGGCCGGGTCGTGGGCGGCGTACCAGTAACTGGCGAGCCGCGCGGCCCGCTCGTCGGCGCGGACGAGCGTCGGGTCGGCCTCGACGGCCCGCGCGTACCGCCGGTTGATCCGGCTGCGCTCGCCGGGCAGCAGGTCGTCGCCGACGGCCTCGCGGACCAGGGAGTGCCGGAAGCGGTAGCCCTCACCGCTGTCGGAGGGCAGCAGGATGTTGGCGCCCACTGCGGTGCGCAGCGCGTCCAGCAGGGCGTCCTCGTCCAGTCCCGTGATGGCTTCGAGCAGCCGGTACTCCACCGTGCTGCCGCCTTCCGCGACGAATTTCGCCACCCGCTGGGCGTCGTCCGACAGCGCCTCGACGCGGACCAGCAGCAGGTCGCGGAGGGATTCGCTGATGCCGGTGGCGCAGCCGCGGGTGATGCTGCACGCCAGCTCCTCGACGAAGAAGGGGTTGCCGTCCGAGCGGGTGAAGACCTCGTCCACGACGGCGTCCGCGGGCTCCGCGCCGAGGATCGACGCGAGCTGACGGCGCACTTCGGCGCGGCTGAAGCGGGGCAGCTCGATGCGCTTGACGGTCCGCAGCCGGTCGGTCTCGGCGAGGAAGGGCCGCAGCGGGTGCCTGCGGTGGATGTCGTCGGCGCGGTAGGTGCCCGCGATCAGCACGCGGGCGCGCTGGAGGGAGCGGAAGAGATACGCCAGCAGCTCGCGGGTGGAGCGGTCGGCCCAGTGCAGGTCCTCCAGGACGACGACGAGCGTACGGTCGGCGCCGAGCCGTTCCAGCAGGCGGGCGGTGAGCTCGAAGAGGCGGACCCGGCCGTCCTCGTCGTGCGGGTCGCGCGGCAGGCCGCCGCCGGATTCGGCCAGCTCGGGCAGCAGCCGGGCCAGCTCGGCCTCCTGCCCGGCCGCGGCGGCCGTCAGCTCGGCGCCGAGCGCCCGGTACAGGGCGCGCAGCGCCGTCGAGATCGGGGCGAACGGCAGTCCGTCCGCGCCGATCTCCACGCAGCCGCCGACCGCGGTGACCGCGCCGGCCGCCCGCGCGGCGGCCACGAATTCCTCGGTCAGCCGGGTCTTGCCGACCCCCGCCTCCCCGCCGATCAGCACCGCCTGCGGCTCCCCCGCCGCCGCGGCGGCCAGCGCGGCGCCGAGCTTCGCCAGCTCGGCGTCACGGCCAATGAACTCGGGACTCAGCGACTGCGTCTGCACGCTGCCGAGCATCGCACGCCCACGCCTTCCCCCGACACCGATTACCCGGGCGGCGCCTTGCCCGTCCCTGCCGCCCGGCGCGGGAGAGGGGCCGCCCGCCGGGGTCGGCCCCTGCGCCCGCGCACCCGGCAGCGCGGTCGCGGTGGTCCGGGCCGGCGCCGGGTGCGGCGCAGTCATGCGGCTTGGTGGCGGGCTCGGCCGCGGGACGGGCGCGGGGAGGCGGGGGCCTCCGCGGCCGAGTCCGCCTCGGTGCCGGTGCGGGCGGCGGTCCTGGTGGTCCTGCGGTTCCTGCGGGCGGCGTCGCGGGCGGCCTTGGCGTCCCGGGCCAGCCGCCAGGCGTCGGCGCGGTGCTGGAGGTCGTCACGGCGGGCCTGCTGGAGTTCGTAAGCGAACATCGGTCTCTCCCCTTGGATGATGTGCTTGTTCCGCTGCCACAAGCTTCGTCTCCAAGGGGGTCCCGCCACATCGGGCAGTTGCCGCAACTCTCGGCCCCAGGGGGCCTTAGACGGCTGCCCCGTACGGGGTGCGGGTGCCTTAGACGCTCACCGCGCGGGGGTCAGGACGCGGGGACCGTAGGGAGGTCGGCGAACACGTCGAACCACATGGCGCCCGCGATGAGCAGGCCGATGAAGGCCAGGACGACACCGCCCCAGGCGAGCGCCTGGCTCCAGTGGCCGCGGGCGGCGCGGGCCCGGGAGGCCGGGTGCAGCAGCACTCCGCCGCAGACGATCAGCGCGACGACCGCGAAGATGCCGTTGACCAGGGCGATCGCGTGCCAGGGCGTGCCGTATCCGGCGGCGATCTGCTGCTTGGCGGTGCCGCTGGACGTCTTGATCTGGCCGATCAGGCCCTGCCGCTGGGAGACGACGTTGCTGAGCCAGGTGCCGGTGAGCGAGGACAGCGCGAGCGCGGCGCCCGCGACGGCGGCGGCGCCGGTCACGATGGCGGAGGCGGCGGACGGCGCCGCGGGCTCCGCGGCGAGGGCGTCGTCCTCCTCCTCGTCGTCGGCTCCGTCGCCGATCACCTCGTAGTCGGTCTCGTCCACGACTTCGAGGTCGGCCGCGGTCTCCGCGGCGGGGGTGCCGGGCTTCTCCTGCGCGGACGCGGTCCCGGTCCCGGTCTCGGTCCCGGTCTTGGTCCCGCTCTCGGTCCCGGTCCCGCTCTCAATCCCGCTCTCGTTCTCGGCGTCGGTCACTGTGGGGGGCTTGGTGGTCTCCATGGTCCGCACCGTAGGGATGCTTTCTGAGAGCGGACTGAGAGTCGTCTGAGAGTGCCCGCCTCAACCTGTGAGATCCACTGTCCACATCCCGGCCGACTCACGTCGCCGGGCACGGCCGAGGCCGCCCTCGGCGACGTGAGCCGCCCACGGCGACGGGACCGCCCACGGCCGAGGGCGGCCCCCGCCACCGGGAACCGCCCTCGTATAACCGTCCGGCACGCGCGGGCGGCCTGGCCTCAGCCCTGCACGCCCAGCTTCTCCAGCACCAGCTCACGGACCCGCTTCGCGTCCGCCTGCCCGCGCGTGAGCTTCATGACGGCGCCGATCAGCGCGCCCGCCGCGGCCAGGTTGCCGCCACGGATCTTGTCCGCGATCGCCGCGTTGGCCGCGATGGCCTCGTCCACGGCCGCGCCCAGGGCGCCGTCGTCGGACACGACCTTCAGGCCGCGCTTGTCGACCACCTGGTCGGGGTCGCCCTCGCCCGCGAGAACGCCCTCGATGACCTGGCGGGCCAGCTTGTCGTTGAGGTCGCCCGCCGAGACCAGCGCCGCGACCCTGGCCACCTGCGCCGGGGTGATCGGCACATCGGCCAGCTCGGTGCCGGACTCGTTGGCGTGCCGGGCCAGCTCGCCCATCCACCACTTACGGGCCGCCGCCGCGTCCGCGCCCTCGTCGATGGTGGCGAGGATCAGGTCGAGCGCGCCCGCGTTGAGCACCGACTGCATCTCGTGGTCGGCGATGCCCCAGCTCTCCTGGAGCCGCTTGCGGCGCAGCCGCGGCAGCTCGGGCAGCCCGGCGCGCAGCTCCTCGACCCAGTCACGGGCCGGGGCGACCGGCACCAGGTCGGGCTCGGGGAAGTACCGGTAGTCCTCGGCCTCCTCCTTGATCCGGCCGGAGGTCGTCGACCCGTCCTCCTCGTGGAAGTGCCGGGTCTCCTGGAGGATCGTGCCGCCGGAGGACAGCACCGCCGCGTGCCGCTGGATCTCGAAGCGGGCCGCCCGCTCCACACTGCGCAGCGAGTTGACGTTCTTGGTCTCGCTGCGGGTGCCGAACTTCTCCCGCCCGTGCGGGCGCAGCGACAAGTTGACGTCGCAGCGCATCTGGCCCTGCTCCATCCGGGCCTCGGACACGCCCAGCGCCTTGATCAGCTCGCGCAGCTCGGCGACGTACGCCTTGGCGACCTCGGGGGCGCGCGCGCCCGCTCCCTCGATCGGCTTGGTGACGATCTCGATCAGCGGGATGCCCGCGCGGTTGTAGTCCAGCAGCGAGTGCGAGGCGCCGTGGATCCGCCCGGTGGCGCCGCCGACGTGCAGCGACTTGCCGGTGTCCTCCTCCATGTGGGCGCGTTCGATCTGCACCCGGAAGACCTCGCCGTCCTCCAACTGGACGTCCAGATAGCCGTTGTACGCGATCGGCTCGTCGTACTGCGAGGTCTGGAAGTTCTTCGGCATGTCCGGGTAGAAGTAGTTCTTCCGGGCGAAGCGGCACCACTGCGCGATGTCGCAGTTGAGCGCGAGGCCGATCTTGATCGCGGACTCCACGCCGACCGCGTTGACCACCGGCAGCGCGCCGGGCAGGCCAAGACAGGTCGGGCAGGTCTGCGAGTTGGGGTCGGCGCCCAGTTCGGTCGAGCAGCCGCAGAACATCTTGGTCCTGGTGCCCAGCTCGACATGGACCTCGAGGCCCATCACCGGGTCGTACGACGCCAGCGCGTCCTCGTAGGACAGCAGCTCCGTGACGGTCACAGTTCCCTCTACCTTCTCAGTCCGTCCGGTCAGCCGGTCAGGATGTCGTCGTCGTTCGCCTGGCGCAGCTCGCGGATGAGCAGGGCGACGCCGGTGGCCACCGCGGCCACCCGGATCAGGCCGTCGACCAACTGGAGGGTGTCCTGCTCGCCGCGGGCGGTGCGGACCTTCTTGATGTTGCTGAAGGCCGCGAAGAGCGTGCTGCCGATGGCCAGGTACGTGCCCGGCTTGCCCTTCTTCTTCACGGTGCTCATAGCTGGGGTGCCTCCTCTAGCAAGGGGTGGCCCCACTTCTTCACGAAGGCGGCCTCGACGGCGGCGCCGACCCGGTAGAGCCGGTCGTCCTTGAGTGCGGGTGCGATGATCTGGAGTCCCACCGGCAGCCCGTCCTCGGGGGCCAGTCCGCAGGGCAGCGACATCGCCGCGTTGCCCGCGAGGTTCGCGGGGATGGTGCACAGGTCCGCGAGGTACATCGCCATCGGGTCGTCGGCGCGCTCGCCGATCGGGAAGGCGGTGGTCGGCGTCGTCGGCGAGACGATCACGTCGACGCTCTCGAATGCCTTCTCGAAGTCCCGGGTGATCAGCGTGCGGACCTTCTGCGCCGAGCCGTAGTACGCGTCGTAGTAGCCGGAGCTGAGCGCGTACGTGCCGAGCATGATGCGGCGCTTGACCTCGGGGCCGAAGCCCGCGTCACGGGTCAGCGCGGTGACCTCCTCGGCCGACTTCGTGCCGTCGTCGCCGACCCGCAGGCCGTAGCGCATGGCGTCGAAGCGGGCCAGGTTGCTGGAGCACTCCGACGGCGCGATCAGGTAGTACGCGGCGAGCGCGTACGTGAACGACGGGCAGGAGATCTCCACGATCTCGGCGCCCAGGTCGCGCAGCAGCTCCACCGACTCGTTGAACCGCTGGACGACACCGGCCTGGTAGCCCTCGCCGCCGAACTCCTTGACGACGCCGACCCGCAGGCCCGCCACGCCGCCGTTGCGCGCGGCCTCGACGACCGGCGGCACCGGCGCGTCGACGGAGGTGGAGTCGAGCGGGTCGTGCCCGGCCATCACCTCGTGCAGCAGCGCGGCGTCCAGCACCGTACGGGCGCAGGGGCCGCCCTGGTCGAGCGAGGACGAGAAGGCGACCATGCCGTACCGCGAGACGCCGCCGTAGGTGGGCTTCACGCCGACCGTCGCGGTCACCGCGGCGGGCTGCCTGATGGAGCCGCCGGTGTCGGTGCCGATGGCCAGCGGGGCCTGGTACGAGGCGAGCGCCGCGGCCGAACCGCCGCCGGAGCCGCCGGGGATACGGGTCAGGTCCCACGGGTTGCCGGTCGGGCCGTACGCGCTGTTCTCCGTCGAGGAGCCCATCGCGAACTCGTCCATGTTGGTCTTGCCGAGGATCACCACGTCGGCGGCCTTCAGCCGCTTCGTGACGGTCGCGTCGTACGGCGGGATCCACCCTTCGAGGATCTTCGAGCCCACGGTGGTGGGCACGCCCTCGGTGGTGAAGATGTCCTTCATCGCCAGCGGCACACCCGCCAGCGGGCCGAGCGGCTCGCCCGCCGCGCGCTTGGCGTCCACGGCGCGGGCCTGCTTGAGCGCGCCCTCGCGGTCGACGTGCAGGAAGGCGTGCACCTTCTCGTCGACGGCCTCGATCCTGGCCAGGTGCGCCTCGGTGACCTCGACCGCGGTCAGTTCGCCGGACGCGATCTTCTCCGCCGTCTGAGCGGCGGTCAGCCTGATGATGTCCGTCATGGTCTTAGTCCTCCCCCAGGATCTGCGGCACCTTGAAGCGCTGCTGCTCCTGCGCCGGGGCGCCCGACAGGGCCTGCTCCGGGGTCAGCGACGGCCGGACGTCGTCCGGGCGCATGACGTTGGTCAGGGGCAGCGGGTGCGAGGTCGGCGGTACGTCCTCGCCGGCCACCTCGGACACGCGGGCTACCGCGCCGATGATGTCGTCGAGCTGTCCGGCGAAGTGGTCCAGCTCGTCGGCGGACAGTTCCAGCCGTGCCAGCTTGCCGAGGTGGGCGACCTCCTCGCGCGTGATGCCAGGCATGCGATTGCGATCCTCTGCGGGGTGAGATGTCGGTGGACCCCTCATCCTACGGGCCCGGGGGCACGCCCCCAGACCCCATTTCCCTCCCGCACGCGGCAACCCGATCTTTTCAGGGGCGCGGCCCCGGTACGGTGCGCTGACGCGGGACGGTGCTTTTCAGGGGCGTACCCACCTGCGCAAGCGGACGCACAAGGGCCGTGCCCATGGGCGCGTCAGGGTCGGCGGATCTCCGGCAGAGCCGAATGCTCGGGCTCGGGTTCGGGCGTCGCCGCCAGCGCGGCGACAGGCCGCTGCCACCCTCGTTCACCGCGGGCGCGCAGCCACGCCGTGGCTTCGTCGGGAGGCATGGCGGCGGCGACGAGCCACCCCTGGACGGCGTCGCACCGCAGGTCACGAAGGCGTTCCCAGGTCTCGTCGTCCTCGACGCCCTCGGCGACGACGAGGAGGCCGAGGGAGTGGGCGAGGTCGATGGTGCAGCGCACGATCTCGGCGTCCTCGTTGTCGATGACCAGGCGGGCGACGAAGGAGCGGTCGATCTTGAGTTCGCTGACGGGGAGCCGTCGCAGGTGGACCAGGGAGGAGTAGCCGGTGCCGAAGTCGTCGAGGGACATCTTGACGCCGTGTCCGGTGAGCCCGTTGAGGGTGTCGGCGGCGCGCTGCGGGTCTTCGAGCAGGACGTGCTCGGTGATCTCCAACTGGAGCGAGCCCGGCGGGACCTGGTGCCGGGCGAGGCGGGCGGCGACGGCGCCCGCGAAGCCGGGGCTGTGGACGTCGCGGGGCGAGACGTTGACGGCGACGGGGACTTCGAGGCCCATCCGGCGCCAGCGGGCGACCTGTGCGAGGGCGGTGTCGAGGACGTACTCGGTGAGCTGCGGCATGAGCCCGGACGTCTCGGCCATCGTGATGAACTCTTCGGGGTTCACCCGGCCGCGCTCCGGGTGTTCCCACCGCACCAGCGCTTCGAGTCCGGCGACCTGGCCGTCGAAGCGGACCTTGGGCTGGTAGTGGAGCTGGACGTCCCCGGCGTCCAGGGCGCGGCGCAGGTCGCCGAGCAGGCCGAGCCGGTCGGGGGTGTTGCCGTCGCGCTTGGCCTCGTAGACCTCGACGCCGCTGCGGTCCAGCTTGGCCTGATACATCGCGACGTCGGCGCGGCGCAGCAGCCCTTCGGCGTCCACCGCGTGGTCGGGGAAGACGGCGACCCCGGCGCTGGCCTCCAGCACCAGGGTCAGGCCGTCCAGGCTGATCGGGGAGCCGAGCGCCAGGGCCAGCGCGCGGGCGACGCGCTGGGCGCGGGTCGGCGAGTCGCAGATGGGCAGCAGGACGGCGAATTCGTCGCCGCCGAGCCGGGCGGCCTCGGCGCCGCGCGGCAGCGCGAGCCGCAGCCGGTCGGCGACCTGGAGGAGCAGCCGGTCGCCCGCGAGGTGCCCGAGCGTGTCGTTGACCGAGCGGAATTTGTCGAGGTCGATGAGGATCAGGGCGCTGCGCTCGCCGCGTCCCTGGGCGATGTCGAGCGCCGACCGGACGCGTTCCAGGAGCCATTGACGGTTCGGCAGGCCGGTGAGCGGGTCGCGGAGCTGTTCCTCGGCGCGGGCGTGCGCGATCCACAAGGTGGAGTCCAGCGCGATCAGCGGGACGGAGAACAGCGGCAGCAGGACGGGCATGTCGCAGGCGACGACCAGGATCAGCGGGGAGATGCCGAGCAGGGCGACGCCGACCATGCCCTGCCGGATGAGCGCGGTGCGCGCGACCGTGGGCAGGCCGCCGCCGCGCGGGGCGAACGCGAGCCACAGCAGCAGCCGGGTCGCGGTCAGATAGGCCAACGCGGTGACGAGGATGGCCGGGGCGGCGGACAGCGTCCAGGCGGCGGGCCGCCAGGGGCCCTCGACGGAGGGGTGGTCGCCGAAGCAGTAGAGGGTGAGCGCGCCCGCGCCGATGCCGAGGATGTCGATGGCGCCGTGCAGGGCGGCCTCCCGCCAGCGGTGCCTGCGGGCGGCCCCGACCAGGACGACCACCGCGAGGCTGACGAGGACGGCGGGCACCCAGCCGTAGAGCAGGAGCATGGCGAGGGTGAGGGCGGCGCCGGATCCGGTGCCGCCCCACCAGCGGTCGCGGCCCATCGCGACCAGGTGGCCGACAACGATGCCGGTGAGTACGGCCAGGGCCCAGCCGATGGTGCCGCCGGGGAAGAGCGCGTGGCCGCTGACGACCATGCGGACGACGCCCGCGACGAGCGCGGCACCGGCCACCGCCGGCACCCCTATCCGGATCGACGGCCGGGTCGCGCACGGGAGCGGTGTCGCGGCCTGGCTGCTGGGCAGCGGCGCCGCTACGACGCCCTCCGTCGTTTCCATGCCCGTCCCTCTCGCAGCCTGGTGTGGCAAGCAGGTCCACCGCGCCGGTGCCCGCGGTGGGACCCGCTGAGGCCGCTGGAAGGTTCATGCCCGGCGGGCGCGCTTCTCAACAGTAGGCCGCGACACGCCACCTCGGGCACCGATCGGCAGGGGTTCCCGGAATGCGACCTGGGCGATCGCCGTATTCTGATATAGGCCGAACGGGTGACATCCCAGGGCCATTCAGCCGGATTCGGCGGCCGTTTCTGTGCCGTCGGCGTCCGCCGCTTCCACGTCTTCGGCCACCGGCTTGTCCGCGGCACCTTCCTCCGTTTCCGCCGCCTCCGGCGGATTCACCGCGACGGCTCTGGCGGCTTCGGCCCCCTGTTCGAGCAGGACGGCGAAGCCCGGCTCGTCCAGCACCGGCACCTTCACCTGGAGCGCCTTGTCGTACTTGGAACCGGGGTTGTCGCCGACGACGACGAAACTCGTCTTCTTGGAGACCGAGCCGGTGACCTTCGCACCGCGGCTGACCAGGGCCTCCTTGGCGCCGTCCCGGGTGTGTCCGGCCAGTGTTCCGGTCACGACGACGGTGAGTCCTTCGAGGGGACGCGGTCCCTCGTCCGAGCCCTCCTCGGTGAACTTGACGCCCGCGGCCCGCCACTTCTCGATGATCTCCAGGTGCCAGTCCTCGGCGAACCACTGCTTCACCGACGCGGCGATGGTCGGGCCGACGCCGTCGACCGCGGCCAGTTCCTCCTCTGCGGCGTCCTTGATCCGGTCCAGGTCGCGGAATTCGCGGGCCAGCGCCTCGGCGGCCACCGGGCCGACATGACGGATCGACAGACCGGTGAGGATGCGGGCCAGCGGGCGCTCCTTGGCCGCGGCGATGTGCTCCAGCATCGCCAGCGCGTTCTTCTTCGGCTCGCCCTTCTGGTTGGCGAAGAAGGTGACGATCTTCTCGTCGCCGCTGTCGGCGTCCCGCTTGGGCAGGCCGGTGTCCTGGTCGAGTACGTAGGAGCGGATCGGCAGCAGCTCCTCGATCTCCAGGCCGAACAGGTCGCCCTCGTCCTTCAGCGGCGGCTCGGAAGGCTCCAGCGGCTGGGTCAGGGCGGTCGCGGCGACGTATCCGAAGTTCTCGATGTCGAGGCACTTGCGGCCCGCGAGGTAGTAGATCCGCTCGCGCAACTGGGCAGGGCAGTAGCGGGCGTTGGGGCACCGCAGGTCGATGTCCCCTTCCTTCATGGGCTGGAGGGCGGTGCCGCAGTCCGGGCACTCGGCGGGCATCACGAACTCCCGCTCGCTGCCGTCCCGCAGGTCCGCGACCGGCCCGAGGATCTCCGGGATGACGTCGCCCGCCTTGCGCAGCACGACGGTGTCGCCGATCAGGACGCCCTTCTTCTTCACCACGTCCTGGTTGTGCAGCGTCGCGAACTCGACCTCGGAGCCCGCCACCGTGACCGGCTCGACGACCGCGTACGGCGTCACGCGCCCGGTGCGGCCGACGCCGACGCGGATGTCCACCAGCTTGGTGTTGACCTCCTCGGGCGGGTACTTCCAGGCGATCGCCCAGCGCGGCGCCCGCGAGGTGGAGCCGAGCCGTCCCTGGAGCGGGATCTCGTCCACCTTGACCACGACGCCGTCGATCTCGTGCTCGACGTCGTGCCGGTGCTCGCCGTAGTAGGCGATGACGTCGGAGACCTCGGCGAGCGAGTCGACCACCTTGTTGTAGCGGGCGGTCGGCAGGCCCCACTCGCGCAGCAGCTCGTACGCGTGCGACTGGCAGTCGATGTCGAAGCCCTGGCGGGCGCCGATGCCGTGCACCACCATGCGCAGCGGGCGGCTCGCGGTGATCCGCGGGTCCTTCTGCCGCAGTGAACCGGCCGCCGCGTTGCGCGGGTTGGCGAAGGGCTTGTCGCCCGCCTCGACCAGCCGCTCGTTCAGCTCCTCGAACTTCTCGCCGGGGAAGTACACCTCGCCGCGGATCTCCACCAGTTCGGGCACGCGGTCGCCCGCGAGCCGGTCGGGGATGTCGGCGATCGTCCGTACGTTGGGCGTGATGTCCTCGCCGGTCCTGCCGTCGCCGCGTGTGGCGGCGCGGGTGAGGCGGCCCTGTTCGTACGTCAGATTGACCGCGAGGCCGTCGACCTTCAGCTCGCACAGGAAGTGGTACGGGCTGTGCGTGTTGTCCGGCGGGCCCAGCTCCGCGGCGACGCGCTCGGCCCAGGTGGCCAGCTCCTCCGGCGCGAAGGCGTTGTCGAGCGACAGCATCCGCTCGCGGTGCTGGACGGAGGTGAACTCCGTCTCGTACGCGCCCGCGACCTTCTGGGTCGGCGAGTCGGGGGTGCGCAGGCCCGGGTGCTCCTCCTCGACCGCTTCGAGTCGGCGCAGCAGCGTGTCGAATTCGGCGTCGCTGACGACGGGCGCGTCGTTGACGTAGTAGCGGAAGCGGTGCTCCTCGATCTGCTCGGCGAGGCGTGCGTGCTCCTCGCGTGCCTCGGCGGGGATCTCCGCCGCGCTCGCCTCGCCCCGGCTTGCGTCGTCGTCCACGGCTGCCACGAAACTGTCCCTTCCCTCACTCAGGGTTGTCGACGAGCGATCGCGCCGCCTTCGCGCAGTGCACCAGGGCGGCACGGGCATAGGCCGGAGAGGCCCCCGCCAGACCGCAGGAAGGGGTGACCGCGACCGAGGAGCCCAATGCCCCCGGCGCCAGCCCCAGCCTGCGCCACAGCGCCCGAACACCACTGACGCTACCGCCAGGGTCCGACAATGGGGCATCCTTGCCGGCGACGACACCGGCGAAGAGCGCGGTGCCGCCTTCCGCGGCCTCCCCGAAGTCGTCCCAGTCACGCTCGGTGAGCAGGTCGAAGTCGAAGGAGATGCCGACGACCCCGGCGCGCCGCAGCAGACCGAAGGGCACCTCGGGGGCGCAGGAGTGGACGACGGCCGGTGCGCCGACCGCCGCGATCAGGTCGCGCAGCGTCGACTCGATGACGGCGCGGTCCACCGCGCGGTAGGTCTGGTAACCGCTGGCCGTCCTGATCCTGCCGTGCAGCACTGAGGTGAGCGACGGCTCGTCGAGCTGGAGCACGATCTGGGCGCCGGGGACCCGGCGCCGCGCCTCCTCGACGTGCAGCCGCAGGCCCTCGGCGAGCGATCCCGCCAGGTCGCGTACGGCCCCGTGGTCGCGCAGCGCGGCCTCGCCGTTGCGGGTCTCGACCCCGGCGGCCAGCGTCCACGGGCCGACCGCCTGGATCTTGAGCGGCCCTTCGTAGCCCTGGGTGAACTCCTCCAGCGCGTCCAGGTCCTCGCCGAGCCAGGACGTGGCCCGCTTCGAGTCCCGTCCCGGCCGGTCGCCGAAGCGCCAGCCGCTGGGCTCCACGCGGGCGTAGAGGTCCACGAGCATGCCGAGGGTCCGGCCGATCATGTCGGCGCCGGGGCCCCGGCCGGGCAGCTCGGGCAGGAAGGCCATGCCCGCCGTGGCCTCCACGGCCACCCGCGCCGCCTCCCGGGCGTCGCCGCCCGGCATGGACCCGACACCGGTCGCGGTGCCCGCGGGCAGGGAGAAGTCAGTCTGGGTACTCACGTCCGAAAGCGTATGCGCTCCGCGGCCGGTCGCTTTCCCTCGCGGCGGTCGCCCTCTCCTCCGGCGGTCACCCTCTCCTGCCGGTCGCCCTCCCTACGGCGGGCCGTTCCACACCAGCGACAGGTGGACTCCGTAGATCGCGGAGGCGACGGCGGCGAAGGAGAGGGTGCAGGCGATGGTGCGCGGGTGGGTGCGGGCGAGGACGCGGGCCAGGGGGATCAGCAGGGGGAAGCCGGGGAGCAGGAAACGGGCGCGGGCGATGTAGACGCCCGCGCCGAGGGTGAGGACGGCGAGGAGCGCGCCGCTGAAGAGCAGCAGCGGCAGCGGCTGGCGCTGGACGAGGCTGAAGGCGAAGAGCGCGAAGCAGGCCACGACGACGAGGGTGACGACGACGAAGGCGACGGGTACGTCGCTGCCGCGCGGGCCGAGGAAGACCCAGCGGAAGCGCCGCAGCAGGTAGCCGCCCTTGCTGAAGCGGTTGCCCCAGGCTTCCTGGACGGCGAAGTAGCCGTCGGCGCGGTGCACGCGCACGCCCACCCAGACGACGAAGGCCAGCCATCCGGCGGGCGCGAGCAGCATGCCGAGCGCGGGCCGCCAGACCGGCCCCCACCAGGGTCCCTCGCGCGGCTGCCGCAGTGCCCGGACCGCGGCGAGCCCGGCGGTGAGGCCGACGGCCGCGGCGATGGCGACGCCGGTGGGCCGGGTGAGTCCGGCCAGCGCGGCGAACGTCCCGGCCCACACCCAGCGTTTGGCCAGGGTGGCGTAGAGGGCGGCGGCGCAGAGCGCGGTGAACAGCGACTCGGTGTACGCCATGCTCTCGACCAGCGCGTGCGGCAGGCAGCCCCACAGCACCGCGAGGATGACGCCGGTACGCCGCCGGTGGAGGCGGTTGCCGACCAGGAAGATCAGCCAGGCCGCGGCCATCGAGGCGGTCAGCGAGACCAGCCAGGACGCCTTGGCGTCGCCGACCGGCAGGACCGCGTCCGCGACGCGGCAGAGCGCCGGGTACAGCGGGAAGAACGCGAGGTTGCTCCAGCCGTGCCAGGCGTTGGGCACTCCGGTGACCGTACGGTCGTAGCCGTGCTCGACCACGTCCTGGTACCAGCGCGAGTCCCAGGACCCGTACAGCACCGTGCCGGGTGAACGGCCGCGCCGCTCGGCGAAGTAGCAGAGCAGGACGATGCCGAGGGCGCGGGCGGCGCCGTAGCCGAGCAGCGCGGGGGCGGCGAGCCGCAGGGCGGCCTCGGCGCGGGTCCGTACGTCCCGCCCGGCGCTGCTCGGCCGGGGTACTGCGGTGGCAGAGGCCATGGTCGGTCCGCTCCCTCGGATCGGGGTGGGGCGCGGATGACCTTAAGGTGCGGAAGCGACGAAAGCGGTCGGATATCGGCTGCGCCGGAGCAATCGACCGGCATAAGTACACGGTTGGGCGACCGCCCCCTGCGGGAAGCCCACCGAAACCGGCGGGGCGGGGGGCCGCCCGCCCGAAACGTGACGCGCCCCCGGCCGCCGAGACGCGACGCGCCGGTCCGGGGCCGACGTACGACGGGGCGCCGGGCGGCCTCACGCGCGGCGCACGCCACCCGCCACAGCCCGCACCCCGCCGTCGCCGTCAGCCGTCACCGTCAGCCGTCGCCGTCAGCCGTGCCGGAGGCGGCACACCGCCGCCGCCAGGCGCGCCCGAGGCGTTACCGGCCCGGTCGGACCGTCAGGTCGGTGATCTCCGCGTCCCGGGGCAGGTCGATCGCGGTGAGGACCGTGGTGGCGACCGACTCGGGCGCGATCCAGCGCTCGGCGTCGTACTGCTTGCCCTCCTGCTGGTGCACCTTGGCCTGCATGGGCGTGGCGGTGCGGCCGGGGAAGACGGAGGTGACGCGCAGGCCGTTGGCGTGCTCCTCGCGGCGCAGGGCGTCCGCGAGGGCCTTGAGGCCGTGCTTGCTGGCCGCGTACGGGCCCCACTGCGCATGCGCGTCGAGTCCGGCGCCGGAGTTGACGAAGACCACATGGCCGCGGGAGAGCCGCAGTTGGGGCAGGAACAGCCGGGTCAGCTCGGCGGGGCCGACGAGGTTGACCGCGAGCGTCTCGTTCCACACCTTCGGGGTGAGGTCGCCGATGTCGCCCAGTTCGACTACGCCGGCGATGTGCAGCAGCGAGTCCAGCCGGTCGGGCGGCGACTGGTGGCCGAGCGCCCAGGACAGCCGGGACGGCTCGGCGAGGTCGCCGACCAGGGTCCGCGCGCCGGGGAAGGCGGCGGCCAGCGCCTTGGCCCGGCCCGCGTCCCTGGCCAGCAGCCACAGTTCGTCGCCGCGCTCCAGCAGCCCGCGCGCGACCGCGGCGCCGATGCCGGAGCCGGCTCCGGTGACCAGGTGGATGCTCACACGTTCTCCGTCAGGTAGGTCATGGCCTCTTCGCCGGTGTCGGCGAAGGCCACCAGATCGGCCAGCGGGAGCGGCAGGAAGCCCTCCTCGTCCATCCGGTGCAGTTGTTCCCTGAGCCCGTCGTAGAAACCGGCGCTGTTGAGCAGCACGACGGGCTTGGCGTGCAGCCCGTGCTTCTTCAGCTCCAGGATCTCGGTGGCCTCGTCCAGCGTGCCGGTGCCGCCGACCATGATGACGATCGCGTCCGCGCGCCGCAGCAGTTCCGCCTTGCGCTCGGCGAGGTCGACCGCGGTCACCATCTCGTCCGCGTTCTCCCGCGCCTTGGACCGGAGGAATTCCACCGACACCCCGACCAGCCGGCCGCCGCTCTCCTGGACGCCGTCCGCGACGACCTTCATCAGGCCGACGTCCGAGCCGCCCCAGACCAGGGTGTGGCCGCCGCGCCCGATCAGCTCGGCGAATTCACGCGCAGGGGCCGTATACCGCTCGTCGAGATCGGCGGCGGAGAGGAAGACACAGATGTTCATACGGTCACGGTATCGGCGCCCGCGCGCGCTCCTGCGGCCTGATCGGCGTTCACGGCGGCGGTCCGTTCCGGCCGCGGGTCCGTCCGGTCGGCGGTGGCCCGGTCCGCGGCCGAACCCGCCCGGTCCGTCGTGGCGATCGTCGCCGAGCCGACGACGCGCGTGCCGTCGTACAGCACGACGGCCTGGCCCGGCGCGATGCCGCGCACCGGCGCGCCGAAGCCGACCCGCAGCTCGCCGTCCACCAGCTCCGCCGTCACCGGTACGTCCTCGCCGTGCGCCCGCAGTTGCGCGGTGTACGCGGCGGGGCCGGCCGGCGGGGTGCCGCACCAGCGCGGCTTGATCGCGGTGAGCGATGTCACGTCGAGAGCGTCGAGGGGGCCGACCGTCACGGTGTTGTCGACCGGCGAGATGTCCAGGACGTAGCGCGGCTTGCCGTCGTCCGCGGGGACGCCGATCCGCAGGCCCTTGCGCTGGCCGATGGTGAAGCCGTAGGCGCCCGTGTGCGTGCCGACCCGCGCGCCGTCCTCGTCCACGATCGCGCCCTCCGCGGTGCCGAGGCGCTTGGCCAGGAAGCCCTGGGTGTCGCCGTCCGCGATGAAGCAGATGTCGTGGCTGTCGGGCTTGCGCGCCACCGCGAGCCCGCGCCGCTCGGCCTCCGCGCGGATCTCGTCCTTGGTGGTCAGGGTGTCCCCCAGCGGGAACATCGCGTGCGCGAGCTGCCGCTCGTCCAGGACGCCGAGCACGTACGACTGGTCCTTGGCCGCGTCGCTCGCCCGGTGCAGCTCGCGCGTGCCGTCGTCCTTGACCAGCACGGTCGCGTAGTGCCCGGTGCAGACCGCGTCGAAGCCCAGCGCCAGCGCCTTGTCCAGCAGCGCGGCGAATTTGATCTTCTCGTTGCAGCGCAGGCAGGGATTCGGCGTCCGGCCCGCCGCGTACTCCGCGACGAAGTCCTCGACCACGTCCTCCCGGAAGCGCTCCGCGAGGTCCCACACGTAGAACGGGATGCCGATCACGTCGGCCGCCCGCCGCGCGTCCCGCGAGTCCTCCACCGTGCAGCAGCCCCGCGCGCCCGTCCTGAAGCTCTGCGGATTCGCCGACAGCGCCAGGTGCACGCCGGTCACGTCGTGCCCCGCCTCGGCGGCGCGCGCCGCCGCCACGGCGGAGTCCACACCGCCGCTCATCGCGGCCAGTACGCGCAGCTTCTTGCGATCGGCGTCAGGGAAGTCATTCACTCCCCCAGAGTAACGGCCTCCCGGCCCGGCCCTCAGGTCTGGCCCGCGGCCCTGGCGCGTTCGACGGCCGGGCCGATCGCGGCGGTGAGGGTGGCGATCTCGGCGGGGGTGGTGGTGTGGCCCAGGGAGAAGCGCAGGGTGGCGCGGGCGTGGGTGGGGGGCTGGTGCATGGCGAGCAGGACGTGGCTGGGCTGGGCGACGCCCGCGGTGCAGGCGGAACCGGTGGAGCAGGCGATGCCCTGGGCGTCGAGGAGCAGGAGCAGGGCGTCGCCCTCGCAGCCGGGGAAGGTGAAGTGGGCGTTGCCGGGGAGGCGGCCCGCGGGGTCGGGGTCGCCGTTGAGGATGGCGTCGGGCACGGTGGCGAGCACGTCGCGGACGAGGGTGTCGCGCAGGGCGCCGATGTCGCGGGTGAAGGCGGTGCGGCGCTCGGCGGCGAGGGTGCCTGCGGTCGCGAAGGCGGCGATGGCCGGTACGTCGAGGGTGCCGGAGCGGCTGCGCTCCTGGCCGCCGCCGTGCAGCAGCGGTACGGGGGTGTCCTCGCGCCGCAGCACGAGCGCGCCGACGCCGTACGGGCCGCCGATCTTGTGGCCGGTCACCGTCATCGCGTCGAGGCCGCTCGCGGTGAAGTCCACCTCGGCCTGGCCGAACGCCTGCACGGCGTCGGAGTGCATCGGAATGCCGAACTCCCGTGCCACCTCGGCCAGTTCGGCGACCGGCAGCACCGTACCGACCTCGTTGTTCGCCCACATCACGGTGATCACGGCCACGTCGTCGGGGTCACGCTCGATCGCGGCGCGCAGTGTCTCGGGGTGGACCCGGCCGTAGCCGTCGACGTCCAGCCACTCGACGACGGCGCCCTCGTGCTCCGCGAGCCAGTGGACGGCGTCCAGCACCGCGTGGTGCTCGACCGGGCTGGCCAGTACGCGGACCCTGCGCGGGTCGGCGTCCCTGCGCGCCCAGAACAGGCCCTTCACCGCCAGGTTGTCCGACTCGGTGCCGCCGCCCGTGAAGACGATCTCGCTGGGGCGCGCGCCAAGTGCCGCGGCGAGCGCTTCCCGTGACTCCTCGACGGTCCGCCGGGCCTGCCGCCCGGCGGCATGCAGTGCGGACGCGTTCCCGGTCACCGTGAGGTGGGCGGTCATCGCCTGGACCGCCTCCGGGAGCATGGGCGTGGTGGCGGCGTGGTCGAAGTAGGCCATGGTGCCCCGATTCTACGTTCGCCGGAGCAACCTTCCGACCCCCACCCGCGTCCGCCCCCTCCCCGCCCCTCGCCCCCACCCCGAATCGGGCGGGAAACAGGTGTGTCCTCACCGCTCCATGCCCCCTCTCCGGGTGGGACCCGGCGCTTCACCGTACGGCCATCGGCACCGGCGTGGTGGCCGACCGCGGCGGGAGGGGGGTCAGGGGCGGGGGGCGCGGGCGAGTTGGCGGGACTGGGCCACGAGGCGGTTGGCGGTGTCCCAGACTTCGGCGTCCTCTTCGAGGAGGCCGCCGGCGAGATTGCGGGTGGTGAGGGCGATGCGGAGGGGGCCGGGGGCCGGGCGGGCGCGGAGGTGGACGGTGAGTTCGAGGGTGGGGACCCAGCCCTTGAGGCCGAGGTCGAAGGCGGTGGGGGGCAGGGCGTCCACGGCCAGGAGGAGCGAGAGGACGTCGTGGTCGCGGCCGTCGGCCAGGCCGAACCAGCCGCGCATGTCACCGCGCCCCGAGGGCACGCCGACGGCCCAGCCCGCGGTGGCCGGATCGAGCCGGAGCGCGATGCGGTCGAGGAGGGCGCTGGAGCCGGGCAGCGGCGCGCCGCCCTCGGGGGCGTCCTCGGGGCCGACGCAGTCCGCGTACTCCGGCATCGACGGCTCGGGCGCGGTGGTGCGTACGTCGTCGGGCAGCGCGCCCAGGTCGCCGTACGCGGCGATGACCCGCATCCGCTCGACCTCACGGCCCTGCTCGTCGGTCTGGTAGAGCGACGCCTGCCCGCTGGAGAGGGTCCGGCCCGCCCGTACCGTCTCGGTCCTGATCACGGCGGGGCCGGGGCCTGAGGCGGTCAGGTAATGGGCGGTGATGGTGAAGGGGTCGTCGTGCGGCAGCGCGTCGCGCAGGGCGCGGGCGACGACGGCGAGCAGATACCCGCCGTTGACGGCCGCGGCGATGGTCCAGCCCGGTGAGAGGTCGATGTCGTACGTGCCGGGCTCGCCCGGCCGGGCCGTCACCGTCGTGTCGCGGTCGAATTCGCTGTCGCCGAGGGTCGCGCGGGCTGTCGCATGTGCCATGCCCCGATGTTACCCAGCGGTAGAGACTCCGTGTCCAGCGCTGGCGGTTTCCCGCCGCGGCGACCGGCCGCGCGACCCCGCCGTTCATACGCACGGCCCGGCACACGCGCGGCCCGCGTACGCACGGTCCGCGTCCGTACGACCGGCACACGCACGGGCCGGCCCGGACGGAGTCCGCTACTCCCCCTCCGCCGCCGCGCTCCTGCGGTGCCACGCCCGCGGCGCCCGCCAGTGGAACCGCAGCGCCAGCAGCCGCAGGACGAAGGCGACCAGCGCCGCGAGCCCCGCGGTCACACCGCCCAGCACGTCGAAGTGGATCAGCAGCGCGACCGTACTCGCGCCGACCAGGGCCGGGACGGCGTACAGATCGCGGTCCCAGCGCAGCAGCGACGGCACCTCGTTCGCCAGCAGGTCGCGCAGGACGCCGCCGCCCGCCGCCGTGGCGAGGCCGAGCGCGACGGACGGGGTGAGCCCGAGCCCGTACGTATGCGCCTTGATCGTGCCGCTCACGCAGAACAGCCCGAGCCCGGCCGCGTCGAAGACGTTCATCGTGGCGGTGATCCGCTCGACCTCGGGGTGCAGGAAGAAGACCAGCGCGGTGGCGACCAGCGGCGTCGAGAAGTAGCCGACGTCGGTGAACGCGGCGGGCGGCACCGCGCCGATGACCAGATCGCGGAAGACCCCGCCGCCGAGCGCCGTGACCTCGGCGAGCACCGCCATGCCGAACACGTCGTAGTTCCTGCGGACCGCCGCCAGCGCGCCGGAGATCGCGAAGACGAAGATCCCGACGATGTCGAGCGTGTGCTGGACGGTGGGCGTGAACAGATCCGTGGCCATGCCGATGTTGTACTACGGCCCGCCGTACGAACCGCGAGGCCCACCGTACGAACCGGCGCCGGACCGGCGGCGCCGGCCGTACGGCCAGAAAGCAGCGACCGCACGGCCCGCCCCGTCACGACTGCCTACGGCGTGACAGCCGCGCTGTCCTGCTGGTTGTCCGGCTGGTTCTCCGGGTGGTTCTCCGGGTGGTGGCACGCTACTTGGTGGCCGGTCGCCAGCGGCGCCAGCGGCGGCTCCTGCGTCTTGCACACCTCCGTCGCCTTCCAGCACCGGGTGTGGAAGCGGCAGCCGCTCGGCGGCGAGATCGGCGACGGCACGTCACCGGTGAGCAGGATGCGCTTGCGCTGCGTGCGCCGCCGCGGGTCGGGCACCGGCACCGCCGACATCAGGGCGGTGGTGTACGGGTGGAAGGGCGCGCTGTACAGCGCCTCCCGGTCCGCGATCTCCACCACCTTGCCGAGGTACATCACCGCGATCCGGTCCGAGACATGGCGGATCACCGACAGGTCGTGGGCGATGATCACATACGTCAGGCCCAGCTCCGACTGGAGGTCGTCCAGCAGGTTCACCACCTGGGCCTGGATGGACACGTCCAGCGCCGAGACCGGCTCGTCGGCGACGACCAGCTTCGGTTTGAGGGCGAGCGCCCGCGCGATGCCGATCCGCTGCCGCTGACCGCCGGAGAACTCGTGCGGGTAGCGGTTGTAGTGCTCGGGGCTGAGCCCGACCAGCTCCAGCAGATTCTGCACTTCGCGCTTCACACCGTGCTCGGTCGCGACCTTCTGGAGCTTGTACGGGGCGCCGACGATCGTGCCGATGGTGTGCCGCGGGTTCAACGAGGAGAAGGGGTCCTGGAAGATCATCTGGACGTCACGCCGCATCGGGCGCATCGCCCCGGTGCTCAGGTGCGTGATGTCCCGGCCCTGGAACTCGATCGTGCCGCCGGTCGGTTCGAGCAGCCGCGTGATCAGCCGTCCCATCGTGGACTTGCCGCAGCCCGACTCGCCGACCACGCCGAGCGTTTCGCCCGCCGCGACCTCGAAGTCGATGCCGTCCACGGCCTGTACGGCGCCGACCTGGCGGCGCAGCAGGCCCTTGGTGATCGGGAAGTGCTTGACCAGACCGGTCACCTTGAGCAGCGGCTCGCCGCCGCGCTGCCGCGGCAGCGGGACGCTCTTGTCGAGCGAGGGCCTGCCCGACGAAGTGCCGCCGCCCGAGGCGGAGTTGTCCGGCAGGACGTCGTCCGACGCGGGCCTTTCCGGGGGCGTGCCGTCCGACTGTGTGCCGTCCGACGAGGACGCGTCCTGCGGCGGCTCGTCCGGCGAGGGGTTCTCGGCCACGGGTTCTTCCTGACCCTTCACAGCTTCGGTTCGATCTCTTCGGTCCAGATCCGGAGGCGGTCGGCCTCGCCGAGGTGGCAGGCGGCCATGTGGCCGGGGCCCACCTCGCGCAGTTCCGGCACGTCCGTCTCCGCGGCGCCGCCGGTCAGCGCCGCGTACGGGCAGCGCGGGTGGAAGGCGCAGCCGGACGGCACGTTGATCAGGCTGGGCGGGGTGCCCTTGACCGGGTTGAGCCGCTCCAGGCGCTCCCGGTCGAGACGCGGCATGGAGCCCAACAGGCCCCAGGTGTACGGGTGTCGGGGCGCGGTGAACAGCGTCTCGGCGGTGCCGCGCTCCACGGCCCGGCCCGCGTACATCACCAGCAGGTCGTCGGCGACCTCGGCGACCACTCCGAGGTCGTGGGTGATCATGATGACCGCGGAGCCGAACTCCTTTTGCAGGTCCCGGATCAGGTCCAGGATCTGCGCCTGCACGGTCACGTCGAGCGCGGTCGTCGGCTCGTCGGCGATCAGCAACTCGGGGTTGTTGACCAGCGACATGGCGATCATCGCGCGCTGCCGCATACCGCCGGAGAACTGGTGCGGGTAGTCCGAGAAGCGCTTCCCGGGCTCCGGGATGCCGACCCGGTCCAGCATCTCCACGGCCCGCTCGGCCGCGACCTTCCGCGACACCTTCTGATGCACCCGGTACGCCTCGACGATCTGCGCGCCGACCGTGTAATAGGGGTGCATCGCGGAGAGCGGGTCCTGGAAGATCATCGCCATCTTGCGCCCGCGCAGCCGCCGTACGTGGTCCGGGTCGGCGGCGACCAACTCCTCGCCGTCCAGCCAGACCTCGCCGGATATCCGGGCCCGCGAGGTGCGGTGCAGGCCCATGATGCCCAGCGACGTCACGGACTTGCCCGAGCCGGACTCGCCGACGATGCCGAGCGTACGGCCGCGCTGGAGGTCGAAGCTGAGGCCGTCGACCGACTTCACCAGGCCGTCGTCGGTGTCGAAGTGGATCCGCAGGTCGCGTACCGACAGATACGCGTCCCCCGCGGGGGCCGGGCCGGGGTCCGCCACCGGCTCCCCGACGACGGACGCCGCCTTGTCGAACCCGACGGCGCCGCCCTCGGACGTTTCGGACGTGCCGCTGTCGGGGGCACTGCCGTCCGTGGTGCTCACGAGTACCTCACGCGGGGGTCGATGGCGGCGTACAGCAGGTCCACCACAAGGTTGCAGAAGACGATGAAGGTGGCCGCGACCATCGTCACGCCGAGCACGATCGGCAGGTCGTTGTCCTTGACGCCCTGCACGGCGTAGGCGCCGACTCCCTGGAAGGAGAAGACGCGTTCGGTGATGATCGCGCCGCCGATCAGCAGGCCGAAGTCCATGCCGAAGATGGTGACGATCGGGGTCAGGGCCGCGCGCAGCGCGTGCTTGCCGACGACCGTCCGCTCCGGCAGGCCCTTGGCCCGCGCGGTACGGATGTAGTCCTCGCCCATCGTCTCCAGCATCCCGGCTCTGGTGAGGCGGGCGTACAGCGCGGAGTAGAGGAAGGCCAGCGCGATCCACGGCAGGATCAGATTCCACGCCCATTGGGCGGGATCGGTGGTGAACCCGACGTACTCGACGTTGTCCCAGATCGTCCACTTGTAGGAGAACAGGCCGAGCAGCACCATGCCGGTGAAGAAGATCGGCAGTGAGACACCGGCCAGGGCCACGCCCATGGAGATCCGGTCGAAGACCGTGCCGCGCTTGAGCGCGGAGATGACGCCGATGACGACACCGGAGACCACCCAGATCACGGCCGCGCCGATCGCCAGCGAGAAGGTCACCGGGATACGGGTCTTGATCTGCGGCCACACCTCGACGTGCGACTTGAAGGAGTAGCCGAAGCAGGGGCGGTGGCAGACCGCCGCGTCCGGGCCGAACTTGTAGTTCGCGCCCATGACGATGGCCTTGATGAAGTGCCAGTACTGCTGGTAGAGCGGCAGGTCCAGCCCGAGGTTCTTCTTGACCGCCGCGATCGACTCGGGGTTGGCGTCCTTGCCCACGTACTGGGTGGCCAGTTGGGTCGTGCTCTGGCCGCCGATCTTGGGGACCAGGAAGAAGATCGCGAAAGTGACCGCGCTGACGACAAGCACCAGGATTATCGCGGCGATCACGCGTCGAATGATGTACGCAGTCACAGCGGTTCGGCGCCGGGTCCGCCGGGCCGGGGGTCAACCCCGGTCCCGACGGACGCCGATGCCTTCACCTGCCTTCCGGTGTTCGGTGCTCTCGCTTACTTGGAGGAGCTGAGCAGCAGGTAGTCGTACATGCCCAGGTACGCCTGAGTGATCGTCACGTTCGTGGCGCTCTCCGGGCGGTACAGCAGGTTCTTGCGGTAGATCAGCGGCACGACGGTGGCGGTGTCGAGCACCATCTTGTCGATGTCGCCCCAGGCCTTCTCACGGGCGGCCGCGTCGGTGTTGGCGATCGCGTCCGACAGCGCCTTGTTGATGGCCGGGTCGTTCAGCTCCATCAGGTTGTTGCCGCCGGAGGGCTTGATGGCGCTGCCGTCCACGATCTGGTCGAGGAAGCCGTAGCCGGTCGGCCAGTCGGCGCCCCACGCCATCATCATCAGGCCGAGCTGGTGCTCGTGCACGTAGCTCGGGACACCGGCGAAGTTGGCGAAGTACTTGCCCGCCGGGTAGCTCTTGATGTTGGCGGTGATGCCGACCTGCTTGAGCGAGTTCTGCACCGCGGTGGCCTGCGCCATCTCGGCCGGACGGTCCGAGCGGGCGGTCAGGTTGGTGGTGAAGCCGCCCGGCTTGCCGCAGGCGCTCAGGGCCTGCTTGGCCTTGGCCACATCGCCCTTGTTGCCCTCGGTCGGGTACTGGTCGAACTTCGCGTAGCCGTTGACGGTCGGCGGGAGCAGCGTGGTGGCGATGTCGCCCTTCACGCTGCCGCCGATCGCGGTCTGCACCGAGACCTTGTCGATCGCGTACTCGACGGCCTTGCGGCACTCGATGTTGTCGAACGGCGCGACCTTGGAGTTGATCGCCATGTACGCGGTGGCGCCGGCGTACGAGTCGTCGGTGCTGCCCTTGTACTTGGGGCCGAGCACCTTGCCCTGGGTCTGCGGGGTGACACCGGTACCGCCGGAGTCCACCGTGGTGTTGCCCGCCAGCAGGTTGTTGTCGATGGTGACCGCGTCGACCTTGAACTTGATCGTGTACTTGTCCGGCAGCGGGTTGCGCACCGGGTCGGTGGCCTGGCTCCACTGCGGGTTACGGACCAGCGTGGCGCCCGCGCCCTCGGTGTACGAGGAGAACTTGTACGGGCCGGACGACACGATGTGCTTCACGTAACCGGCGCCGTCGTCCTTCGCCTGCGGCACGGGGGCCGTCTGCGAGAACGTCGCCAGGTAGTCGAAGTCCGCGAAGGGCTTCGCCAGGTGGAAGACGATCGTGGTGTCGTTCGGGGTCTCGATGGACGCGAGCCCGTTGGGGTTCTTGTCCTTGTACGGACCCTGGTACTTGTCGCCGCCCGCGAGGTACGCCTTGAAGTACGTCGGGCCGTTGGACAGCGCCTCGGGCGCGAAGTTGCTGCGCTCGATCGCGTACTTGATGTCCTTGGTGGTGATCGGCGTGCCGTCTTCGTACTTCAGGCCGGACCGGATGGTGTACGTCCAGGTCTTGGCGTCCGGGCTGGCCTTGCCGAGTCCGGTGGCGAGGTCGGGGACGACGGTGAGGCCGTCCTTGCCCGCGGCGGGCTTGAAGGTGAGCAGGGTACGCGCGTAGAGGCGGGAGAAGTTCTGCACCCAGCCGTAGTACGTGTTGCCCATGTCCAGGGAGTCCGGCACGTCGGAGTTCTCCATCACGACCGTCCCCCCCTTCTTGTCGGACTTGTTGACGATCGAGGTGAGCGCGGCGTCGGAGCCGGAGGCGGACTTGCTGCTGCCGCCGCTCGGGTTCTTGCCGCCCTTGTCGTCCTTCGAGTCACTGCTGCACGCGGATGCTCCCAGGGCCAGAGCCATGGCAAGCGCCAGCGCGGCTGTCGCTTTTCTGCTGTTCATGCCGAGGAAAGCCTCCAAATCGAATGGATATACGTGGTTTCAGCGGTGGTACGGGCGGGCTGGTACCCGGTACGGGCGGTGCGGCGTGGCGTGCTGCGGCCGTTCACTTGCTGCGCGGGTCGAGGGCGTCGCGCAGTCCGTCGCCCAGCAGGTTGAAGGCCAGGACGGTGATGAAGATCGCGAGGCCGGGGACGACCATGTACTGCGGGTCGGCGTAGAAGAGGTCGACGGCGTCGTTGAGCATGCCGCCCCACGAGGCCTGGGGCGGTGCGATGCCGACGCCGAGGAAGCTCAGGGCGGCCTCGAAGAGGATGTTGGTCGGGATCAGCAGCGTCGAGTAGACGAGGATCGGCGCGACCAGGTTGGGCAGCAGTTCCTTGAAGAGGATGAAGGGGCCGCGGGCGCCCATGCTGCGGGCGGCTTCGACGAACTCGCGTTCGCGCAGGCTCAGCGTCTGGCCGCGCACGATGCGTCCCATGTAGGGCCAGTTGAAGAAGCCGATCACGAAGATCAGCACGCTGATCCGCAGCGGCAGCCCGTTCATCCCGAAGGCGCCGTCCTGGAGGGAGGCGGAGATCGAGATCGCGAAGAGCAGCAGCGGGAAGGCGAGGAAGGTGTCCATCAGACGGCTGATCAGGCTGTCGACCCAGCCGCCGTAGTACCCGGCGATGACGCCGAGGACGGTGCCGATGATGTTGGACAGGATCGTCGCGCCGGTCGCCACCAGCATCGAGACCCACGAGCCCTCGATGATCCGGGCCAGCAGGTCACGGCCGAACTGCGGGTCGATGCCCAGCGGGTGGGCCCAGCTCATGCCGCCGAAGGGGCCCTTGGGGGCGACGCGGACGGGGTCCACGAGGTCCTGGTGGAAGGCGGTCGGGTCGAGGCCGAAGACGTGCTCGATCGGCTTGGCCAGGATCGCGAGCAGCACCAGCAGGATGACGACGACACCGCCGGCCACCGCCACCTTGTCGCGCTTGAAGCGCATCCAGGCGATCTGACCGAGGGACCGGCCCTCGATCTGGCTCCGCTCGACCCCGCTGAGGATGGCTTCCGGCTGTGCCTCGGCCTGCCCATGGGTGGTCTCAATCGGTGCGGTCATGGTGTGACTGACCCCTCTCGCCGGCGGGTAACCGGCGCGCGCCCGCCGCTGTAGCGGCTTTACTCATCAGTCGTGCTGCTGGTGCGAGTCTCATGAATTGCGTGATGCATGAACTGGCTCTGCAGAAAGTGCTGTTGGTACGAGGCGGTGCAGGTGGTGCAGATGACAACGGGGGCCTGAGGCCCTTGCCGCTGGATTCTTCTGCGATGTGTCGATCACCCGCCAGCCCTCACCACGAAGGGATGCGCAACTGTGATGTGGTGATTCATCGACCGTTACCGACGCGTACCTCGGGGTACGGTCGTGTGGTGAACGAGCGGCTGCGTGCGGTATGCGACCTGATGGTGCCGGTGGTACGGGAAATGGCGGGGCGTCACGAGTACGACGGCCGCGTCCAGGACCTGTCGCCGGACGGCGTCCGTCGCGGCCTCGACGCGATGGCCCGCGCCCAGCGCGCCGCGGGACCGCTGGAGTCCGCCCACGACGACCGGCACCTGACGGTCTTCGAGGAGGCGCTGCGCGTGCAGTACGGGGAGCTGGAGCTGCACAGGCGCGACCCGTACCCGCATCTGTCCAATCTCGAACTCGCCTGCTACGACCGGGAGTACGCCTCCGGGCGGGAGCGCGCCAAGGCCCGCCGCAAGCATCTGGCGCGCTGGCCGGAGGCCGTGGACGCGGCGGTGGCGTCACTCGACCGGGTGAGCGCGCCGGTCGCGGACGCGCTGCTGGGCGCCGTACGCGGACTCGCCGCCGGGCTCGACGCCGAGGACAGCCCCGACACCGCCGCCGCGCTGGCCGCGCACGGGCGGCTGGTCGCGCACATCGAGCGGGCCGCCGAGCACGGCGACCCCGACCCCCGGCTCGGCGGCAACGCGCTGGCCGCGCTGATGGGCAGTCAGGAGGGCCTGAGCGTCGACCTGTCGGCGCTCGCCGTCGAGGCCGACCGGGAGCGGGCCCGGCTCACCGAGCTGCTGGTCGACTCCTGCCGCGCGTACGACCGGCACCGGCGGGTGGACGAGCTGCTCCCCGAGCTGATGGCCGACCACCCCGACGCCGACGGCGTCATCCCCGAGGCGGCCAGGCTCACCGACGAGGTGATCGCCTTCACCCGCGCGCACAAGCTCGCGCCGTACGTGGACGGGGACTGTCTCGTCGGGCCCGCGCCGCCCTCCCGGCGCTGGGCCATGGCCATGATGAGCTGGGCCGCGCCCGCCGAGGCCGATGCCGCGTCCTGGTACCACGTCACTCCGCCGGAGCCGGACTGGCCGGCCGAGGAGCGCGAGGAGTGGCTGACCGTCTTCAGCCGCACCAGCCTGCCGTCGATCACCGTCCACGAGGTCGCTCCCGGGCACTTCGCGCACAGCCGCTCGCTGCGGCGGGCCGCGACGCCGGTGCGGCGGGTCCTGCACAGCCTCTCCTTCGCCGAGGGGTGGGCGCACTACGTCGAGGAGGTCTGCCTCGAAGAGGGGTTCCGGGCGCGGGACCCGCGCTTCGCCATCGGGGTCGCGCTCGAAGCGCTGGTCCGCGTGACGCGGCTGACGTGTTCCATCGGGCTGCACACCGGGGCGCTGTCCCTTGAGGACGCGACCCGGCTCTTCATGCGCGACGCCCATCTCGCCCGGGCCGGGGCCTCCGCCGAGGCGCGGCGCGGCACCTTCGACGCGGCCTACGGGCGGTACACCTGGGGCAAGCTGGAGATCATGCGGCTGCGCGAGCGGGCCAAGCGGAAGGCTTCCTTCACCTTGCCCGAATTCCACGCCGCCCTGCTCGCCCTGGGCAGTCCGCCGCTCGGCCTGATGTCCGCCGCCCTGGACGATTCCGGCGCTTGAGGGTCGCTCATCGCCGTTCGGGATCCGCCGGACAGGCCCTAGCGGGGGCCCCAGGCCGGGCCGCCGGCGAAGGCTTCGCGGTCGAAGAAGGGCTGCCCGTTGGCGCGCATCCACATGGCGACGGGATCGTAGGCGTCGGCCATGGCGACGGTGGAGACGGGCAGACCGTCGGGGACACCGGCGACGGACTGCTGCATCATGAGGCGGACGGACTCGACGGACTGCGGAGAGTCGTCGTAGACCTCGACGCCGATGGCGAGATAGGGCTCGCCGAGGGTGGGCTGGACCCAGGCGCGCCGGAGGGCGCGCACGGCGGGCGTGCGGTGCGCGGCCTGCGCGAGCAGAGCGTAGAACTGCGGAATCTGTAGCGAGGGTTCGCCGATCTGGAGCGGCCCGGCGGGCAGCAGGTCGAGCCCGGCGGCGATCCGGCGCAGGTCGAGCCAGGGCACCCCGACCCCGCCGCCCGGCGCGTGCGGGTTGAGCCAGAGGCCCCAGCGGTCGGGGAAGAGGGTCAGGGCGATGTCGCGCCCGGAGACGACCTCGTACTCCCGGGTCCAGCCGCTGGCGGCCAGCTCACGCGGCGAGGTGACGCACGGCGCGTAGCCGTGGCCGCCGATCCGGAGGTTGCCGTACTGGGCATCGGCCGAACCGGGCGTGCCGTGCCAGAGCAGCATCCACACCTGGCCCTCGGCCAGCGACGCGAGCAGGTTCTCGTATGCGTCGAAGCGACCGGGCGCCACCTGGAGCAGCATCTGCTCCACATGGCCGGCCGCCGCCGCACCGCCTTGCGCGCCCGCGATCACGTGGGACCGCCCCTTCCCCTCGTTCGGTCTGCCCGGCGCACACCTGTGCGCCGCCCGCCATCAAACCAGGTCACGTCCTGGATCCCCACCCATGCCGTACGGCCTCCCGCCGGTCGGTCCCGTTCGGTCCCGATGAGTCCGGTTCGGTCCGGTTCAGTCCCGCGTGAAGAACGGCCGTACGGTCTCCAGCATCCAGTCCGCGACCGGGTCCTGTGCGACGTCCAGCAGAATCAGGTGGACGGGCCAGGGCAGCGGCGCGGCGCCGAGGGCGCGGCCGATGGCGTCCATGGCCGCGGCGCGGTCCACGTCCTGCCAGCGGTCCAGCTCGACCCCGACGAAGAGCGCGGGCGGCTCCTCCTCCACGGCGGCCAGCGCGCGACGGGCGGACAGCACGACCGGGGTGACGGCGAACTCCCCCGCGGCGGTGGCGAGGAAGTCCACCGGCTCGTCGTCGTGGTCCGGTTCCCACAGCCGTACGCGGGCGCCGACCGTACGGCCGGGCGTGCCGTCCTGCTCGTACCGTTCGGCGGCGCCGCCGCGGCACAGCTCGGCGACGGCGGCGGGCGGCAGCGGCACTCCGACGGCGCCGCCGGGGTTCAGGGCGATGCCGACCAGCGGCGGCAGGCCGCGGGCGAATTCGTGGACGGGCGCGACGGTGCAGGCCATGCCGTCGGCGGCCTGCCGGAACTGCTGCTCGGAGCTGAAGACGGGCACATAGGTCGCGCCCTCCAGTTCGACGGTGGGCAGGTCGAGCCCCGGCGCGTCCGGCGCCCCGCCGTTCGGCAGCGGCACCCAGACATGGGAGCGCCCCAGCACCTCCAGCAGCCGGGGGGCGGCCGAGGGGTTGCCGAGGCTCGCGGTGAGCACCTCTTCCAGCTCGTTGGCCGGCCATATGTACGGTGCCGTGTACGGTGCCGGAATCTCCATGTCCACCCTTGTCCGCCCATGTGCCACTGTCCTGCCCGGAAACCCTAGCGGCTGGCGTGCAATGATTGGCGGCACAACTTGCATACCGGCCGTTGGAGGCCGCGCGGGAGAGTTCCGTCCCCTCACCGGGCCGGGCGCCGAAGGAGCAAGCCCTCCCTTGAATCTCTCAGGCACAGATACCGCGCGGGCGAGGCAGATCTGAAAAGCGGGCGGCTCCCTTGACGGGGAGCGGCCCCACCCAAGGTGCAAACCGGGGCCCGCGAGGGTCACGGTGAACCTCTCAGGTTCCGATGACAGATGGGGAGACCCGGGGCGAGCATGCCCCGGCCCGCCCTGTCCGTCCCGTGCCGTCACCCCTCTGGGAGCCCTCCGATGAGCCAGCCACCGACCTCCCCGCGCCACACCGCCCTCGACGCGTCGCACCGCGCGCTCGGCGCGACCATGACCGACTTCGCGGGCTGGGACATGCCGCTGCGGTACGGCAGCGAGCGCGACGAGCACACCGCCGTCCGCACCCGCGCCGGACTCTTCGACCTCTCCCACATGGGCGAGATCACCGTCACGGGACCGCAGGCGGGCGAGGCCCTCGACCACGCGCTGGTCGGCCACCTGTCGGCGCTCGCGGTCGGCAGGGCCCGCTACACGATGATCTGCGCACCCGACGGCGGCATCCTGGACGACCTGATCGTGTACCGGCTCGCCGAGCAGGAGTTCATGATCGTCGCCAACGCCTCCAACGCCCAGGTGGTGCTGGACGCCGTCACCGAGCGCGCGGCCGGTTTCGCGGGCGCCGCCGTACGCGACGACCGGGACGCGTACGCGCTGCTCGCCGTCCAGGGTCCGGAGTCCCCCGGCATCCTGAAGTCGGTCACGGACGCGGACCTGGACGGGCTGAAGTACTACGCGGGCCTGCCCGGCACGGTCGCCGGGGTGCCCGCCCTGATCGCCCGTACCGGTTACACCGGCGAGGACGGCTTCGAGCTGTTCGTGGCGCCCGCCGACGCCGAGCGGCTGTGGCAGGCGCTCACCGAGGCCGGGGCCGCGGCCGGGCTCGTACCGTGCGGCCTGTCCTGCCGGGACACGCTGCGCCTGGAGGCGGGCATGCCGCTGTACGGGCACGAGCTGACCACCGCGCTGACGCCGTTCGACGCGGGGCTCGGCCGGGTCGTGAAGTTCGACAAGGCGGGCGACTTCGTGGGCCGGGCGGCGCTGGAGGCCGCGGCGGAGAAGGCGGCGGCCACCCCGCCGCGCAAGCTGGTCGGGCTGATCGCCGAGGGCCGCCGGGTGCCGCGCGCGGGGTACGCGGTGAGCGACGCCTCGGGCGCCGTGGTCGGCGAGGTCACCTCGGGCGCGCCGTCCCCGACGCTGGGCGTGCCCATCGCGATGGCGTACGTGGACGCCGCGCATGCCGCGCCCGGTACGGAAGGGGTCGCGGTCGACATCCGCGGCACCCGTGAGCCGCACCGGGTCGTGGCGCTGCCGTTCTACAAGCGTGAGCGCTGACACGCTCGTACCGCCACCTGGTACCGGGCCTGTCCGGCCGGTACCGGACCTGTCCGTCGAGCCGACCGACCGCGCCGTCCCCGCGCGCGGGCACCCCTTCGCATCCGGGAGAATTCCGTCATGAGCATCAACCCCCAGAATCTTCGGTACACCAAGGAACACGAGTGGCTGTCGGCCCCCGAGGCCGAGGGCGTCACCGTCGGGATCACCTCGCACGCCGCCGACGCGCTCGGCGACGTCGTGTTCGTGCAGCTTCCCGCGGTGGGCGACGCCGTCACGGCGGGTGAGACCTGTGGTGAGCTGGAGTCCACCAAGTCCGTCAGCGACCTGTACTCGCCGGTCACCGGCGAGGTCACGGAGATCAACCAGGACGTCGTGGACGACCCGGCCCTGATCAACTCCTCGCCCTTCGCGGACGGCTGGCTGTTCAAGGTGCGCGAGCCGCAGGCGACCGACGAGCTGCTGTCCGCCGCCGAGTACGACGCCTTCATCGCGGGCTGACCTTCCGGCCTCCGTCACGGGCCGGTCCCCCGGCCGTCACGGCGGGCCGGCCCCCGGCTGTCATCGCGGGCTCGCTTCCCGCCGGGCCCGCCGTCATCACGGGCTCGCTTCCCGCCGGGCCCGCCGTCACCGGCCGTTCGCCGGCCCCCGGTATTCATCGACCTTCTGACCAGGAAGATCTCATGTCGCTGCAGAACCAGTCCCTGCACGAGTTCGACCCGGACGTCGCCGCCGCGGTCGACGCCGAACTCCACCGCCAGCAGTCCACCCTCGAAATGATCGCGTCGGAGAACTTCGCGCCGGTCGCGGTCCTCGAGGCCCAGGGCTCCGTGCTGACCAACAAGTACGCCGAGGGCTACCCGGGCCGCCGCTACTACGGCGGCTGCGAGCACGTCGACGTGATCGAGCAGCTCGCGATCGACCGCGTCAAGGCGCTGTTCGGCGCCGAGGCCGCGAACGTGCAGCCGCACTCCGGCGCGTCCGCGAACGCCGCCGCGATGACCGCCCTGATCAAGCCGGGCGACACCATCCTGGGCCTCGACCTGGCGCACGGCGGCCACCTGACCCACGGTATGAAGATCAACTTCTCCGGCAAGCTGTACAAGGTCGCGGCCTACCACGTCGACGAGCACACCGGTCTGGTCGACATGGCCGAGGTCGAGAAGCTGGCCAGGGAGCACCGGCCGCAGCTCGTCATCGCGGGCTGGTCGGCGTATCCGCGCCAGCTCGACTTCGCCGAGTTCCGCCGGATCGCGGACGAGGTCGGCGCGTACCTGATGGTCGACATGGCGCACTTCGCGGGCCTGGTCGCGGCCGGTCTGCACCCCTCCCCCGTGCCGTACGCGGACGTGGTCACCACCACGACCCACAAGACGCTCGGCGGCCCGCGCGGCGGTGTGATCCTCTCCAAGGCCGAGCTGGCCAAGAAGATCAACTCGGCGGTCTTCCCCGGTCAGCAGGGCGGCCCGCTGGAGCACGTGATCGCCGGAAAGGCGGTCGCCTTCAAGGCCGCCGCCACCGACGAGTTCAAGGACCGGCAGGCGCGTACGCTCCAGGGCGCCAAGATCCTCGCCGAGCGGCTGGTACGGGACGACCTCACCGAGGTCGGCGTCTCCGTCCTGTCCGGCGGCACCGACGTCCACCTGGTGCTGGTCGACCTCCGCGACTCCGCGCTCGACGGCCAGCAGGCCGAGGACCGCCTCCACTCGGTCGGCATCACCGTCAACCGCAACGCGATCCCCAACGACCCCCGGCCGCCCATGGTCACCTCGGGGCTGCGCATCGGCACGCCCGCGCTGGCCACGCGGGGCTTCGACGCGGAGGACTTCCGGGAGGTGGCGGAGATCATCGCGGCGGCCCTCAAGCCGAGTTACGATGCCGCGGCTCTCCGGGACAGGGTCGCCGCCCTGACCCGCAAGCACCCGCTCTACGCGTAGCCCCGTAGGGGCGAGGGGGGCACCTCCCGGCCGCAGGCCGACGGAGGAACCGCGTGCTCAGCCGGAGCGCTCCCGCAGGTCACCACCCGCCCCGGCGGGCAGTCCGGTTGTCGCCGGACCACCCGCCGGTGGGGGCTGGTCGCGCAGTTCCCCGCGCCCCTGGGGAACCCTCCTCCGCGGAGGAACCGTGAAGGGGCCGTGCCCCTTCGAGATCTGGAGTCCTCATGGCAATATCCGTATTCGACCTCTTCTCCGTGGGCATCGGCCCCAGCAGCTCGCACACCGTGGGCCCGATGCGTGCCGCGGGCATCTTCGTGCACCGGCTGAAGAACGAGGGACTGCTGGCGCACACCGTGTCGGTCCGGGCGGAGCTCTTCGGGTCGCTGGGGGCGACGGGCCACGGGCACGGGACGCCGAAGGCGGTGCTGCTGGGGCTCGCGGGCCACTCGCCGCGGACGGTGGACGTGGAGACGGCGGACGACGAGGTCGCGGCGGTGCGCGCGGCGGGCAGGCTGAGCCTGCTCGGGGCGCACGAGATCGCCTTCGACCCGCAGACGCAGATCGTGCTGCACCGGCGCAGGTCGCTGCCGTACCACGCCAACGGGATGACGCTGTTCGCGTACGACGCGGACGGCGCCCCGCTGCTGGAGAAGACGTACTACTCGGTGGGCGGCGGTTTCGTCGTGGACGAGGACGCGGTCGGCGAGGACCGGATCAAGCTGGACGACACGGTGCTGCGGCACCCCTTCCGCACCGGGGACGAACTGCTGCGGCTCTCGCGCGAGACGGGGCTGTCGATCTCGGCGCTGATGATGGAGAACGAGAAGGCGTGGCGTACGGAGGAGGAGATCCGCGCCGGGCTGCTCGACATCTGGCGGGTGATGGAGTCCTGCGTGCGGCGCGGGATGTCCCGTGAGGGCATCCTCCCGGGCGGCCTGAAGGTCCGCCGCCGCGCGGCGCAGTCGGCGCGCCAGCTGCGCGCCGAGGGCGATCCGGCCGCGCACGCGATGGAGTGGGTCACCCTCTACGCGATGGCCGTCAACGAGGAGAATGCGGCGGGCGGCCGGGTCGTGACCGCCCCCACCAACGGCGCCGCAGGCATCATCCCGGCCGTCCTGCACTACTACCTGAACTTCGTCGCGGCGCCGACCGCCGGCGCCGTCGACCAGGAGGACGCCGTCGTGCGCTACCTGCTGGCGGCGGGCGCGATCGGCATGCTCTTCAAGGAGAACGCCTCCATCTCCGGCGCCGAGGTCGGCTGCCAGGGCGAGGTCGGCTCGGCCTGCTCGATGGCGGCCGGCGGCCTCGCCGAGATCCTCGGCGGCTCCACGGAACAGGTCGAGAACGCCGCCGAGATCGGCATGGAGCACAACCTCGGCCTCACCTGCGACCCGGTCGGCGGACTCGTCCAGATCCCCTGCATCGAGCGCAACGGCATGGCCGCCGTCAAGGCCGTCACCGCCGCCCGCATGGCCATGCGCGGCGACGGCCGCCACCACGTCTCCCTCGACAAGGTCATCAAGACCATGAAGGAGACCGGCGCCGACATGAAGGTCAAATACAAGGAAACCGCCCGGGGTGGCCTCGCGGTGAACGTCATCGAGTGCTGAGCTTTTAGCGCCTGAGCTGGGGTTTCCCGTCTTTCGGCGCTGTCGGAGCCTTCCGTGCTTGCACGGCGGAACGTCCCTCGGAAGTCCCTCCGACAGAGTGGAGAGTCCCTGACTCCGCGTAGGCACGCACGGGCTCGGCCGTTGAGGCAGTGCTTCACGGTGCGAAACCCGAGCACCAAAGAACAGGGCAGTAGACGAGCGACCCAGGAGGTCGCCACTGGCCGAGCGCATCACGACAAGGAATGCCACCGACCCTGCGGAAATCCGCTCGCCCAAGGGTGCCGCACGGAAGATCTTTCGCAGGCGTTGGCGCTGCCCTCGGGAATGGGGTTTGCTAGGCCCTCCCTGAAGGGAGGACCTAGCGGGCTGTGTTCCCCAAGGGGGGACGAGTTGTGCGGCTGCTTGACGCGACAGCGCTCGTCGCGAGTTCCTACTCGTGACGGTTGTCCCGCAGCGCTCTTACGATATCGATGGCCATAAAGCCTATACCGACGCCCATGAGGGCCACAATGGGCCACGAAGAGTGGCTTATCGCTTCGATCATTACGGCCGCGAGCAGTAGGGCGATAAGCGCCGGGATAGTGATCCGGACAGGTCTAGGCATCGATCAGCACTTCCGTTCGTCGATTCGCCAGAATCCGGTGGGGAGATCTGTGACGAAGGTGACACAGCGTGCTCGCACTGCCGCGTGGGATGCCTTGGCCGTGACTGCCCACAGTCCCCAACGGAGCGCGTAGGCAATAGCCTTGACAGCGGGCCACGGAATCTTGGATTCAATCATGCCGAAGAAACCCCCCGCCACACCGGCTCCCCAGGCAACGTGCCTGGTCAGTTGCAGGATCGTACTGTCCGGGTCGCTGGCCGCTGTGGTGGCGGCGAGGCCGCCGCCGATGCTCTGGACGTTGCGGGTGGGTATGCCGGTGGCGTCCTGGGTGGTCCACGCCGGAGCCGGTGGCGGAACAGTAGGTCGTGACGGTGGCCCCCGCGTCGGTGCCCGCGGACTTGGGCAGGGTGGCCTTGATGACGCGGCCCTGGGCGTCGTAGGCGGTGGTCGTGACCAGGTTCAGTCCGGCCGGGTCGGTGTCCTTGTTCGTACCGGCGTCGGCCGCCACGCTTGTGGTGTTGAACACCGATACGGTCGACAGCAGTTGAGCACGTAGCCCGAGAGATCCTCGACACGGCCGAACCGTCAGTAGAATGCGGGGACTTACCGTAGTGAGTACGGCACGCAGCCCGGGGGCGAACGACCGAGTGCACGAACTCGCCGTGACGGAACAGGAAGTCGTGGTCCACGTCTTCGTCCCGCTCGACGCGCCGCATGCCGACGTCTGGCCGACCGCAGTCCGCGTGATGTGGCAGCGCTTCCGTGCCCTCCAGGGCGCGAACCAGCCGGTGTGGGCGACGGCACCCACCGAGATCCCGGAGGTGCTGCCGGACGCGGCGCTGCACGGCTCGGTGACGGTGGCTGCCGTCCAGTCGCCCGGGGGCCTCGACCAGGCGATCGTGCGACGTCACGGTGCCGTACTGAATCTGTCGCTGCTGCTCGGGGCGCGCGAGGACCGTGCCTGGCCGGAGTTGGAGCAGCGGGCCGCCGACGTGCTCGGCCCGCTCGACGCCAGCTGCCTGGGCGCCGTGGTGCTGCTCGTCGGCAAGCAGCCGGGCGGGGCGGTCGGCGGGCTGGACCTGCTGGAACCGGAGCGCGAGGACGACGACCGGTACCTGCGCCGGCTCCTCCTGCTCGGGCATCCGGAGCAGGACGCCTTCCTCGGTGCCTGGGCGTGGTCGGCCGACAGCAGTGCCGAGATGCCGCCGTTCGTCAGCTACCTGATGCATATGGCCGCTGTCCGGCATCAACTGCGGGTCCACAAAAGGCTCTCCGCCATCGACGGCGGCGACACGGGTCTGCGGGCCTTGGTACGGCTCCCCTATGGCGGCGGGATCGGCGAACTGCCGCTCGGCGATCCGGCGCGGGCACTGCGCGCCCTCCGGCACACCGTGGACGTCACGTGGACCAACGCGCGACTGGCCCTGCGTCGGAGCCGCGAGGCACACGGCGGCGATGTGACCGACACCGACGTGCTGGACGACGACCGCGAGGTCGTCGACTGGTTCGTCCAACTTCTTGAGGACGGCATCACGCGCGTGGAGACGACCGACAGCCTGCCCGTAACGGCAACCGCCGAGCGTCAGGGCGCACGGCAACCGCCGCCGGACAACGACGAATCGGAACCGTCGGCGGAGTTGGCGCCGGTCGCGGCGACGGCGCCGACGCGGCCGGACGGCTGCCCCGTGCGGGTGCTCGCGGTGACCGACGAGTGGTTTCCCGCGCACGGCGGCCTGACGGCGTTCAACCGAGGGCTGTGCCTGGCGCTGACGGTGGCGGGCGCCGAAGTCCACGTGCTGGTGGAGAATTTCACCGCCAAGGAACAGGCCGACGCGGAGGAGCACGGGGTGCGTCTGCTCGCCGCGGCCCGTCCGGGCCGTACCGGGCGGCAGTCGCTGATGCGTCGCGCCGAATTGCCGGAGGGAGTCGTGCCGGACCTCGTCATCGGGCACGGCAGGGTCAGCGGACCTGCGGCGCAGGCACAGGCGGAGGACCATTTCAGGGGGGCGCGGCGGCTGCACTTCCTCCATGTCGAGCCGGACCAGGCGGAATGGTCCAAGGAAGACGAGGGTGACGACGTGGGTGCCCGCGCCGAGGCCCTCACGGAGTTGGAGTTCGACCTGTGCCGAGGTGCCGCCCGCATCATGCCGGTGGGACCGCGCCTCGAGGAACTGCTGGAACGGGAGCGAGGTCTGCCGGGATACCGGGACCTGCCCCCGATACAGCGCATCGACCCCGGATTCGACGGCGAGGCCGACCCGGTGGACGGACCGCGCTCCGGTCGGACGCAGATCCTGTTCATGGGGCGCCTGAAGGATGCGCAGTTGAAGGGGCTGGACATCGCCTGCCGGGCACTGGAGAAAGCGGTACCGCCGAGGTCCGGGCCCGGATACTGGGAACTGCTGGTCCGCGGCGCGCCCGAGGACACCTCCCGCAGCCTGAGCGAGTACGCGAAGGACTTGATCGGCCATCCGGCCATCGACGTCAAGGTGCGGACCTACACAGAAGACCAGGAGAAGATCCGCAGGGATGTGCGGCGGGCCAGTCTGGTGCTGATGCCGTCCCGAGCCGAGGCGTTCGGTCTGGTGGCGCTCGAGGCGATCGTGGCCGGGGTGCCGGTTCTTGTGAGCGGCCGCAGCGGGCTGGGCATGCTGCTTCGCGAGATCCTGCCCGCGGAGGCGGAGCAGGTCGTCGTTGACGTGGACGGTTATGAGAAGCGGCTGGCGGCGGACGCCGCCGCGTGGGAACGGGCCATCAACTCGGTGATGTTCGACCGGCCGAGCGCCTTCGCCCGGGCCGCCCGCCTGCGCGAGGCGATGGCTGAAAGAGTGACGTGGGGCACGGCCGCCGCCCACGTGCTGCGGTGCGCGGAGGTGGACGGCCGGCCCCAGGAGTCCTGAACCGACGGTCGTGCCGGGGTCTTCCGGTGTGTGTCCTCAGTGAGTCTGCATGGCTGTCGTCCTCCCGGGCCGGCCCGGCGAACAGCGCGCCGCCGGTGTCGGACCCCACCGGAACACGCGGATCCTCAGCACTCCCGGCCGCTCTGGAAGACACTGGACAAGTCTGGAGGCGCGGTACGAATCCGCACGGGTCGTATGCGTCACGATCCGGGTACGAGACACGCGGCGGGCATGCCGTACGGGTGTGCACGTCAGCCACGTCCGCCAAGGCGTAGGGCCGGTACGGAGGGAAAGCGGTGGCAGGGGATCGGACCCCGGCGACGGATGAGGACCCGTCGGCGCTCAGGCAGCGGCTGGCCGTCGAGTTGGCCCATGCCGTGGTCCGCGCCGAGAAGCGGCTCGGCCGCGCGTTGGACCGGGCCGAACTGGCCAGACGGCTGAACGTCTCGCCGAGCAGTCTGTACGCCTACCTCAACGGGACGACGCTCGCGGGGGTGGGCGTCTTCGATGAACTGCTGGTCGCACTCGGTGTCGGCGGCCCGGAAGCCGGTCGGCTGAGCACGCTCCGGGACCGCGCCGAAGCGGCCCGGAGGCTCCGCCCCGCCGCGGCCAGAGCGACCGTCGGCACGAGCGGTCCGCCATCGTCCTCCCGCGTGCCCCACCAACTTCCCCCGTCTCTGCGGAATTTCGTCGGCCGGGAGCCCGAACTGCGGCGGCTTGACGGGCTACTGGAGCCGGATCCGGTCGCGGCGGTCCGGCCGGTGGTGATCACCAGCATCGAGGGCACTGCGGGAGTCGGCAAGACATCCCTGGCGCTGCACTGGGCACGCCGGGTGGAGGAGCACTTTCCCGACGGTCAACTCCACCTGAATCTGCGGGGCTTCGACTCGGGAGTGCCCATGTCCCCCGCGGAAGCGCTGCACGACCTGTTGCAGTCGCTGGGCGTGACGCCCGACGCGATCCCGGCCAGGGAGACTGCCGCCGCAGGTCTGTTGCGTACCGTGCTGGCGGGCCGTCGGGTGGTGGTGGTGCTCGACAACGCGCGCTCGGCCGATCAGGTTCGCCCGCTGCTGCCGGGCGGGCCGGGATCGCTGGTGATCGTCACCAGCCGCAACCGCCTCGACGGACTGGTGGTACGGGACGGGGCGTTCCGGGTCACCCTGGACGTGCTGCCGCGGTATGCCGCCCGGGCCCTGGTGGAAGGGCAGATCGGAGCCGACCGGCTGGCGGACGAACCACGGGCCGCTGACGAACTCGTGGACCTGTGCGCCCGGTTGCCCTTGGCCCTGAGCGTTGCCGGCGCGAGGGCGGCGCTGGAGCCCAAGGGCTCGATCGGTCTTTTCGTCGCACGGCTCCGGCAGGCCAACGCGCGGCTGGGCATCCTGGAGCTCAAGGACGCGGACGTCAACCTGCGGTCGGTCTTCCAGGGTTCGTACGCCCTGCTGCCACCGCCCGTGGCGCGGCTGTTCCGGCTGCTCGGCTGCCACCCCGGCCCTGACCTCGACGCGACCGCGTGCGCGGCGCTGCTCGGCGAACAGGCGCCGCCGGACGAACTGCTCGACGCGCTCACCGCCGCCCATCTGGTGCGGCAGCACGCGCCGGGCCGGTATGTACTGCACGACCTGTTGCGGCTGTACGCGCAGGAGTTGGCGGACGACGGCCCGGCCGCCGAGCGCGCCACCGCCGTCGAGCGCCTGCTGCGGCACTATCTGAGTGCCGCGCGACTGGCGGACCGCCGCCTCGAACCGTGGCGGCGCACTCCGGTCGAGCCGACTGGCACCGAACCGCCCGTTGAGAATCACGCGGCGGCCATGGCGTGGTTCGAGGCCGAGTTGGGCACGCTACAGGCGGTGATCGCGCTGGCCGCGCGGAGCGAGGGGCTGGAGTCGTACACCTGGCGCCTCGCCCAGGCGTGCGCGGTCTATCTGCGTCGCTCGGGGCGGCGGTTCCAGCGCGGTCTGGTGCACGAAATCGCCCGGGACGCGGCCGCGAAGGCCGGAGACCGCCGGGCCTGGGCGTCGGCCACCCGCCGGCTGGCGGACGCCCTCTCCCGCCTCGACCGGTCCGACGAAGCCCTGTCGCTGCTCTACGAGGCGCTGCGCGAATGCCGCCGGCTGGGTGATGACGACGGCGCGCGCCAGGTGCGGCTGTCCCTGGTGCGGGTGTACGCCGCGCGCGGCGACCACCGGCGGGCGCTCCCGCAGGCCCGGCTCGCGCTGGCGATGGCCGAGCGGACCGCGGATCCGCTGCCGCTGGCAGATGGCCTCAGCGCCCTGGCCCAGGAGCAGGAACGCTCGGGGGACCACGCGGCGGCGCTGGTACACGGCCGCCGGGCGTTCGACCTGTACGCGGAACTCGGCCATCTGGACGGCCAGGCGGCGATCCTGCTCACCACCGGGCGGGCCGAGCAGAGTTCGGGCCGGCACGCGGCGGCGATCGGCACCTATGAACGGTCCCTGGCCCTCGACCGGGCGGTGGGCGACCGCTACCGCGAGGCGCACGCCCTCGACCATTTGGCGGACGCGCACGCCGCGCTCGGCCACGACCGCGACGCGTACGCGCTGCGACGGGAAGCGCTCGATGTGCTGCGGACCCTGCACCACCCGGACGCCGCCCGGATCAGCGCCAAACTGCCGGACGCGCCGATCTCTCAGTAGCCGGGCGGCACTTCGGGGTCGGGCTCGGGTGCGGCAGGGGCGGGTCCGTCCTGCCAGCACAGTCCGTAGCCGTATCCCACCCGCATCGCGTCGAACTCCACTGCCACCGTGCCCTGCCGGTCGGGGCGCAGGAGGGATGTCCCCGGCGCTCGCTGGTAGATGACGGCGGTCGGGACTCGGCTCAACTGCCAGACGGACAGCGGCGGACGTCCGGGGGCGAAGCGCACCCGCAGGCTGAAGCGTTCGCTGCGGGTCAGCGGGACATGGACGAAGTGCGGTGCCATCGGCTGGTTCTGGGGGATGCGCAGCCGGAGCGTGTACGTGTGGCGGGCACCTGTGCGCAGCGGGGTCGGGAGGATCAGCCGCTGTTGGAAGAAGCTCTCGTAGGGGTGTTCGGGCAGATCGAGGCGGCCGCCGTCGAGGACAGAGACCTCCAGACCGTGGCCGTCGGCCTCGTCGTCGGTGCGGCGCGGCACGCTGAACGCGACCGGGATCTCGGCGAGGCCGTCGCAGGTGGCGACGATGACCCGCCGCTCCACCGCCTCGGGTGTCACGGTGTCCAGGCGCAGCCGGGTCTCGACCGACTCGGTGTACCAGCCGTGCGGATCGGTACGGGCGCAGCCGCTCGGACAGAGTTCGCCGTGCGCCCCGCCCGCGATCGACGGGGTCCAGGGGGGCGGCGAGACGATGACAGTCCCGGGCACGGCGTCCTTGTCCAGAGCGCGGTGCACCTCGGCCCAGAACGCGCCCCACTTGTCGATGTCGCCGCCGCAGGCGCCGACGATCGCCATCGTCACCGGGAGCGTCGGGTGCGAGTCCCCGCGGAGCGCGTCGGTCATGGTGGTGCGACCGTACCCGGTGTGACGGGAGAGTTGGTCGAAGGTCAGTCCCGCGGTCCGACGCAGATCTCGCAGCCAGAACGCGAACAGCGTGACGGGCGAACCGTCGGGAGGCAGTTCCTTTTGCGGACGGCCCATGCCCCGAACTCCCTTTCGCCGCCTGCTGCCACCGCCGAGTCTGGCACAACGCCCGGTGGCCTGGGAGCGCCCGGCGGCCGGTGCCGGTGCCGTGCGGAGTTCTCCGGAGATCGTCCGGGTACGCCGGAGAACCATTGTGCCCATTCTCCGTCCGTTGCTAGACACGTACTGCCGCCGGACACGTACCGACCGGACACGCGGACCGGTTCGCGGCCCACGTCGCCGTGGACGGCACGGTCGAAGCAGGGAGGGATCATGAAAGTCGCTTCGGACGCCACAGGCTCCTCACGGCTCCCGGCCGATGTCGTTCTGCGGATGGAGCGGTTCGGCCGTTTCGAATTCGATGCCACGGGGATCGAATTCGGCGCTGATCTGGTGTGGAGCGAACTACAGGCGCCGTTTCTGGAATTCGCCCAGTCCGACAGTGACCGGTTCACCACTCAACTGGCCGCGGCCGTCATACCGGCAGGCGGCTTCGCGCTCTTCGGAGCGGCCAGGACGGTCTGGAACCTGCTCGGCCCGGACTTCGCGCATCCCTGCTACGACGCCTTGCGGATGGACGCGCTGGAGTTCTTCCGAGCTCGCGGGGTACCCGGCAACCGCCTGTCCGCAGGGGATCGCGAGTTCTGGCGACTGCACCGGGGACCCGACGAGCCTTGGCTCGTCGGCCGACCGCCCCCGGCGCCGGGGGCGGCTCTCCCACCGCTGGCAACAGGGGAACTGCGCCCGGTCGCCCGGATGTCGGCCGGACCTCACGCCGAGACCGTGTACGCCAGGGCCGATGTCCAGGACGGCTGCGTGGCGGTGGTCGAGGCATGCGGTCGGGGCCGCGATCCGGCCGGTTGCCGGTTCGACTGGTTCGGCGCCGCGACGCAGTACGAACTCTATCTGCGGATCGGCGAGGCATTACAAGTCCCGGCCCATTGGGTCGCCGACGAGCTCATGCCGTTCATTCCCTTCTCCGCGCCGAGCCTCTGACCGGCCGGCCGAAAACGCCGCACGTCACGGTAACCGCTCCCGTACTTCCGGAAACCGTGCAACAAAACCCACCGCGGTTCCGTTTCAGTGAGAAGGTCGTGGCGGAACGCAGTTCCCGCACAAGAGCACCGCCCCCACGGCACCACGGGGTTCACATCGGGGAGTTGAGCAGATGACCAAGCAGCCGGTGGATATATCCACCACGGCCTCCGTGGAGGACGCAGCGGCCTTGTTCCGCACGGATATGCGAGCGAACTGGTTCGGGGAGAACAACACCGGAATCGCCACGACGTTCACGGAGAGCGGTGGTTCACCGCTCGGCATCCACCACACCGATATGCCGGACCTCGCACTGACGGCCGAACTCGTGAGCCGGGGAGAGAGCACCGAGCGGTTGTCGGTCCACCTCCTCATCTGGGACCGGGGGGAATGCCGGAAGATCCGGCTCGAAGCCGAAGGCAACGTGCGCGCCCTGCGCATCCTTGCGAACCGCAAGATGCGCCGATTCGTCGTCTCGCTCCAGGAGGAAGATCCCTCCCTCACCTACACGGGCATCTGAGCGGACAAGGGGAGGGGCTGCAAGGCCGGTCCGCCCGCCCGACGAATGAACGTCCGGCTTCGCGCCGGGCGTTCATTCGTGTCCGAAGGCCGTGGCCGAGACGTCCCGTTCCAGCGCGGCCCGGTGGATTCCGTATGTCGTGAGGTGCGATGCCTTGATCACGATGCAGTAGCGGTCCACCGAGACGAGGACCCTGCCGAGCCGGTCGTACTCGCGCCGCAAGAAGTTGATGGCCGCCTGGTTCGCCGCGGAGGTCTGGCCGCATATCAGCAGCACGGGGCGGCTGGACTCCGCAGGCGTGAACTTGGCGACGAGGGCGTACTCCTGATTGCCGCGGTCGAAGAGGAAGCGGTCACCTCCGACCTCGATGGCCACCGAGTCGGGCCCGCCGTTGTAGGGGTGGATGGTCACGCCCGGCAGGTGGGCGGCCAGATGGCCGCCGGTGCGGATGTTCGAGTCGCCGATCGGTCCGCCGACACAGAATTCCGTGCGGTCGGCGTTGCTGCCGCGGAACTCTCCGGACTCGACGGTCACCCGGCAGCCCAGCTCACCGGCGAGCATGGCCAGTTCGATGACCGCCCGCACGTCCCGGTGCTGTGCGGTCCCGGGGGCGTTGTGCTTGTTGCTGAGCACGATGAGGCAGGTTTCGCCGGGGCGGACGCCGAAGAAGGCAGCCTTCCTATTCAGTGCGCGGGACCGCCTGCCCCGCTCCCACAGCCAGCCGAAGCCGAGGCCCAGGAGGCTCGTCACCAGCCCGATCGCTATGTTCACCAGCACTGAGATAATCTCGCCGCCCTCCCCGGACAGTCCCCCATTGTGCGGCAGTTCACCGTGCGGCCGGAAGATCTCGACCGGTCACACCCATGGCCACGTCATGCCTTGCCGTTGCCCGCGGGCGGTGCCTGGCCGCCGCCGCCCGCCGGCTTCGAGGCCGGGTCCAGGGTGTGGATGAGAGCGACGACCCGTTCGCGCACCCGGGGCGGCGACTGCTGCTTGCCGTCGGGTGTCGTAGTGCCGTGGGGACCCATCCGTCCGACACGCCGACCGTTCGTCTCCAGCTCCGCCGTCACCTCACCGACCAGGACCGTGTCGCCCTCACCGACCGCTTTCGTCAGCACGGCGATCCGCTCGTCGACCTCCTCCCACGAATCCGGCGGCAGCCGCCAGGCCAGCACCGCGTCAAGGACCGCCAATGCCTCGAACCTGGCCGTCCTTCCGATCCGTCGTGCTCCGTCCGACGTACCCATCACTGCCTCCTGTTGATCTTGCTGATCCTGGAAGTGCTGCTGATCCTGGAAGTGCTGTCGGTCCTGGTGGCGCTGCCGGTCCTGTCGACCGTCGTCATCGGCGGCCGGAAAGGCGTACTGCCTCACCGGCCGGTGTGGATGTAGGGCGCCCACGCCGCCGGTGAGGCGGCGTGGCGAGCGCGAAGTTCGCGTACCACCCCGTGCAGGGCGACGGCGCAGTCGCCCACGTCGATGCCGCCGCCGTAGCGCCGCAGCGAGCGGTACAGCCGACGGGCGAGGCCGGCCGAGACCAGGTCCGCCGCCTCCCACAGTGAGCCGATCACCTGGGGGTATCCCGCGGTCAGGAACGCCGACGTCAGGTGAATCGCCTCGTCCGGGAGCCGGTCGGTCCGCGAGGTGTTGCAGGCGAGCAGCACGGCGAGCTGGGCGTACGGCAGTTCGTGGCGGTTGACTGCCCGCACCTCAAGGGGTCCGTCGGCCAGCAGCAGGTGGCTCTTCGAGGGGTTGTCGGGGTCGCTCACACCGTGACAGGCGAAGTGCACCGTGGCCGCCGACGGCAGTGCGGCCAGCACCCCGTCGACCGTGGCGTCGGCGTCCGCGATCACCCGCAGTCCGGCCAGCGCGCCGGCCGCGGCGGAGATCTCCGCCGCGGCCGCCCCGGAGCCGCCGTCCGTACCGGTGGCGCGGCCCACCGCGAGGTGCCGGGCGGCGCCCTGCGCCGCGGGGCGACGTTCCAGTCGGGCGTGCCGCAGCGCCCTGATGCTGGGCGTGTAGGAGGAGGCGACCCGGTCGAGCACGGAACGGCGCTCCCCCAGGTCCGCCTTGCGCTGGTAGCCGGCGGCGTGCAGCGGCAGATGCGCCAGCGGGCCGGAGGCGGACCACCACAGCCGAGGGACAGCGTGTCTCGGCGTCCCGTCCGGGATCGGCTCGGTGAGGCCGGCCGCCCGCAGCACCGGTTCCGCGACCTTGTCCCACAGCCACTCAAGGGTCCGGAAGATGGTCTCGGCCGCCGCGGCGCGCACGTCCTTCGGGCTGTCCAGATCCACGGCGACCGCGGCAAGGAAGTCCCGGGCCGTGTGGGCCAGCAGTCCTTCGGTCACGTCGAGTGTCACGGTCCTGATGCCCCGGGACGTGACCACCAGCGCGTCACATCGCAACCGGTCAATGTTGATCAGCACGATGGGCCCCTGTACCGCCTCCGCCTGCATCTGCATCGCGGTCGGCGGCAGCAGGAAGCTGCCGAAGCCGGGGTGGGACCGGATGTCACCGAGGAGCAGCCGCCACTGCTCGGCCGCCCGGTGCTGCGCCCGTGCGCCCGAGGTCTCGTCCCGCGACGCGATGTCATCGGCCTCCCGCATCCGCCCGGCGAGGTCGGTGAAGCGCGCGGCGAGCCGCGGATGAGCCTCTGCGAGGTCGGACACGTCGCCGCGCGCCTCCAGGTCCTGGCTCATGAGGACGGCACGGCCCTGTTCCAGCAGCGCGGCCGCCTGTTCGGTCCGGCCGGCGGCGAGCGCCACCGCGCACCCGGTTCGGGTCAGGCTGGTGCCCGTCGAACTGTCCGGGGACAGCCCTTGGAGGGCAGAGTGCACGGCGCGCTGGCGATCGTCGCGGTGCAGCGCCCGCGAGGTGAGCAGCGGCAGCATCTCCAGCGCGACGGCCGCGGCGTCCGCGGCCCGTGCCCAGTCCCCGAGCTCCACCCGGCGGCCGAGCGCGACGCGCGCGTTCTCGAATCTCACCGCTGGGGGCAGCTTGGCCTCTGCCTCAGGCTGCCACCGCACCTCGGCTTCCTCGACCCCGATCAGGTCTCCGCGGAGGTCGTGGTCGGCCATCACCACCAGGTCGGTGATCGTACGCAGCGTCGGCCGCAGGCGTTCACGCTGCTCCGCCATGCTGCCCCAGTGGCCGGGGGCGTCCGGGAGCGCCTCCAACGTGCGGGCCACCTTCCGCACCAGCCCGACCGCCTCCTTCGACATGTCCGGGTCGCGGCGGAGCATCGAGACCCCGGCAAGGGCCTTGGCGTAGAACATCGCGCAGGCGACCCACTGCGGTGACTCGGGGCGGACGTGGTCCACGGCCCACCGCAGGCCGTCGCAGGCCCGGAGCATCGTCGCGGCGTCGCCGCGGAGCGAACCGTACGCCTGCCGGTGCTCCTCAACCGCGCACAGCAGTTCGATATAGCGGGAGCTGGTGGCCGGGAGGGTGGCGAGTACGTCGTCGCCGGCCCGCACAGCCCGCTCCAGGTCCGCGGCGTCCCTACTGATGAGGTACTTCGCGGCCCACACCTGGAGCAGGGCCGCGGCCGTCCATCCCCGGCGGCCGGCACTGAGTCCTGGTTCGGCCAGCCTGGCGAGCAACTGCTTCTCGGCGAGCGCCAGTCGGCGCGGGTCCGACGGAGACGTGTCGACCCCGACGAGACTGCGGAGGACCGCTTCCGCGTCTGGTGGCAGACCCGTCAGGTCGGACTCCAGGGCAGGGTCGCAGACGAGGCCGGGCGCGGGCGCCGGGCAGGGCGGCCAGTGCGGTGAGGTGGAGGACGCGGGTCCCCCGTCGCCGCCCGGTGCGCGTTCGCCGTCCGGCCCGCGGGGTGTTCGCGCCTCCGGGTCCGGAGCACCGCCGAAGGAGGCCATCTCCTCCGGTCCTGCGCCCGGTGACCGGTAACCGGGGCTGCGTGGCGGTTCGTACAACCGGATCGGCGGCAGCGGGGGAAAGGTCAGGAGTGGACCCATCCACGGCCGCACGAGGCGGAGAAGACCTCCCGACTTGAACGGGAGCATTCCCATCAGCCGCACCATCTCGGCGGTCGCGGCGCGCTTCTGGGCGATATGCGGAAGCAGCGGGTCGCCCGGCCGCAGGTCCCGCTGCAACATCGCCCACAGCTCGTCCGACCTGGCGACGTCCCGCCGGGATCCGCTGAGGACGGCGCGCGCGGCCAGCAAGGACGCCATGTTGACCGCGTAGACGCCGCCGTCGTCCGGTGGGCCGTCGGCCCGGAACGCCTCCATGTGCGCGATGGCCTCGTCGGCCGTCTTGAGGTCGAGTTCGTAGGTCAGTACGGACATCAGGGCTATCGCCAGCAAGAGGTGCACCGGGGCGGCCTCGTGGGGCCGATAGTCCGTGCCGTGGACCCGCGCGTGCTCCACGCCCGCCAGCGCCAGTCGGCCGGCGGTGACCGCGAAGGCGGCCGAGGCGCGGTCCTTCGGGTCCGCACGGAATCTGACGACGGCGGCGTGTGCGGCCGTGCGCCCGACCAGTTCCGCCTCCAGGTGGTCGGGCGTGACGGCGTCGTGGGCGGCTCGGGCGAGCCGCCACATCTCGGGGAGCGCCGACTCGTCGCCGGACTCGTACCGGAAGCACGCGGACTGGGCGAGCCGTACCAACAGGCAGCAGCGTGCGATGTCGTCCCGCGGGAGCGAGTCCGCCAGCCGGGCCGCCGCCGACTCGATGGGCAGGACCGGCTGGAAGTGCCGGGGCAGCGGCAGTTCGGGGTAGGTGGCGGCGACCCTTACCGGGTCGTCGGCCGTACGCCCCTGCTTCTGCGCGCCGAGATGGTGCTGAACGTCGCGCGACAACCGGTAGTCGCCGAAGCGGAACGACAGGGTGCGCTCGGCCAGCCACAGGTGCAACACCCACGCAGGCCGCCCGGGATCGTCCCGCGCGCCGGTGTCCAGCGCGAACTCCAGCAGCGCCGCGGCGGCCACCGCCGCGTCGCGGCCGCCGCTCGACCAGGAGGACAGCAGCAGTCCGTCGGCGGCGGACAGCCAGCTCCGCGGGTCGGCGCGGACCGCGCCGACCCGGCGTTCGATGTCGGACGACCAGGACGCTTCACAGCGTCGCATCACGCGGTCCACGACTGCTCTCATATCCGGCATGTCGAGTCCTCTCTGAAGGGTGGGACGGTCGGGACTTGCGGGTCGGCCGCGCGGCACGTGGCGATCGGCGGGCCGCGGGGTGGGGCGGTCGGCTGCCGACGAGCGCGCGCCCGGACGGGCGGTCATGTCCGAGCGCGCGCCCGGACGGTTCAGCAGACGAGGTCCAGGACGACGGAGCGGTTGCGTTCGGCGGGGCCGGGCAGCAACCGGCCTTCGCTGTCGAGGTCTTGGACGTGGCCCGGCCACCGCGTGCCGACTCCCCGCAGCGTGATGTCGTGGGCGGCCACACCGAGCGAGACGAGGACGTCGCGGACCGCTGTTGCGCGGTCGAGGGACAGTCGCCTACGGCCATCGGCCGTTCCCGCGGACGCCGTCGTACCGATGAGCCGGATCTTCGCGTGGTGGGCCACGGCCCAGTCGGCGAGTTCCCTCAGGGCGGCGGCGGCAGCAGGCCGGTCGCGCAGTACCGACGTGTCGGGCAGGAATCCGACACTGCCGCTGTTCCGCAGCACGTGGTTCCCGCAGGAGGGCGGATACGTTTCCAGGGGACGCACCTTGACGACGGACACGGCGGGGGTGTGCGGTACGGCGGCACCCGTCGCCGGCACGGGGTCGGCCGCGACGCACTCGGCCCCCGCCTCGACGGCGATCGCCTTCCATATGGCGACGAGGTTCTTGTGCTCCGGGAGCGGCAGTCTGGCCTGCGGCGGCGCCGTGTCGCCGACGCCGCTGAAGAGGACGGAGATACCGGTGAGCTGCGGGAGCGAGCCCTGCCGCTTCAGGAAGTCGGCGACATCGGTGGCCTGGGCGTCCAGCACGCCGTCACGGCGGAAGTCCAGTGGCGCGACAGTCTGAAGCCCGGAGTCGGCCACCACGACCGTGCCGCCCGGACCGACGTTCCCCGCGGCCTCGGCCAGCGCCGCGAGCAGGTCGGCCTCGGGACGGCCGGCTTTCATGCGGTGGATCGTGTTCGTCAGCGACTTCACGAATGTGTCGTGGTCTTTGGCGCTGCGGGAACCGTTCTTGCCCGTGTCCTCGAAGGCCCCGCGGAATTCCACGTCGGGTGCGCCGTCCACTCCGACCACGGAGATCAGCTGACCCCCGTCGATCGCGGTATCCACCAGTGAGAGCGCGGCGGGTGTCAGCCGGGGCGCGGGTGTGTTGGCTCGGGCGCCGAGGACGAGGGCGACGCGGCCTCGGCCGGTGGCGCACGCGGCGGCCTGCTCCCGCTGCTCCGACGCGCTGTTCTTGGCCGGGTGACCGCAGCCGGATGCCGCAAGCGCCACGGCGCCCAGCAGGCAGAGAGCGGTGAGTCCGCGGAGAAGGGATCGTAATCTCGGTGATGCCATGGTGTGTGCTCCAGGAGTTCGAATCGATCGACGGCGCGGGGCCAGGTTCAATGAGCCCGGCCGCCCGGAGGCGTCCGGGCGACCGGATGACGAGCGGGAAGTGGCGGGACGCTGCGCGGACGTCAGGGGCTGGTCCAGTGCCGGCCGCACGACGGGCAGCGCAGGCCCAGACGGCAGTTCGAGCAGTCCGGACACGGCAGCAGACGACGGGCGCAGTGGGGGCAGAACTCGGGCCGGGGAGCGGGCGGCCGCATCGGGAACGGGCGCGGCTGCGGGCTCACGCCGCCGCCCCTTGGCCGTTCTCCTCATCGGGCTCGTCGGACTCCCCCGGTCCGTCGGGCCGATCGGCGGCGCGCAGGTCGGGGCCCTTCCAACCGCCGGGGACGAGCCGGTCCCCTGAGTCGGTGAGTCCGTCGGTGGCCGCCGGGTCAGCGATGTGCACGGCCATCAGGAACCGGGCGTAGTGCTTCAGGTCGTCGGCCCAGCCGAGGCATTGCCCGGTAGCCACCTCCCAGCGCCGGTGGTCGCGCTCGCGCTCGGCCAGCTCCTGCTGGTGGCGGTGGACGGCACGGACATGGCGTGGCGTCAGCCGCTGCACCTCCTGCCGGGCGGCCGCACGGTGTGCCAGGGCCATTCGGTACGCCGTGGCCAGCGGATTGTGGGCGAGGTACGCCGTGACCGCCGCCACCAGGCCGCCGGCCAGGTAGAGGCCGAGGAACAGCAGGGCCGTGCCGAGATTGGCGCTGCCGGTCAAGTCGTCGGCGGGCGCCCCCGCGGTGCTCGGGAGACCGAGGGTCTCGAGCCCGCTGCCCCCCGACGTGGCGGGCGTGTTGGTGGCGCGGACGAAGAAGCACACGGCGCCCATGAACAGCCAGACCATCGTCAGCACCACCGCGAGAGCACCCACGGCCGGCGTGGACCGCTCCACGAACCTGCGGGCGAGTACACCCACCTGGTGGCTCACAGCCAGCGCCAGGCCGGTGAACCCGAGGACAAGCGGAATGATCATCCACCCGGCCTCGTTCACCAACAGGCCGACGACTTGGTAGAAGGCGATCCCGTCTGCCCCCACCGCCAGCACCAGCGCGAGGTAGGGGTAGTAGTGCCTGGTTCTGCCGACGACCAGATCAGGGTCGGCGAACGGCATGTGACCGGGCGGGACGGTTCTGCTCATGGGGTCGGTCCTCCTTGCGGGGGCGGGGTGGGTTCAGCGGGCGACGCGGCCTCGGCAGGCCCGGCGGGCGACACGCTCACAGTGGCGGGCGGGGAGAGACGGGCACGGAACGCGCTCAGGTCGCTCTCGGCCCGGCTGAGGTCGTCCTTGGCGTGGTCGAGTGCCGTCTGCGCGTCCGAGAGCTCCTCGGCGGCCACGCCGATCAGGTGGTCGCAGACCGCCTCGCGGAGCTTGTGCTCGGATTCGAGCCGGGTGACCCACTGGACCGTCCAGGCGTCGATGAGGTTGTCCAGCGCGGTGCCCGTACCGGCGTCGATGGCGTTGGGAGCGAGTTCGCCGACGAGTTGGCGCACGGTCTCCTCGGCGGTGCCGAGATCGGCCGGTGGCGCCATCCGGTAGAGCGCCGGAATGGTCCAGCTCGGGTCGCCGTCGACCACGGTCGAAAACGTCGGCTCGGGCTGTTCGGGCGGGCGCTTGGTCTTACGGCGGAGAAAGGGAAGGTCCACGGAGGGTCCTCTCGGGGCGGGTGTTCACGGGTCCCTGGGTGGTTGGGCCGTCCAGGGAACGGCCGTTCACGAGTCCGGCGGAATTCAGCCGAGTTCGGGACGGTGGCCGGCAACCCAGGCGGGCAGCTCGGGACCGCCGTACTTGGCCTCACCGTTGATCCGGGCACCGTCCGCGTGTCGCCGGACCAACTGCCGGTCGTAGGCCATGACACGGCGCATGGCCTGCTCGTGCAGGTAGACCGCGCGTGCCGCGGCGGCTTCCCGCCGCACCGCGATACGGGCCTCGACCGTGTGCAGTTCGACGGTCAGTGCGGCAGCACGCCCGGCGGCCTGTTCGGCGGCGGAGCGCAGGTCGGCGAGCCGGCGCGACCATTCGCGCGCCCGGCGGGCGCGCACCACCGCCTCGGCGGTCTTGTGCTCGCCGCCGCGCCGCCGGTTCTGCTCTTCCTCGCTCAGGGGGCCGGCCGACTCGGCGGCGGCTGCTTCGGCCTCGGCGGCGAGCCGTTCGGCCTCCTGTACGCGGGCCCGGAGGACCAGCGCCCGGCCCCGGTCCTCGGCGGTCTCCCTGAGGCAGAGGATCCATTCGGCCTGCTGACCAGCGGCGGCTCCGCGACCGAGGAACTCGGGCGTCGGGGTGCCGCCGACGCCGCTCTCGCCGAGCGCGGGCAGTCCGGCCTTCGCGTCCCGGTTGGCATGGTGCCGGTCCACCAGGCGCAGGTGGATCGCATAGCGCCGGGGCTTGGGCAGGGGTGCGGGCTTGGTGCGGTCGTTGAGGCGAGGGGACATCTGGGGCCTCCCGTGGGCTTGGCAGGCACCGCGAAGCGGTGCGACGGACGGGAGGGACGCCCTGTGCACCCTCGCAAGTCCATCGATATGAAGCGTCTCTTCTTGTCTAACCAGAGTCAACTCTGTTTGTGAATATTCTCTACTTCAGGAGCAAAAGTTATCTGGGGTTTACAGATCGCTACAAGCCAGTACTCTCGTGACGTGCACTGACCTGCGATTAGAGGAGAGACGGCCAGTGATCCTCAAAGCCCAGATCCCCCCCATCCCGGAGAGCCGGGGCCGGCAGATGCCGGCCCGGCTCGCCCGCAAGGTGGGACCGCTCTTCGGAGTCGCCTGGGACGGCGCCCCGGGCGGCATGCATTCCTGGTGCTGCGACTACGCGCAGGTGACGCTCGCCGAGATCATGCGCGGCGCCCCGCGCCCCGCGAAGCCGTCCGAACTGGGGGACCACACCGACCGCGGACTGCCGGACAGCGAGGTGACCAAGGCGGGGCACACTCCGATCGCCAACGCCACGGCGTCGCGCTACGGCCCTGACACCAAGGCCGCGTTCGTCCTCATCGGCACCAATGTGCTGCTGGCGCCGGTCACCGAAGCCCTCGGTCGGGCGCTCGACGAGATTCCCGTCGAGGACCCGCACCTGCTCATCGGCGCCTTCGCGTACAGCCTGCTCGAAGTCTTCCGCTCGGAGCCGATCCTGCTTGTCGCCGCGCTCCAGGCGCAGGGCGTGCAGCACGCGTTGGGCGCCCTGGACGCCCCGGTCCGGAGCGAGGGCGTGCGGAGCCTCGCCTCCCACGAGTACGGTCCGATCCGGGCGCGGTACGACGCCGATCACGCGCCGCTCGGTCTGGACCTCGTGGAGAAGTTGGCGACGGTCCTGTGCGCGCGCCTGCGCCCCAGGGAGTCGAACGAGGTCGGCATGAACGAGCCGCTGCCGGGCGGGAGCGCCCGCGACCGCTTGCGCCGCACCGTCGTGGGCATGGCGCAGGCCACGCTCTTCGACCTCTCCGCGGTCACGGACGACGCCGCGGTGCGCATCGTGGACAACAAGAAGGGCCGGAGGGCTGAGCTCCATCTGCACACCGAGGTACGGGTGCGGCGCTTCGCGCAGGCGGTGCTCCCCCACGTCGAGCTGCCACCACAGGAGACCCCCGCCCGGATGGCGGACAAGCTCAGCTTGCTCCAGTCCGTGATCGAGGAGACCCCGTCCGGTCCCGATCTCGACGTCAAGGCCGCCCTGACCGTGCGACAGGGCCTGGTGACGGCGACGCTGGCGCTCTTCGAGGACCGGGACGAGTCGACCCGGCACGTACGGGCCCGCATGCTGGAACAGTTCGCCGACCGGGTCCGCGAACTGTTCGGCGCGGACTCCCCCGAGTTCCTGTTGGAGCGGCTGCACGCGCTGGCCGATCTCGTGCAGTTCCCCGCCGCGCAGGACGAGGACCCGTCACACCCGCAGATCGTCACCCGGCGTGCGGGGTGGCTGCGCGAGGGCGTCGCGCTGGCGAAGACGCTGATGGGCCGGGTCAGCGGGGGCAGCGTGGACGGCGGATACCTCGCCACCCGCCTCGACGACCTGCTGGTCGGCGTGAACCAGTTGCGCAAGGCGCAGTATGAGGCTCACGTCACCGGGCTTCCCGACGCGGAGCAGATCACGAGAGAGCTCATCCCGCTCTGGGACGACTGCATCGAACTGCTCACCTGCTTCTTCGAGAACGGCAGCCCGCGCTACTACGTGCGGCTGCACAACTACTGCGCCTTCCTCGTCGGGGCAGGCTCGAACGTCGAGATGCGCGAAGAGGGCCTGGAGCTGTACGACAACGAGGTGATCCCGGTCCGCCGCCGGATGAACGAGTTGGGCACCGCGTTCACCTCCCTGCGCAACGTCCTCCAGGTAGCGATGCGCGGGCACGTCTCGCTGGCCCGGGACCTTGACGACCCGCAGCGCTCGCGCGAGCACCTGGCGGCCGCCCGGACGTACGCAGCGGAGATCCGGGCCAACACCGACGAGGTGGACCGACTGCTGGAGTACGCGGGCGAGCGGGCGACCGGGTTCGTCATGGCGCTGAGCCTGGCGAACTGCTTCCTGACCTCGGCGGAGTACGCGCTACCGGACGATAGGGCGGACCGCGCCAGGTGGGCCGAGCAGGCCGCGGAGCTGATGGCCGTCGCGGCACCGTACGTCTCCGGCGGCCAGAGGAACCGCGCAGACCGCAGAAGGGAGTTCGAGAACCTCGGCAGCCGACTGCGCGCCCTCGACAGCGCCGCCGCGTGAGACACGCGGCGGGCATGAACCGCGCCGGCGAGGAGTACGGGGACCGGTCGCAGCCGGCCCCGTGGCAAAGAGCACCGCGCACACGTCGACGACCGTCGATACCCCCGCCGCACGGGTCTGGCCCCCGCGATACGGTGCGCGTTCCCGCCGCGGCCCGCTGAGTCAGCGGCGGCGGAGGGAGGGGTCGAGGAGGGCGGGCGGGGTGTCGAACTTCTCCTGGGGGGCGAGATCGGTGCCGGGCGGGACGATGGCGTCGAGGGCGTCCAGGACGTCGGCGGTGAGCACGGTGTCGGCGGCGGCGAGCTGCGAGTGCAGGTGGTCCAGGGTGCGGGGGCCGATGATCGCGCTGGTCACGGCGGGGTGCGCGGTGACGAAGCCGAGCGCGAGCTGGATCATCGTCAGGCCGGCGTCGTCGGCGACGCGGGCGATCCGCTCGACGGCGTCGAGCCTGGCCCGGTTGGACGGGACGGTCAGGTCGAAGCGCTCCGGGAGGTGGGCGGAGCGGTTGGTGGTGATGTCGCGGCCCTCGCGGACCGCGCCCGACAGCCAGCCGGAGGCCAGCGGGCTCCAGGCGAGCACGCCGAGCCCGTACTCCTCGGTCACCGGCAGGACATGGGTCTCGATGCCGCGCTGGAGGATCGAGTAACTGGGCTGCTCGGTGACGTAGCGGGCCAGGTGCTGCTCGCGGGCGGCCCACTGCGCCTGCACGATGCGGTACGCGGGGAAGGTCGAGGAGCCGAAGTAGCGGATCTTTCCCGCGCGTTGGAGGTCGGTGAGGGCCGACAGCGTCTCCTCGTCGCTGGTGCGCGGGTCCCAGCGGTGCATCTGGTAGAGGTCCACGTGGTCGACGCCGAGGCGGCGCAGGCTGTTGTCCAGTTCGGTGACCAGCCAACGGCGCGAGCTGCCCCGGTGGTTGCGCTCGTCGTCCATCGGCATGGTCGCCTTGGTGGCCAGCACGATGTCGTCGCGGCGCCCGGCGATGGCCTTGCCGACCATCTCCTCCGAGTCGCCGTGCCCGTACATGTCGGCGGTGTCGATGACGTTGATTCCGGCTTCGAGGGCGGCGTCCACGATGGCGGTGGCCTCGTCCTGCGTGGTGCGGCCGATCGCGCCGAAGTTCATCGCGCCCAGCGCGAGGGTGCTGACCTGCACGCCGGTGCGGCCCAAAGTGCGGTACTGCATGAGTGGATTCCTCCGTGCTCTGGCATCATGAGATAAACGGAACATTGTTCCGCCACAAACGACGATACGGAACGACGTTCCGGATAGCAAGCGCGACTGCCGGGGACACGGGACGGAGGACGGTGCGGTGAACGACGGAGAAGGCGGCGCGGGCGTGGGGGGCGGCCCGGACATGGGGGGCGGCGCGAACGCGCGGGGCGGCGCGGACGGCAGGGGCGGCGCGGCGGGCGGCGCGGGCGCGGCCCCCCGGCCCAAGCGGGCGGACGCACGGCGCAACAAGGAGGCCCTGCTCGACGCGGCGGCGGCCGTCTTCGTGACGTCAGGCGTCGAGGCGCCGGTACGGGACATCGCCGCCGAGGCGGGCGTCGGCACCGGCACGATCTACCGGCACTTCCCGACCCGCGCCGACCTCATCATCGCCGTCTACCGGCACCAGGTCGACGCCTGCGCCGAGGCCGGTCCCGCGCTGCTGGCGGCCGATCCGTCCCCGTACGCCGCCCTCGGGCAGTGGATCGACCTCTTCGTGGACTTCCTGGTCACCAAGCACGGGCTGGCGGGCGTGCTGCACTCCGACGAGGCCGGGTTCGACGCGCTGCACGCGTACTTCCTCGACCGGCTCGTGCCCGTGTGCACCCGGCTGCTCGACGCCGCCGTCGCCGCCGGCGAGATCCGCTCGGACGTCGAGGCGCGGGTGCTCATGCGGGGGGTCGGGAATCTCTGCATCGGGGCGGACAGCGATCCGGGGTACGACGCGCGGCGCCTGGCCGGTGTCCTCGTCGCCGGACTGCGGCTGCTGCCGTAACGGTTCCCGCCGCCGCTCTCAGCGCCCCAGACCGCCCGAAGCGTCACGCACGCCCCCGCCGGAAGCCTCACGCCCCCCTTATGCCCCCGCCCGAAGCCTCACGCCCCCCTTATGCCCCCGCCGGAAGCCTCATGCCCCCTTACGCCCCCGCCGGAAGGCGGCTGTCCAGCGCCCGGATGAACCCGGCGACGGTCGCGGTCATGGCGCGCCGCCCCTCGCGGAGATAGACGCGGGGATCGGTGATGTCGTCCACGGCGAGGCGGGCGCGGACGGCGCCGGTCATGGCGATGTCGAGCCCGGTTCCGACAGTGACCTTGCTGATCCCCTCGGCGGCGGCGAGGCCGAGTTCACCGGCGGTGGCGCCCGCCGTGTCGCGCAGGACGAGGGGGACGTCGAGGGCGGTACGCAGCCGGGCCAGCAGTCGGCGGTCCGGGCGCGCGCCGAGCGGGACGGTCAGGGCGTCGACTCCCGTCGCGGCGACGAAGGCGCGGGCCGCGGCCGGGCCGCCGCCCGGCTCGGGACCGGTCGCCGCGCCCGCGGGGACGGCCGCCGCGTCGGCCTCGATCCACAGATTCTGCTCGTGCGCCCACTGCGCGGCGTCGCGCGTCACCGCCACGTTCTCCGCGTACGGCAGGCGCGCCGCGTCGTACATGATCGAGCTGAAGCCGCAGTGCGCGGCCTGGGCGAGGAGCGCCGTCCTGCGCACCCGGTCCAGATGCAGCGCGACCGGTACGGCGGCGGCCCGCGCGGTCTCCGCGGCGGCGCGGGCGAGCGGCAGCAGTCGCCCGTCGTAGTACTGCACCACGCTCTCGCTGACCTGGATGATCACCGGGGAGCCGACCGACTCCGCGCCTTCGACGACGGCTTGTACGTGTTCGAGGGTGATCGCGTCGAAGGCCGCGATGGCGCGGTGCTCGACCGCTGCGGCGGTGATCAGCGCGCGGGCGGCTGCAAGAGGCATGGGTTCTCCCGACGGTGCTTGCGCGAGGATGCTTGTATTTGCACCTTACTCCGCACAATCGAACACTTTCAAGCATTTCTGGTGCGCACAGTCCGCACGGCCGTGGGGTCCGCACGCGTGTGCCACGCTGGTGCGCGCACGATCACGCCGAACCGGTCGAGCCGAGCCCGATCAGCCGCGCACGGTCGAGCCGAACCGGCCAACCCACGCACGATCAAGCCGAGGACGATCACGTCACGGAGGAGAACGCCTGTGTCCAGGGACGCCCGGTGGACCGCACTGCTGGATCTGCTGGCCGAGCACGGCCGCGTGGAGGTGGAGGAGGTCGCGACCACGCTCGACGTCTCCACCGCCACCATCCGCCGCGACCTGGACCAGCTCGCCGAGCAGCAGATGCTCACCCGCACCCGCGGCGGGGCCGTCGCGCACGGCGTCTCGTACGAGCTGCCGCTGCGCTACAAGACGGCCAGGCACGCCTCCCAGAAGCAGCGCATCGGCAGGACGGCCGCCTCCCTCGTCGCTCTCGGCGACGTCGTCGGCCTCACCGGCGGCACGACCACCACCGAGGTCGCCCGCGCGCTGGCCCTGCGCGGCGACGTCACGGCGGACGGCACCCGCCAGCCCGCCCTCACCGTCGTCACCAACGCCCTCAACATCGCCAACGAGCTCGTCATCCGGCCCCAGATCAAGATCGTCGTCACCGGAGGCGTCGCCCGCCCCCAGTCCTACGAACTCACCGGCCCCCTCGCCCGCGGCGTCCTCCAGGAGATCATCCTCGACATCGCCGTCCTCGGCATCGACGCCCTCGACCCCGCCCAGGGCGTCTACGCCCACCACGAGGACGAGGCCAGCATCAACCGCCTCCTCGCCGAACGCGCCCAACGCGTCGTCATCGCCGCCGACTCCTCCAAAATCGGCCGCCGCGCCTTCGCCCGCGTCTGCGGCCTCGAAACCATCGACACCCTCATCACCGACGAGGCCATCCCCCCGGAAACCGCCGCCGCCTTCGAAGAAGCCGGCATCACCGTCACCATCGCCTGACCCGGGCCCCGCCCCTGACCCTGACCCCGCCGGGCCCGCCCGTGGCCGTTCGCACCCCTTACCCTTCCGCCATGGCACCGAGCGACGTCACCCGTACGGAGATCAGCCGGGCGATCGAGGAGTTCGACCGGCTCGGCCGCGACGCGTTCCTGCGGACGTACGGCTTCCGCCCCGCGCTGCGTTACTTCCTCCTGCACGACGGAGAGCGGTACGACTCCAAGGCGATCGTGGGCGTGGCCCACGGCTACCTCCCCGGCCGGCAGCCCCTCGCCCCGGCCGACTTCTCCGGCGGGCTGGCCGCCGCCGTCGGCGTGCTCCGCGCGCTCGGCTACACGGTGGTCGAAGCTCAAGCCGAGGCCGAGGCCGAAGTCGAAGTCGAAGTCGAAGTCGAAGTCGAAGTCGGGGCCGAAGCCGCGAGCGGGGCCGGGGCCGGGTCCGACGACAACGCCGTCCTGCTGGGCGCGTACGGCGAACTCGTCGGCCGCATAGGGCGGTTGAAGGTGAACAAGGCGCAAGGTGCCCCGCTGCTGTACCAGCCCATGACGCTGCTCTGGGCGCTCGGGCGGGCGGGGCGGGGGCGCGCGCGGGTGCTGCCGTGGAGCCGCGTCGAGGAGGAGCTGGGCGGGCTGCTCGAACGGCGCGGGACGCGGGGCGAGCGGCCGCGGGCCGACTACCCGGTGGCGGCGCTGTACCGCGCGGGGCTGTGGGAGCTGTCCGGCCACTCGGGCGCCGTACCGCCCGCGCACGGTGATGCGACGCTGGCGCGCTGGTTCGCCGAGCAGCAGCCGTCGGGCGGTCTGACCGAGGCCGTGTACGACCTGCTGCGCCGGTCGGGCGAGGCGCGGGCCGTCGTCGTCGACACGCTGGTGGACACGTACTACCAGGACGTCGACCCCGGCCCGCTCCTGCGCGAGGTCGGGCTCGATGACGACGAAGTCGACGTGCCCGACGAGACCCACGAGACCCACGAGACCCACGAGACCCACGAGACCGAACGGTACGGAACCGGGCCGCATGAGGACCGTCAGCCGTATCAGGACGGCCAGGTCGCCGAGGGCGCGGAACGCTTCACCCCCGACCCCGTTGTCCTCGCGGCCGGTTACGACCGGCTCTGCCGCGCCGCCGAGCACCACGAGAAGCGGCGCGGGACCGGCCGCGTGAGCACCACCACCGAGCGCTACGTCCGGTCGCGCGCGGCGCGTCAGGCCGTCCTCGAGCGCTGCCGCGGACTCTGCGAGAACCCCGGCTGCACGGGCCAGCCCGCGGACACGACACCGAGCGGCGCGGCCATAGTGGAGATCGACCACGTCGTCGACCTCCAGCTCGGCGGACGCGACCACCCGAGCAACATGGTCGCCCTGTGCCCGAACTGCCACGCGGTGAAGACCCGCGGGCGCAGGCGCGAGAAGCTGCGCGCCGTCCTCGCCGAAGAGGCCGGAAAGCGGCACGCGGCGACTCTCGCCCGTCGGCACAGCCGCGGTCCTGGCGGTAGCACTGGGCGGGGGGACTGATCGGCGGTACGGGAAAGCGTCGTCGGGAACTACGCAGATTTAACCTCTCGGCTCCTTCTACGGCGGGGTCTACGCGCGTATCTTGAGCCGGATCGCTCATTCCGGCTCATGGTGATGTGCCGTCATGAGACGTGGAAACACGACGTATTCATCGCGTTCAACACACCGCACGAAGGAGACCCTCACCGGTGTCGCACATCTCTGGGGCAGAGCCCCGCCCTGACAGACCCGGTACTGCCGGGAACCGCAAGCGGCTGGTCACGATCGGGATAGCCGGCGCTGTGGTGCTGGCCGCGGTCGGCGTGCACACCGCCTTCGCGACGCCGTCCGCCGATGTGATGGTGTCCGAGGTGTACGGCGGCGGCGGCAACTCCGGTGCCACGTATACGAACGACTTCATCGAGCTGGCCAACTCGGGCAGCGCTCCGCTGGACCTGAGCGGGTACAGCGTGCAGTACCTGCCGGGCGCGCCGACGCCGACGTCCAAGTGGCAGGTGACGCCGCTGACCGGGTCGCTCGGCGCGGGCGCGCGGTATCTGGTGCAGGAGGCCGCGGGCACCGGCGGGACGACGGCGCTGCCGTCGCCGAACGTGGTCGGCGCCATCAACATGTCCGGTACGACGGGAACGGTCGCCCTTGTGCACGGCACCGACCCGCTGACCTGCGTGACGAAGGCGGACTGCGCCGCCGACGGCACCATCCGCGACCTGGTCGGCTACGGCACCGCCGCGGTGTTCGAGGGCAACGGCCCGGCGGCCGGGGCGAGCAACACCGACTCGGTGGCGCGCCCCGCCCTGACGGACACCGACGACAACGCGGCGGACTTCACCGCGGGCGCGCCCACTCCGGGCGCCGCGGGTGACGGCGGCGGCCCGACGACGCCCCCCACCACCCCGCCGACCACGCCGCCCACCTCGCCCCCGACCGGCGTCGAGGCGAAGATCCACGACATCCAGGGCGACACCCGGCTCTCCCCGCTCGCGGGCAAGGCGGTCACCGGCGTGACCGGCATCGTCATCGGCGTCCGCTCCTTCGGCTCCTCGCAGGGCTACTGGGTGCAGGACCCGACGCCGGACGCCAACCCCCGTACCAGCGAGGGCATCTACGTCTTCACCGGCTCGGTCACCCCGACCGTCGCGGTCGGCGACAGCGTCTCGCTCGCGGGCACCGTCTCCGACTACTACCCGGGCGGCACCTCCGCCGGCGGCCAGCCGGTGACCGAGCTGACCAAGGCCGCCGCCACGGTGGTCTCGCACGGCAACGCGCTCCCCGCGCCCGTCGTCCTGGACAAGAAGAGCGTCCCCGACGCGTTCGTCCCGGCCGTCGGCGGCGGCACGATCGAGAACCTGCCGCTGCGTCCCGACGAGTACGCGCTCGACCTCTTCGCCTCGCTCGAGGGCATGAACGTGCAGATCGGTGACAGCCGCGTCGTCGGCGCCACCGACCCGTACTCCGAGCTGTGGGTGACGGTCAAGGCGGACCAGAACAAGACCAAGCGCGGCGGCACCCTCTACACGGGCTACGACCAGCCCAACTCCGGCCGCCTGATGGTGCAGTCGCTCATCCCGACCGCCACGCAGGCGTTCCCGGTGGCGAACGTCGGCGACACGCTGCGCGGTACGACGGCGGGTCCGCTGGACTACAACCAGTACGCGGGCACCTTCGCCGTCCAGGCGCGCACGATCGGCACGGTCAAGAGCGGTGGCCTCAAGCCCGAGGTGACCGACAAGGCCAAGTCGGACCAGGCGACCATCGCCACGTACAACGTGGAGAACCTGGCGCCCGGCAACCCGCAGTCGAAGTTCGACGCGCTCGCCAAGGGCCTGGTCACCAACCTCCGTTCGCCCGACATCGTGGCGCTGGAGGAGATCCAGGACAACAACGGCGCCACCGACGACGGCACGGTCGCCGCGGACAAGACGCTGACCAAGCTGACCGACGCCATCAAGGCGGCGGGCGGCCCGAGTTACCAGTGGCGCTCGATCGACCCGGTCAACGACAAGGACGGCGGCGAGCCCGGCGGCAACATCCGCTCGGTGTTCCTGTTCAACCCCGACCGTGTCAGCTTCGTCGACCGTCCCGGCGGCGACTCCACCACCGCGGTGGGCATCACCGGCACCGGCTCCAAGACCGCGCTGACCGTCTCCCCCGGCCGCATCGCGCCCACCGACCCGGCGTGGAACAGCAGCCGCAAGCCGCTGGTGGGCGAATTCACCTTCCGCGGCGAGAAGTTGTTCGTGATCGCGAACCACTTCAACAGCAAGGGCGGCGACCAGGGCATCGACAGCCGCTTCCAGCCGCCGGTCCGCAGCTCGGAGGTGCAGCGCAACCGCCAGGCGATCCTGGAGCACGACTTCGTGCAGCAGCTCGAGAAGGCCGACCGCAACGCCAACGTCGTGGTCCTCGGCGACCTGAACGACTACCAGTTCTCGCCCGCCGCCCAGGCCCTCACCGGCAACGGCACGGTCCTCACCGACCTGGTCAACACCCTGCCCAAGGACGAGCGTTACTCCTACGTGTACGAGGGCAACTCCCAGGTCCTGGACCACATCCTGGTCAGCCCCAGCCTGAAGCACGTCGACTACGACGTGGTGCACATCAACTCGGAGTTCGCCAACCAGACGAGCGACCACGACCCGCAGGTCGTCAAGATCAAGCCGTAGCAGGTCGTCATTCGTACGGCGTCACGTCGTCGCAGGTCGTCGTACGGCTGAGTGACGCGTGAGGCACATGTGAGGGGCGGGCCCGGCGGGGTCCGCCCCTTCGCGCTGCCCGGCTTTCCTGCCCCACGCCTTGACGCGCGCATGGCGGAGTTATAGACCATTACCTGTTCGAGAGAGCGCTCTCACGAGCGTGCCCCACCCTGTACACGGCCCCCCACCCGGTCAGGAGTCCTCATGCACGCCACGCCGGAAGGCAGCGCGATGCCACACGGCAGCCTCTCGCAGTCAGCGCTCCCGCACGCGCCCTGAGCCGCCGGAAACGGTTACGCCGTAACGCGCGGTCCCGCCGCACCCAGCGGTCACGCCGCGCTCAACGGCCCCGCCGTACACGGCGGTCACGCGGTACGCGGCGGTCACGCCGTACTCCGCACACGGGCGCACCCCCCACAACGCTTCGTCGGGACAGGAGATCTCGCATGTCCACCGGACACGCACCAGAGCAGGACCACGGGCACGACCCTCAGGACCGGGCCGGTACGGCCGGCGCCGCGTCGCACCGCGGGCGCCGCTCCCGCACCCGGATCGGCCTCGCGGCACTGGCCGTCGGCGCGCTGGCCCTGGCCGGCCTGACGGCGGTGGCGAGCCCGGGCGGCGCGGCCACCCCCGCGGCGGCCCCGGCCGTCGCACCCGCCGCCGTACCCGCCCCTCCGGCCGGTTTCACCACCACCTGGAGCGACGACTTCAACGGCGCCTCGGGCACCGGGGTCGACGGCGGCAACTGGAAGTACGACACCGGCCCCGGCAGCAGCTTCGGCACCGGTGAGATCGAGACGATGACCAACAGCACGTCCAATGTCTTCCAGGACGGCAACGGCCATCTCGTGCTGCGCGCCCTCCACTCGGGCAGCGACCCGCGCGCGGGCTGGACCTCGGGCCGGATCGAGACGCAGTCGTCGTCCTTCGGGGCGCCTCCCGGCGGCGTCGTGATGATGCAGTCGTCGATCCAGCAGCCGAATCTGACGACCGCCAACGGCGCCGGCTACTGGCCCGCGTTCTGGATGCTCGGCTCGACGCTGCGCACCGGCACCACATGGCCGACCTCCGGCGAGGTCGACATCATGGAGGACATCAACTCCCGCAGTTCGGTGTTCGGCACGCTGCACTGCGGCGTCAACCCCGGCGGTCCGTGCAACGAGTCCACCGGCATCGGCAGCGGTGAACGCGCCTGCTCCGGCTGCCAGACCGGCTACCACACCTACGCCGTGCAGATCGACCGCTCGGTCTCGCCCGAGCAGATCCGCTGGTACCTGGACGGCGCCAACTACTTCACCGTCAACGCCAATCAGGTCGACGCCACGACCTGGGCCAACGCGGTGGACCACCCGTTCTTCATCATCTACGACCTCGCGATGGGCGGCGGCTTCCCCGACGCCTTCGGCGGCGGCCCCAACGCGGCGACCGTCAGCGGCGGCCAGATGAACATCGACTACGTGGCCGTCTACAACAAGGGCCCGGGCAGCACCACTCCGCCGTCCAACGGCACCAACCTGGCGCTGAACAAGCCCGCGACGGCCTCCTCCACGGAGAACGCGGGCACCCCCGCCTCGGCCGCCGTCGACAACAGCACCACCACCCGCTGGTCCAGCGCCTTCAGCGACCCGCAGTGGCTGCGCGTCGACCTCGGCGCCTCGCACGCCGTCAACCAGGTCAAGCTCAATTGGGAGGCCGCCTACGCCAAGGCGTTCCAGATCCAGGTCTCCAACGACGGCACCAACTGGACCAGTTGCTACAGCACCACGGCGGGCACCGGCGGCCTCCAGACCCTCAACGTCAACTGCACCGGCCGCTACATCCGCGTGTACGGCACCCAACGCGCCACCGCCTACGGCTACTCCCTCTGGGACTTCCAGGTCTTCGGGAGCTGACACCGCCCGAAGCCCGCACCTCCAGGAGAGCTGAACGCCTCCCCCGCGTACCAGGGCGGGCGGACCCCCTGCCGGGCCCGCCCGCCCTCGCCGCGTACCGCCGCGTGTCCTACGCCGTCGCGAAGCGGAAGGTGCTCGTCACCGCGTCGAAGATGTCGTGGAACGCTTCGGCGAGGTCGAGGACGGGGCTGGCGCCGGAGACGAGGACGATCTCGGCGGGGCGGCCGGGAACGGGGATGTAGGTCTGGGTGAGCGCCATCCGGACCGTGCGGGTGTCGCCCTGCTCGACGGGGACGTCCTCGACGCCCACCGTGCGGGCGCACAGGCCGACTTCGGGGATCTCGACGGTGGTGACCCGCCGCCAGGCGTCGCCTTCGCGGCGGGGCGTGATCGTCCTGAGCGTCTCGGCGATGACGCGCGGGTCGGTGCTCAGCGTGGAGCCCTGGGAGCCGGTGGCGCTCACGACGGTGACGGTGACCATCGCGGTCAGCGGGACGCCCTCGAAGTTCTCGGCCATGCAGCCGCAGTAGAGCGCCCCCGCGTCATGGGCGTCACGGGCCATCCGGCGCAGCAGCGCGACCAGGTCCTTGCGGTACGGGGCCAGTTCGGGGACGGCCCGGACGCGCGCGTCGATCAGCGCGCGGACGGTCTCCTCGCGGCCCTCGGGCCGTACGTCGAACTCCCACCACGACTCGGGTACGGACAGGGAGACACCGACCGGCGGGGCGGCGGGGGCTTCCGGCGTGCTCTCGTTCATGACCGGCTATTCCTTCGTGCCGTGCGGGGCGGGCCCCTGCTGCGGGCCGGGGGCGCTCTCGGTGGAGTCGGCGAGCTGCTTGGCCAGGTCGGTGTCCACCTTGCGGATCTCGCTGACCACGGTGGTCGCCATCTTCTCCAGGCCGGTGAGCTGCTTGTGGATGTCGCCCCTGCCGTCCTTCCAGTTGGACTGGAAGTGGTCGAGCGCGCCGGCGACGCTGCCGTCGCCCATGTCGTCCTCGAAGGCCCGCAGGGTCGCCTTCGTGTCGTCGAGCCGCTTGGTGATCGACCCGAGCATCGTGGCGAAGTCCTCCAGCAGGTCGAGCGGTATCGCCAGCCGGTCCTCGCTCATGCGTCGCCGTCCTCCCAGTCCAGGCTGCGGGCGCGGTACGTGTAGGTGGCGCAGAATGCGGCCAGTTCGGCGGGGAGCGGCTGGACGCAGTCCACCGAGTAGTCGAGGAAGTATTTCGGCGCGATGGCGTTGAACTCCCAGAAGGTGTATTCGGGTTCGAGCCGGTCGAGCACTTCCTGGTAGAGGTCGCGGACTTCGAGGAAGTCGAGCAGTTCCGGCAGCGTCCATTCGGCGACGGATTCGCCGGGGTCGCTCGGCAGCCGTGTCGTACCGGCTTCCGAGGACTTCCGCAGCGGGCTCCCTGCGGCGAGCGTCCGCACGTCGTCGGCGGAGAGGAAATGCCAGGGGCCGTCCTTCTCGACGAACACCCAGCTGTCGACGTTGGCATGGCGGAACAGCTCGCCGGACGCGCCGAAGAACACCTGCTCGGTGAAGGCCATTCCCGGGCGGCGCTGCTGCCGGGTCCGCCCCTCGAACTCGACCTCCACGTCGTGGTCGCCCTGGGTGAGCTGCCGCAGCGCGTCCGCGCGGAACTCCCGCCGGTACGGGGAGGTGCGCAGGCACGAGTGGTGGAAGGAGCCTTCCAGGAACACCTCTTGGGGGTCCCAGGGCGCCAGCAGCATTCGGTAGCTCTTCACGAACGTGGTCCAGCCCGGCACCTGGAGGACATAACGTCCGCAGAACTGGCAGGCGTTGGGTCCGTTCATCGCGCCCGAATCCTCCGTACTCACACTCAATGCCGTCGCTGAAGGTGATTCACGCCGACTATACATGAGGCACTCTCACCACGTACCCGCGGTCATTCATGGGACCGCCCGGCGGATATTGCCCCTGTGGCACGTCGATAATTCCGTTGTGGTCGAAGAACGTGACATTGCCGTCGCGGCTGACCACGGCTTCCACGTGCCTGCTCGCCTTGTTGTCGAGGTCGAACTGCATACTGTTCCGCATTCCCCGGGCCCGTTCGATATCGGTCGGCGGCCCCGGTATGCGGTCCTCGGGGTGGGTGTGGACGGTGAACTTGTAGCCCCGGCCGCGCAGGTCCTTCGGAATGGAACTGCCGATCTCCGTGCCCCGGAAAAGCCGCAGTTCACCGCCGGGGCCCTGGACGATGGCGTGTTCCACACCCGCGAATTTCTGGAGTTCCGCGAGGTGGGTGACATTCACCTCGGCGGGGCGGATCTGGATGTGGCCGTCCTCCAGCGCCTTCACCAACTGCTTGGCCTTCGGTGACAGATCGCGGAAGGGAATGGTGCCGCCGGGCAGCCGGTCGCCGCCCTTGAAGGCGACCGTGATCGCCCGGAGACCCTCGCCGCCGTCCCGGATCAGCGATGCCATGTTCTTGAGCGCGCCCTTGGCCGAACCCAGCGCGTGGGCACCGATCTTGAGCAGGCCGCCCGCCTTGTAGAGCTCGGCGAGCTTGCCGAGGGAGGTCAGGCCCTTGGTCATGGGGACGCAGTCCAGGACGGCGAAGAGCACGTCCCACAAAGTGGCCTTGCCCTGGATGTATTTGGTGACGGTGTCGGCAAGGACGAGCAGCGCCGCGGCGACGACGAGCCAGGCGAGCGGGCCGCCGATGATCATCACGACGATGCCGAGGACCGCCACGATCCACTTGCAGACCGTGATGATCTCGTCCCAGTGGTCGGCGACCCAGTGGACCGCCTTCTCCCACCAGTGCCGGTTCCTGATCCCCGCGTCCGACGCCTCGTGCAGCCTGGCCACCGTGCGTCGCGCCGCGTCCTCCCGCATACCCCGCGCCTGCTCCGCCAGCCGCTTCGCCGCGTCGAGCGCCGACTGCGCGGAGGAGACGGCCTGCTGGGCGTCGGCCCGACGGGCCTTGGCGGCGGCCAGGTCACGGGTGGCCTGGCGGACCTGGTCCGAATCGGGCGGCGGGACGGTCGCGCCGTGGTTCTTCGCCGGATCGTACGAGTCGGCGGTCGACGTGGCCGTGTGCACCCAGTCCTGCGCACCGTTCAGACCGCTCTGCGCGGAGACCAGCCGGGCATGCGCCGTGCGCCCGTCGGCCAGGGCGCGGTCCGCCTGGTACTGCGCGTGCTCCAGATCCGGCCAGTACGACTCCAGCGCCTCCGCCGCGATCCGGTACGACGTATGCAGCTTGTCGAGGTTCTTCGGCGTCGACCCGAACTCCTCCCGGAACGCGTCCGCCGACAGCCCCGCCCACGCCAGGATCGCGTCCTCCGACTGCATCCCCTTCACCAGCCGCAGCGCGCCGCCCACATCGTCCGCGAACTCGTGCAACTGCCGCGACAACGTCTTCACCCGCGACGCGTCACCCGGAACCGGATCGCGATCCATGTCGAGTATGTGCCAGTCGCTCGGACGACCCATGCGTCAATTCCCCCGTCGGCGCGTGGTGTTCAGCGGGTGGTGTTCACGGGTGGTGAACCGGTGATCAACAGCTGATCATCAGTAGAGACGTTTCACGCCACCTGAAGGGTTCCCGGTCGCGGTATCGGCTTTCTTTTGGTCAATCAGTGGTCAAGTCGCGTGTGAGGAAGACGAACTGAGCGGGTTTGTCCGGGAGTTCGACGCGGGGGCCGAGGGTGAAGCCGGTGCTGAGGAGACGGTCGATCGCGCGGGTGTTGCGGGCGTCGGGTTCCGCGACGATACGGCGGCAGGCGGGGTCGGCGAAGACGTGGGCGAGGAGGGCGCTCAACAGGTGCCGCGTGTAGTCGGGTTCGCGTTCGGCGCCGGGGTCGATGGGGCCGACGAAGACGTGGACGCCGACGTCGCCGGGCAGCCGCTCGTAGAAGTCGCCGATGGGGTCGGCCTCCGGCTGGTAGGTCTGGAAGAGGGCCACGGGGCGGTCGTCGCGGCGGACCAGATAGGCGTGGTGGGTGTCGAGCGAGTCCAGGAAGGCGTAGATCTCGCGCACCTGGTCGCGGGTCGCGTCGCCCATGCCCCAGAACCGGCCCCGCGCCTGGGTGACCCACGCGTGGATGAGGCCGATGTCCCGGTCGGGGTCGACGGGCACGAAGCGGACGGTCCCGAAGCCGGCGGGCGGCCCGTGAAAGGCGGCGGCTCCAGCGGGGCCAGCGGCAGGCGCTTCGGGGGCTTCGGGTGCTTTCGGGGCTTCGGGGGCTTCGGGGGCTTCGGGCACAGAGGTCTCCCTGGTGAGTCGGGTCCAGTCGGTGACCACGGGGACGAGGTCGCCGCGCAGCCAGTACGGAAGCTGGTCGCGGTGGTGCGGGCCGCCGGGCACTCCGCTCGCTCCGAAGGGCACGACCCACCGGCTGTTCTCACGGTCGGCCAGATCCCATACGTAGCGGGCGGCGGGCCCGCGCAGGCTGTGGTGGGTGATGCCGGGGACGCTGGACGTGGACAGCACGCAGTCGTGGTCCCCCGCCAGCCTCGGCCACACCTCGGGCGCGTGCCCGTACGCGTCGGGCGGCAGCGCCTGCCAGGGCGCGAGCCGGTGCAGTTCCCCCCAGGTCCGCTCCCCCGCACCCGCCTCCCCCGCACCGGCCCCCGCCGTCTCCTCCAGCGCGGCCCGTACGATCGCGGCCCGGTCCCGCGCGGTTATGAGCCCGCCGCCCAGCAGCGTCTCCAGCGCGAACGCCACCCGGGGCACCAGTGCCAGCCACGGCGTGAACGTCGCGGGATACGACGGCAGATGGACGAGTTCGGCCAGCGGGGCGAGCGCGGGGTGCGCGGCGAGACCGCGGACGACCGCCGCCCGCAGTAGGGCGTATGACGCGGCGTCAGTGCTCTCGGCCGCCATTCGCCGGTCCCAGCGCAGGAGTCGCGCGCCGAGAGCGGAGGCCGCGGGACTCAGCGGCGGCGTGTCAGGGCCCTGGAGGGCGGCCACGAGGTCCAACAGGGCGCGGGCGGAGCCGAGATGGACGTCGGTGTGGATCGCCCCCATGCCGTCCGCCGTCCAGTCGTCGGCGGATGCCAGAAGGCGGCGGATGCGGCGCGCGCGGTGCGGCGCGGCGAATTCGGTGCCGAGCGGGGCGGCCAGTTCGCGCGCGTTGGCCATCACCGCGAGGCCGTCGCGGACGTCGGCGCGCGGCAGGGGCGCGTAGGCGCCGGTCCACGCGTGCTCCTTCCGCCACGCGGGCACGGCGTACAGGGAGTTGTCCGGATGCCGTACGGGCACCCGGCCCGCCGTCCGGTGCAGGAGGCCGCCCTCGGTGTCGGCGGCCTGCACGACGTTGACCGGCTCGACCCAGCCGTCCAGCGCCCGGTCGACGTCGCCGACGGTGGTGGCGCGCAGCAGCGACGGCAGTGCGGAGAAGCCGAGTTCGGCTCCCGCGCGGGCGGGACAGCGCAGGCTGACGGCGTTCCAGATGGTGTCCGCGCCGCCGTCCGACGCGCCGCCGTCCGACGCGGCGGGGGTCTCGGGCGCGGCGGCGGTCTCGGGCGCGTCGGGGTTCCCCGGCGCGTCGGGGCCGCCGATGATCACCGGGCCGCGTGCGGTCTCGACGATCTCGACGCGGACGGGGTCGGCGTCCGCGACGGCGACGGTCTCGGTACGGGAAGCGGCGGGCTCCCAGCCGTCGGGGCCGAGGGCCCGGACGGAGCCGTCGGGGGCGCGGCGCAGGTGTTCGCGGTAGAGGTCCTGGTAGTCGGCCATGGCGTTGGTGATGGCCCAGGCGACCCGGCCGGTGTGGCCGAAGTGGGCGAGGCCAGGGACGCCGGGGACGGCGAGGCCGACGACGTCGAACTCCGGGCAGGCCAGGCGGATCTGCTGGTAGACGCCCGGTGCCTCGATGAAGCGGTGCGGGTCGCCCGCGAGGAGCGCCGCGCCCGTGGCGGTGCGGTCCCCGGTGATCAGCCAGCCGTTGCTGCCCGCGGTGCCGGGCCCGTCGGTGGCGAAGACCGCGACGGCGTCCGGGCCGAGCCGCCGGGCCGCCTCGTACCGCCAGAGTTTGGCGGGGAAGCCCGCGAAGAGGATGTGGGTGGAGAGCCAGACGGCCAGCGGCGTCCAGGGCTGCCAGCGGCCGGGTGCGAGGCCGGTGGCGGCGAACTCCGGTGCCTGCGCCGCGCCTTGGGGCAGCCCGGCGTTGACGCCCTCCACGTACGCGGCGACCCACCGCGCGGTGTCCCGGTCGAGCCGGGCGTGGCAGCGGCGGGCGGTGTCGGCGAGCAGCGCGCGGCGGGCGAAGCGGTCCCACTCGACGGCGTCGGCGCCGAGGAACGCGGCGGTGCCGCCCTCCGCACGGTGCCGTTCGGTCTCCAGCTGCCAGGCCCGGTCGACGGCGGCGTTCCGGCCTTGAGCGAAGGCGAGTTCGCGGGCGCTGTCCGCGCGGAGGTGGGGGATGCCCCAGGCGTCCCTGAAGACCTCGCTGCTCACCCTGACTCCCTCTGATCATTAAGGTTAGGGTGCCCTAACTTAACAGGAATCGGGGACCTCACAAGGGCCGGACACCTCACAGGGGCCGGGGACCTCACAGGGGCCGGGGACCTCACAAGGGCTGGGGACTCCACGAGGGCCGGGGAACCCACAGGGATCGCGGGCCACACGGCGGCGGGCGGCACGGCCGCGGGCGGTACGGAGCCCGCCCGTACCGCCCGCCGTCACGCCGCGTCCCCGGGTCCGCGCGTCAGACGCCCTCGGACACCTTGAGCACGATCTTGCCGGTCAGGTGCCCGGCCTCGCTCGCGCGCTGCGCGTCGGCCGCCGCCTCCAGCGGGAACACCTCGTGGACGGCGATGGTCAGCTTGTCCGCGGCGAACAGCGCCAGCGCCTCCGCGAAGGCGGGCTCGCCGTAGTACCCCTCGGCGCCCGAGGTGAAGCGGACGCCGAGCTTGCCCGCGCCCGGCGCGTCCGCGATGGACAGCACCCGCTCGGTGCCGCCGGTCAGCTCGACCGACGCCTGGAGCGCGTCGCCCCGCCCGGCCGCGTCGAGCGCCGCGTCGATCCCCTCGGGCGCGGCGGCCCGCACCCGTTCCACCAGCCCGTCCCCGTAGGCGACCGGGACCGCGCCGAGCGCCCGCAGGTGCTCGTGGTTGGCCTCGCTCGCCGTGCCGACGACCTTGACGCCGCGCGCGACCGCGAACTGTACGGCGACGGTGCCGACGCCGCCCGCCGCGCCGTGGATCAGCAGCGTCTCGCCGGGCCGCACCTTGAGCATGTCGAGCGCGCGGTACGCGGTCTCCGCCGCGACCGGAAGCGCCGCCGCCTGCTCCCAGCTCAGCGTGCCGGGCTTGAGGGCGACCTTCGCGACCTCGGCGAGCGCCCGCTCGGCGTAGGCGCCGGTGGCGGTCTGGCCGAAGACGTCGTCGCCGACCGCCAGGCCCTCGACGCCCTCGCCCAGCGCCTCGACGACACCCGCCGCCTCAAGGCCCGGCACATGCGGGAAGTCCACGGGGAAGACCTGCTCCATGTAACCGGCGCGGATCTTGCTGTCGAGCGGGTTCACGCCCGCCGTGCGCACCGTGATCCGCACCTGGCCGGGGCCCGGCTCCGGCACGTCGGTGTCCACGGCCCGCAGCACGTCCGCGGAGCCGTATTCGGTGAAGGCGATGGACTTCGTCATGGGTTCACAATCCTTCGGAGGGCTCGGAAATATTCGAGAACATTCGGAAACCTGAAGCAATTGCCTTGGCGGGCGCCCGAGGAGACGCGGCGCCCTGGTGCGACGGCGGCGTTCCCCGGGCGTTCCGCCGGCACCTCCTAGGCGTTCCCCGGGCATCCCCGGGCATTCCCCGGGTGTCCCGGGGAACTCCCCGGGTGTCCCCGGCACTCCCCGGGGTCCTTCAGGGCACTTCCCAGCATCGCCGCGGGCCGCCGCCGACCCGGCCCGCCGTTCGGACGGTTCCGCCCGGCCGAAAGGACAGTCCGCGCCCATCATCGCCGCCGTACGCTCGGGAGGCATGCCGAGCCATGACGGAATCCGCCCGCAGGACGCCCTCGCGCGGGCCCTGGTCGTCACCCGCGCACCGCTGCCCGACACCATGCGGCGGCTGTCGGAGGTGCTGACCGACCTGGTGCCGCACCGGGCGGTCGCCCGGCGGAGCGCCGTCTGCACGTTCACTCCGACGGCGGCCTTCGGCGATGAGGAGCTGACCGGCCGGATCACCGGCGCCGAACTGACGCGCCTGGCCGGGCGGGTGACGGCGGGCGCGCCCTGGCAGGGCGAGGCGGTGCTGGCCGGGGCGCCGCACCCGGTGCTCGCCGTCGCTTCCACGCGTGAGTTCGCCGAGCCCGCCGAGACCACCGAGGCCGCCGACACGGGCGCGGGCGCGGGCCCGCTGCTGGTCGCCGTACGCTCCTCGGCCGAGCCGCTGGACGCCGACGTCACGGCGGTGGCGCAGGGCCTGTGGGACCTGGTCACCGTCAACCAGGAGCGCCGGATGGCGGAGGCAGGACCGACGCAGGCGGCCAGTTCGCGGGCCGCCGCCGCGGCCAGGGCGCGGGCCATCGCGGAGCTGACCGACGCGCACTCCTCGGTGCTGTCGGCGATCCTCGGTACGCTGCGCGCCGCGTCGCTGGACGACACCGCCGCGCGGCGCGGCGCCGTGGACCTGGCCGTCGCGGCCCTGATCGACCTGCGCGCGGGCGCCGACCTGGACCGGGAGCTGAGCGAGGAGCCCGCGGACGCCGCCTTCGGCCGTCTCACCGCCGAGCTGCGCCCGCTGCTGCGCTACAGCCCCGTCGAGCTGGACCTGCGCCCTCCCGCCTCCCGCCGTACGCTGGCCGCCGACGTGGCCCACGGCGCGCGGGCGGCGGTACGCGGGGCCGTCCTGGCCATGCTGGAGCAGGGCGGCCTGGGGCGGCTCCATGTGAGCTGGCAGCTCGACGAGGACACGCTCCGCGTGCTGGTACGCGACGACGGGCCCGGCCTGCTCGCCCCGGAGGCGCTCGCCGTCCACCGCTTCACCGACCGGCTCACGGCGCTCGGCGGGCGGCTCGTCCTCGACGCCCTGCCCGGCTGGGGCTCCACCCTCACCGTCACCCTGCCGCTGTCCCCCGACCTCCCGGCCGCCCCCGCTGCGGCCGGGCCGCTGGACGCCCTCCATCCGAGGGAACGGCAGGTCCTCGAAGAGCTCGCCCTCGGGCGCCGCAACCGCGAGATCGCCCTCGCCCTCCACATCAGCGAGTCCACCGTGAAATTCCACGTCGCCAACATCCTCGCCAAGCTCGGTGTCGCCTCCCGCGGCGAGGCCGCCGCCCTCGCCCGTACGGCGGCGGCCACCGCGTAGCCCGCGCTCAGCCGTCACCGGTCGGGCGTCAGGCCGCGACGGCGACCGCCGCGCGGCCGAGCCGGACACCGCCGCGGGCCGGCCGGAAGACGACGAGCCGCAGGAGCAGGAAGCGGCCGAGGCCGGCGAGGGCGGAGGCCGCGATGTAGACGCCCTGCCGGGTGAGGGCGTCGCCGGACGGATACACGGAGGCGTAGGCGAGCAGCGCCCCGGTGGTGAAGAGGTACGACAGCAGGACGGTGAGCGCGCAGGCGCAGTGGTCGGACCAGGTGGCGCCGCCCCGGCCGAAGGTGAAGCGGCCGTGGAGTTCGGTGGCCAGGACCGTGGAGCCGATGGTGACGACGGCGTTGGACAGGGCGAGGGGGACGCTGTCGCCGATCAGCAGGAGGACGCCGCTGGCGAGGACGGTGACTCCGCCGCCGCACAGCACGAACCGCACGAAGGAGGCGAGGGCCGCGGTGCGCGAGGACGGGGACGCGATGGCCGCCCGGCCGGTGATCGCCGTGCTGGCGGCCATGGTCAACTCCTGTGTCGTTGACGGCCGCTGAGGGCGCCCGTCGTCGTGTCACCGACTCTTCCGCACGGCCGCGCGCGGGCCCATCAGGTGTGTCCCCCATTGCGTGTGGGGGCTACCCCCACCCCTCCTCAGGGGCGCGCCCCCCACATACCCGAGGGTCCCGATCATTAGAAGAAGATGAACGTACTTATCCATGGTTTACAAGGCGGGTGGCGCACATCACCCTTGCTTTGCGCGGCGCAATGCCTCTTTTGTCCAGATGTGAGCCATATGCGCGTTTGACCATGCCTGGCACTGCGTGCCAGAGTCTTCTCAACGGCCCGCACCGACCCGCGCTCGGCCGTTCCACAGACGCCGCGAACCACACCCCCCTTGCTTCGCGGCGGTTCGAAGAGGCCCTTGCGCAGTCGTTACCACGACGCGAAGGGCCTCTTCACAATGTCCGGGCCGGTCACGGCGGTACGGCCCCGACGCCCCCGCACGACGGCCCCGACTCCCGCGCCGGGCGCGAACTACCGCTCCGGGACCCGCAGTTCGAACCACGTCGTCTTGCCGCGCGGCTGGAGGTCGACACCCCAGCGGTCGGAGAGCTTGTCCACCAGGAACAGGCCCCGGCCGCTGGCGTCCAGGCCGCGGACCGGCAGCAGGCAGGGCAGCGCCCGCGAGGGGTCCCGCACCTCGACCCTGACCCAGCCCCGGCGCCAGTGCATCCGCAGCCCGAACGTCCGCGCCCCGGTGTGCCGTACGGCGTTGCCCACGAGTTCGGAGACGAGCAGTTCCACGGTGTCGGCGAACTGCGGGAGGCCCCAGACCCGTACCACGGAGAGCGCCAGGCGCCGGGCGGTGGAGGCGGATTCGGGACGGGAGGTCAGATGGACCTCCTGGACGGACGGGTCGCCGTACAGATCGAGGGCCTTGGCCGCCGTGTCGTCGGTGAGAACGGGAACCGCACCCGCGGCGGTGTCCACCCGCTGCGGCTGCTCAGATGCTCCCCGGCCCGCCATGACTTCATGATGGCTGCAATTGCAGCGCTCCGAGGGGTAACCGGAGGAATTCGTCCGACGGAGTACGCCGCCCCACACCTGTGACTAGGCATATGCCCTGGGCACAGAACACCCCACAACGGCCCTGCTGATCAGTGGAGTTGACATATGCAACCATCACAGCGGATGGTGGCGGCCTCCTATTCCTTAAGGCTGGCATAAGGTTGCCTTAAGGTGAGCCGCGCACCCTGCGTCACCTCTGACGCGCTGTCAGCCGAGCACCCGTTCGACGCTCAGCCGCATGTGCGTCGGATCGCCGTCCCCGGCTGACCACGCGTCAGCATCCGCGGGCTCAGCGGAAGGTGGCCTTCCCCGGTCCGTCCTCGACGAAGCTGCGCATCCCCGTCTCGCGGTCCGCCGTGGCGAACAGCCCCGCGAACAAGGTGCGTTCGATCGTCAGCCCGGTCTCCAGATCCGTTTCGAGACCCGCGTCGACGGCCTCCTTCGCGGCCCGCAGCGCGTACGCGGGACCGCGCGCCAGCCGCTCCGCCCAGGCCCGCGCCCGCGCGTACACCTCGTCGGCCGGGACGACCTCGTCCACCAGACCCAGCGACAGCGCCTCCCGCGCCGTCACCATCCGGCCGGTGAAGATCAGGTCCTTGGCGCGCGAGGGACCGACCAGCCGGGACAGCCGCTGGGTGCCGCCCGCGCCCGGGATCAGACCGAGCAGGATCTCCGGCTGTCCGAGCTTCGCGTTCTCGCCCGCGATCCGGTAGTCGGCACACAGTGCCAGCTCGCAGCCGCCGCCGAGCGCGTAACCGGTCACGGCCGCCACCACCGGCTTCGGAATCCGCGCCACCGCCGTGAAGGACTCCTGGAGCGCCCGCGAGCGGTCGACCATGTCCTCGTACGACATGGCCTGCATCTCCTTGATGTCCGCGCCCGCCGCGAACACCTTCTCCCCGCCCCACACCACCACGGCCCGTACCTCGGGACGCCGCGCCGCCTCCTCGGCGACCTCCTTGAGCCGGTCCTGCGTGCCGGAGTCCAGGGCGTTCATGGGCGGCCGGTCGAGCCGGACGGTGCCGACGCCTTCGTCGACTTCAAAGGTCACAGTCATACGGGCGAGCGTACGACGGACGGCCCGCCCCAGGTCAGGGGCGGGCCGTCGCGGCTCACGTGCGGTGCCTCACACGGGCGGAACCCGATGCGGAACCTGATGCGGAACCCGGTCAGGACGTCCACTCGCTCCAGGGGAGGTTCCAGCCGTTGAGGCCGTTGTACCACTGGACCGTCTTGTCCTTGGAGTTCTGCACCTGCACCACGTCACCGATGATCGACTGGTTGTAGAACCAGGCCGCGGGGGTGCTCGCGTCACCCGCGCCGCGCACGTCGTGCAGACCCACGCAGCCGTGGCTGGTGTTGCTGTTGCCGAAGACCGAGGTCGCGGCCCAGTAGTTGCCGTGGATGAAGGTGCCCGAGGTGGTCAGCCGCATGGCGTGCGGCACGTCCTTGATGTCGTACTCACCGCCGAAGCCGACCGTGTCGCCGTTCATCCGGGTGGTCACGTACTTCTCGGAGATGACCATCTTGCCGTTGTACGTGGTGTGGTCCGGCGCGCCCGAGGAGATCGGGATGGTGCGCAGCACCTTGTTGTCGCGGTAGACGGTCATGGTGTGCTTGGCCGCGTCCACGATGCTCACCTGGCGGCGGCCGACGGTGAAGTGGACGTCCTTGTGCTGCTTGCCGTAGACGCCGGGGGCGCCCTCGACACCGTTGAGGTTGAGGCTCAGCGTGACCTTCGTACCGGCCGCCCAGTACTCCTGCGGGCGGATGTAGAGCTGCTGGTCGCCGTACCAGTGCGCGGCGACCGGGACCGACGGGCTCGCGCTGACCTTGACGCCTTCCTCGACGGCCTTCTTGTTCGTGATCGGCCGGTTGAAGTTGAGGAAGACCTCCATGCCGACGCCGACGGTCGAACCGTCCTCCGGCGTGTAGTAACCGACGAAGGTGTTCTTCGGGGTGACCGTGGTGAAGCTGGAGTGCTTGTCGGACTCACGTCCCGCGTCGTCCTTGGCGACCGCGTCCACCGAGTACTGCGTGGACGTGTCCAGGTGCCCGGCCGGCACCCATCCGGCGCCGTCGGCGGAGATCGCGCCCTCCACCTCCGTGCCCTTGTCGTCCTTCACGACGACCGACGAGAGCTTGCCGCCCTGCGCCGTGACCTTCAGCGTCCCCGTGGTCGACACCTCGGTCGAGCCGTCCTTCGGCAGGATCGTCACGACGGCGGTCGAGGCGACCGTGTCCGACGCGTTCGCCTTGCCGTTCGAGGCCGACGTGGAGCCGTTCCCACTGCCGGCCTTGCCGCCGCCACCGCCGCCACCGCACGCGGTGACCATCAGCAGCAACGCTCCGAGCGCCAGCACCAGAACGTTTCTCCTGATACCCGGCGCAGCCAATATCGGCTTCAACTCTTGCTCTCCCCTACCGCCCGGAACACCTGAACTCCCCTGGTCAGCGCAAGACAATCACACGGAACAAGCGCGAGTGCTCACGAGATTGTCACCGTTCCGTCCCAGATGGCTGTGGACCAGGGCCGGTCGGGGGTGTAGTGGGGGTGCGGCGGACGGCGAGCCCGCGTGCGCGGACGGGGCGGCGGACGGCGAGCCCGCGTGCGCGGACGGGGCGGCGGACGGGGAGCCCGCGCATGCGGGACGGGTGCGGCGGACTGGCGAGCCCGCGCGCGGGACGGGCGGGGCCGCCGCTACAGCGCGGAACCCGCCTGCCACTGGGCCCAGCTGAGATTCCAGCCGCCCATCCCGTTGTCGGCGGCGACCGTGCGGTCATGGGAGTTGGTCACGCGGATCGGGTCGCCGACCAGGGAGTGGTCGAAGAACCAGCCCGCCGGGCTGGTGGCGCTGCCGCCCTTGACGTCGCGCAGCCCGATGCAGCCGTGGCTGACGTTGGTGGTGCCGAAGACCCCGGCGGGCGACCAGTAGTTGCCGTGCACGAAGGTGCCGGAGTTGGTCAGCCGCATCGCGTGCGGGACGTCCGGGATGTCGTATTCGCCGCCGAAGCCGACCGTCTGGCCGTTCATGCGCGTGACGGCGTGCTTCTCGGCGATGACCATCACGCCGTCGTACGTGGTGTGCTGGGGCGCGCCGGTCGAGGCGGGGAGGGTGCGCACGACTGCGCCGCCGCGCCGGACGACCAGGGTGTGCGCCACCGCGTCCACGGTGCTGCGCTGGTCGCGGCCGATGGTGAACCGCACGTCCTTGGACTGGGTGCCGTAGACGCCGGGCGCGCCCTGGACGTCGCGCAGCCGCAGGTGGAGGGTGACGCGGGTGCCGGCCTTCCAGTAGTCGGCGGGGCGCAGGTCGAGCCGCTGGCCGCCGAACCAGTGGCCGGTGACGGTGACGGCGGGTACGGACGTGACCGTGATGGCGCGTTCGACGGCGGCGCGGTCGGTGACCGGGCGGTTGAACCTCAGCGAGACGATCATGCCGACGCCGACGGTCGAGCCGTTCTCCGGGGTGAAGAAGCCGATGAAGGTGTGCTGCGGCACGAGGGTGGTGAAGTCGGCGTGCTTGGCGGCCGGGCGGCCCTGCTCGTCGACCGCGTAGGCGTCGACGGTGTAGCGGGTGGCCAGCGCGAGGCGTCCGGTGGGCTTCCAGCCGCTGCCGTCGGCGGCGAGGGTGCCGGGCACGGGGGTGCCGTCCGCGCTCTTGGCGGTGACCCCGGTGAGCTTGCCCTGGCCGACGGTGACGCGCAGCGTCCCGCTGGCGGGTACGTCCTTCGCGCCGTCGCCGGGCGATACGGTGATGGCCGCCTGCGAGACGTCCGGTACGGCGGTCGAGGTGTCGGTCGACGTGGCGCTCGGCGCCCGGTCGTCACCCCCGCCCGTCCCGCCGGACCCGCCGGACCCGCCCGGTCCCCCGCAGCCCGCGATCAGCGTCGCACCCAGTACCACTCCCGCACCCGCGCGCAGCACGCGCCTCACCGCTGTCTTCACGCACCGTCAACGAGACGACCGCCGCCGGGGAAACGCGCTGTCCGCCGGCACGTGCACCGATCAACCGTGTGACTCCGTACCCCCCGGTGGGAATGAATGGAGCAGCGGGTGCGGGGAAACGGCCGTCGACGCGGGGAGGGACACCCGGCGTACGGTACGGACCCGGCCCGCCCTGCCGGCACAGCGCACCTGGTCACAGCTCGGTCCTTCGGAGCCGCGGGAGGCATACACGTGTCAGAGACACGCGAACACGGCGTCGTGGGACGCCCGGAGGGTCTTCCGCTGCCCGCAGGCGATCCGGGGGTGGCGACCGTACCGCCGCCGTCGCCGGTGCCGGGCCCGGCCGTACCGCGGGACCCGTCTGTCGCACTCGCCCCGGCCGTACCGCGGAATCCGCCGGTGGCTTCCGTATCGCTGCCGTCCGGTGCGTCGGACCGGCGGGTGGCGCCGCGGCTCGCGACCGTGTGGCCCGGCTCGGCGCAGCCGCTCGGCGCGCGTTTCCACGCCGGTCCCGGCGGGCGCGCGGGCACCAACTTCGCGCTGTGGGCGGGCGGGGCGGAGTCCGTCGAGGTGTGCCTGTTCGACGCGGACGGCACCGAGACGCGGGCGCCGCTGACCGAGCTGACCCATGAGATATGGCACGGCTTCGTACCGGACGCGCTGCCCGGCCAGCGGTACGGCTACCGGGTCGGCGGTCGCTGGGACCCGTGGACCGGCGCCCGCTGGAATCCGGCGAAGCTGCTGCTCGACCCGTACGCGCGGGCGGTGGACGGCGACTTCACGCTGGTCCCCGAGGTGTACGGGCACGTCCGCGACTGGCCCGAGCGGCAGGTCGCCGACACCGTGCGCGACAACCGCGACTCGGCGCCGTACGTCCCCAAGGGCGTCGTGGTCGACGATGACGACGACTGGGAGGACGACCACCGGCCGAAGACGCCCTGGTCGGACTCGGTGATCTACGAGTTGCACGTGCGCGGTTTCACCCGGGCGCACCCGGACATTCCGCCGGAGCTGCGCGGTACGTACGCCGGTCTCGCGCACCCGGCGGCCATCGCCCATCTGACCCGGCTCGGGGTGACCGCCGTCGAGCTGCTGCCGGTGCACCACTTCGCGCACGAGGAGCACCTGGAGCGCAAGGGGCTGCGCAACTACTGGGGTTACAACTCGATCGGCTACTTCGCACCGCACGCCGCGTACAGCGCGAGCGGCACGCGCGGCGAACAGGTCGGCGAGTTCAAGCGGATGGTGCGGGCGCTGCACGCGGCGGGTATCGAGGTGATCCTCGACGTGGTCTACAACCACACCGCCGAGGGCGGCGAGGGCGGCCCCACGCTGTCGCTGCGCGGTATCGACAACCGCGGTTACTACCGGCTCCAGCAGGACGCGCGGCGCTACGCCGACTACACCGGCTGCGGCAACACCCTCAGCGTCGTCCAGCCGCACGTGCTGCGGCTGATCACCGACAGCCTGCGCTACTGGGTGACCGAAATGGGCGTGGACGGCTTCCGGTTCGACCTGGCGGCGGCGCTGGCCCGCTCGACGCACGACGTGGACATGCTCTCCCCCTTCCTCACGGTGATCGCCCAGGACCCGGTGCTGCGCCGGGTCAAACTGATCGCCGAGCCGTGGGACGTGGGCTCCGGCGGCTACCAGGTGGGCGCCTTCCCGCCGCTGTGGACGGAGTGGAACGACCGGTTCCGCGACACCGTACGGGACTTCTGGCGGGGCGCGGCCGGGGACGTACGCGATCTGGCGTACCGGCTGTCCGGGTCGAGCGACCTGTACGACTGGGGCGGGCGGCGGCCGTACGCCTCGGTCAACTTCGTCACCGCGCACGACGGTTTCACCCTGCGCGACCTGGTGAGCTACGAGCGCAAGCACAACGAGGCCAACGGCGAGGACGGGCGGGACGGCACCGACGGCAACCGGTCGTGGAACTGCGGCGCCGAGGGGCCGACCGACGACCCCGGCATCAGCGCGCTGCGCCGCCGCCAGATCCGCAACCTGCTCTCCACACTGCTGCTGTCCACCGGGGTGCCGATGCTGGTCGCGGGCGACGAGATGGGGCGGACGCAGGGCGGCAACAACAACGCGTACTGCCAGGACAACGAGGTGAGCTGGATCGACTGGTCGCTGGCGGACGATCCGGCCTGGCGGTCGCTGTCCGATCTCGCGGCGCGGCTGATCGCCCTGCGCAGGGCCCATCCGGTGCTGCGGCGCGGCGGCTTCTTCTCCGGGCTCGCGCAGGCGCCGGAGGGGCTGCGCGATCTGGCCTGGTTCGGGCCGCGCGGCGAGGAGATGACGGACGAGGACTGGTTCGCGCCGGGCTCGACGCTGGGGATGTTCCTGTCGGGGCAGGAGATTCCGCAGCGGAACGCGCGGGGGGAGGCGGTCGTGGACGACAGCTTCCTGCTGATCGCGCACGCGGGGTCGCGGCCCGCCGCTTTCACGCTGCCGGGGGCGCCGTGGGCGGCGGCGTACGAACTGCTCGTCGACACCGCCCTGGAGGAGCAGACGGCGGCGCCGGAGGGGGCGCGTGCGGCGGCTGGTTCCGAGGTGGCGGTGGTGGAGAGGTCCGTACGGCTGTACCGGGCGTGCGGCGGCGGGGAGGGGCGGGAAGAGCTGCTCAGCGGGTGAGTTCGGTCACCGGAGCGGGCGGGCGGCGGGGGGTGGCGCCGGGTGGCGGGGGCCGGGGTGGGGGGGTGGCGTGGACCGGTGTGGACCGGTGTGGACGACACCGAATGGTCCAGTCCACTATGTCCTGGTGACCTCTTCCGCGCCCAGCCCCGACCGCGCCGGGGCCGATGCCGCCGAGCCGCTTTCGCAGCCGAATCTCATGCCGTTGTCCGACGCCGCGGTGGACCTCCCGCGTACCTCCCCGGTGGACCTCCCGCGCACGTCCCCGCTACCGGGCAAGGAGCGGCTGTGGTCGGCGAATTTCCGGTTCTACTTCACGGCCCGCTCCGTCGCCATGCTCGGCGACACGATGCTGCCGGTCGCGCTGTCCGCGGGCCTGATCCAGTACGGCTACTCGGCCGGTGACATCGGCCTGGTGATGGCCGCGTCCACCGCGTGCTTCGCCGGATTCGTGATCTTCGGCGGGGTCTTCGCGGACCGCTTCAACGCGCGGCGGCTGATGATCGGCGCCGATCTCGTACGCGTCGGCACGCAGTCCACCGCGGCGGTGCTCTTCCTCACCCACCACATCACGCTGTGGGAGATGGCGCTGATCGCCGTCGTCAACGGCACGGCGGCGGCCATGTTCCAGCCGGGCGTGGCCAGTACGGTCGTGCGGGTCGCCACCGATGTGCAGGGCGCCAACGGTGTGACCCGTACCGCCGAGTCCGTCGCGGGGCTGGCCGGGCCCGCGGTCGCCGGTGTCCTGATCGGCTTCACCTCACCGGGCGTCGTCTTCGCCGTCCACGCGTCCACGTATCTGGTCAGCGCGCTGTGCCTGATCGCGCTGCGGCTGCGACCGCTTCCGGCGAAGACGGGTGCCGGGACGGGGTCGGGGTCGGGCACGGGCACGGGCACCGGCTCGGGCACTGGCACTGGCACTGGCACTGGCACGTTCAAGGCCGATCTCGCGGAGGGCTGGCGGGAGTTCCGCGCGCGCACCTGGATGTGGGGGGTGATCGTGATCTGGATGGGCTACATGATCTTTGTCTTCGGCCCCTACATACCGCTCGCCGCCGGTCAGATCATCCCCGAGCACGGCGCGGGCGCCTACGGCCTCGTCAACTCCGCCCTCGGCGGCGGCACCGCGGTCGGCGCGCTGATCGCCATGCGCGTACGCGCGGACCGCCCCTTGCGCGCGGGCTCCATCGCCCTCTTCGGCACCGCCCTGATGCCCGCCTCGGTCGGCTTCGACCTCCCGGTCCCCGCGATCGCCGCCTGCGTCTTCGGCTCCGGCATCTGCTGGGCCTACTGGGGCGTCAACTGGGCCACCAGCGTCCAGACCCAGGTCCCCGGCGAGATCCTCAACCGCATCCACGCCTACGAGGTCGCCGGCTCCATCGCCATGATGCCGGTCGGCCAGTCCCTCGCCGGCCCCGCCTCCGCCGCCTTCGGCGCCCGCCACGTCCTCCAGACCGGCGCCGTGGTCACCCTCATCGTCTGCACCCTCCTCCTCTCCGTCCCCGCCATCCGCAACCTCCGCCGAGTCCCCACGACGTAGGGCCTGTGAGCCCCGGCCATCCACGCTCCCGCACCTCCCCACCCACCCCAACCGGGCAAGTCGGTTGCCCCGGACCGCCGGTACAACCAGGCTCGCTCTGGCCACGACGAGGTCGGTCAGCGCGGCGAGAAACCGCCGCCCTGCTGGGGCGAGTTCGACGACCATTGCGCCACCGACCACGGGAAGCGTCCCCTCGCACCGTCTCCACGTCATCGGTGGGCACGGCCAGGTCGTACGACCCGCTTCCGGTCGTCAACTCGAACCGCCGAAACTTGAACGCCCCCGGCACGCGTTCCCTCAACTAAGGACTGTCCCGCAGAGAGTTTGTAAGGCTTGGGTGACGGCGATGCCGGTGTGGCGGATACGGTGGAGCGGTTCATCGGTAGGGGGCTGGGGGGAACAGTGGGGCGCAGTGAGCTTCCCGTGGAGAACGCTGGCGAAAGGGATCTCTGTCTGTTCATCGAGCCGTACGGCGAGGACTTCTACCTCAAGCCTGGGGAGGTCTTCACGGTCGCACCTGAAGCCGAAGGGCTCGATGTCTGGTTCTCCACCCTTGTCTGGGAGGGAGGCATCACCGTGTGGCCCTACGAGAACGGCGATCCGACCAGGATTGTCCTTGAGTACACAGTGACCGACGCCAACGGGACTCGGCTGGAGTGCGGTCACCAAAGGCCGCCGAGGCCGACCGGTTCTGACATGCCTGCACTGGAATGACCCCCTCAGTCACCGGGTCGAAGCAAGATTGTGAAGCCGGGCGACGCCGAGCACAGCTCGGTACACGCCATCGCCTTTAAGGCGGCAGTCGCGGAGGATCTTCCAGCTCTTCATCCGGGCGAAGGTGTGCTCAACGCGAGCGCGGACCTGTTTGTGGGAGCGGTTGTGCTTCTCCTTCCGGGGCGAAGTTCTTCGCCCTTACGGCGGCGGTGCGGGATGACCAGACCGGTGTCCTGGTAGCCGCCGTGACGATAGTCATAGCGGTGCCGACGGCAGCCTTGGCCCCGGACTCCCCCCAGCCACGGGAGGGTGGGCACCAGGGTCCCGCCGACGATGAGGCACGGTGTCCTTGCGATCGTTTCACTCGGCAGAGAAACAACCACCGCCCCATACCCTCCCGGCCTGAGTCGGTCCAAAATGCCGCCATGGATGACGAAGAGCACAACGAGGCAGCTGCACGCACATTCCTGTCATGCGCCACCGAGGTGGCGCGGCTGATGGATCTCGGGAACGCGGCCGACGTGCCGGAAACCCGCCGGGCACGGCACCTGGCCCATGCGGTGCGCAAGCCACTGCTCCAACGCGCCTACCTACCCGAAGAGTTCTTCGCCCCGTTGATGGCCGCAGCGGTCTACGACCCGGACCCTAGCTTCTGCCGCTGGTTCGCCGAACCAGCGGTCTACGCCTTCGGACGACGCCGTGTCATGAGCGCACTACTCGACTATCTACGGACAGGCACGGACGCCGAGCAGGCGGGTGCCGAGCGGGCCTGGTACTGCGCCCACGTGCCGCTCCGCGCAGACCGGTCCCCGGCCTATGCGCCAGGCGGAAGGCGCGATCCCGCGCTGGATGAGTCCAGCGATGTGAAGGACGAGTGGCGGGAAGCGCTTCGACGATCGGCCAGGTGACCGGGCCGCCTCGAAACCTGAGCCAGGCCCGGTGCCATAGACCTGCTGCTCACTCTGACCATTGAGCGGGACAGCCCTTAATCCTGGTTATCTGTTCTTCGTTCTAGCAGCCAAATGCCCGATTGAGCCGCGGCAATGTACTCCTCACCCAGATCAGGACGTCCAACTGCAACTTCACTCGAATGTGATTCTCCAGAAACCAACCGGAGCAGAGTAACCATAAGATGACTCCACACGAATGGCTTTACCCCATCCCCCAAGCCGGCCAAATTTACGGAAACCGCTGGGACCGCGGCCTCGAAAAGCATTGACTGACTTCCAGATGGCCATCCAAGCCGTGATCAAAGATGTCACCGGGCACAGCAGCGTCGAACAGCCGCGATAAGGTCTCCGGAATGCGCCTCGCCGTCTCCCCGCACCCGCACCGGTACGCATCCCAGTCGTGCCGGTGCAATTGGCATCTCATGCCACACCTTGCCCGCACCAGCGTTCCGCACAGCTTCCGCCACACGAGCAGGGTACTGCCATGTCCCCCGTGGGTACCCGTATACCCGCGGTACAAGTTCGACACTTCGCTTTCTCCGTGGCCGCACTTCCGGCTCGACCGCGATACTCATTTGCCGCCGGAATACGACTCTCATTCAGCGTGACGGGAAACCGGAGTGCCGCCCACTGCGGATTCTGCGCGGCCGCGCGCGACTTGACGGTCACGTTCTCGGCGAATCCGTCCGCGACCGCGGAGACCACGAGGTCCACGTCGGGCAGCACGGAGGCGCAAGTGGCCGTGGCCCCGGCCAGGGTCGGCGCCGGGAGCGTCCACGGAGCGGTGGTGCCGTACGACTTGCCGTCCACCGTGACGGTCTCCAGCGGCCGGTGCCGCCGCCGAGTCCCGACGGCCTCACCCGCCCCCGGCGCGGGGAGCCACGCGGAGGGCGGCCTCGCCGTCTGGTCCGGGGGCCTCGGGTCATGGGGAGGTAATGAATTCTTCAAGGATTCGCATGGTGTGCGACAGGTGATCGCGGGGGCGGCCCCGTGCCTGTGGCGGGAAGAGATCGGAGGGGCGTGGGCGCGGCGGAAAACAGGGTGAGCGGTGTCGGTGGTCGCGCCTAATGTCGGGAGGGATGTCTGCCACGACCACTGACCCCGCGCCCGCCGTCCGTTCGAGATCAGCGATTCGGTCGCTGCTGCGCCTTTGGCCTTATGTGCGGGCGGTGCGGGTGCGGTTGGGGGTGTCCGCGGTGGTGGGCGCGGGCGCGTCGTGCGTGGCGCTGCTGATTCCGCTGGTGCTGAAGTGGATGGTGGACGGGCCGGTCTCGGACCACGATCCGGCCGGGGTGTGGCTCGGCGGCGGGCTGATCCTGCTGCTCGGTCTGCTGGAGGCGCTGCTGTTCGGGATCAGGCGGTGGCTGGTGGCCCGGCCGCTGGCCGGGGTCGAGGCGGCGATGCGGGCGGATCTGTACCGGCATCTCCAGCGGCTGCCGGTGGAGTTCCACGACCGCTGGGCGTCGGGGCAGTTGCTCTCGCGGGCGACGATGGACCTGCAGATCCTGCGGATGTTCCTCGCCTTCCCGCTGGTCTTCCTGGTGGTCAACACCGTCACCGTGCTGATCGGCTTCGCGATCCTGTTCGCGCAGTCCTGGCTGCTCGGCCTGGTGCTGCTGGCGCCCGCCGTGCCGCTGATGATCATGTGTTCCGTCTTCGAGACGCGGTACGCGCTGGCCGCCCGCCGCGCGCAGGACCAGGCGGGCGATCTGGCCACGCTGGTCGAGGAGTCGGTGCTGGGCATCCGGATCATCAAGGCGTTCGGCCGGCACCGCAGCCAGGCGCGGGCCTTCCGCGCGCAGACCCGGGGGCTGTGGCGTACCGAGATGCGCAAGGCGCGGCTCCTCTCGGACATCTGGGCCGTGATCATGACGCTGCCCGAGGTGGCGATCGGCGCCGCGCTGGTGTGCGGTGTGCTCCAGGTCGCGGACGGCAAGCTGTCGGCGGGCACCCTGGTGGCGTTCCTGTCGACCGCGCTCGCGCTGCGCTGGCCGGTCGAGTCGATCGGCTTCCTGCTCGCGATGAGCAACGAGGCGGCCACCGCCGCCGACCGGTACTTCGAGGCGATGGACACCCCCGAACCCGACAGCAGCGGCAGGACCGGCAGGACCGGCAGCACCAGCGGGAGCGAGGACGACGGAAGCGCCGCGAGGGCGACGGACGGCACCGGAGCCGGACGACCGAGCGACGGCCTGCGCATGCACGCCGTCCGTTTCCGTTACCCCGACGCCCCCGACGCGGGCCCCGACCTCCTCAAGGGCGTCGACCTGCACATCGGCCCCGGCGAGACGATGGCGCTGGTCGGCGCCACCGGCAGCGGCAAGACGACGCTGACCGCGCTGCTCCCCCGGCTGCACCAGGCGACCGGCGGCCGGATCACCCTGGACGGCGCGGACATCGCCGACCTGCCGGTCAAGCGGCTGCGCGAACTGCTCGCCGTCGCCTTCGAGGAGCCGACGCTGTTCTCCGCGACCGTACGGGAGAACGTGGCGATGGGCGCGGGCCCTGAGGGCGCCGACGAGGCGGACATCGTACGAGCCCTGGCCGTCGCGCAGTGCGGCTTCGTGGAGCGGCTGCCGCAGGGCCTGGACACGCAGGTTGGCGAGCAGGGACTGAGCCTTTCCGGCGGGCAGCGGCAACGGCTCGCGCTGGCCCGCGCGGTGGTCGGCCGCCCGCAGTTCCTGGTCCTGGACGACCCGCTGTCGGCGCTCGACGTGCACACCGAGGCGCTGGTCGAGGCCGCGCTGCGCGAGGTGCTGGCCGACACGACCGCGCTGGTCGTCGCGCACCGCCCGTCCACGGTGATGCTCGCGGACCGGGTGGCGCTGCTCGAGGACGGCCGGATCACGGCCGTCGGCACGCACGCCGAACTGCTGCGGGACAGCGCGGTCTACCGCCACCTGATGTCGGGTGCCGACGAAGAGTCAGGCGCCGACGAAGAGCCGGACGCCGAGGGGCACCCGGACCTGCCGGAGCAGCACGGCGCCGAAGAACGGACCGGGGAGGCCGACGAGGCTTCCGCCGCGCGGGAGAGGAGCGACGCCCGATGACCTCCGCGACAGAACAGGGCGCGACAGAACAGGGCTCGACGAAAGAGAGGGCGGCGAAAGAGAGCGCGACGAAAGAGGACGCGACAGAAGCCGGCACCACCGAGGAGTACGACTTCGACGAGCCCACCGCCGCGCCGCTCCCGCCCGACGACCCCTTCGCCAAAGACGTCCTGCCCGCCCCGAAGAACGCCCAGTTCACCCTCCTGCGCTCGCTCCTCGGCCCGCACCGCGCCCGCGTCTGGCTGGCCGCGATCCTGCTGCTGGTCCAGCAGGCGGCCGTGCAGGCGGGCCCGCTCCTGGTGGCGTACGCCATCGACCACGCCATCCCGGCGGTGCGCGACGGCCGGCACGGCGCGCTGATCGCGGTCGCCTGCGGCTACATGGGCTGCGGCATCGCCTCCGGCACGCTCCAGCGCTTCTTCATCCGGGTCGCCGCCCGGGTCAGCCAGGACGTGCTGGTCGACCTGCGCGGCCGGATCTTCCGGCACGCCCAGACCCTCAGCCTGGACTTCCACGAGCGCTACACCTCGGGCCGGCTGATCTCCCGCTCCACCTCGGACGTCGAGTCGATCCGCGAACTGCTCAACGACGGCCTGGACGAGCTGATCGAGGTCGTACTGTCGGCGGTCTACATCACCGCGCTGCTGATCTTCCTCGACTGGGAGCTGGGACTGGCGGCCCTGGTGTCGTACGCCCCGCTGTACGTGGCGATCCGCGTGTACCAGCGGCGCTCGATGGTCGCCTATCGCAAGCGGTCCACGGCCATCGCGGCCGTCATCGTGAAGTTCACCGAGACGATGAACGGCATCCGCCCGGTGAAGGCGTTCCGCCGCGAGGAGCCGAACGACGAGGCGTTCCTCGAACTGAACCACCGCCATGAGCGGGCCAACGGCGACGCGATCCTGGAGATGGCGCGTTACGTCGTCGGCTCCCGCGTGATCGCCAACGTCACGATCGCCGCGATCGTGATGTGGGGCGCGTACCGGGTGGCGGACGGCGGGATGGCGCTCGGTGTGCTCGCCGCCTTCGTGCTGTATCTGCGGCGGCTCTACGACCCGATCGACCGGCTCGGCATGTTCCTCAACTCCTATCAGTCAGCGGCGGCTTCACTGGAGAAGATCGCCGGGCTGCTGGCCCAGCGGCCGACCGTGCCGGAGCCCGCGCCCGAGCGCGCGGTGCCGCTGCCGGAGCGGGCGGGCGAACTGCCGGGCCGCGAGGTCGTCTTCGACGAGGTGCGCTTCGCGTACCGCACGGGCGGCGAGGTGCTGCCGCGGTTCTCGTTGCGGCTGCCCGCGGGGCAGACCGTCGCCGTGGTGGGCGCGACCGGCGCGGGCAAGTCGACGCTCGCCAAACTGCTGGCCAGGTTCTACGACCCCACCAGCGGCCGAGTGCTGCTGGACGGCGTGGAGTTGAGCGATCTCACGCAGACCGATCTGCGGCGCGGGGTCGTGATGGTGACGCAGGAGGCGTTCCTGTTCTCCGGGACGGTCGCGGAGAACATCGCGATCGGCCGGCCGGACGCCTCCCGCGAGGATGTGGAGGCCGCCGCGAAGGCCATCGGCGCCCATGACTTCATCGCGGCGCTGCCGGACGGCTACGACACGGACGTACGCAAGCGCGGCGGCCGTATCTCCGCGGGCCAGCGCCAACTGGTCGCCTTCGCGCGGGCGTTGCTCGCCGACCCCGGCGTGCTGATCCTGGACGAGGCGACGTCCTCGCTGGACGTGCCGGGCGAGAAGGCCGTCCAGCACGCGATGCACACCGTGCTCAACGGGCGTACGGCGGTGATCATCGCGCACCGGCTGTCGACCGTGGAGATCGCCGACCGGGTCCTGGTCATGCGCGACGGCCGGATCGTCGAGGACGGCACCCCGGACGAACTCATCGCGGACGACGGCCATTTCGCCGGACTCCACCAGGCGTGGCGGGACAGCCTGGTCTGACCGTCAGCGCCCCTACGACGAGGCCGTCCACGCCGACGCGGCACCCGCCCGCGTCGGCGCACCGCCCCGCTGGTGTCGGCGAATCACCCCGTCCGGTCGCCGCACCGCCCCACTGGCGTCGGCGAACCACCCCGTCCGGATCGGCGCACCGCCCCGCCCCGCGTCGCCGCACCGCCCGGCCCGCGCCAACGAACCGCCCTTCGCGCCACGCGCCAAGGGCGGTTCGTATTGCCGGGACACCAACTGCGCCTGATCCAGAGGGCCGGATTGGCCCCCTCTTGACCCCATTCGCCCGCAGAAAAACTTCTTCTCCGCGCAACACCGCGATGACAAATGACCGCTATGCGAACACCGCTCACCGAACAACGGACTGTTTTCGGCCAAGTTTGCCCCACGCCACTGACATGTACCGGTAAAGGATGCCACTCTGTGCCCCGTTCCACAGCAACGCCACAGCACTACAGCAGTGCCACAGCTCTACCCGGACAGATCACCAACCCCACCTGTCCGGACTGTCACCGACCGCCCATCCGCGGTCGCCGCAGAAGGAGTGACGAGTGCGCAGATCCCCCCGCAAGGCAACAGCAGCAGGAGTGCTGATTGCCGGTGCAGCGATGCTGGCGGTCGCACTGCCCGCGGGTACGGCCTCAGCAGGCGTACCCGGGCAGGCAACGGCCCAGGCCAGTACACATGTTCAGCCGCGAGCGGGTGCGCTGCCCGCATCGCTCTCCCCGGCCCAGCAGGCCACCCTCGTCTCGCAGGCGCAGACCAAGAGCGCGGCCACCGCGTCCTCGCTGCACCTGAGCTCGGGTGAGAAGCTGGTCGTCAAGTCCGTCACCAAGGACACCGACGGCACCGTCCACACTCGCTACGAGCGCACGTACCAGGGCCTGCCGGTCCTCGGCGGCGACTTGATCGTGCACCAGGACGCCGCAGGGGCGACCACCGGTGTCGACAAGGCGACCAACGCCTCGGTGGCGGTGGCCAGCACGACCGCGGTCAAGAGCGCGGACTCGGCGAAGACCACGGCGCTTGCCCGCGCGAAGGCGGACGGCGCGGCCTCCCCGGCCGCGGTCGGCGCGCCGCACAAGGTCATCTGGGCCGCGTCCGGTACGCCCGTACTGGCCTGGGAGTCCGTCATCGGCGGCTTCCAGGAGGACGGCACGCCGAACCAGCTCCACGTCATCACCGACGCGAGCACCGGCAACCGCCTGTACGAGTACCAGGGCATCGAGACCGGCATCGGCAACAGTGAGTACAGCGGCCAGGTCACCATCGGCACCACGCAGTCCGGGTCGACGTACACGCTGACCGACGGCGGCCGCGGCGGCCACAAGACGTACAACCTGAACCACGGCACCTCCGGCACCGGCACGCTGTTCTCGCAGTCCAGCGACACGTGGGGCGACGGCAACCCGTCGACCGCCACGACCGCCGGTGTGGACGCGGCCTACGGCGCCCAGGAGACCTGGGACTTCTACAAGAACACCTTCGGCCGCAGCGGCATACGCGGCGACGGTGTGGCCGCGTACTCCCGCGCCCACTACGGCAACAGCTACGTCAACGCCTTCTGGGACGACTCCTGCTTCTGCATGACGTACGGTGACGGCAGCGGCAACACGCACCCGCTGACCGCGCTCGACGTCGCGGGCCACGAGATGAGCCACGGCGTCACCTCCAACACCGCGGGGCTGAACTACTCGGGTGAGTCCGGCGGTCTGAACGAGGCCACCTCGGACATCTTCGGCACCGGCGTGGAGTTCTACGCCAACAACACCTCCGACCCGGGTGACTACCTCATCGGCGAGAAGATCAACATCAACGGCAACGGCACGCCGTTGCGGTACATGGACCAGCCGAGCAAGGACGGCGGCTCGAAGGACTACTGGTCCTCCAGCCTGGGCGGCCTCGACGTGCACTACTCGTCGGGCCCGGCCAACCACTTCTTCTACCTGCTCTCCGAGGGCAGCGGCGCCAAGGTCGTCGGCGGTGTGAGCTACAACAGCCCGACCTCCGACGGTCTGTCGGTGCCCGGCATCGGCCGGGACAACGCCCTCAAGCTCTGGTACAAGGCGCTCACCGAGCGCTTCACCTCGACCACCAACTACGCGTCGGCCCGCACCCAGTCGCTGCTCGCGGCGGCCGACCTGTGGGGCGCCAACAGCGCCACGTACAACACGGTCGCCAACACCTGGGCGGCGATCAACGTCGGCAGCCGGGTCACCACGCCCAGCGGCGTCACCGTCACCAACCCGGGCGCCAAGTCCACCGTGGTGAACACGGCGGCCAGCCTCCAGATCCAGGCGAGCACCACCAACGGCGGCGCGCTGACCTACACCGCGACGGGCCTGCCGGCCGGTCTGTCGATCAACGCCTCCAGCGGCCTGATCTCGGGCACCCCGACCGCGACCGGCAGCTCCAGCGTGACGGTCACGGCGAAGGACTCCACCAACGCCACCGGTACGGCCACCTTCACCTGGACGGTCACCAGCGCGGGCGGCGGCGGCTGCACCGCGGCGCAGCTCCTGACCAACCCGGGCTTCGAGAGCGGCAACACCGGCTGGACGACGACGTCGGGCGTGATCGACAACAGCACCGGCGCCGCGTCCCACGGCGGCTCGTACAAGGCGTGGCTGAACGGCTACGGGACCACGCACACCGACACGCTCGCCCAGTCGGTCACGATCCCCGCCTCGTGCACCAGCGCCACCTTCACCTACTGGCTCTACATCAGCAGCCAGGAGACCTCCACGACCACGGCGTACGACAAGCTCACCCTCACGGCGGGCAGCACGACCCTGGTCACCTACTCCAACGTCAACAAGGGCACCGGCTACGTCCAGCGCTCGGTCGACCTGTCCTCCTACAAGGGCCAGACCGTCAGCCTGAAGTTCACCGGCACCGAGGACGCCTCCCTCGCGACGTCGTTCCTGATCGACGACGCGGCGGTCAACGTCAGCTAGCCCGTACGGCTCGTGTCTGAGTCCTGCGGCGGGTCCCCACCCGCCGCAGGACCCGGGCGGAGCAACTCGCCGGGACAAGATCGACCGGAGGCCGCAGGACTCTGGTAGGCTGGTCGCGTTGCAGTTGTGGTACCCAGAACTTTTTGTGCGCCTGGATGATTGCGATTCCGGGCGCACTTTTGTTTTGCCGGATTTCTCCGGTGTGGGGTGATCATCTACAGCGACCCATATCCGTACAGTGCGGGTTTGGAAACTGCCCCACCATAGGGAGATTGTTATGGCTACCGGAACCGTGAAGTGGTTCAACTCGGAAAAGGGCTTCGGCTTCATCGAGCAGGAGGGTGGCGGCCCGGACGTGTTCGCCCACTACTCGAACATTCAGTCCCAGGGCTTCCGTGAGCTGCTTGAGGGCCAGAAGGTCGAGTTCGACGTCACGCAGGGCCAGAAGGGCCCGCAGGCGGAGAACATCCGTCCGCTCTAATTCAGAGTAACCGGGCCGCGACGCTCGGTAACGGGAGGCCCGCACCGCACGGTGCGGGCCTCTCGCGTGCAGCCGCCGCAATGGCTCCCGCCGTGGCGGCCCGAGGAAGGAATCCCGCTTTTGTCACCCGTGTCCCCCGTAAAGCTGTTCTCCGAGCTTCCGCTCGACCCGGCGCTGGTCGCCGCCCTGGACGCCGACGGGGTGACAGAACCGTTCCCGATCCAGGCCGCGACGCTGCCGGACTCGCTCGCCGGCCGTGACGTGCTCGGCCGCGGCCGTACCGGCTCGGGCAAGACGCTGGCCTTCGGCCTGCCGATGCTGACCCGCGTCAAGGCGCTCGGCCGCCGCGCCGACGCCAAGCGTCCGCTGGCGCTGGTGCTGGTGCCCACCCGCGAGCTGGCCACCCAGGTGACCGACGCGCTCGCGCCGTACGCGAAGGTGCTCGGGCTGCGGACCACCGCGGTGGTCGGCGGCGCCTCCATCACCAAGCAGATCGCCGCGCTGCGCGGCGGGGCCGAGATCCTGGTCGCGACCCCCGGACGGCTCTTCGACCTGATCGAGCGGCACGCCTGCTCGCTGGACCAGGTCGGCGTGACGGTACTGGACGAGGCCGACCAGATGGCCGACATGGGGTTCCTGCCGCAGGTCACGCGGCTGCTGGAGCAGGTCAAGCCGGGCGGGCAGCGGATGCTGTTCTCGGCGACGCTGGACCGCAATGTCGACAAGCTGGTCAAGCGGTTCCTGAAGAATCCGGTCACGCACTCGGTGGACCCGTCGTCCGCGACGGTGACGACGATGGAGCACCACGTGCTGCACGTCGACGAGGCGACCAAGCGGGCGGTGACCGCGGAGATCGCCGCCCGGCAGGGCGGCGTGATCATGTTCGTCGGCACCAAGCGCGGCGCCGACCGGCTCACCAAGCACCTGCTGGGCCTCGGGGTGCGGGCGGTGGCGCTGCACGGCGGCAAGTCGCAGCCGCAGCGGAACCGGGCGCTCGACCAGTTCCGTACGGGGACGGCCGACGCGCTGGTGGCCACGAATGTCGCGGCGCGCGGGATTCACATCGAGGGTCTCGACCTGGTTGTGAACGTCGATCCGCCGACCGAGGCCAAGGACTATCTGCACCGCGGCGGGCGTACGGCGCGGGCCGGTGAGTCCGGCACGGTCGTCACGCTGGTGCTGCCCGAGCAGCGGCGCGAGAACGCCCGGCTCATGACGCAGGCCGGTATCCGGCCGCACACCGCCCGGGTCCGTCCGGGCGACGCGGATCTGGTCAGGATCACCGGTGCCCGGCAGCCGTCCGGCACCCCGGTCACGCTGCCCGCCGCCGAGGTCCCGGCGCCCAAGGCCAAGGCTCCCGGCGCGGCCCCGTCCCGCCGCCGTCGCGGCGGCAGTGGACGCGGCGGCGCCGCCACCGCCGGTGAGCGTCAGCAGCCCGCCAAGAAGGCCGCATCCCGCCGTACCGGCGCCACCGCCAACGAGGGCGCGGCCGGCCGGGGCCGCCGCACCGGCCCCGGCGCCGCCGCCGGCCGCGGCGGCGCGGTGGGCCGCCGCGCCCGCGGCGGCGACACCGGCAGCTCAGGCCGCGCGGCCTGACCCCACCCCGCACACCGAAGCGCCCCCGCCGATCCCCATGGCAGGGGCGCTTCCCCCTCTCCGCCGCACCGCCTCGGCCGCCGGGCAGCTCCGAAACAGCCCCCGGCCGCAGGCCGAATCGGCGACCCGAAGCCTCCGGCCCCCTGCACCGCACGAGCCGAGCAGGCCGGAGACACCGGGCGAAGCCCCGGTCGGAAGGCCGACCCCACGCCAGAGGCGAGCCCCCGGCCGCAGGCCGACCGGCGGATCGGGGCCGCAACGCTTCCCACGCCGAAGGCGAGCCCCGGCCGCAGGCCGACACGGCGACCCGGAGCCACCGGCCCCCGGCACCGCACGAGCCGGGCAGGCCGGAGGCGCTGGGCGAAGCCCAGGCCGGAAGGCCAATCCCACGCCGGAGGCGAGCCCCCGGCCGCAGGCCGACAGGGCGACCCGAAGCCTCCGGCCCTCTGCACCGCACGAGCTGGGCAGGCCGGAGGCACCGGGCAAAGCCCCGGCCGGAAGGCCAACCCCACGCCGGAGGCGAGCCCCGGCCGCAGGCCGACACGGCGACCCGAAGCCTCCGGCCCTCTGCACCGCACGAGCTGGGCAGGCCGGAGGCACCAGGCGAAGCCCAGGCCGGAAGGCCGACCCCACGCCGGAGGCAGGCCCTCGGCCGGAAGGCCATCCCACGCCGGAGGCAAGCACGCGGCCGGAGGCCAACCCCGCTGGGGAGGCGGGCCCCGGTCGGAGGGCGGTTAGCGGAGGAGGCCGGCGGTCATGCCCTCCGTTTCCGGGGGGATGGCCATCAGGCCGAGCTCGGCGGGAGTGGCCAGGTGGGGGTGGGTGGGGAGGACGCGGACGGTGTAGCCGAAGGGGCCGGTGCGGTCGAGGGTGAGAGGCCCTTCGTAGTGGTAGCGCCCCGCGCTGTCGGTGCGGGAGGTGGGCTTGAGCGAGGCGACGGTGGGATCGGCGAGCCGGTCGGCGGCGTCGACGCGGCCGGACAGGAGCTGGACGTCGACGTCCGTCGGGTCCAGCTCGCCGAGGGCGACCTCCACCCGGAGGGTGAGCGTGGAGCCCAGCTCCGGGGTGCCGCCCACCGAGCCGGTCTCCACGTGCTGGACCGAGACCCGCGGCCACTGCTGCCGTACCCGCCGCTTCCAGGCGGCCAGCGCCCCGGCCTCCTCCCCGTGTACGGCGCGGTGCGAACGGGCGGCGGGCGCGTACAGCGTGCGGACGTAGTCCTGGACCATCCGGCCTGCCACCACCTTCGGGCCGAGGGTGGTGAGGGTGTGCCGGACCATTTCGATCCAGCGGCCGGGCAGGCCCTGCGCGCCCTGGTCGTAGAAGCGCGGCGCGACCTGCTTCTCCAGCAGGTCGTAGAGCGCGGCGGCCTCCAGCTCGTCGCGGCGGTCCTCGTCGACGACGCCGTCGGCGGTGGGGATCGCCCAGCCGTTGTCGCCGTCGAACCACTCGTCCCACCAGCCGTCGAGCACCGACAGGTTGAGGCAGCCGTTGAGCGCGGCCTTCATCCCCGAGGTGCCGCAGGCCTCCAGCGGGCGCAGCGGATTGTTGAGCCAGACGTCGCAGCCGGGGTAGAGCAGCCGCGCCATCCGCATGTCGTAGTCCGGCAGGAAGACGATGCGGTGCCTGACCCGGGGGTCGTCGGTGAACCTGACCAGCTCCTGGACCAGCCGCTTGCCGCTGTCGTCGGCCGGGTGCGCCTTGCCCGCGACCACGATCTGGATCGGCCGCTCGGCGTGCAGCAGCAGGTCCATCAGCCGGTCCTGGTCGCGCAGCATGAGGGTGAGCCGCTTGTACGACGGGACCCGGCGCGCGAAGCCGATGGTGAGCACGTCGGGGTCGAGGACGCTGTCGGTCCAGCCCAGTTCTGCCTCTCCCGCGCCGCGCTGCCGCCAGGACTCGCGGACCCGGCGCCGTACGTCCTCCACGAGCTGTTCGCGCAGTTCGCGGCGGAGTTCCCAGACGGCGGCGTCGGGGATGTCGGCGATGGCCTCCCAGCGGTCGGCGCCGCCGACCATCAGGGCGTCCTCGGCGCGCTGGGTGCCGATCTGCCGGGCGCCGAGCCGGAACACCTCGGGGGCGACCCAGGTGGGCGCGTGCACGCCGTTGGTGATGGACGTGATCGGCACGTCCTCCGGGTCGAAGCCCGGCCAGAGCCCGGCGAACATCTCGCGGCTGACCGAGCCGTGCAGGGTGGAGACGCCGTTGGCGCGCTGGGCCAGCCGCAGACCCATCACCGCCATGTTGAACAGGTTGGGGTCGCCGCCGGGGTAGGTCTCCATGCCCAGTTCGAGGACGCGGCCTATGTCGACGCCGGGCAGCTCGCCGCCGTCGCCGAGGTGGCGGCCGACCAGTTCGCGGTCGAAGCGGTCGATGCCCGCGGGGACGGGGGTGTGCGTGGTGAACACCGTCCCGGCCCGTACGGCCTCCAGCGCCGCGTCGAAGTCGAGCCCTTCGAGGGCCAGTTCGCGGATGCGCTCCAGGCCGAGGAAACCCGCGTGGCCCTCGTTGGTGTGGAACACCTCGGGTTCGGCGTGGCCGGTGATCCGGCAGTAGGCGCGGACGGCGCGGACGCCGCCGATGCCCAGCAGCATCTCCTGGAGCAGCCGGTGCTCGCTGCCGCCGCCGTAGAGCCGGTCGGTGACGTCGCGCTCGGCGGGTTCGTTGGCCTCGACGTCGGAGTCGAGGAGCAGCAGCGGGACGCGTCCGACCTGGGCCTTCCAGATCTGGGCGCGCAGCGATCGGCCGCCGGGCAGGACGAGGGAGACCTCGGCGGGGGCGCCGTTCGTCTCGCGGAGCAGGGTGACGGGCAGTTCGTTGGGGTCGAGGACGGGGTACTGCTCCTGCTGCCAGCCCTCGCGGGAGAGGGTCTGGCGGAAGTAGCCGTGCCGGTAGAGCAGGCCGACGCCGATGATCGGGGCGCCGAGGTCGCTCGCGGCCTTCAGGTGGTCGCCGGCGAGGATGCCGAGGCCGCCGGAATACTGCGGCAGCGCGGCGGTGATGCCGAATTCGGGTGAGAAGTAGGCGATGGCTGCGGGCAGGTCGCTCTGTTCCTGATACCAGCGGGGGTTGCTGGTGTAGTCGGCCAGTTCCTCCGCCGCGGCGGCCAGGCGGCGCAGAAAGCGCCGGTCCCCGGCGAGCGCGGCGAGCCGTTCCTTGGACACGGCGCCGAGCAGCCGCACGGGGTCGCCTTGGGCGGCCCGCCAGCCCACGGGGTCGACGCTCTGGAACAGCTCCCGGGTCTCCGGGTGCCATGACCAGCGTAGGTTCTGGGCCAGCTCCCCGAGCGGGCGCAGAGGTTCCGGCAGGACGGTGCGCACGGTGAATCGACGGATTGCCTTCACGTATTCGACCGTAGACCCGATGGCGGGGGGCCTGCGGCCAGTGTCCACGATCCGGTGGTTCAAACGCGCGAACGGCGGCTCACGGAAGCGACCGGTCGCAGTGCGGATCACGCCGGTGGGCGGGGCAGGTCGTACGGGCCCGGTCGGGGGTCACCGGCCCGGCGCGTGACCGCCGTCGCCCTGGGGGTTCCGGGTGACGTGAGGGTATAGCCGTACGCGGGCGTGTCGGGTGCTTCGCGTACGGTGGGGGCGTGCGCGGGGGCGCTCTCGGGGGCGCGTGTCAGGCGCGCCCGTGGTCGGCCCCACAATGGCGTCAGGGGCAGGTCGGGGGTGGCGGATTGAGCATTCGTGACGCGCTCCCGAAACGCTTCGGTGAGGTGCTTTCGTCTCGCGGAGCGTGGGCAGGCTCCGATTGCGGGGCTTCGCGCGGAGCACGAGACTGCACCACACAGCGTCACAACGCACCGTCAGGTCCCACGGCACCACACGTACGGCACCACAGTCATGGCAGCAATCGTCCCGGATCGTCACCTATCACCTCCACACGAGTGAACGCGGACTGGAGCGGCCATGCAGGCAAGCCCGCACTGCCCGGAACAGCTAAAAAGAGCGGGGGCCCGCGAGGGAGCGGCCCGTCGCGACGCTGCTCGCCGCCGCCGTGGGCCGCTGTCCGGCGCCCCCCATCTCCGCCGTCCCATCCACAGCGCTGTCAGGTGAGGCAATGATCGGTCGTATTCCCGTCGTCGATGTCCGTCCGTTGGTGGACTGTGGCCGCCGCCCGGCGAAGGCGGTGGCAGGAGAGACCTTCGAGGTGACCGCCACCGTGTTCCGGGAGGGGCACGACGCGGTGGCCGCGAACGTGGTGCTGCGGGACCCGACCGGCAGGTCGGGGCCGTGGACGCCGATGCGCGAGCTGGAGCCCGGCACGGACCGGTGGGGCGCGCGCGTCACCCCGACGGCCGAGGGGCGCTGGACGTACTGCGTGGAGGCCTGGTCCGACCCGGTCGCGACCTGGCGGCACGCGGCGGGCATCAAGATCCCCGCCGGGATCGACACCGAACTGGTGCTGGCCGAGGGCGCGCTGCTGCACGAGCGGGCGGCGGCCGGGGTGCCCAAGAGCGACGGCAGGGCGGGCGTGCTGGCCGCGGTGGACGCGCTGCGGGACGCCTCGCGCACCCCCGCCGCCCGGCACGCGGCGGCGCTGGCGGACGACGTGGTCGGCGCACTCGACCGGTATCCGCTGCGCGAGCTGGTCAGCGGCTCCCGGCCGCTGCCGCTGCACGTGGAGCGGGAGCGGGCGCTGTACGGGTCCTGGTACGAGCTGTTCCCCCGCTCGGAGGGGGCGGTGCTCGAAGAGGGCGCCCCGCCGCGCTCGGGCACCTTCCGTACCGCGGCCGAGCGGCTGCCCGCGGTGGCCGCGATGGGTTTCGACGTGGTCTATCTGCCGCCCATTCACCCGATCGGCACAGCTTTCCGCAAGGGCCCGAACAACAGCCTGACGCCCGGCCCCGACGACGTCGGCTCGCCGTGGGCGATCGGCTCCCCCGAGGGCGGGCACGACGCCGTCCACCCGGACCTGGGCACCCTGGCGGACTTCGACCACTTCGTGGAGCGGGCCCGCGAGCTGCGGATGGAGGTGGCGCTGGACTTCGCGCTCCAGTGCTCGCCCGACCACCCGTGGGTGGCCAAGCACCCGGAGTGGTTCGCGCACCGCGCGGACGGCACGATCGCGTACGCGGAGAATCCGCCGAAGAAGTACCAGGACATCTACCCGATCGCCTTCGACGAGGACTTCGCGGGCATCGTCAGGGAGACCCTGCGGGTGCTGCGGCACTGGATGGCGCACGGGGTGCGGATCTTCCGGGTGGACAATCCGCACACCAAGCCGGTGGTGTTCTGGGAGAAGGTCATCGCGGACATCAACCGCACCGACCCGGACGTGATCTTCCTGGCGGAGGCGTTCACCCGTCCCGCGATGATGGCCACCCTCGGCCAGATCGGTTTCCAGCAGTCGTACACGTACTTCACCTGGCGTAACGACAAGAGCGAACTGACCGACTACATGCGGGAGTTGAGCGGGGAGGCGGCAGCGTGGATGCGGCCCAACTTCTTCGTGAACACCCCCGACATCCTGCACGCCTTCCTCCAGCACGGCGGCCGTCCGGCCTTCGAGGCGCGGGCAGTGCTCGCCGCGACGCTCTCGCCCACCTGGGGCGTCTACGCGGGCTTCGAACTGTGTGAGGGCACCCCTGCCAAGCCCGGCAGTGAGGAGTACCTGCACTCGGAGAAGTACGAACTCCGGCCGCGGGACTGGGCGGCGGCCGAGGCCGAGGGCCGCTCGCTCGCCCCGCTGATCACCACGCTCAACCGGCTGCGCCGCCGTCACCCGGCGCTCCAGCAGCTACGGGACATCACATTTCACCCAGTGGACAACAGCGCGGTACTGGCCTACTCCAAGCGCCGCGACGACGATGTCGTACTGGTGGTCGTCAACCTGGACCCGTTCCACACCCAGGAGGCCACCGTCTCGTTGAACATGCCGGCACTCGGGCTCTCCTGGCACGAGTCATACCCGGTGCGCGACGAGCTCACCGGGGACACCTACCACTGGGGCAGAGACAACTATGTGCGCCTTGAGCCGGGCCGCGCGCCCGCGCATGTCCTGTCGCTGCGACCGTCTCCTTCGATCGGAGGGTCACTCAGTTGATCGTCAACGAACCCGTCCCTGACACCTTCGAGGACACACCGGCCAAGGACCGTGATCCCGACTGGTTCAAACGGGCGGTGTTCTACGAAGTCCTCGTCCGGTCCTTCCAGGACAGCAACGGAGACGGCGTAGGCGACCTGAAAGGCATCACCGCCAAGCTGGACTATCTCCAGTGGCTCGGCGTGGACTGCCTCTGGTTGCCGCCGTTCTTCGCGTCACCGCTGCGGGACGGCGGATACGACGTGGCCGACTACACGGCCGTGCTGCCGGAATTCGGCGACCTGGCGGACTTCGTGGAATTCGTGGACGCCGCGCACCAGCGCGGCATGCGCGTGATCATCGACTTCGTCATGAACCACACGAGCGACCAGCACGAGTGGTTCCAGCAGTCTCGCAGCGACCCGGAGGGACCGTACGGGGACTTCTACACCTGGGCGGACGACGACAAGCAGTACGACGGCGCCCGCATCATCTTCGTCGACACCGAGACCTCGAACTGGACGTTCGACCCGGTGCGCAAGCAGTACTACTGGCACCGGTTCTTCTCCCACCAGCCGGATCTCAACTACGAGAACCCGCGGGTGCAGGAGGAGATCCTGGCCGCGCTGCGCTTCTGGCTCGACCTCGGGATCGACGGTTTCCGGCTGGACGCGGTGCCCTATCTCTTCCAGGAGGAGGGCACCAACTGCGAGAACCTGCCGCGTACCCACCAGTTCCTGAAGAAGGTGCGCTCCGAGATCGACGCGCACTACCCCGACACCGTGCTGCTGGCCGAGGCCAATCAGTGGCCCGAGGACGTCGTCGACTACTTCGGCGACTTCCGCAAGGGCGGCGACGAATGCCATATGGCGTTCCACTTCCCCGTCATGCCGCGCATCTTCATGGCGGTCAGGCGGGAATCGCGCTACCCGGTGTCGGAAATCCTGGCGAAGACTCCCGCCATCCCGGCGAGTTGCCAGTGGGGCATCTTCCTGCGGAACCACGACGAGCTGACCCTCGAAATGGTGACCGACGAGGAACGCGACTACATGTACGCGGAGTACGCCAAGGACCCGCGGATGCGCGCCAACATCGGCATCCGCAGGCGGCTGGCACCGCTGCTGGACAACGACCGCAACCAGATCGAGCTGTTCACCGCGCTGCTGCTCTCCCTGCCGGGATCCCCGATCCTGTACTACGGCGACGAGATCGGCATGGGCGACAACATCTGGCTCGGTGACCGGGACGCGGTCCGTACGCCGATGCAGTGGACCCCCGACCGCAACGCGGGCTTCTCGTCCAGCGACCCCGGACGGCTCTACCTGCCCACGATCATGGACCCGGTCTACGGGTACCAGGTCACCAATGTCGAGGCGCAGATGAGCTCACCCAGCTCGCTGCTGCACTGGACGCGGCGGATGATCGAGATCCGCAAGCAGAACCGTGCCTTCGGGCTCGGTTCCTACACCGAGCTGCCGTCGAGCAACCCGGCCGTGCTGGCGTTCCTGCGCGAGTCCGGCGACGACCTCGTGCTGTGCGTGAACAACTTCTCGCGGTTCGCCCAGCCCACCGAGCTGGATCTGCGGAGCTTCGCCGGGCGGCACCCGGTGGAGCTGATCGGCGGGGTGCGCTTCCCCGCGATCGGTCAACTGCCGTACCTGCTCACCCTCGCGGGCCACGGCTTCTACTGGTTCCGGCTCCGCCGCGAGCAGGTGTGACGGCGGGGGGCCGGAGCGACCGGCCCCCCGCAGCCGACGCGGGTGGCGCACCGCCCCCGCGGCCGGCCCCCGCTCCGAGTAGCGGGCATCCCGGACCCCTGGCAGTATCCGGAGTACCCCAGCAGCACCCGCGGGGCGCATTCCGTCGTACGTCGGCTCGCTGACACATGATCGTCACGCGGGCGGGCCGTACGGCGGTTTCCTGTCACCCGCCCGGGGCAGGCTCCCCGTGTCGCCGGACAGCCCGAACCCGTCATCCGGGAGGCTGGCGCCCCCGCCGCGCGTCGAAGCGGCCGGGTGCGCGACTCCCCGGGGAAAGGACGTCATGTCGGACCGCTCCTGGACCCGTGCTCCTTCCGTACCCACCTCACCATCCGGATCCACCTCACCGTCCGTATCGAATTCACCATCGAGTTCACCATCCGTGTCGGGGTCACGCCCCGTGACGGACGCGCGCTCGGCCGCGGCATCCTCATCCGCCCCGGCCGCGGCCTCGGCCGCGGCCTCGGCCGCCGCTTCGCCGACGGGCCCGGACGTGCCGTCCGCGACCGGCGTGCCGCCCGTCGCCGGGCGGCCGCTGGCGCCCGGCCTGCTGCGGTCGCTCGAACCGCTGCTGCGCTCCTGGCTGCCCAAACAGCGCTGGTTCGCCGGCAAGGGCCTGCCCATCGGCGGCTTCCGGCTGGCCGCGGCCACCGAGCTGATGCCTCCCGGCGGCCGGCTCGGCCCGCTGGGGCTGCTGCACGTCCTGGTGGACGTCGAGCAGCCCGGCCGCCCCGCCGACTGCTACCAACTGCTGCTCGGCGCGCACCCGCTGCTGCCGTCGGCGCTGGTACGGGCCGCGCTCGGCCCGGCCGTCGGCGGCCCGTACGACGGCCTGACGCTCTACGACGCGCCGCACGACCCCCGGCTGGCCGCGCTGCTGCTCGAACGGCTCCGCGCGCCCGGCACCACCGGGCGGCTGCGTTTCAGCGTCGAACCGCAGGAGGAGTTCCCGCCGGGGCTGACCCCGCGCGTCTCCACCGCCGAGCAGTCCAACACCTCGGTCGTGTACGGGGACGCCTACATCCTCAAGCTGTTCCGCCGCGTCTCCCCCGGCACCAACCCGGATCTGGAGCTGTCGCTCGCGCTGGCCCACAAGGGCTCGCGGCGGGTCGCGGAGCCGGTCGCCTGGTTCGAGGCGCTGCCGCCGGAGGGCGTCATGGGCCCGCAGGGCGCGGCGGCGGGCACGACGGAGCCGACCACGCTCGGTGTGCTCCAGCGCTTCCTGCCCGGCTCGTCCGACGGCTGGGCCCTGGCCCTGGCTTCGGTCGCCGAGGACGGCGACTTCACCGGCGAGGCGGCGGCGCTCGGCCGCGCCACGGCCGAGGTGCACGGCGCCCTGGCCGACGCGCTGCCGGTCCGTACCCTGGACGGCCCAGCGCTGGAACGTATCGCCTCGGCGATGACCCGGCGGCTGGACGAGACCGCGAAGGAGGTCCCGGCCGTACGGCCGCACGTCGCGGCGCTGCGCTCGGCCTTCGACGACCTCGCGCGGCTCGGCGCGGCCCCCGGCAACGCGGTGACCGCCCAGCGGATCCACGGCGACCTGCACCTGGGGCAGGCGCTGCGCGGTCCGGACGGCGAGTGGGTGCTGATCGACTTCGAGGGCGAGCCCGCCCGGCCGCTGGCCGAACGGCGCCGGGCGGCGCCGCCGGTCCAGGACGTGGCGGGCATGCTGCGGTCCTTCGACTACGCCGCCCACCACAGCGGCAACGGTCCCTGGGCCGCCCGCCACCGGGACGCCTTCTGCGCCGGGTACGCCGCCGTGTCCGGGGTGGACCCGCGCGAACAGCCCGTGCTGATACGGGCCTTCGAGACCGACAAGGCGGTCTACGAGGCCCGGTACGAGGCGCGGCACCGCCCCGCCTGGCTCCCCATCCCGCTCTCCGCCCTGGCCCGCCTGGCCGCCGCCACTTCTGACGCCGCCCCTTCTGAGGAGTCCAGCCCGTGACACGCCCCGACGACCGTTTCCTCCCCGAGGCCCAGGCGCGCGGCTACGACCGCGGCACCCCCCACCCGGCCGCCTCCGGCACGGCTCCGGGACCGGCCCCGCTTGCGGATACGACCCCGCCTGCCCCCCCGTCTGACGCCGCGGCGGTACCGGCCGCCCCGGTGCCGGGCGCGGGCCCTGTGGCGCCGGCGGTCACGGTGCCCGGCGCGGGCCCGGCCGCGACCGGCCGGCTCGCCGAGAGCGCCCCGCAGGGGCCCGGGGCCGAGTCCGATGTGCGGCTGCCGCCGCGTGAGCGCGAGCAGCCCACCACCGGCGGGAGGTCCGGGGCCGACCCCGAGCCCTCCTTCGGGCCGGAACCCGGAAGCCTGGTCGGCGACGACCGCCGGCGGCTGCTGGACGGCGCGCATCACGACCCGCACGGAGTGCTGGGTGCGCACCCGGTGGACGGCGGCGTCCGGATCAGGGCGCTGCGGCCGTTCGCACGGGCGGTGGCGGCCGTCGTGGACGGCGAGCGGTTCGACCTCACCGACGAGGCCGACGGCCTCTTCTCCGCGGTGCTGCCCCGCACCGACGTGCCGGAGTACCGGCTGGCCGTCACGTACGACGACGGCGAGCACATCGTGGAGGACCCGTACCGCTTCCTGCCGTCCCTCGGGGAGCTGGACCTGCATCTGATCGGGGAGGGGCGGCACGAGGAGCTGTGGAAGGCGCTGGGCTCCCGGCCGATGACGCACGGCGGCGTGACCGGTACGCGCTTCGCGGTGTGGGCGCCGAACGCGCGCGGGGTGCGCGTGGCCGGGGAGTTCAACTACTGGGACGGCACCGGCTTCCCGATGCGCTCGCTGGGCGCGACCGGGGTGTGGGAGCTGTTCGTGCCGGGCGTCGGCGCCGGGACGGCGTACAAGTACGAGATCACCCGGCCCGACGGCTCGCGCGGGATGAAGGCCGACCCGATGGCGCGGGCCACCGAGGTGCCGCCCGCGACCGCGTCGGTCGTCACGGAGTCGGCGTACGAGTGGGCCGACCAGGAGTGGATGGCCCGCAGGGGCGAACTCCCGGTGCACCGGGCGCCGTTCTCGGTCTACGAGCTGCACCTGGCCTCGTGGCGGCCGGGGCTGACCTACCGTGAGCTGGCCGAGCAGTTGCCCGCGTACGTGAAGGAACTCGGCTTCACGCACGTGGAGTTGATGCCGGTCGCCGAGCACCCCTTCGGCGGCTCCTGGGGCTACCAGGTGACGTCGTACTACGCGCCGACCTCGCGGCTCGGCTCGCCCGACGACTTCCGGTACCTGGTGGACGCCCTGCACGCGGCCGGGATCGGCGTGATCATGGACTGGGTGCCCGCGCACTTCCCCAAGGACGACTGGGCACTGGCCCGGTTCGACGGCGCGCCGCTGTACGAGCCCGCCGACCCGCGCCGGGCGGAACACCCGGACTGGGGCACCCTGGAGTTCGACTTCGGCCGTACCGAGGTGCGCAACTTCCTGGTGGCGAACGCCGTGTACTGGTGCGAGGAGTTCCACATCGACGGGCTGCGGGTGGACGCGGTGGCCTCGATGCTCTACCTCGACTACTCCCGCGAGGGCGGCGACTGGCTGCCCAACGCGTACGGCGGCCGGGAGAATCTGGACGCGGTGGCGTTCCTCCAGGAGATGAACGCGACCGTCTACCGGCGCTGTCCCGGCACCGTCACCATCGCCGAGGAGTCGACGGCCTGGGACGGGGTCACCCGGCCCACCCACCTGGTCGGCCCGGCCGGCTTCGGCGGCCTCGGCTTCGGCCTGAAGTGGAACATGGGCTGGATGCACGACTCGCTGGACTACGTCTCGCACGAGCCGGTGCACCGCAAGTACCACCACAACGAGATGACGTTCTCCATGGTGTACGCGTACTCGGAGAACTACGTGCTGCCCATCTCGCACGACGAAGTGGTGCACGGCAAGGGCTCGTTGGTGGCGAAGATGCCCGGCGACTGGTGGCAGCAGCGGGCCACCGTACGGGCGTACCTGGGCTTCATGTGGGCGCACCCCGGCAAGCAACTGCTCTTCATGGGGCAGGAGTTCGCGCAGGGCGCCGAGTGGTCGCACGAGAACGGCCCCGACTGGTGGCTGCTGGACGAGAGTTACCCGGCCGCGGCCGACCACAAGGGCGTACGCGACCTGGTCCGCGACCTGAACGCGGCGTACACGGCCGCGCCCGCGCTGTGGCAGCTCGACACCGACCCCAGCGGTTTCACCTGGATCGACGGCGGCGCGGTGGAGGACAACACCTTCTCCTTCCTCCGCTACGACGAGGCGGGTGACCCGCTGCTGTGCGTCAGCAACTTCTCCCCCGTCGTCCGCGAGAACTACCGCCTCGGCTCCCCCGACGTCGTCTGGAAGCAGGTGCTGAACACCGACGATGCCCGTTACGGCGGCAGCGGCGTCGTGGTCGCCGAGCCCGTCAAGAGCGAGCCGACGCCCTGGAACGGCCAGCCCCACAGCATCTCGCTGACCCTTCCCCCGCTGGCGACCCTCTGGCTGCGCCCGGCGTAGCCCCCGCATGACGGACACGGCCCCCGCGGGCCGGGCGACGGCCCGGCCCGCGGGGGCCGTTTGCGCCCCACCAGCAGGACAGGAAAGTTTCCTAACCAAAACCCTTGTTGCGGACACGCCAGCGCTACTACCGTTCCGGCAATGCCTTTCCGGGCCCTTCCGGAAGCTCAACTCCCCGCTCAGGCAAGGAGTGTCCCCCCATGTCGTCCTCCGCAACCCCCCGCCTCCGCAGGACCGCCCTCGCCGCCGCCACCGGGCTGACCGCCGCCCTCGCGCTCGGCCTCGGCACGGCGGCCGGTTCCGCCCACGCGGCGGCGACCGCGCTGCCCAGCGGCATCTCGGCGCCCTATCTCTACCTGGGCTGGGGCAACCCGCCCTCGGCCACGTCGGTGATGTCGGCGACCGGCATCAAGCAGTTCACGATGGCCTTCATGCTCTCCGACGGCGGCTGCAACCCGAAGTGGGACGGCGGCCGCGCGCTGACCGGCGGCACCGACCAGTCCACGATCAACGCGATCAGGAACGCGGGCGGTGACGTCACCGTCTCCTTCGGCGGCTACAGCGGCAACAAGCTGGGCCAGAAGTGCACATCGGCGTCCGCGCTCGCCGGGGCGTACCAGAAGGTGATCGACGCCTACTCCCTGAAGTCGATCGACATCGACATCGAGGCGGGCGAGTTCAGCAACGCGACCGTGCGGCAGCGGGTGGTCGACGCGCTCAAGACGGTCCGCGCGAACAACAGCGCCCTGAAGATCTACGTCACCTTCGGCACCACGCCGACCGGGCCCGACTCCGCGGGCAAGGACCTGATCAAGAAGGGCGCCGCCGCCGGGCTGAACATCGACGCCTGGGCCGTCATGCCCTTCGACTACGACCAGGGCGGCACCACCGACATGCTGGCCACCACCAAGTCCGCGGTGGACGGCCTGAAGAACGCCGTCGCCAGCGCGTACGGGCTGTCCTCCGACGCCGCCTACCGCAAGGTCGGCCTGTCCTCGATGAACGGCAAGACCGACAGCGCGGGCGAGACCGTCTCGCTCGCGGACTTCAAGTCGATCGTGTCCTACGCGACCGGCCACCACCTGGCCCGCGTCAGCTTCTGGGCCCTCAACCGGGACCGCAAGTGCGGCTCCGGCGAGTCCGCGGGCGACTCGTGCAGCGGCATCACGCAGAACACGTACGACTTCACCAAGGCCCTGGCCGCGTACACCGGCTGAGGCCGCGTCAGACGGCCTCAGCCGGCCTCGGGCGAGGGCAGCGGAGGAAGGGGCGGGGTCAGAAGACCGACTCCGCCTCTTCCATGCGCTCCTCGGGGACGGTCTTGAGCTGGGTGACGGCGTCGGCCAGCGGGACCAGGCCGATCGTCGTGCCCTGGAGCGAAGTCATGTGACCGAAGGCCCCCTTGTGGGCGGCCTCCACCGCGTGCCAGCCGAAGCGGTTGGCCAGCACCCGGTCGTACGCGGTCGGCACGCCGCCGCGCTGGACGTGGCCGAGGATGACCGGGCGGGCCTCCTTGCCCAGCCGCTCCTCCAGCTCCATGGCAAGCGTGGCGCCGATGCCCGCGAAGCGCTCGTGCCCGTACTTGTCGATCTCGCCGACGCCGTAGTCCATGCTGCCCTTGGCCGGGTGGGCGCCCTCGGCGACGCAGATGACGGCGAATTTCTTGCCGCGCGCGAAGCGTTCCTCGACCATCGCCACCAACTGGGACGGCTCGAAGGGGCGTTCGGGGATGCAGATGCCGTGCGCGCCGCCCGCCATGCCCGCCTCCAGGGCGATCCACCCGGCGTGCCGGCCCATCACCTCGACCACCATCACGCGCTGGTGGGACTCCGCGGTGGTCTTCAGCCGGTCTATGGCCTCGGTGGCGACGGTCACGGCGGTGTCGAAGCCGAAGGTGCGGTCGGTGCCGTTGATGTCGTTGTCGATGGTCTTGGGCACTCCCACCACCGGCATCCCGGCGTCGGAGAGCATCCGGGCGGCGGTCAGCGTGCCCTCGCCGCCGATCGGGATCAGCACGTCGATGCCGTACTCGGCGCACATCTCATCCGCGTTGTCCGCCGCCTCGCGCAGCCGGGCGCGCTCCAGCCGGGCCGAGCCGAGGATGGTGCCGCCGCGGGCGAGGATGCCGCTCACCGAGTTGAGGTCGAGCGGCCGGAAGCGGCCCTCCAGCAGGCCGACGAAGCCGTCCTCGAAGCCGATGACCTCGTCGTCGTACCCGGTCAGCGCGCGGTGCACGACCGACCGGATGACGGCGTTGAGGCCGGGGCAGTCGCCGCCGGCGGTGAGGACTCCGATACGCATGGGCCTGTCTCTCCAGACGGTCGTCGGCTGCTGCTGTGGCGCGTGCTGTCACGCGCTGTCGGTATCCAGTGGATCACAGCGCCTGGTCACCCCGGAGCGGGGCTCCAGGTCACGGGGACTTCGGGACCAGCGTGCACTCGGTGATCCGGCCCGCCACATAGTCGTCCACATTGCGGACGGTGGCGGCGACGATCTCGTCGATCGCGTCCACCGTGAAGTACGCCTGGTGCGAGGTGATCAGCACATGCGTGAAGGTCAGCAGCCGGGCCAGGGTGTCGTCCGTCATCACCTCCAGCGACTTGTCGTAGAAGAAGACCCCGGCCTCCTCCTCGTACACGTCGAGCCCGACGCCGCCGAGCCTGCCCTCGCGCAGCGTCTCGACCAGCGCGGCGGAGTCGATCAGGCCGCCGCGGCTGGAGTTGATCAGGATCGCGTCGTCCTTCATCAGCGCCAGCCGCCGCTCGCCGACCAGGTGGTGGGTGGAGGGCATCAGCGGCACATGGAGGCTGATCAGGTCCGACTCCCGGAAGAGCCGGTCCAGTTCGACGTACTCCATCCCCAGTTCGGTGCAGGCGGGGTTGACCGCGATGTCCCAGCCGAGAATCCGCATGCCGTAGCCGCGGGCGATGGCGGTGAAGGCGGTGCCGATCTTGCCGGTGCCGACCACGCCGACCGTACGGCCGTGGAAGTCCCGGCCGAGCAGGCCGTCGAGCCGGAAGTCGAAGTCGCGCGTGCGGCTCGCGGCCCGCACGATCCGCCGGTTCAGCGCCGAGGCCAGCGTCCAGGCGAACTCCGCCACCGAATACGGGGAGTAGCGGGCCACGCGCGCCACCGTCATCCCCAGCCGCTCCGCGTGGTCCAGGTCGATGTTGTTGTAGCCCGTCGAGCGCTGCGCGATCAGCTTCGTGCCACCGCGCACCAGGGCTTCGAGCACCGGCGCGTCCAGCACCGCGTTCACACTCGTCGACACGGCCTCGTACCCCGCCGCCAGCGGCAAGGTGTCCTTGGTGAGGAACGTCTCAAGACACCGCACCTGATGGCGCGCCCCGAAGGCCGCCTCCAGCAGAGGGCGCTCGTCGCGCTGCACCCCAGTCGCCAACACGTCCACAGGACCGGCCCTCCTTACGTGAGTCCTTCCTCACTCTACGTGCGCGCCGCGCGCCCCGCGCCACGCCTCGCGGAGGCGGGCCGGTGCCCCTGGGCGGCAGGCGGTACCCGGGAGCGTTAGCGTCAGGGGTGCGTACGGCCGTACGCGAAGGGTTCAGGGCAGAACGGACGGATCAAGCGTGACGCGCAGCGTCTACCTCACGGGGATCGGCCGCGGCGACGGCCGCCAGGTGATCGAGCTGGGGGTGATGGAGCTGCTGACCCGCCAGGTCGACCGGGTCGGCGTCTACCGCCCGCTGGTCCACGACACCCCCGACCGTATTTTCGAGCTGCTGCGCAGCCGCTACCGGCTGACCCAGGACGCGGCGAGCGTCTTCGGCATGGGGTACGAGGAGGCGGCGGCGCTCCAGGCCGAGCAGGGACAGGAGGCGCTGACCGCCCGGTTGGTGGACGGCTACCTGAGGGTGGCGGCGGAGTACGAGACGGTGCTGATCCTCGGGTCCGACTTCGCGGGCACCAACCTCCCGGCGGAGCTGGGCGTCAACGCGCGGCTGGCGAACGAGTGCGGCGCGTCGGTGCTCGCGGTGATCGGCGGTCTGGAGCAGTCGGCGGAGTCGGTGGTCGCCGAGGTGCGCAACGCGTACCACGCGTACACGAATCTGGGCTGCGACGTGATCGCGATGATCGCGAACCGGGTGGCCCCGGCGGAGGTCGCGGAGGCGGCGGAGCGGCTGGGCCGGGTCCCGGACGTGCCGGTGTACGTGCTGCCGGACGAGCCCGCGCTGTCGGCGCCGACGGTGGCGCAGATCGCGGAGACGCTGGGCGCGCGGGTGCTGCTGGGCGACGACGCGGGGATGTCCAGGGACGCGCTGGACTTCGTGTTCGGCGGCGCGATGCTGCCGACGTTCCTGCCCGCGCTGACCCCCGGCTGTGTGGTGGTGACGCCCGGCGACCGGGCGGATCTGGTGATCGGGGCGCTGGCGGCGCACTCGGCCGGGTCGCCGCCGATCGCGGGGGTGCTGCTGACGCTGGACGAGAAGCCGCCGCCGCACATCCTGGCGCTGGCGAACCGGCTGGCGCCCGGCACCCCGGTGCTGTCGGTGGCGACCGGCTCCTTCCCGACGGCGGCCGGGCTGTTCGCGCTGGACGGCAAGCTGGGCGCGGGCACACCGCGCAAGGCGGAGACGGCGCTGGGCGTGTTCGAGACGCATGTGGACACCGCGGAGCTGACCGAGCGGCTGTCGGTGGCCAGGTCGGCGCGGGTGACGCCGATGATGTTCGAGCACGCGCTGATTGAGCGGGCGCGGTCGGCGCGCAAGCGGATCGTGCTGCCCGAGGGCGGCGAGGAACGAATTCTGCGGGCCACCGAGGTGCTGCTGCGCCGCGGGGTGTGCGACCTGATCCTGCTCGGCGAGGAGGACACGCTGCGCAAGAAGGCGGCCGACCTCGGGATCTCCCTCGACCAGCCGGGCGTGAGCGTCGTCGACCCGCAGACCTCACCGCTGCGGGACCGGTTCGCCGCGCTGTACGCGCAGCTGCGCGCGCACAAGGGCGTCAGCTACGAGCTGGCGTACGACGTGGTCGCGGACGTGTCGTACTTCGGCACCCTGATGGTCCAGGAGGGCCTGGCCGACGGCATGGTGTCGGGCGCGGTGCACTCCACGGCGGCGACGATCCGCCCGGCCTTCGAGATCATCAAGACCCGCCCCGACGCGGCGATCGTCTCCTCGGTGTTCTTCATGTGCCTGGCGGACAAGGTGCTGGTGTACGGCGACTGCGCCGTCAATCCGGACCCGGACGCCGAGCAGTTGGCGGACATCGCCATCCAGGCGGCGGGCACCGCGGCCCGCTTCGACGTACAGCCGCGGATCGCGATGCTGTCGTACTCGACCGGCACCTCGGGCTCGGGCGCGGACGTCGACAAGGTGCGGGCGGCCACCGAGCTGGTCCGCGAGCGGCGGCCCGACCTGCTGGTGGAGGGGCCGATCCAGTACGACGCGGCGGTGGCGCCCTCGGTGGCGGCCACCAAGATGCCGGGGTCCGCGGTGGCCGGGCAGGCGACCGTGCTGATCTTCCCCGACCTGAACACCGGCAACAACACGTACAAGGCGGTGCAGCGCTCGGCGGGCGCGGTCGCCGTCGGACCGGTGCTCCAGGGTCTGCGCAAGCCGGTCAACGACCTGTCGCGCGGCGCGCTGGTGCAGGACATCGTCACGACGGTCGCGATCACCGCGATCCAGGCCCAGGGAGAGAACCCGTGAGCGCGACCCGTGTACTGGTCATCAACTCCGGCTCCTCGTCGGTGAAGTACCAACTGCTGGACATGGCCGACCACGCGCGTCTGGCGACCGGTCTGGTGGAGCGGATCGGCGAGGGCGGCGGTGCGCCCGACCACGCGGCGGCGCTGCACACCGTGGCGGAGCAGCTCGACGAGCAGGGCCTCGGCCTGGACTCGCCGGAGCTGGCGGCGATCGGCCACCGGGTGGTGCACGGCGGTACGCGTTTCACCGAGCCGACGCTGATCACCGACGAGGTGGTGGCCGCGATCGAGGAGCTGGTGCCGTTGGCACCTCTGCACAATCCGGCCAACATCACCGGTATCAAGGTGACGCGTGAGCTGCGGCCCGATCTGCCGCAGGTCGCGGTCTTCGACACGGCCTTCCACTCGACGATCCCGGAGGCCGCGGCGCGGTACGCGATCGACGCGGCGACCGCCGACCGGTACGGCATCCGCCGCTACGGTTTCCACGGCACCTCGCACGCCTTCGTCTCGCGGGCGACGGCGGAGCTGCTCGGCAGGGAGCCGGCCGACGTCAACGTGATCGTGCTGCACCTGGGCAACGGCGCGTCGGCCTCCGCGGTGCGCGGCGGGGTGTGCGTGGACACCTCGATGGGCCTGACGCCCCTTGAGGGGCTGGTCATGGGCACCCGCTCCGGCGACCTCGACCCGGCGGTGGTGTTCCACCTGGAGCGGGTGGCCGGCATGGGCACCGACGAGATCGACACGCTGCTGAACAAGCGCAGCGGTCTGCTGGGCCTGTGCGGTGACAACGACATGCGGGAGATCGGCCGCCGGATGGCCGAGGGCGACCGGGCGGCGCAGCTCGCCTTCGACGTCTACGCGCACCGGATCCGCCGTTACGTAGGGGCCTTCAGCGCGGTGCTGGGCCGGGTGGACGCGATCGCCTTCACGGCGGGCGTCGGCGAGAATTCGGCCGCAGTTCGCGAAGCGGCTTTGTTGGGTCTCGACAATCTAGGTGTCACTATGGACCCTGTACGCAACGCGCTTCGCGGCACTGCGGCCCGGCTGGTCTCGGCGGCGGCGTCGCGGGTGGCCGTCGCGGTGGTGCCCACTGACGAAGAGCTGGAGATCGCCCGCGATACTTACGTACTGGCGACCGAATAAGCATGGCTGACCGTCCCGCAGCCACGACCGCCCCTGGAATATTCCGGAGCGGAACAAACCGATAGGATAGCGCCCATGCGCCGAGCCAAGATCGTCTGTACCCTGGGTCCCGCCGTCGACTCCTACGACCAGCTCAAGTCGTTGGTCGAGGCGGGCATGAATGTGGCCCGTTTCAATTTCAGTCACGGCAGCCACGCCGAGCACGAGGAGCGCTACCAGCGCGTCCGTAAGATCGCCGCCGAGACCGGCCGGGCGATCGGAGTCCTCGCCGACCTCCAGGGTCCCAAGATCCGCCTCGCCAAATTCGCCGACGGACCGGTCGAGTTGATCGCGGGCGACGAGTTCACCATCACCGTCGAGGACGTCGCGGGCGACAAGTCCATCTGCGGTACCACGTACAAGGGTCTGCCGGGCGATGTCTCCAAGGGCGACCCGATCCTGATCAACGACGGCAACGTGGCGCTGCGCGTCATCGAGGTCGAGGGCCCGCGGGTCCGCACGCTGGTGGTCGAGGGCGGCGTGATCTCCGACCACAAGGGCATCAACCTGCCGGGCGCCGCGGTGAACGTGCCGGCGCTGTCCGAGAAGGACATCGACGACCTGCGGTTCGCGCTCCGGATGGGCGTCGACATGGTCGCGCTGTCCTTCGTGCGCGACGCCAAGGACGTCCGTGACGTGCACCGCGTCATGGACGAGGAGGGGCGCCGCGTCCCGGTCATCGCCAAGGTGGAGAAGCCGCAGGCGGTCGAGAACATGGAGAGCGTCGTCGCGGCGTTCGACGCGGTGATGGTGGCGCGCGGCGACCTCGCCGTGGAGTACCCGCTGGAGCAGGTGCCGGTCGTGCAGAAGCGGCTGGTCGAGATGTGCCGGCGCAACGCCAAGCCGGTGATCGTGGCGACCCAGATGATGGAGTCGATGATCACCAACTCGCGGCCCACGCGCGCCGAGGCGTCCGACGTGGCCAACGCGATCCTGGACGGCGCGGACGCGGTCATGCTGTCCGCCGAGTCGTCGGTCGGCAAGTATCCGATCGAGACCGTCAAGACGATGTCGCGGATCGTCGTGGCCGCCGAGGAGGAGCTGCTGTGCCGCGGGCTCCAGCCGCTGGCCCCCGGCAAGAAGCCCCGCACCCAGGGCGGCGCCGTGGCCCGCGCCGCCGCCGAGCTGGGCGACTTCCTGGACGCCAAGTCCCTGGTCGCCTTCACCAAGTCCGGTGACACCGCCCGCCGCCTGGCCCGCTACCGCGTGCCCGAGCCGGTCCTGGCCTTCACCACCGACCCCGCCACCCGCAACCAGCTCGCGCTGACCTGGGGTGTGGAGTCCTTCGTGGTCGAGCACGTCGACAACACCGACGCCATGGTCGAGCTCGTCGACCGCGAGATGCTCAAGCTCTCCGAGTACGCCAAGGGCGACACCGTCATCATCACCGCCGGCTCCCCTCCGGGCGTCCCCGGCACCACCAACCTCGTCCGCGTCCACCACCTCGGCGACTGACCGCCCCCTCCCCCGGAGAAACCAGCGACCAGCGACCGCCCGCGGCCCGCGCCCCTTCCGAAAGGGGTGCGGGCCGCGCGGCGTCGGGGGCTCGGCTAGCCGGGGGTGCCGTAGATGTGCATGCCGGGGACGTGGAGGGTGCCGCCGAACTGGGCCGCCTGGATGACGGTGGCGTTGGTGAAGAACAGTTCGGGGAGGGTCAGCGGCGGGGGCGCCTTCGGGGTGAAGGTGATGGGGATCAGCCCGAGGAGATTGCCGCTGAGGGACTCGGTGTAGAGCGTCACCGTGCCGTTGGTGAACTTCGAGGTGGAGCCCTTGGCCGCCTCGACGTTCGTCTTCGTGCCCTTGGGGCCGTCGACTATCTGGTGCAGATTGTCGATGTCGATGCCGGAGACGGTGAACTTCAGGACGTCCTTCACCGTGCCGTTGTGCGTCTTGACCTTGACTATGCCGTGGTACGACAGGCCGTGCAGGGTCAGCTTCGTGGTCTTCAGGACCCACGGGGTGTCCGGCAGCAGGGGTATGCCCTGCTCGACATCGGCGTCGGCGAGCGCCTTCGCGTCGTACACCGGGCACGGGTAGGACTGCGGGTCGTCGGTGCCGCCCGCGCTCGGGGTGGCACTGGGCGACGCCTTGTCCTTGGCGCCCTTGGCCGCGTCCTTGGCGTCCTTGGCCGCGTCCTTGGTGTCCTTCACCGTCTTGTCGAGACCGCCGACGGCGGTGTCCACGGTGTCCTTGACGGTCTTGCCGGCCGTGCCCACCGGGTCGTCGCCCTTGGCGGGCGCGCTCGCCGACGGCGACGTGCTCGGCTCGGGCTTCGCGGTCGTCGGCGCCGGGTCCGGCTGCGGGGCCTGGGTGGTGGGCGTCGCGGTCGGGGTCTTGCCGCCGCCGAGCAGCCCGCTCACCAGGTCGCCCAGGCCCAGCGGGTCCCACGGGTTGACCGACTTGGTCGGGCTCGGGGTCGCGCTCGGCGTGCCGGTCGCCCGGGACGTGTTCTCGGTCTTGCTGTCGGCGCCGCTGTCGGACGACGGGGCCTTCGCCGAGTCGGTCGGCGCGGGCGCCTCCGGGCTCGTGGAAGGACTCGGACTGCTCGACGGGCTCGGGCCGGTCGTCGGCTTCGACGTCTCCTGCCCGCCCGGCTTGTCCGTGGCCTTGCCGTCCGCCGCGCTCTTGGAGGCCGAAGGGCTCGGGGTGTCCGACTGGGTCACGCAGGGGCCGGGCTTGTACGGGTTCTTGGGCATCTCGTCGGCCTGCGCGAGGTGCGGCGTGAAGCCCATGCCCATCAGCACGGCCGTGGGCATCGCGGCCAGGGCGACCGCCTTCCCGGCGGGCACGTGCAGCTTGGTCAGCAGGGACTTGCGGGGAGCCGCGTGCCGCGGTCCCGAGGTGGCCCGGTTACGGGACCCGTCGCTCTCGGCCTGCTGAGCGTCGTCACCCAGCACGGTGCCTCCCGTTCTCCTCGGTGTTCTCTTCGTCGGGCCGCGCTCCGGCGTGGACCGGCTCGGGCTGTCCGTACGCCTCAGCGGGCTCGTGGGGCCCCTGGGACTGCGCGGGCAGGGTGGGCGGAGCGTTCTCGTCGCCGCCGCCCTCAGGGGCGCCGTCGGGCAGCTCCGCCTTCTCGCCCGGCTCGTCGGCCGCCGGGACACCCGGCGCCCAGGAGACGGCGAGCGCGCCGCCGAGCAGCGCGGGCAGGAAGCCGACGAGGAAGCCGCCGAAGTTGGAGACCACCAGCGACACCAGGGCGAGCAGGATCGACGCGACACCGGCGAAGATGCGTACCGCGCTCTGGAACCACATGGTGAGGCCGAGCACGAACAGCAGGACACCGATGATCAGCGAGCCGGAGCCCGCGGTCGTCGCCATCCGGACGGTCAGTTGGCCGAGCGTGAGGTTCGCGTACGGGAAGTAGGCGATCGGCACTCCGGCGAGGAGGGTCAGCAGACCCGCCCAGAACGGGCGCCCCCAACGCCAGTGGCGGAACGACAGCCGCCAATAACGGATCCGGGCACTCAGTCCTGTTGACTCGGCGCTCATAGGAAACAGCTCCCTGGGACTGGCTTTGCTGAGAGATCGATCGGTGGCGCCGGGTGAGCCGCGTCCCGCGCGGCTCACCCGGACCACTCAGGCGGTGCTTAGTAGCACTCCACCCCGGCGCCGGAGCCCTTCTTGACGCCGAGGCTGAGGCCCGCGAGCTTGAAGGTGCCCGCGCTGGTGGCCCAGGCGGTCTGGTGCACGCCGTCGAGGATGGCCCGGTCGGCCTCCTGGGCGAACGACCCTGGGTCCGTCGCGTCCTTGTCCTTGATGCCAGGACCCTTGTGACTGTCACCGGCCGCGACACCGATGTTGATGTTCCGGAACTCTGCATCGGCGTCGAGCTGGTCGAGGTCGATGTAGAGGTTGTGTGCCACAACCGGCTTCTTCGGGTCCTTGCCGGCGGTCAACTTCAGGGTCACGTCACCGATCGGCGTCGGGACGACCACGGACTGGCACAGGCCGTTGATGGTGGCGTCGGTGAACGCCGAGACCGCGACCGGAATGTACTTGCCACCGTGCTGAACGTCGAGCGCGCCGTACTGCTCGAAGCCGGTGCCGTCCAGGTGATCCGCCGTTACCTTGAACTGCTGACCTGACACGCTGAACGACGCGGCGAGCGCGCCCTGAGCGATGGCTATACCCACCGCGGCCGTAGCCGCGACACTCGGCACCATGACGACGGCGAACCGCCGCCATCTGGTACCGCCACGAACGAGCGACTCCATTTTTCCTCCTTCTCGGACGTACATCTCCGGCCGGGATGTTCGGGTCCTGGCCTGGGATGGGAGAAGTGCTACGTCCTCGGGAAGGAGAGCGCCGGTGATCGGCGGACCGTCCCTCCCCACGAAGAAGCAAGGAGTACGGACGGCGGTGTCCGAATCTTCGGCGATCACCCCCGAGCGACAACCACTGGCCACGCTCTCGCGCAACCTGCTGGACAGGCTCCGCCGGTAGGCGAAGACCCCCCTGTCCCGGAGCGGCGGCATGAGCCGTACGCACCCACTCGGCGGGGACCCGCGGACCGTGGCGCCGACTGGCGGCCGGGCTGTGGCAACGGACCGAGCTTGGCCGATCGTGGTCCATTCGGGCGCGCCGCACAAGGGGCTCATTACTAGCGAGTAACGGATGGGTGTCGCGGCCGTGCGCCCCGGACGGGGCGATTTCACGCAGAGTGAGGAAGACCGGGGCATGTAAATCCGGCATAAAGAACATCAGCGGTCGAAACGGAGCTGATTTCTTACCGGAGGTAACGGCGACCGCTCATTGTCACGGTTTGATAAAGTGCGGTCGCCGTATCGCTAAATCTCTGAGTAAAACCGGGGCGGGCACTCGGGGAACCGGCGGTAACTGACCGCAGGGTCAGCTCGGCGGAGCGTCCCGTTCAGCCGCCCGGCCGCCTCAGAAGAGGACTCTGATCAGCGCCGTACGCGCGGCGACCACCCGGGGGTCGTCGGGGCCGATGACCTCGAACAGTTCCAGCAGCCGTACGCGGACCGCGTCGCGGTCGTCGCCCGCGGTGCGGCGCACGGTGTCCACCAGCCGCGAGAAGGCGTCCTCCACATGACCGCCCACCAGATCGAGGTCGGCGGCGGCGAGCTGCGCGGTGACGTCGGAGGGTGACGCGGCGGCGGCCTCGCGGACCGCCTGCTGGTCGGCGCCCTGCACGCGGTCGAGCAGCTCGGCCTGGGCCAGGCCCAGCTTGGCCTCGGCATTGCCCGGCTCGTCGGAGAGCACATTGCGGTACGCCTGGATGGCGCCGCCCAGGTCACCGGCGTCCAGCGCGTCGTGCGCGGCGGACAGCGCCAGCTCCTGCGGGGTGGCCGGGCGCGGCGGCGCCTCGGCGGCCGGGGCCGCGCCCTGGGCGGCGGCGTCCGTGTCGACCTCGGGGCCGACGATGCCGAAGCGCTGCTCGGCGACGGCGATCAACTGGTCGAGCACTTCGGTGATCTGGTCCTCGGGCGCGCTGCCCTGGAAAAGCGGCATGGCCTGCCCGGCCAGCACCGCGAAGACCGCGGGCACTCCCTGGACACCGAACTGCTGGAAGAGCATCTGGTTGGCGTAGACCTCGGCGGTGGCGAGGACGAAGCGCCCGCGGTACTCGGCGGTGAGCCGTTCCAGTACCGCGTTGAGCTGCTTGCTCGCGTCGGCCTGGTCGGCCCAGAAGCTGATGACGACCGGGACTTCGGCGGAGCGCTGGAGGACGTCGCTCTCGAAGGTCTCCTCGGTCACCTCGATGACGAGCGGCGAAGCGGTGTGGGCGTCGGCGTTCGCGGGGTCCTGCCGCTGCGCCCTGGCCTGCTCGGCCTTCACCTTGGCCTCACCGGCCGCCTTCACCGCGGCGAGGTCGACCACGCCGCTCATGGACATGTTCCGTGGCTGCATGAGGTCAATCCTCCCCCCTACCGGAGCCGATCGTGCACAGACCCCGGATAGACCCCGGATCTGGTGGTGCTGAGCGGTGCTGTCGGTGCGGATCCCCATCCGCACCCGTGGTTGTCGCACGTTTCGCTACGGGTCGTAGCGTAACTGCCCTGAGCTGCCCGGCGGAAGCCGCCCGATGTGATACCGGTCACTCGTCACGTAACCTACCGGCCGGTATGGTCCGCCTTATGGAGCCGCTCGTGGAGCCCCCCGCCCCTCACAGACGCACCGGCCGCCCGCGAAGTGCCGAGGCGGACCGCGCGATCCTCGGCGCCACCCGCGAGGCGCTGGTCGAACTGGGCTGGGGAAAGCTGACGCTGAGCGACGTGGCGGCCCGCGCGGGCGTCGCCAAGACCACCCTCTACCGGCGCTGGAACGGCAAGAACGAGCTGGTCGTCGACGCCATCGCCGCCCTGTTCGAGGAGCAGCTCGACCTCCCGGACCTCGGCAGCCTGCACGCCGACATCCGCGGCGTGGTCCTGCGCTTCGCCGAACTCCTCAACCGGCCCGCCATCAGAACGGGCCTGATGGCCGTCGTCGCCGAGGCCACCCACGACGACGCCCTGCGGCTGCGCATCCGCGAGGCGATCGTCGACCGCCAGAAGCACCTCGTCCTCCTCGGCCGCCACCGCGCCCAGCAGCGCGGCGAACTCCCCCCGGACCCGCCCGCTCCGTGCGACCCCGCCCTCGCCGGCCGCGACGCCGACCTCATCTTCGACGTCATCGCCGGCTCCGTCGTCCACCGCGTGATGGTCAGCGCCGGCCCGGTCGATCCCGACTGGGCCGACCGCCTCGCCCTCCTCCTGACCACCGGCCTCACCGGCGTCAGGAGCTAGGGGGCCGGAGCCAGGGGGCCAGAGCCAGGGGGCCGGAGGCGGCCGGCCCCGGCGTCAGGGGGTCGCGTTCACAGCGCCGCACTCCGGGGTCTCCACGCCTGCCACGAAGTGGTCGAACTCCCCGGCGCGGACGCCCTTGACGAAGGCCTCCCATTTGGCGGGGGTGGTGACGGCCACGATCTCCGGCTGCTCGGTTTCGCGGATGTGAATCATCCCGTCGTCGCCGACGGTCGCTTCAAGGGCCACGAACGTCCTTTCGCTGGAGGGCCGGTGGATTGCGCACGAGATGTCGAGGCTACCCAGCGAACAGCGAACGGAACGGGCCGTGACGACGACGGACTACACGGCGCGCCGGACGGACGACAGGCCACGGCCCGACCGGCGGCGTACCACCGCGGGTCAGAAGCGGGCGGGCTCGGTGTAGGTGCCCCATTCGGCGCGCAGGGCGTCGCAGATCTCGCCGAGGGTGGCCTCGGCGCGGACGGCGTCGAGCATGGGCGGGATCATGTTGGAGCCGTCGCGGGCGGCGGTGAGCATGGCGTCCAGGGCGGTGCGGACGGCGGCGTCGTCGCGGGCGGTACGGCGGGAGGCGAGGTCGCGGACCTGGTCGCGCTCGACCTCGTGGCTGACCCGCAGGATCTCCAGGTCGCCGGTGACGGAGCCGTGGTGCACGTTGACGCCGACGACGCGCTTGTCGCCCTTTTCGAGGGAGCGCTGGTACTGGAAGGCGGACTCGGCGATCTCACCGGTGAAGTAGCCGTCCTCGATGCCGCGCAGGATGCCGGAGGTCATCGGCCCGATCGGGTGCTCGCCGCTCGGCACGGCCTTGGCGCCCAGCGCCCTGATCCGGTCGAAGATCTTCTCCGCGTCGGCCTCGATGCGGTCGGTCAGCGCCTCGACGTACCAGGAACCGCCCAGCGGGTCCGCGACGTTGGCGACGCCGGTCTCCTCCATCAGCACCTGCTGCGTGCGCAGCGCGATCTCGGCGGCCTGCTCGCTGGGCAGCGCCAGCGTCTCGTCGAGGGCGTTGGTGTGCAGCGAGTTGGTGCCGCCGAGCACGGCGGACAGCGCCTCGACGGCGGTACGTACGACGTTGTTGTACGGCTGCTGCGCGGTCAGCGACACCCCGGCGGTCTGGGTGTGGAAGCGCAGCCACTGCGCCTTGTCGCTGGTGGCGCCGTACTCGTCGCGCATCCAGCGGGCCCAGATACGGCGCGCGGCGCGGAATTTGGCGATCTCCTCGAAGAAGTCGAGGTGCGCGTCGAAGAAGAAGGACAGGCCGGGCGCGAAGGTGTTGACGTCCAGGCCGCGCGACAGGCCGAGTTCCACGTAGCCGAAGCCGTCGGCCAGGGTGTACGCCAGCTCCTGCGCGGCCGTCGCCCCGGCCTCGCGGATGTGGTAGCCGGAGACGGACAGCGGCTTGTACGCGGGGATGGAGGCGGCGCAGTGCTCCATCAGGTCGCCGATCAGCCGCAGGTGCGGGGCGGGCTCGAAGAGCCACTCCTTCTGGGCGATGTACTCCTTGAAGATGTCCGTCTGGAGCGTGCCGTTGAGCACGGCCGGGTCGATGCCCTGCCGCTCGGCGGCGACCAGGTACATGCAGAAGACCGGGACGGCGGGTCCGGAGATGGTCATCGAGGTGGTGACGTCGCCGAGCGGGATGTCGTCGAACAGGACCTCCATGTCGGCGGCCGTGTCGATGGCGACACCGCAGTGGCCGACCTCGCCGAGCGAGCGGGGGTCGTCGGAGTCGCGGCCCATCAGGGTCGGCATGTCGAAGGCGACGGAGAGGCCGCCGCCGCCCGCGGCCAGGATCATCTTGTAGCGCTCGTTGGTCTGCCGCGCGTTGCCGAATCCGGCGAACTGCCGGATCGTCCACGTACGCCCCCGGTAGCCGGTCGGGTGCAGTCCGCGTGTGAACGGGTACTCGCCCGGCCAGCCGATCCGCTCGAACCCGGGGACGTCCGCACCCGCCGGCGGGCCGTACACCGGCTCCACGGGGTCGCCCGAGAGCGTGCTGAAGTCGGCCTCCCGCTTACGGGCTGAGTCGTACCGTGCCTGCCAGCGCTGGCGGCCTGTCTCGATGCCTTGGGAGTCCATACCCCTGAATTTACTTGGACGTCCTAGTAAATGTCGATGGGAACACGGCTCACCTTTGGGGTGAGCCGGGTCTCAGAGGGCTGGGGCCCAGACGTGACGGCCCAGACGTGACGGCCTTGACGGGCTCGGGCTTGACCGGCTCAGGCTTGACGGGCGCGGGCTTGACGCGCCCAGGCGGTCGACGGGCTCAGGCGTCGACAGGCTCAGGCGTTGACGGGCTCGGGCTTCTCCGGCTGGATCACCTTCGGCGCCAGCTCACGCGTCACGCGACGCTCCACGAAGAACGCGGCGGTCGGGACGGTGCCCGCCAGCAGCACCCAGGCCATCCGGCCGATCGGCCACTTCGCCTTGTTGCACAGGTCGAAGGCCATAACGAGGTAAACGACATAGAGCCAGCCGTGGGCGAAGCCCACCGCGCTGGTGAAGGTGCCCGCGCCATTGATGTCGAACACGTACTTGGCGATCACGCCCAGGGTGAGCGCGATCAGCAGCACGCCTGTCACGTAGGCCATCACGCGGTAGCGGGTCAGCACGCTGGATTTCATGGCATCGAGCCTAGCCGCCCCGAAATGCCGGGCTCATCCGGGTCGGGGGACGACGGGACGCGCGGAGCCGACCGCAGGTCAGGACTCCTCGAAGTCGCCCGCCGCTATCCGCAGGGGGCGCAGCAGCGCGAAGATCTCGCCGCACTCCTCCGCGTCGTAGGCGCTGAGGCCGAAGTCCATGGCGACCAGGTCGCGGGTGGCGGACTCGACGATCTCGCGGCCCTTGTCGGTGATCGAGGCGAGGGTGCCGCGGCCGTCGTTGGGGTTGGGGCGCTTGGCGACGAGACCGGCGGAGACCAGCCGGTCCACGGTGTTGGTGACGGACGTCGGGTGCACCATCAGCCGCTCGCCGATCTTGGACATCGGCAGCTCGCCCGCCTTGGAGAAGGTGAGCAGCACCAGCGCCTCGTACCGCGCGAAGGTCAGCCCGTACGGCCTGACCACCGCGTCTACCTGGCCGAGCAGGATCTGCTGGGCGCGCATGATCGAGGTGATGGCACCCATCGAGGGGACCCCGCCCCAGTGCCGGGTCCACAGCTCGTCGGCGCGGGCGATCGGATCGAAGGGCAGGCTCAGCGGCTTTGACACGGCGAAGAGCCTACCCGTCGGTCACATAGTGGGCACAAGTGTCTCGTCAGGCGAGCGCGCTGAGCCGGCGCCACGCGTCCTTGCCGAGGTTCCACTCACCGAAGCCGTTGCCCTTGTCGACGGTGGCGCGCGTGGAGCCCGAGGTGATCACCAGGTCGCCGCGGACCGACCGGTCGAAGAACCACTTGGCGTCCGCGGTGTGCATGCCGATGCACCCGTGGCTGCCGTTCTGCACGCCCATCATCGCGTCGTTCCAGGGCGCCGCGTGGGTGTACGTGCCGGAGGTGGTGATGTGGACCGCGTACTTCACGTCCTTGTCGTAGAAGTCCGCCGAGTCCTCGGAGGTGGCGATGCCGACCGACGAGGACGTCATCCGCACGGTGGACTGCTTGCTGATCACCACCATCTGCCCGTTCCAGGTGGGGAAGGCGGGCTTGCCGCCGGAGATCTTGAAGTTCTTGACGGTCTTGCCGTTCTCGGTGACCCGCATGGTGTGCGCCTTGAGGTCGACGTACGAGATCCGGGCGGTGCCGATGGTGAACGTGTCGTGGATGTCGCGGCGCAGATAGCGCCCGCCCCCGGTGTCGATGCCGCTGAGCTTGGCGGTCAGCGTGACCTTGGTGTTCGGCGTCCAGTACGCGTCCGGCCGCCAGTCGACCCGCTGGATGCCGGTCAGCGGGTCGGTGATCCAGCCCCAACTGCCCTGGACGGCAGGGCTGGTGGTGACGGTCAGCGCCTTCTCGACCGCCGCCCTGGCCGCCTTGTCGGTGACCGGCTTGTCGAAGGCGAGGGAGACGGGCAGGCCGACGCCGACGACCGCGTTGTTCAGCGGGGTCGGGGTGACGCCGTTGACCTTGGCCGCCGTGAGGGTGCGGAAGGCGCTGGTGGTACGGGTCTGCTTGCCCGCGCTGTCGGCCGCGGTGACCTGGACGGTGTAGGCGGTGCCGGGGGTCATCGTGCGGTCGGAGGTCCAGGTGTGCTTGGCGGCGTCCAGGGCGCCGGTCACCTCGATCGGCGTCACGCCGTCCTTGGACGTGCCCTCGGGGGTCACGGTGACCGTGCCGAGTGTGCCGCCGTCGACGGTGACCTTGACCGGCGCGGCCGGGTCGACGTCCGCGGTGTCCTTGGCCGGTGTGACGGTGATGCGCGCGCCGGAGTCGGCGGACGCGGACCGGCCCGCGCCCTTGCCGTCGGACGAGCCGCCCGCCTTGTCGCCGTCGTGGCCGCCGCACGCGGTGACGCCCATCGCCACGGCCAGCAGGAGGGCGGGCACGGCGAGCGCCCGCGGTCGGGGGTTGCGTATGCGAGTGCGGTACACGGCAGTCGGTTCCTTGTCAGAGGTGGTCGGGGCGAACGGTGGTCGGGGCGACGAGTGTTCGGATCGGCTGTGTTCGGATCGGCGGCGGGCAGGTCGGCGGTGATCGGCTCGGCGGTGATCGGGTCGGCGGCGGATGAGGTCAGGACAGAACGCGGCGGCTCAGCACGACTTCCCGTCGCCGACGAAGCCGCGCGACATCGTGGACCCGCCGCCGACCCCGCTGCCGACCCCGCCGCTGGTGCCGTCGATGGAGACGTCCGGCGGCGACATGGAAGCGCTCGGTCGCGCGCCGGCCTCCGTCAGCCGGTTCAGCGACGCCGCGATGCAGGCGATCGGCTGCGGGTGCTTGTTGGCATAGTCGCTCCCGGAGCCCAGCGGGTTCCCCAACCCGCGGATCAGCAGCACGGCGAGGTAGGCGCCCTGCCGGTTCATCAGGATCTGCACCCCGGTGCCCGTTCTGCTGCTGCCCTGGTAGGTGACCGGACTGTCGGCGGCCTCACCGGTCGTGCCGAGGTCGGTGGTCAGCTCGACACCGCACGTGTCCTTCACCGCCTCGCCGAACCGTTCCGTCCGGTAGCGGGCGGCCTCGGCGTCGGTGAACGCGTAGAGCAGGTACTCCGCCTCCTCCCCCGCCGACGCGCCGTACAACCGCACCGCGCCGGCCTGTACGTCTCCGGCGGGAGACGGTACCGGGCAGGCCCCCATGAGCTTGAGCGCGGTGCCCGGGGCGAGGGTCTTCCAGGGGGCCACCGGGAAGAACGGCAGGGCGCCGGGCGGCAGCAGCTCGTCGGTGAGGCGGTGGGCCAGGGCGGCCGGGTCGGGCGGCTCCGGCGGGGGCGTGGTGGACGCGACGGTGCCCGGCAGCGCGCCGGTGCCGCGCGGGCCGTCGGAGCCGGGCAGCAACTGCCAGGTGCCGACGGCGACCGCGAGAGCCGCGACCAGCGACACGGCCCCGGTCCTGCGGCGGGCGCGCCGCCGTTCGCCGAGCCTGCGGGCGGCCGGGGCCCCGGCGAGTACGACCAACGGCTCGGTGTCGCGGGCGAGTCCGCGCAGCCGCTCGTCCAGCGGATCGGCGGAGCCCGGGCCGATGTCGGAGTCCGAGCCGATGTCGGTGTCCATGTCGGCGGCGGGGGTGTCGGCGGCGGTGCCGAGGGGGTCGGGACCGGCCGGGCGGCCGAACGGGTCAGCCATGGAGGGGCACCTCCTCGGTGCGGTGGCGCGCCGCACGTGCGTGGCGTGCGTCGTCGGCGGTGGCGGTAGCGGTAGCGGCGTCCCGACCGGCGGGGTCGTGAGCGCCGCGACCGGCGGTGTCGTGGGCGGCGGACGCGGACGCGGCGGGTTCGGGCTCCGCGTCGTCCGCCGGGTCGTCCTTGAGCAGGGCCCCCAGTGCTCTCCTCCCCCGGCTCAGCCGGGTCCGTACGGCAGCGCTGGACACGCCGGTCTGCCGGGCGATCTCCTCCACCGGCAGGTCGAGGAGGTGGTGCATGACCACGGCGGTGCGCTGGTCGTCGCCGAGCGCGCGCAGGGCGTCGATCAGCGCGACCCGGTCGGGTGCGAGCGCCGGGGCGTCGGGCGGCGGCCCCTGCCGGAAGTGCGCGCGCACCCGGTTGCGGGCCTTGCGCCAGGTGCTCACCGCCAGACGTACGGCGACGGTACGCACCCAGGGCGCGGGGTCGCCCTCCGCGGTGAGCTTCGGCCAGCGCTGCCATGCCCTGGCGTACGCCTCCTGCACGGCGTCCTCCGCCTCACCCAGGTCCCCGGTGATCGTGTAGACGACGGCCACCATGCGCTTCGCCGTGGCGGCGTAGAACTGGTCGAAGTCCGCCGCCGGTTCTGGCTGTGCGGTCATGTGGTTCTTCCCTCCCTCAGAACTACACGCGCGGCGGCGGCCTTATGTGACAGGCGGACGGGAGTTTTTTTCCGTGGGCCCCGCGCCGCGCCTCTTGGCAGGCCCTCCCGTGAGCCGCGACACCGGTCCGAGGTCGAGCCCGAGCGGCCGGGCCAGCACCAGCGCGGGCAGGCACAGGGCGGCGGCGCCCAGCAGCAGGCCCGTGAGGTCGCCTGCCGGGCCGCCGCCGAGCCGGGCAGTGACGGCGTGGGCGGTGAGCAGCGCCAGGGCCGCGCCCGGCAGGAAGGCCGCGGTGAGCCGTACGTGGTGGCCCAGGACGCGGGGCCGCCAGCCCAGGCGGCGGCGCAGCAGCGCGGCGGTGGCCAGCAGGCCGACCGTACAGGCGAGCGCGTATCCGGCGGCCATGCCGGTGACCGCCCAGCGGGCCGGGAGCAGCGCGTAACAGGCGGCGGCGCTCGCGGCGTTGACGGCGGCGATGAGGACGTTGAGGAAGAAGGGCGTACGGGTGTCGCCGAGCGCGTAGTAGCCGCGCGCGAGCAGGTACTGGCCCGCGAAGGCGGGCAGGCCGACGGCGAAGGCGACCAGCATCCAGGCGATGGCGCGGGCGTCCGCCTCGCTGGTGGCGCCGTGCTGGAAGACGACGCCGGTGATCTGCGGGGCGAGCGTGAGGAAGGCGAAGACGGCGGGGACGACGGCGGTGCCGGAGACGGTGAGGCCGCGCGTGAGGTCGGCGCCGATCGCCGCGTGGTCGCCGTCGGCCGCGGCCCGGCTCATGCGCGGCAGCAGCGCGGTGGCCAGCGACACGGTGACGATGCCCTGCGGGACGACCCACAGGCTGTACGCGTTGCTGTAGGCCGCGTAGCCGACGCCGGTGGAGTGGCCCGAGGCCAGCGCGCGCAGTCCGGCGGAGGTGGACAGCCGGGTCACCACCCAGTACGCGCCCTGGTTGACCAGGACCAGCAGCAGCGTCCACACGGCGGCCCGCATCGGCTGGGTGAGTCCGGCGCCGCGCCAGTCGAACCGCGGGTGCCAGCGGAAGCCGGTGGCGCGCAGCGACGGCAGCAGCGCGAGGGCCTGCACCGCGATGCCCGCGGTGCTGCCGAGGCCGAGCAGCAGCGCGTCCCGGTGTCCGATGCCCCCGCTCGCGACCGCGAGGTACAGGCCGAAGACGGCGATCACGACGAGGTTGTTGAGCACCGGGGTCCACATCATGGCGCCGAACCGGTCGCGGGCGCCGAGGACCTGGCCGAGGAGCGTGAACAGGCCGTAGAAGAGGATCTGCGGCAGGCAGTAGCGGGCCAGCGACACGGTCAGGTCGCGCTGGCCGCCGCTGAAGCCGGGCGCGTACGCGCTGACCAGCCAGGGCGCGGCGAGCACAGCGAGGGCGGTGACGGCGAGCAGCGCGACCGCGCACAGGGTGAGCAGCCGGTCGGTGTACGCCTGGCCGCCGTCGGCGTGCTCGCGGGCGGCGCGGACGAGTTCGGGGACGAAGACGGACTGGAGGGCGCCGCCGATCATCAGCGCGTAGATGATGTTGGGCACGGTGTTGGCGACCCCGAAGGCGTCTCCGGCCGCCGCCGTGCCGAGCGCGGCGGTGATCGTCGCCAGCCGCAGGAAGCCGGTGGCGCGGGACACCAGCGACCCGGCCATCATCAGACCGCCGCTGCGCCGCAGGGAGTTGGTGTCGCGGGCGTGCGCCCGCCGCCCCTTGCGGTGCGTGGAGCCGTCCACTGCTGAAGTCACCCGTCGGTCCCCTGTTCACGCTGATCGTCCTGTGCCCGGTACCGGCTGGTCGCGCGGGTCCCCGTCCCCTGGGCAGACGCGCAGTCTGCCCCGGCGGTCACGGCTGACGGAAGTCGCGGGGCGGTACGGCGGGTGTCGGAAAAGTCTCTGTCACCTGACGGCCGCGCCGGGCGTGTCCTTCGTGAGCGGGCCGCCCCGGCCCGCCCCGCAGCGCGGAGGACGACGCCTTGACGATGACCACTCACCAGCGTTCCGGCTCCGGCTCCGGCTCCGACCGCGCCGCGAGCGACAAAGGCACCGGCACCGGTGCTCTGCGGCTGCTGCCGATGCCCGCCTCCGCGCACGCCGACTTCGTCCGCCGCCCCGGCCCGTACACCGCGAGCTTCCTCCAGACGCCCGCCTGGGCGCGGGTGAAGTCCGGCTGGCAGGCGGAGAGCCTGGCCTGGCTGGACGAGCACGACCGGCCGGTCGGCTCCGCGCTGGTCCTGTACCGCCAACTGCCGGGCGTACGGCGGTCGTTCGCGTACCTCCCGGAGGGCCCCGCGGTGGACTGGGCCGATCCGCGCCTGGACCGCTGGCTCGACCCGCTGCTGGAACACCTGCGCGGTACGGGGGCGTTCGCGGTACGGATGGGGCCGCCGCTGGCGTACCGGCGGTGGACGGCGCGGACGTTGAAGGACGCGTCGGGCCCCGGGCGCCGGGTCGGTGACGTGCTGCCCGACCTGGTCGAGCCGTTGGGCGCGGCGGTCTCCGACCGGCTGCGCGAGGGCGGTTGGCGGCGCTGCGGCGAGGACGGGCAGGGTGGGGACGCGCAGCCGCGGCTGGTGTTCGAGATACCGCTGGCCGGGCGCGGTCTGGACGACCTGTGGACCGGCCTCAACCAGGAGTGGCGGCGCAACGTGAAGAAGGCCGCCAAGTGCGGTGTGCGCACGGGTGTCGAGGGCCCGGAGGCGCTGCCGGCCTTCCACGAGCTGCTGCGGGTCACCGAGGCCCGCGACGGCTTCGACCTCGGCCGGTCGCTGGACTACTACCGGCGGCAGTACGAGGCGCTCAACGCCGAGGAGCCGGGCCGCATGCGGCTGTACACCGCGCGGCACGAGGGCGAACTCCTCGCCGCGCACACGCTGTTGACCGCGCCGGACGGCGGCCGGGTCTGGTACCAGACGGGTGCCTCGGCCGACCACCGCCGCGAGGTGCGGCCGAGCAACGCGCTCCAGTGGCGGATGCTGTGCGACGCGCAGGCGATGGGCGCGGCGGTCTACGACATGCGCGGGGTGCCCGACGGCCTCGACCCTGCGGCGCGCGCCTACGGGCTGCTGCGCTGGAAGTTGGGCACCGGCGGGGAGGCGGTGGAGACGGTGGGCGAGTGGGAGCTGCCGCTCCAGGGCGCGGTCAACAAGACGCTGCACCGGGCGATGCACGCGTATCTGACCCGGCGCTGAACGCCCCGGGGCCACGGGCTGACAAATTCACCGGCTCACCGGCTCACCGGCTCACGGGCCCACGGGCCCACGGGCTCACGGGCTCAACGCGTAGCCCCGAAAGGGCCGTTGCCGCTCAGGCGGGGCTGGCCGCGGCGCCCATCGGCTGCGTACGGCGTACCGACCGCAGCACGGGCACGACGCTGAGCGTGCCGAGTATCCCCGCGCCCGCGATCACCGCGTAGGGCGGCACCCACTCCGCGACGGCGCCGCCGACCGTCATGCCGACGCCCTGGAGCGTCATGATCCCGGCGCCGAGCAGCGACATGGCCCGGCCGCGCATGTCCTCGGGCACGTCGTGCACGAACCACTTGTCGATGCCGAGCGCGTACGCGGTGGTGACCCCGGTGATCAGCAGCAGCACGATCGCCAGCGGCAGCGAGGGGTGCACGAGGAAGCAGACGAAGGGCAGCATCGAGACGGCGGCGAGCGGGATGGCGATCCGTTCGCGGGCGGACGGGGTGAGCAGCGTGCCCGCCAGCACCTCGCCGACGACGGTGCCCGCGGGCATCGCGGCGAGCAGGATGCCGAAGCCCGCGGAGCCCGCGCCCGCCGCGTCCGCGTAGGGCGCGGCGACGCCCTCGGCGACGACGCAGAACATCGGCGGCACCCACCACATGAGCATCAGCGAGCGGATTCGCGCGTTGCGGAACAGCCGCCCCGCGGAGCCGATCGAGTCGCGCATCATGGCGCCGGTCCCGGTGACCCGGGCGGGCCGGTCGCGGGTGCCGAAGCGCAGCAGCAGCGCGGAGCTGAGGAAGGTGCCGATCGTCACCAGCAGCGCGGCGCGCGGCGACAGCCACACCAGGACGAGACCGCCGATTCCGTAGCCGATGATCTGCGAGCTCTGGCCGACGATCCGCACCAGGGAGCGGCCGAGCACGAAGACGTCGCCGTGGAGGATGTCGGCCAGGCTGGCGGCCCTCGTGCCGGTGAACAGCGGCGTGATCATCGAGACGGACACGCGTAGCACGAAGAGAAGGGCGAGCGGCGTGGCCGGCACGGCCATCACCGCGACGAAGGCCGCGCAGAGCAGATCGCAGGCCACCAGGACGCGGCGGGTGGGGTACCGGTCGGAGATTCCGGACAGCAGGATGCCGCTGAGCGCGTAGGGCAGGAAACCGAGCGCGAAGATCAGCGCGGTGAGGACGGCGGAGCCGGTCTGCCGGAAGACGAGGACGGCCAACGAGACCTCGGCGAAGACGCTGCCGAGGACGGACAGGACATGCGCGGCGAAGATCGGGCGGAATTCCCTGACCGCGAAAACGGCACCGTAGCCGGTGGGGGTGCTGTCGCCGGTGGCGGTCGCGCCGCTGGTAGGAGGCGTGCCGTCGCCCTTCCCGTGGGTGGTGGGAGCGGGCTGAGAACCGGTCGGCGATGGGGTGCGTCCACCTGGTGGGGGGTGCTCGCTGTCCGTTGTCATGACATCACCCTGGTGGCATGAGCACTGCATATCGTAGTGTTTCGGACTGAGCCGAATCTTGGGGGTCGTGATGTCGTTTCGTATGCGATTTGCGGCTGAGGACCTTCTGCGGTGCCGCTTCGCCATCTCACCGCTGCGGGAGACCCAGGGGGCGATACGTACCCTGTCCCGGCCGGACCGACACGGCTACCACCTGCCCTGGTTGCGGCAGGTCAGGGCCGCCGCGGCCGGTCTCGACCTGGCTCCGCTGTGGCTGCTGGCACCGGATCACGGGCACCCCCCGGACTTTCTGCACCCCCCGCCCCAGGCGCCCCTGGGCACCCTGGACGACGAACTCGACGTCGTACGGGCCACGGACCCGGACGAGGCGCACCGCCAGATCCAGGCCGCGCTGGCCCAGACCCCGGGCGCGGAGCACGGCAAGCGGGGCCGCGCGATGCTCGCCGATCCGGCCGGAACCGTACGGCAGTTGGCCGGTTTGTACGAGCATGTGTGGGCTGCCCTGCTCGCCCCGCACTGGCCCCGGCTGCGGGCGGTGCTCGAGGCGGACATCGCCTATCACGCGCGGCGGCTGGCGGACGGCGGCATGCAGCGGCTGTTCACCGCGCTGCACCCGAAGCTGAGCTGGTCGGAGGGCGCGCTGACGGCGGCGGGGCACACCTCGCACCTGCCGGATCTCAGCGGCCAGGGGCTGGTGCTGGTGCCCAGCGTCTTCTTCTGGCCCGAGGCGGGCAACGCCTTCGACCCGCCCTGGCAGCCCACCGTCGTCTATCCGGCGCGCGGCATCGGCGGGCTGTGGGCCGAGACCGGGCCGACCGCGTCCGCCGCGATGATCGCGCTGCTCGGCGCCAACCGGGCCGCGATCCTCAGCGACCTCGACGCGCCCAGCACCACGACGGCGCTGGCCCACCGGCACGCCCTCGCGCTGTCGTCGGTCTCCGCGCATCTGGCGGTGCTGCGCGACGCGGGTCTGCTGGCGTCCCGGCGCTACGGGCACCAGGTGCTGTACGAACGGACGCCGCTGGGGATCGCGCTCACGACCGGCGGGCTGTTCTGAGCACGCGGGACAACGGGCCGCTGACGGCGCCCGCCGCCATCCGGGCGTCCGCCATCGCGGCACTCCGCCGCCCCGCCGCTCCGCTACTCGGAGAGGTGGCGCTCCACCGTCTCGACCTTCGAGGTCAGTCCGTCCGTCACGCCCGGCCTGATGTCGGCCTTGAGGACCAGCGACACCCGGGGCGCACGCGCCTCGACCGCGGCGACGGCCCGCCGTACGACGTCCATCACCTCGTCCCACTCCCCCTCGACGGAGGTGAACATCGCGTCCGTACGGTTCGGCAGCCCGGACTCGCGGACCACGCGGACGGCGTCGGCCACGTACTCGCCGACGTCCTCGCCGACGCCCAGCGGGGTGACGGAGAAGGCGACGATCATGCGCCGACCGCCTCGCCCTGAGCGCCGCGCGCGGCCACGACCGACTCCTCGGACTCGCGGCGCAGCATCCGCTCGGCGAAGAAGCCGCCGGTGGGCAGGACGGACAGCACGAAGAAGAGGGCACCGCGGGCCGGCGACCACTTGGCGCGGCGCCAGGCGTCCGCCCAGAAGACGACGTAGAGGACGAACAGGACTCCGTGCACCATGCCCATGACGGGCACCGCGTTGAAGTCGGTGGTCCGCTTGAGCACCGAGCAGACCATCAGCAGCAGGAACGACACCGCTTCCGGGGCGGAGATCAGACGGAGCCTGCGCAGGGCGGTGGCGGTCTTCAGGTCCACGAGAACCTCACTGTCGGTGACGGGAAACAGGCTTGTGAACGTGATCACAAGACCACCCCATTATCACCGGCCCGTATCGATGGTCCGCCCCGGGGGTAGGAAACCGCGGGACGGGCGATAGCGTCCCTGTCCACGACACGACCCGTACGCACCACCCGCACGACGTGATCCGCACGACCTGACCGACCACCCAACGGGGACCGAGACACGATGACGATGGACTGGGACCGGCGGCACTGCGCCCGCAAGGGGCACATCACCTACGCGCCCGACGAGAACCACCTGCGGCAGAAGCTGCACGCGAGCACCGCCGTCGGCACGGTGTGGCGCTGTCTGCGCTGCGGCGACTTCGTCCTCGGCGACCCGCACGGCGCCGGCCCCGCCGACCGCGCCCCCGAGGTGCCGCGCGGCCGGGCGCTGCGCGACCTGTTCATCCTGCGCTTCCTGGCCGTCGAGCGAATCCTGCGCGGCCTGCTGGTCCTGATCGCCGCCTGGGCGGTCTGGCGGTTCAGCAACTCGCAGAACGCGGTGCGCGACCTGTTCGAGAAGGACCTCACCGTCTTCAAGCCGGTCGCCGAGCACTTCCACTACGACCTGGACCACTCGCCGGTCGTCGACACCATCCGCAAGACCTTCGACTACAAGCACTCCACCCTCCAGCTCGTCGCCGCCCTGCTGCTGGCGTACGCGCTGATCGAGATCATCGAGGGCTTCGGCCTGTGGTGGGGCAAGCGCTGGGCGGAGTATCTGGCGGTGGTGGCGACCGCCGCGTTCCTGCCGATCGAGGGCTACGAGCTGACCGAGCGGGTCAGTTGGTTCAAGGTCGCCACGATCACGCTCAATGTGCTGGCCGTCCTCTACATCCTGCTCGGCAAGCGGCTGTTCGGGCTGCGCGGCGGCCACAAGGCGTTCGAGGCCGAGCGCCGGAGCGCGTCGCTGCTGGAGGTCGAGGAGGCCGCGGGCGAGGTGCCGGGCGACCACGCGCCCAAGCCGCCGCTGCCGGTGCGGCAGCGGTCCACGGCGGACGGCGTCTGATCCGCGATGCCACGCTTCCGGCTCCAGGGCACCCGGGTGCTCGCCGTGGACCTCACCGGCGACACCGTCAAGGCGAAGAACGGCGCGATGGTCGCCTATGAGGGCGAGATGACGTTCAAGAAGATGACCGGCGGCGGCGAGGGCCTGCGCGGCCTGGTCACCCGCCGGATCACCGGTGAGTCGATGGCCGTCATGGAGGTGAAGGGGCACGGCACGTGCTACTTCGCCGACCGGGCCACCGAGATCAATCTGGTCCGGCTGAACGGCGAGAAGCTCTACGTCGAGGCGAGCAATCTGCTGGCCACCGACTCCGCGCTGCGCACCGGCACCACCTTCACCGGGCTGCGCGGCGCCTCGCAGGGCAACGGCCTGTTCACCACGACCGTCGAGGGCACCGGGCAGGCGGCCGTGATGTCCGACGGGCCCGCGATCGTGCTGCGGGTGTCGGCCGCGACGCCGCTGATCGTGGACCCGGGCGCGTACATCGCGCACACCGGGAATCTGCGGCAGCAGCTCCAGCAGTCGGTGGGCTGGCGCACGGTGATCGGCGAGGGGTCGGGCGAGAGCTTCCAGATCCGCTTCGAGGGCGAGGGGCTGGTGTACGTGCAGCCCAGCGAGCGCACCACGATCGGGGGTCAGCTCTGATGCCGTTCACCAGGATCAACTCCAAGATGGTGGAGGCCGCGATCGCCCCGGGCCAGCGGATGTTCAGCCAGCGCGGGGCGATGCTGGCGTACCGCGGCGAGGTCTCCTTCACGCCGAGCATCACCGGCGGGCAGGGCGGTGTGATGTCGATGATCGGCCGCCGGGTCGCCAACGAGGCGACGCCGCTGATGACCATCGAGGGCGACGGCTCGGTGATGTTCGGGCACGGCGGGCACCACATCCACTCCATCGACCTCGCGGGCGAGACGCTGTACGTCGAGGCCGACCGGCTGCTCGCCTTCGACGGCTCGCTCCGGCAGGGCACCATGTTCATGGGTTCGCAGGGCGGTGTCATGGGCGTCATACGCGGTCAGGTCACCGGGCAGGGCCTGTTCACCACCACGCTCCAGGGCAAGGGGTCGGTCGCCGTCATGGCGCACGGCGGTGTCATCGAACTGCCCATCGCCCCGCAGCGCCCGGTGCACGTCGACCCGCAGGCGTATGTCGCCCACCGCGGCGACGTACGCAACAAGCTGTCCGCGGCGCTCGGCTGGCGCGAGATGGTCGGGCGCGGTTCGGGCGAGGCGTTCCAACTGGAGCTGTCCGGGCAGGGAATGGTCTACGTACAGGCGTCGGAGGAGAAGCTGTGAGCGGCGGTCCGATGGGCTGGGGCCCTCCGGGGGGCGGCGTACCGGGCGGCGCGCCGGGCGACAGCGGCGGGCCCGTGGTGTACGACCCGTACACGCTGCCGGTGAACGACAACGTCAACCCGTACGCCTTCTGCGTGGAGCTGGACGGGCAGTGGTTCCTCCAGAAGGGGAAGATGATCGCCTATTACGGGCAGGTCGACTTCCACGCGATCGGGCACGGCCCGCTGGACCGGCTGGTCGCCACCAGTTTCCACTCGCCGCTGCACGCCGCGGACTGGGTGGTGGCGCAGGGGCGCGGCAAGATGCTGCTCGCCGACCGGTCGTACGACATCAATTCGTACGATCTGGAGGACGGCAATCTGACCATCAGGTCGGGGAATCTGCTGGCCTTCGAGCCCACGCTGGCGCTCAAGCAGTCGATCATTCCCGGCTTTCTGACGCTGATCGGCACGGGGAAGTTCGTGGCCGCGTCGAACGGCGCGGTGCACTTCGTGGAGCCGCCGATCCGGGTCGACCCGCAGGCGCTGGTCGGCTGGGCGGACTGCCCGTCCCCCTGCCACCACTACGACCACGCGTATCTGCGCGGTGTCCTCGGCGGTATCCGCGCGATGACCGGGATCGGCGGGGCGTCGGGCGAGGAGCACCAGTTCGAGTTCGTCGGCGCGGGGCAGGTGCTGCTCCAGTCCACCGAGACGCTGATGGCCGAGGTCGACACCGGCGGCGTGCCGGGACAGGCCGGACCCGGCGTCCCCGGCGCGGGCGCACCCGGGCAGGGCCGTTTCGGACGGTGACCGTCCCGCTACCCTGACGATCATCCGTGGTGTGACCGCCGGTAGAATTCACTCTATGGAGACCGTGACAGCAGAAGCTGAAAGCGCTACGGCTTGGCTCACCGAGGACGAGCAGCGCGCCTGGCGCATCCATCTGGACGTCAGCCGGCTGCTCATGTACCAACTCGAGCGGGACCTCCAGTCCTTCGGCCTGACCAACAACGACTACGAGATCCTGGTCAACCTCTCCGAGGCCGAGGAGCGACGGCTGCGCATGAGCGATCTGGCGCGCTCCACGCTCCAGTCCAAGAGCCGCCTGTCGCACCAGATCACCCGCATGGAGGCGGCCGGTCTCGTCCGCCGCGAGAACTGCGAGTCCGACCGCCGCGGTCTCTACGCGGTCCTCACCGACCAGGGCTGGGCCACCATGCGCCAGGTCGCCCCCCGTCATGTCGCCGCGGTCCGCGCGCACTTCATCGACCTCATCGCCCCGGAGGACCTCGCGACCTACCGCCGCGCCATGGCCCCGGTGGCCGACCACCTCCGCACGGTCCGCGAGAAGTAGCCCCGCGGGCCTCAGGGGCTCAGGGCCTCAGGGCCTCAGGAGAGGTCCCGGGGCTCGTTCGAGGTGAGGCCGGCGATCAGTTCGTCGGCCGCCGCGTAGGGGTCGAGGGTGCCGTCGGTGACGCGCTCGGCGAGGGAGTCCAGGCGCTGGTCGCCGCGGAGGTCGCCGATGCGGGAGCGCAGGGCGGTGACGGCGATGTGCTCGACCTCGGTGGCGGCGCGGGCCCGGCGGCGGGTGGCCAGGACGCCGCGCTCCTCCATCCAGGCGCGGTGCTTCTCCAGGGCTTCGACGACTTCGTCGATGCCCTCGCCGCGCGCGGCGACGGTCTTGACGATGGGGGGCCGCCAGTCCCCCGCCTCGCGGGCTTCGCCGAGGCCGAGCATGTGGTTCAGCTCGCGGGCGGTGGCGTCGGCTCCGTCGCGGTCGGCCTTGTTGACCACGTAGACGTCGCCGATCTCCAGGATTCCGGCCTTGGCGGCCTGGATGCCGTCGCCCATGCCGGGGGCGAGCAGCACGACGGAGGTGTCGGCCTGCGCGGCGATCTCGACCTCGGACTGGCCGACGCCGACGGTCTCGACGAGGACGATGTCGCAGCCCGCCGCGTCCAGCACCCGGATGGCCTGGGGGGCGGCCCAGGCGAGGCCGCCGAGGTGGCCGCGGGTGGCCATGGAGCGGATGTAGACGCCGGGGTCGGAGGCGTGCTCCGACATACGGACTCGGTCGCCGAGCAGGGCGCCGCCGGAGAACGGCGACGACGGGTCGACGGCCAGGACGCCGACCCGCTTGCCCGCCTTGCGGTACGCGGTGACCAGCGCCGAGGTCGACGTGGACTTGCCGACGCCGGGCGACCCGGTGAGGCCGACCACGTACGCGCCGCCGGTCAGCGGCGCGAGTGCGGCCATCACCTCGCGGAGTTGCGGGGACGCCCCCTCCACGAGCGAGATCAGCCGGGCCACGGCCCTCGGCCGCCCCTGCCGCGCCTGCTCGACCAAGGTGAGGACGTCCACCACGTCTGTTCGCTCCCTCTTCCCGCTCACTACCGAAAAAGCCCGAAAAGACCCGGGAAGAACCCGGAAAAGCCGTGGAACCGAAGGGCCGGGCCCGTCAGTTCCCCGCGACCGTGATGATCAGCGCGTCGCCCTGTCCGCCGCCGCCGCACAGCGCCGCCGCTCCCGTACCGCCGCCGCGCCGCTTCAGTTCGAGGGCCAGGTGCAGCACGATACGTGCTCCCGACATGCCGATCGGGTGGCCCAGGGCGATGGCGCCGCCGTTCACGTTCACCTTTTCAGGGGTGACGCCCAGGTCCTTCATCGACTGGACGGCGACGGCCGCGAACGCCTCGTTGATCTCGATGAGGTCGAGGTCGTCCACGGTCAGGCCCTGCTTGCCGAGCGCGTGCCTGATGGCGTTGGACGGCTGGGACTGGAGCGAGTTGTCCGGGCCGGCGACATTGCCGTGGGCGCCGATCTCGGCGAGCCATTCCAGCCCCAGCTCCTCCGCCTTGGCGCGGCTCATGACGACCACGGCGGCGGCGCCGTCGGAGATCTGCGAGGCCGTACCGGCGGTGATCGTGCCGTCCTTCTTGAAGGCGGGCCGCAGCTTGCCCAGCGACTCGGCGGTGGTCTCGGGGCGGATGCCCTCGTCCTGGCTGAAGACCACCGGGTCGCCCTTGCGCTGCGGGATCTCCACCGGGGTGATCTCGGCGTCGAAGACGCCGTTCTTCTGCGCGGCGGCGGCCCGCTGGTGGGACAGCGCGCCGAACTCGTCCTGCGGGGCGCGCTCGATGCCGAGCCGCCCGTTGTGCGTCTCGGTCGACTCGCCCATCGCGATGTTCTCGAAGGCGTCGGTCAGCCCGTCGTACGCCATCGCGTCCAGCATCTCGATCGCGCCGTACTTGTGTCCCTCGCGGGACTTGGGCAGCAGGTGCGGGGCGTTGGTCATGGACTCCTGGCCGCCCGCGACCACGATGTCGAACTCGCCGGCCCGGATGAGCTGGTCGGCCAGCGCGATGGCGTCGAGGCCGGACAGGCACACCTTGTTGACGGTGAGCGCGGGCACGCTCATCGGGATGCCGGCCTTGACCGCCGCCTGCCGGGCCGGGATCTGGCCCGCGCCCGCCTGGAGCACCTGGCCCATGATCACGTACTGCACCTGGTCGCCGCCGATTCCGGCGCGGTCGAGCGCGGCCTTGATCGCGACACCGCCGAGGTCCGACCCGGAGAAGGTGCGCAGGCTGCCCAGGAGCCTGCCCATCGGGGTTCGGGCACCTGCGACGATCACGGATGTACGTGCCTGGCTGGTCATGGTGCGGCCCCTTCGGCTGAAGAGAGAAGTTAACGAGGGTTATCGTCAATGTACTGAGGGGTAGGCCGCTCGGTCACCCGTCGGAACGTGTGACGGCGCGCACGTTGCGTGACCACATACCGGTGCGGTGCACTGTGTCCATGGCTACTGGGCTGACCCGCATCGACCACATCGGCATCGCCTGCTTCGACCTGGACGCGACCGTCGAGTTCTACCGTGCCACCTACGGCTTCGAAGTGGCGCACAGCGAGGTGAACGAGGAGCAGGGCGTACGCGAGGCCATGCTCAGGATCAACGGCACCTCCGACGGGGGCGCCAGCTACCTCCAGCTCCTGGAGCCCACCCGGGAGGACTCCGCGGTCGGCAAGTGGCTGGCCAAGAACGGCGAGGGCGTGCACCACATCGCCTTCGGCACCGCGGACGTGGACGCCGACTCCGCCGCGATCCGCGACAAGGGCGTACGGGTGCTCTACGACGAGCCGCGCAGGGGCTCGATGGACTCCCGGATCACGTTCCTGCACCCCAAGGACTGCCACGGCGTACTGACCGAGCTGGTCACCTCGGCGGAAAAGACCACGGCAGAGACAGCGAAGGGCTCCCGGGACCACTGACCCAACCCCCGTCCTGCCCGGTAGAGTGACCGGGCCGACCGGGGTGGGCACGCGGGTACGCTCGCGCTCCGCGACGTTGATCTGACACCATTCTTCGTAGAGCTCTGTCTTCAAACGGAGTGACGAGGAATCTCACCCGGTTGGCGGGTGAGTACGCCAGGAGACCGATGGGACCGCGGAGTGCGGGGCAACGACAGCTACCAGGCTGACGACCACCTCTCTCAGCTCGAAGCCGAGATGGAGCGGCTTCGTACCGAGCGGGGCAAGGCCGTCGACCACGCCGACGACCTCGGATACCAGGTCGAGGTGCTGCGCGCCAAGCTGCACGAGGCGCGCCGCAATCTGGCGTCCCGCCCTGCCTACGACAACATCGGCCACCAGGCCGACCAGCTCCTGCGCAACGCCCAGATCCAGGCCGACCAGCTCCGCGCCGACGCCGAGCGCGAGCTGCGCGACGCCCGCGCCCAGACCCAGCGGCTGCTCCAGGAGCAGGCCGAGCACCAGGCCCGCTTCGAGGCGGAGTGGCACGCCGAGGCCATCGCCCGGCGGCGGCAGCTCGACGAGGAGCTGGGCGAGCGCCGCGCGACCGTAGAGACGCACGTCAACGAGAACGTGGCGTGGGCCGAGCAGCTGCGGGCCCGCAGCGAGTCGCAGGCCCGCCGCCTGCTGGACGAGACCCGCGCCGAGTCCGAGGCCGCGCTGGCCGCCGCCCGCGCCGAGGCCACCCGGGTCGCCGAGCAGACCCGCGAGCGGCTGACCTCGGAGGCGCAGGCCGCGCGCAACGAGGCGGAGCAGCTGCTGCGCCGGGCCCGCACCGACGCCGAGCGGCTGCTGACCGCCGCCTCGACGCAGGCGCAGGAGGCCACCAGCGAGGCCGAGCAGCTGCGCACCTCCACCCGCAGCGAGTCCGACGAGGCCAGAAGCCGGGCGATCGAGCTGTCCCGGCTGGCCGAGGAGCGGCTGCGGGAGGCCGACGAGGCGCTGCGCACCGCCCGCGCGGAGGCCGAGCGGCTGCGCGAGGAGGCCACGGCCGGCGCCGCCAAGCGCCTGGCGGCCACCGAGACGGAGAACGAGCAGCGCACCCGTACGGCCAGGGCCGAGATCGCCCGCATGGTCGGCGAGGCCACCAAGCAGGTGGACAGCGCCAAGACCGAGGCCGAGCAGACCGTCGCCGACGCCCGCGCCGAGGCCGAGCGCATCCGTACCGAGGCGCAGGAGACCGCCCGCGCCGCCGCGTCCGAGGACGCCGCCGCCCAGCTGGCGCAGGCCGCCAGGTCGGCCGAGGAGATCCTGACCAAGGCGTCGGAGGACGCCCGCTCCACCACGAAGTCGGCGGGCGAGGAGGCCGAGCGGATCCGGCGCGAGGCCGAGGCGGAGGCCGAGCGGCTGCGCAGCGAGGCCGAGGCGTCCGCGCAGGAGCTGCGCGGCGCCGCCCAGGACGACACCGAGGAGTACCGGGCCAGGACCGTCGAGCTCCAGGAGGAGGCCAGGCGGCTGCGCGGCGAGGCCGAGCAGCTGCGGGCCGACGCGGTCGCCGAGGGCGAGCGGATCCGCGGTGAGGCGCGCAGGGAGGCCGTCCAGCAGATCGAGGAGGCCGCGAGCCGCGCCGAGGAGCTGCTGGCCAAGGCGAAGGCCGACGGCGACGAGCTGCGGCAGGGCGCGGCCGCCGAGGCCGACCGGATGCGGACCGAGTCCGTCGAGCGGGCCTCCGCGCTGAACACCAAGGCCGAGGAGGCCCTCCAGCACGCCCGTACCGAGGCCGAGGAGCTGCGCCAGGAGGCGGAGCGGCAGGCCGCGACGGTCAAGGAGGAGGCCGAGCAGGCCGCCGAGCGGCAGCGCACGGAGGGCGAGACGCTCGTCGCCCGGATGCGCGAGGAGGCCGAGACCGACCTGGTACGGCTCCGCGAGGAGGCCGAGGCCCGGCTCGCCGCCGCCGAGCAGTCGCTGCGCGACGCGGACACCGAGGCGGAGCGGCTGCGCCGGGAGGCCGCCGAGGAGGCCGAGCGGCTGCGCCAGGAGACCGCCGAGCGGGTCCGCACCCTCCAGGAGCAGGCCGAGGCCGAGGCGGTACGGCTGCGGGACGAGGCCGCGGCGGACGCGGCGCAGACCCGCGCGGAGGGCGAGAGCGTCGCCGTACGGCTCCAGGCGGAGGCGGCGGCGGAGGCCGAGCAGCGGCGCGCGGAGGCCAAGGAGCACGCGGACCGGGTCCGCGCGGAGGCCGCCGCGGCGGCCGAGCGCCTCGGTACGGAGGCCGCGGAGGCGCTGGCCGCCGCGCAGGAGGAGGCGGCCAGGCGCCGCCGCGAGGCCGAGGAGCTGCTGGGCGCCGCCCGCGGCGAGGCCGAGCAGGAGCGCGCGCAGGCCCGCCGCGAGAGCGAGGAGTTGCTGGCCGCCGCCCGCAAGCGCGTCGAGGACGCGGCGGCGGAGGCCGACCGGCTGGGCGCGGAGGCCGACCAGCGGGCCGCGGAGGCGGTCGCGGCGGCGGAGGCCACCGCGCAGCAGGTCCGCGACTCGGTCGCGCATCTGCACCAGGAGGCCGAGGAGGAGATCGCCGGGCTCCGCTCGGCGGCCGAGCACGCGGCCCAGCGGGTGCGCGGCGAGGCCCAGGGCGAGGCGGACCGGCTGCGCGCGGACGCCAACTCCGAGCGGGAGCGGGCGTCGGAGGACTCGGCGCGGATCCGCCGGGAGAGCCAGGAAGAGGCCGACGCGGCACGGCAGTTGGCCGACCGTACGGTCACCGAGGCGATCGAGGAGTCCGACCGGCTGCGCGCCGAGGCCCGCGACGACGCCAACCGGATGCGTACCGACGCGGCGGGCCAGGCCGACCAGTTGGTCACCAAGGCCCGCGAGGAGGCCGAACGGCTCGGTATCCTCGCCAAGGACGCGCTGGACACCGCGGAGCGCGAGGCCGAGGAGGCGCGGACGCATTCGCAGCGCGTCCTCGACGAGGCGCGCGAGGCGGCCAACAAGCGCCGCAGCGAGGCCGCGGAGCAGGCGGACGAGCTGATCGGCAAGGCGCAGGCGGAGGCCCGCAGGACCGCGGCGACGGCCGAGGAGCAGGCCGACGCGATGGTCGGCGCGGCCCGCGGCGAGGCCGAGCGGCTGGTCAACGAGGCGACGGCGGAGGGCAACGGCCTGGTCGAGCGGGCGCGGACCGACGCGGACACCATGCTCGGCGAGGCCAGGCACGACGCGACGGCCATAAGGGAACGTACCGAGGAACTGCGCCAGCGCGTGGAGTCCGAGGTCGAGGAGCTGCACGACCGGGCCCGCAAGGAGGCCGCGGAGGCGATGAAGACCGTCGGCGAGCGGGTCGACAAGCTGGTCACCGCCGCCACCGAGCAGCTCGCCGAGGCGGAGCAGAAGGCCGCCGAGATCAAGTCCACGGCCACCTCCGAGGCGAGCAAGGTCCGTATCGCCGCGGTGAAGAAGGTCGAGGGCCTCCTGAAGGAGGCCGAGCAGAAGAAGGCCGAGGCCGAGCGCGAGGCCGAGCGGGTCAAGGGGGAGGCCCGCAGCGAAGCCGATCGCATCGTGACCGAGGGCAGACGAGAGCTGGAGATCCTCGTGCGCCGCAGAGAAGACATCAACGCGGAGATCTCTCGCGTCCAGGACGTGCTGGAGGCGCTGGAGTCGTTCGAGGCACCCGGTGGCGGTGTCACCGCTGGTGCGGGCGCGGGAACCACTCGTTCGAGTGGCAAGCGCATCGACGATGCTCCACTCGATTGAGCGGACATTCTCCATACCTAATAGGCAATGGCTCGGTGACACGCCGCCTGGGCCCCTAGGATTCCCCCTATCACCTCAACCGGTCTGAATCGACAGGATCCCCATGAGCGACACTTCCTCCCCCTTCGGCTTCGAGCTCGTTCGGCGCGGATACGACCGCGGACAGGTGGACGACCGCATCACGAAGCTCGTCGCCGACCGTGACAGCGCACTGACGAGGATCACCGCGCTGGAGAAGCGCATCGAGGAGTTGCACCTCGAAACCCAGAACGCCCAGGCCCAGGTCAATGACTCGGAGCCGTCGTACGCGGGTCTCGGTGCCCGTGTCGAGAAGATCCTGCGCCTCGCCGAGGAGGAGGCGAAGGACCTGCGCGAGGAGGCCCGCCGCGCCGCCGAGCAGCACCGCGAGCTGGCCGAGTCGGCCGCCAACCAGGTGCGCAACGACGCGGAGGCGTTCGCCGCCGACCGCAAGTCGAAGGCCGAGGACGAGGGCGTCCGTATCGTCGACAAGGCGAAGGGCGACGCTTCGCAGCTCCGCGCCGACGCCACGAAGGACGCGCAGAACAAGCGCGAGGAGGCGGACGCCCTCTTCGAGGAGACCCGCGCCAAGGCCGCCCAGGCCGCCGCGGACTTCGAGACGAACCTGGCCAAGCGCCGCGAGCAGTCCGAGCGTGACCTGGCGGGCCGTCAGGCCAAGGCCGAGAAGCGCCTGGCGGAGATCGAGCACCGCGCCGAGCAGCTCCGCCTGGAGGCGGAGAAGCTGCGCACCGACGCCGAGCGTCGCGCGCGTCAGACGGTGGAGACCGCTCAGCGTCAGTCCGAGGACATCGTCGCGGACGCGAACGCGAAGGCCGACCGGATCCGCAGCGAGTCCGAGCGCGAGCTGGCGGCGCTCACCAACCGCCGCGACAGCATCAACGCTCAGCTCACCAACGTCCGCGAGATGCTGGCGACGCTGACCGGTGCCGCGGTCGCCGCGGCCGGTGCTCCGGCCGACGACGAGCCGATCTCGCGTGGCGTCCCGGCGCAGCAGTCCCGCTGATCTCTCGATCGGAAGCTCGGGCCCGGTCAGGAGCCGCGGCCGAAGGAAGGGCCAGAGCGTCTGAACACGGGCTGAAGCCTCTGAACACGGGCTGAACGTTCGCCGACGGGTCGCCCGACACCCCCGCCCATCCCGGGCGGGGGTTTCGGTTTACTCCGGGGCGGTTGCTAGCCTCGCCACCATGATTGAGTTGCAGGGGCTCACCAAGCGGTACGGGGACAAGACCGCCGTCGACAATCTGACCTTCACCGTGCGCCCCGGCGTGGTGACCGGCTTCCTCGGGCCCAACGGCGCGGGCAAGTCCACGACGATGCGCATGATGCTCGGGCTGGACAACCCGACGTCGGGCAACGTACGCATCGACGGTCAGCACTACGCGCAGCTCAGCGAGCCGCTGAAGTACATCGGCGCACTGCTGGACGCCAAGGCCATCCACGGCGGGCGGACGGCGTACAACCATCTGCTGTGCCTGGCGCAGTCCAACCGCATTCCGCGGCACCGGGTGGACGAGGTGCTGGAGACGGTCGGTCTGACGGCCGTGGCGAAGAAACGTTCCAAGGGCTTCTCGCTGGGCATGGGCCAGCGGCTCGGCATCGCGGGCGCGCTGCTCGGCGACCCCGAGATCCTGATGTTCGACGAGCCGGTCAACGGCCTCGACCCCGAGGGCATCCACTGGATCCGCAACCTCATGAAGGGGCTGGCCGCGCAGGGCCGTACGGTCTTCGTCTCCAGTCACCTGATGAGCGAGATGGCGCTGACCGCCGAGCATCTGATCGTGATCGGCCGCGGCCGGCTGATGGCCGACACCTCGATGGCCGACTTCATCGAGAAGAACTCCCGCTCCTACGTGCGGATTCGCACCCCCCAGCCGGAGCGGCTGAAGGACGTGCTGGCCACGGCGGGGTTCACCCCGGTGACCACGAGCGACGGCACGTTCGAGATCCAGGACGGCGACACGGCGCAGCTCGGCGAGCTGGCCGCGCAGCATCAGGTGGTGCTGCACGAACTCAGCCCGCAGCGGGCATCGTTGGAGGAAGCGTTCATGCAGCTCACCGCGGACTCGGTGGAGTACCACGCGGGCGGTGTGCTCGCGCCGCCGCCCGGTCCGGGCGGTGCCGCGCCGCAACCCGGCGCCCCCGCTCCGCAGTGGGGTGCGGACTGGCGCAACTCCGGCTCCGGGAAGGGGAACTGACATGGCGTCTCCTACCGCCGTCCTCCAGTCGGAGTGGACGAAGATCAAGTCGGTACGGTCCACGGTCTGGACGCTGGCGCTCGCCTTCATCGTCACCGTGGGTCTGGGCGCGCTGATCTGTCTGGTGGTCAACAACACCTTCCACGACAGGTCCGCCACGGACAGGGCGACCTTCGACGCCACGAACACCAGCTTCTTCGGCATGTCGCTCGGCCAGTTGGCACTGATCGTCTTCGGTGTGCTGGTGATCTCCAGCGAGTACAGCACCGGCATGATCCGCACCTCGCTTGCGGCCGTTCCGCAGCGCGGGATGTTCTACTTCTGCAAGGTCGCCATCGCGGGCCTGCTGGGCCTGGTGGTCGGCATGGCCACCAGCTTCGTCGCGTTCTTCCTCGGCCAGTCGCTGCTCGGCTCGCACAAGACGTCGATCAGCGACTCGGGGGTGCTGCGGGCCGTCTTCGGCGCGGGGCTCTACATGACGCTGATGGTGCTGCTGTGCGTCGGCGCCGCCGCGATGATGCGCAGCCCGATGCTGGGTCTCGGCATCCTGATGCCGTTCTTCTTCCTGGTCTCGCCGATCCTGTCGGCGGTGCCGAAGGTGAAGACGTTCGCCAGGTACCTCCCCGACCAGGCGGGCCAGAAGATCATGCAGGTGGTGCCGGATTCGGGCGACCACACCGCGTACGGCCCCTGGGGCGGTATCGGCATCATGGCGATCTGGGTGATCGTGGCGCTGGTCGGCGGTTACGTGGTGCTGGCCAAGCGCGACGCCTGACGCGGTAGGGGGCCGCCTCCCGGGCGGCCCCGCACGTCGGCCGAGTCCCGATTGTCGCAATGGGGGCACCTCCCGGGTGCAACTCCGGGGGACTGTGGGGGGAACCAACCCCCACCGGCTACGCTTCCTCCCTCACGGGGGCGAGTCGCCTCCGTTGCAGCGAGGGGCGGAGCATGATCCAGGCAGTCGGCCTGACCAAGCAGTACGGCGCGAAAACAGCCGTGTACAACCTGTCGTTCCAGGTACGGCCTGGCACCGTCACCGGATTCCTCGGCCCGAACGGCTCGGGCAAGTCCACGACGATGCGGATGATCCTGGGCCTGGACGAGCCGACCTCCGGCCAGGTGACCATCGGCGGAGTGCCGTACCGGCGGCTGCCGAACGCGCCGCGCAAGGTGGGCGCGCTGCTGGACGCCAAGGCGGTGCACGGGGGCCGCAGCGCCCGCCAGCACCTGCTCTGCGTGGCGCAGCTCTCCGGCATCCCGGCCCGCAGGGTCGACGAGGTGCTGGGCGTCGTCGGCCTCCAGGACGTGGCCTCCCGCCGCTCGAAGGGCTTCTCGCTGGGCATGGGCCAGCGGCTCGGCATCGCGGGCGCGCTGCTCGGCGACCCGGAGGTGCTGCTCTTCGACGAGCCGGTCAACGGCCTCGACCCCGAGGGCATCCACTGGGTGCGCAATCTGATGCGCAAGCTGGCGAGCGAGGGCCGTACGGTCTTCGTCTCCAGCCACCTGATGAGCGAGATGGCGCTGACCGCCGACCACCTCATCGTCATCGGCCGCGGCCAACTGCTCGCCGACATGAGCGTCAAGGACTTCATCGCGCACCACTCGACCGGCTACGCGCTGGTCCGCACGCCCGCCGAGGGCGGTGAGCGGGAGAAGTTCAGCAAGGCGCTCACCGAGGCGGGCGCCGCCGTACAGCCGGAGCAGGACGGCGCGCTGCGCGTCACCGGCCTCGAACTGCCCAGGATCAGCGACATCGCGTACGACGCCGAGGTCCGGATCTGGGAACTGTCGCCGCACCAGGCGTCGTTGGAGGAGGCGTACATGCGCCTGACCAGCGGCGCGGTCGACTACCGCTCGACGCAGGACCCGCGCCAGGGCCTCCAGCACGCGGCGCCGTACGCCGTCCAGGGCCCCGGCGGCTACGCGCCGCCGCCGGGAGCGCAGGGCTGGCAGCAGCCGTACGGGCAGCAACAGCCTTACGGGCAGCCGGGTTACGGGCAGCAGCAGCCCGGCTGGGGGTACCAGCAGCAGCCGGTGGCCGCGCCCGTACCGCAGCAGTCGTACGCTCCCCAGCCGCCGCCGGCCGCTCCCGCCGCTCCTGCGCCTCAGCCCGCCGCACCCGCCGCACCGCCCACACCCGCCGCCCTGAACATGGACAAGTCCGACAGCGAGGACGCCCGATGACCGCCCCGGCCCAGTTCCCGGCCTCCGCCCCCCACGGCGGCTACCAGCAACAGCAGCCGCCGCAGCCGCAGTTCGCCTCGCAGTTGCCGGTCGCGCAGACCACCCTCGGGCAGGCGGTGCGCTCGGAGTGGACGAAGATCCGCACGGTGCGCTCCACGGTGTGGACGCTCGGCGTGATGCTCGTCCTGGTCATCGGCATCAATCTGCTGGTGGTCGTGCCGATCGACCACAGCAACGACACCAGCGTGCCGGTGCTCGCGCCCGGCCTGTTCGGCCTGATCCTGGGCCAGTTGGCGATCATCACGCTGGGCGTGCTGGTGATCACCTCCGAGTACGGCACCGGCATGATCCGTACCACCCTGACCGCGTGCCCGCGGCGCTCGCGGGTCCTGACGGCGAAGGCGATCGTCTTCTTCCTGCTGTCCTTCGTGACCACCACGGTCGCCTGCACGATGACCGCGCTCATCAGTTGGAGCGTGATGTCCGGCAAGCGGGTCTCCGGATACGACCTGGAGGACCCGCACCCGGGCGTCGTCATCAAGGACGGCGTGACCGCCGCGAGCGGCACCGAATGGCTGGGCGCGACCGTCGGCGTCGGCCTCTACGTGGCGCTGCTCGGCCTGCTGGCGCTCGCCGTCGGCACGCTGCTGCGGCACTCGGCCGGGGCGATCACCACCATGCTGGGCGTCGTCCTGCTGCCGCTGCTGATCGCGATCTTCCTGCCGTCCAGCCTGGACGGGGCCCGCGACAAGCTGGTGCGGTTCTCCGCGCCCAACTCGCTGGCCTCGCTCTACCACTTCCCGATGATCGGCGAGGGCGACCAGAACGGCCTGCCCCAGCTCATCACGCTGGCCTGCGTCACGGCGGTGCTGCTGGGAGCGGCGTACGCGACCCTCAACAGCAGGGACGTCTGAGCACCAGGGGCGTCTGAGCGCCAGGAACGTCAGGGGCGTCAGGGGCGTCTGAGCGTCAGCAACGTCTGAGCGCCAGGAACGTCTGAACACCGGCGCCGCCCGAGGCGTACCGGACGGCTCAGCCGCTTCAGCCGCCGCCGGACATGGCCCCGGTTCAGTGCCGGGGGGCGTTACGGGACCGCTGCACCTTGCTGGTGCGGCGGTCCCTCGCGTTCCAGCACGCCCGGTGCCAGTGCCGCCGGTCGTCCACTCCCCCGTACTCCCGCCAGGCCACCACGTGCCCGACGCCGGGCGGGATCTCCTGGTCGCAGCCGGGGCAGCGGTAGTGCTTGCCGGAGGCGCTGCCCGCGACCGGGCGCACCACCCACTCCTCGCCCTGCCACTCCACGGTGCTGCCGGCGCCGAACCCCGACTCCTGCTGCTCCGTACGGTCGGCGGGGCGGCCTCCGCCGGGCGGGCGGTTTCGACGCGGCGACACGGGACACCTCGCGCTCTGCTGGGCTTCGCGGACTCTCCGTCAAGGGTACGCGGCCGGTCGGTCCATACCGGAACACCCGCCTCGCGCACACCAGAACGGCTCATCTCCGATATGACTGCCGAAAATCATGAAAACGTCCCAGAAAGCCGTGCCTTTGGCACGTGCCAAGCGTTACCAAGGGAGGAGGGATGAGCAATGCGAGTTGGGACTTTCGTCATAGCGGCCCAGTTCCCCGGTCAGGGCCAGGGAGAGGCGCTGCACCGGGCGATATCCTCGGCCGAGGCCGCTGACGCCGCGGGACTTGACACGGTATGGCTGGCAGAGCACCACTTCGTCCCGTACGGCGTGTGCCCGTCGGCCGTCACCCTCGCCGGACTGCTGCTCGGGCGTACGCGGCGGATCGGCGTGGGCACCGCGGTGAGCGTGCTGCCGACCGCGCATCCGGTGGCGCTGGGCGAACAGGCCGCGCTGCTGCACCTGGCGTCCGGCGGACGCTTCACCCTCGGGGTCGGCCGCGGCGGCCCGTGGGTGGACCTGGAGGTCTTCGGCACCGGACTGGCCGCCTTCGAGGCCGGTTTCCCCGAATCGCTCGACCTGCTGCTGCGCTGGCTGCGCGAGCCCGCGGTCGGCGCGGACGGTCCGCGCTACGCCTTCCGCGAGGTGTCCGTCGTACCGCGCCCCGACGAGCTGTACGACCCGGCGGCGGAGCCGGTGGCGGGCTCGGGGCCGCCCGTCGTGGTCGCCTGCACCTCCCCCGCCACCGTCCGGCTGGCCGCGGAGCGCGGGCTGCCGATGCTGCTGGGGATGCACTGCGGGGACGAGGAGAAGGCCGCGATGGTGGCGGTCTGGCGGGAGACGGCGCTGGCCGCCGGGCACTGCCCCGACGCCGTGTCGGCCGCCGGTCATGTCTCGGCGGGCGTGGCCCAGGTCGGGGACACCAGGTCGGACGCGGTGGAGACGCTGCTCAAGTCGATGCCCGGCTGGCTCCAGCGCGGGCTCGGCGCCCACCGCACGGTGGACGGCAGCGCGCGGGCCATGCGCGACCCGCACGCCTACACCGAACTGCTCTGTGATCTGCACCCGGTGGGTCCGCCGCGGCTGTGTGCCGACCGCCTCGCGGCGACCGCGGAACGGACCGGTATCACCCGGTTCGCCCTCCTGGTGGAAGGCTCGGGGGACCTCACCGCCACCTTGGACAATGTGGCCAGGCTGGGCGCCGACGTGCTCCCGGAACTGGCCTGATTACGCGGGCGGGTCCGGTTGCGGGAGCGGGCCGCATTGTGCCGACGCCCAGTGCGCGCTAGGGCCGTGACCGGCGGTGTTCGCCGGGCGGGGCGTTACGTCAGCAGTCCCTGAACTCCGGTGACTGGTTGAGCACTTGGGACCTGACGGAAGTGAACTTGCCGTAGCTCTCGGCGATCCCGGGGTCCACCGTGTCCAGTGGGAAGACCGCCACGCGGTGGCAGTTCTGGAAGGCGAGCCGCACCCCGAAGTGCCGCTGTAGGGCCCCTCGTATCGCGTCGCTGGCCAGTGCACGGAGCAACTGGCCGCGTTCCTTCTCGCTCGGCGGCGGCACCTGGTTGTCGGCGAAGGCTCCGCCGTCGACCTTGAGCTGTGCCACCAACGAGCTGATCATCTCCCACGCGTAAGGGAGGGACGTCCTGACGCAGTCGACGAATTCCTGTTCGTCGACCTCGCCTCGCTCGGCCTGTTCGAGGAGGGCCGGTGAGACGTCGAGCGACATGGGTACTCCTCTCGTGACCCCGTGATCACACGGAGCCAGACGGACGGGTTGCCAGCGGCCGGACCAGCGTTCCCGCACGTCCGGCCTCCGCTTCAACCGTAGGGTCGTTGGTCCGACCGCACCAGGAGGTAGCACACTTAACCGGCCAAGTTTCCGCAGTCGTCCGGAGTCGTACGCACAGGGGCGGACGGGACGTGCGGGGGCGAAAGGTGCGGCGGTGAATCACACGGGGCCGAATCGCGTACGGGGCGGCGCGTCCAGTAGCGTTGCGCACCATGCGTCTCGTCATCGCCCGCTGCTCCGTCGACTACGCGGGCCGGCTCTCCGCCCACCTGCCCTCCGCCACCCGGCTGCTGCTCATCAAGGCGGACGGCAGTCTGTCGGTGCACGCCGACGACCGGGCCTACAAGCCGCTCAACTGGATGTCCCCGCCCTGCACGCTCAAAGAGGGCGACGACGGCGTCTGGACGGTCGTCAACAAGGCCGGTGAGCAGCTCATCATCACCATCGAGGAGGTCCTGCACGACTCCTCGCACGAACTCGGTGTCGACCCCGGCCTGATCAAGGACGGTGTCGAGGCGCACCTCCAGGAGCTGCTGGCCGACCGGATGGAAGTCCTCGGCGAGGGCTGGACCCTGATCCGCCGCGAATACCCCACCGCCATCGGCCCGGTGGACATCCTGTGCCGCGACGCCTCGGGCGCCACCGTCGCCGTCGAGCTGAAGCGGCGGGGCGACATCGACGGTGTCGAGCAGCTCACCCGTTACCTCGAACTCCTCAACCGCGACCCCCATCTCGCCCCGGTCCGCGGGGTGTTCGCCGCCCAGGAGATCAAGCCCCAGGCCCGCGTGCTGGCCACGGACCGCGGCATCGGCTGTGTCGTCCTGGACTACGACGGCATGCGCGGCATCTCCGACGACAAGCTGCGGCTGTTCTAGCCCGCCCCTTTGACTCGCCGCGCTGGCCCGCCCCTTTGACTCGCCTCTTTGCCTCACCGCTTTGGCCCGCGGCGCTGGTCCGCGGCTTCGAGGGAGTCGAGCCGGCGCGGGAGGCGGGCGCCGGCCCGGGCGGGGGTCAGTCGAGGCAGAATTCGTTGCCCTCCGGGTCGGTCATCACGATGTGGCCCGGACTGAGGAGGGCGGGCTCGTGGCGGGCGAGGCGGGTGGCGCCGAGGGCGACGAGGCGGTCGGCCTCCTTCTCGTGGGCCGCCATCCGCTCGTCGCCCTCCAGGCCGGGGGCGGCGCGGACGTCGAGGTGGACGCGGTTCTTGGCCTGCTTCCCCTCGGGGACGCGCTGGAAGAAGAGCCGGGGCCTGACGCCCGAGGGGTCGACGGCGGCGGAGCGTTCGTTGCGCAGCTCGGGCGGTACACCCATCGACTCCAGGGCCTCGTCCCAGGACGAGAAGCCCTCGGGCGGGTCCTGGAGCCGGTAGCCGAGGGCCTCGGCCCAGAAGACGGCCAGCGCGTTCGGGTCGGCGCAGTCGAAGGTGATCTGGATGTCGCGGACTTCCTGGTGCTCGTTCATGATCCCAGCGTGACGCATATAGCGGACAGATACGTTCCGTGATGGCCGGGCGGTGTGGAACGATCACCCGATGACCGTAGAAGCGACGACCGAACGGGTGCTGCGGCTGCTGTCGCTCCTCCAGCACCGCTCGTCCTGGACGGCCGGTGAACTCGCCGCCGAGCTGGGCGTCACCGACCGCTCGGTGCGCCGCGACGTGGAGCGGCTGCGCGCGGTCGGCTACCCCGTGCACGCGGTCCCGGGCGTCGGCGGCGGCTACCGGCTCGGCGCGGGCACCCGGCTGCCGCCGCTGCTGCTGGACGACGACGAGGCCATCGCGACGGCGGTCTCGCTGCGGCTGGCGTCGGGCGGCACGGTCGCGGGCGCGAGCGAGGCGGCGCTGCGGGCCCTCGCCAAGCTCGACCAGGTGATGCCGCCCCGGCTGCGCGCCGAGGTGCGGGCCGTCCAGGGCGCCACCGACACCCTGGTGGGCCCCACCGACGAAGTCGACCCGGACCTGCTGATGACCTTCGCGCGGGCCTGTCGGGACACCGTACGCGTACGGTTCGCGTACAGCGGCCGGGACGGCGGCACGGCGCGCGAGCGTACGGTCGAGCCGGTGCGGATGGTCACCACGGGGCGCCGCTGGTACCTGATGGCCTGGGACGTCGACCGCGACGACTGGCGCACCTTCCGGCTCGACCGGATGCGCGACGCGCAGAGGACCACCTGGCGCTTCCGGCCCCGCGAGCACCCCGACCCGGTCGCCTACGTGCGGCGCTCCGTGACCGAGTCCCCGTACGCGCACCTGGCCCGCGTCCGGCTGCGCGCCCGGACGGAGCTCGTGAGCGACATGGTGCCGCCGCAGGTCGGACGCGTCGAGGACGACGAGCGCGACGGCTGGTGCGTCCTCGTCATCGGCGCGGATTCCCTGGAGGTGACCGCCGCCCGCGTGGCCGCGCTGGGCTTCGAGGCCGAGGTGCTCGAACCGCCGGAGCTGCGCGAGGCCGCCGCCCGCCTGGCCCGCCGCCTCGCCGCCATGGCGGAGGGCGGCTGACCTCAGCCGGTCGGCGCGACGGTGTCCGTGGGTGCGCGGCCGGTGGCTCCGGGGCCGGTGGCTCCGGCTTCCGTCGTCGGCGGGGTGAAGGTGCCGGTCCTGGTGGGGGCGGCGCCGGAGGGGGTGAGGTTCGGCGGAGAGGAGACGTCGGCCGAGGTGGGGTCGATGGGCGGAGTCGTCGTGTCCGTCGGCGCTGGAGTCGTCGTAGGCGGCGGCGTCGTCGGAGTTGTCGGCGGCGTCGAGGGTGTCGTCGGCTTTGTCGTACGCGTCGGCGGCCTCGACGTCTGCGTGTTGCGCGGCGGCGTCGGCGTATCGCCCGGTGCCGACGTCAGGCCGCCGTCTGGGGGCGTGACCGGGGCTCCGGGGGCCGTTGTCGGGCCGCCCGTCGTCCCGGCCGGTGTCGACGGCGTCGGGGACGTGGCGGAGGCGGACGGCGAGGCGGCCGTGGGGCCGTCCGTCGAGGGATCGTCCGTCGGGGCGTCGGTCGAGGGGTCGTCCTGCTGGGCGGACTCGACCGGCTGGACCTGGTTGGGCTTGGGGCCGTCGCCCGAGGTGGCGCCCATGGTGACGATGGTGGCGAGGGCCGCCGCGAGCGCGACGCCGGTGCCGACCACCACCAGATTGCGGCGTCGGCGGTGCGTGGCGGGGCGCCCGGCCTCGCCCTGCGGTGCCGGGGCGCCGCTCTTGTTGATCACCGTCAGCGGCGTCGTGGCCGCCGTGATCGCGAGCGGCGCCGTACCGCCGGAGCCGCCCGGCGGGAGTTCGAGCAGCGCGGGCAGGTTCGGGAGGCCGCCGCCGTCACGGTCGTTGACCAGCGCGAGCGTACGGCGGCCGACGACGGTGCCCTGCCGGTCGGCGAGGGCCCCGCGCAGGGCGATGGACGCCTCCAGTTCGGCGCGGGCGCGGTCGGTGTTGCCGGTGCACAGCGCGAGGACGCCCAGCTCGTGGTGGAAGTACGCCTCTTCGGCGACCTCGCCCGACAGCCGTGCGGCCTCCTGGCCGATCCGCAGTGCCCGCTCCCAGGCGCCCCAGTGCAGCGCGGCGGCGAAGGCGGGCGCGACGGTGCGGGCGAGCAGGACGGCCGCGCTGGGGTTGCCGCCGTCGCGGCAGGCGGACATCGCGGCGAGGATCGCCTCGGACTCGGCGGCGGCGCGCTCGGGGCCGACCGAGGGGTGCCCGGTCCACCAGGCGTAGTGCAGGGCCGCGGTGTGCGACTGGACCGCGCTCAGCTCTCCGTCGGCGGTGAGCCGCGGCGCGAGCTGCTGGACGACTCCGGCGGCGAGGCGGAAGTGCGCGGAGACCGGTACGGCCAGGCCGACCGCGGTGAGTTCGCCGAGGGCCGCGTCGCCGTGGGTGTCACCGACGAGGGCGGGCAGGTGCGAGGGGTGCGGGCACTCGCCGTCGAGTGCCACGGCGAAGGCGAGGGCTTCGCGGGCCGATTCGCTCAGCCTGCTGGCGAGCAGTTCCGCGGGTGCCGCGCTCTCGGCGAGCGACGGCAGCGGCAGGTCGACGGGCGGGCCGGTGTATCCGGCGGGGCCGGGCTTGGGGGCGGACCCCGGTATCTCCGGTGTCGCGGGGGTCGCCGCGGTGTCCGGGCCGGCGGTGAGCGCGTTCGCGGGGTCCTCGGCGCCGTGCCCGGTCGGTGCGTCGGGACCCTGGAGTATGTCGAAGCCGGTGAGGTCGGGTATGGGCGGCGTTCCGGCGCCCTGCGGGCCGGTCGGCGAGCCGTTCTCCCACACCGAGTCGTCCCAGTCGGGCTCGGGCGGCTGGCGCAGCGCGTCCCGCTGCCGCAGCAGCGCGCCTGCCTGCACGAAGCGCAGCGGCAGGCCCTCGGACTCGAACCACAGGTCGGCCGCCCACGCGGTCTCGTCCTCGCCGAGGGGCCGCCCGGTGACGAATTGCAGCAGGTCGACGCAGGCGACGCGGGTCAGGCCCGACAGGAAGACCTCTTCGATCATCGAGTCGGCGGACGGTGTGGTGACGTCGGGTGTCGCGGACATCAGGAAGGCGCACTCGGGGGCCGCGGAGAGCAGTTCCTCCAGCCCCGCGCCGCCGAATTCCAGGTCGTCGATGACGACGACGGCGCCGGTGTCGCGCAGCAGGCCCGGCAGGTCCGCGCGGTCGGGGCGGTGGCCGTCGGTGGCGTAGACGGTGGCGAAGAGTTCCTGGAGCACGTCGGCGGGGGTGCGGCGGTAGCCGGACAGCCAGAGCACGCCGTCGGGGGCGAGGTCGGCGCAGGCGTTGGCGACGGATTCCAGCAGCGCGGTGCGGCCCGCGCCGGACGGTCCGGTGACCCGTACGGAACGGCCTCTGGCCAGCAGCCGGATCAGCCGCTCGCGCTCCTCGTCGCGCTCCAGCAGCGGCAGTTCGGGGGCGGGCGGTCCCGGCGGCGGCGACGGGCGGCCAGCGGCCAGGTGCGCGACGCGCTCCTCGGGGGTGCGGCGCAGCGGCAGCGGGCGCTCGGCGGGCGGGCAGAGGGTGACCTCGGTGCCGTCGATCGGGTTGACGGTCAGCAGGTAGTCGGAGGTGGTGACGCGCAGCACGCGGGCGTTGCCGCCGCTGGAGGCGCCGCCCAGTTCCGGGGTGAGCGGGTCGCGGGAGGCGCGGGGGCCGCGCAGCGCCAGGGTGCTGTCCGTGAGGGCGGGCAGGGACCCGGTGGCGTGGCCGTTGCCGTGGCCATTGCCGTGGCCATTGCCGTGGCCGTGGTCGGCGGGGGCACTGAAATCGGAGCCGGAGCCCGCGGCGAAGTCGGAGCCGAAGCCGGTTCCCGGGCCGGGCGTGGGGGCCGGGCCGAAGTCGGCGGCGAAGTCCGCGCCGTGCCCGAATTCGACGCCCTGGCCGAAGTCGGGGCCGGTGGCGGGGCGCGCGTCGGCGTCGGCGACCGTCAGGTCGTCGACGTCCGGTATCGGGCGTTCGCCCGACTCGCCGGTGCGGTGGTCCATCTCGTACGCCCCCCAGGTGCGTGACGTGCGGGGGCCCGATCGGGCCGCCCTGTGTCCGCTGCCGGACCCGGCCCGATTCCCCTTTTCTGGCGTACGGGGTGGCACGCCTGCTGGCAATCTGCGGCAAACTCTAAAGGCTGCCACAGTATTCATGAAGTGCCGGGGCCACGGTGCCGCCCTTACGTCACCTTTCGGCCTCGATCGCGAGGATTCGGTGCAGCCGGGTGGCGACCAGCAGGCGCTGCATTCGCGGCGGGACCCCGCGCAGCACGAGCCTCCGGTTGGCGCGGCCCGCTCTGCGGTGGGCGCCCATGATCACGCCGAGACCGGTGGCGTCCCACGAGTCCAGCTCCGTGAGATCGAGCACCAGGTCCCCGCGGCCGGAGTCGACGGCGGTGTGCAGGGCCGAACGGGCGTCCGCCGCGCTCCGGACGTCGAGGCGGCCCCCGACGACCAGCTCGGCGTGGTCGCCCTTGATGTGCATAGTCGCTCCCCGAGGAGTGCCGGCTCGTGGGCCCGGCTCGTGGCATGGCCGCCGCGGGACGGCGACGGCACGGACCATCCGTATGTCTTCACACAACTGACGGTCCGTCGTATGGAGAAGTTGCCGTCTGTGAGCGAACCGATACCGAATTCACTCCTGGGGGTGACGTTGTTTAGTACGCGTGCCCAGGATGCGCGTTCCGTACGGTGCCCCGGTGCGGGTGGAAACTCAGTACGAGTAGAAGCCCTTGCCGCTCTTGCGGCCGAGGTCGCCCGCGTCGACCATGCGGCGCATGATCTCCGGCGGCGCGAACTTCTCGTCCTGCGACTCGGTGTAGATGTTGCCCGCGGCGTGCAGCAGGATGTCCACGCCGGTGAGGTCGGCGGTGGCGAGCGGGCCCATCGCGTGGCCGAAGCCGAGCTTGCAGGCGATGTCGATGTCCTCGGCGGAGGCGACGCCCGACTCGTAGAGCTTGACGGCCTCGACGACCAGGGCCGAGATCAGCCGGGTGGTGACGAAGCCCGCCACGTCGCGGTTGACGACGACGCAGGTCTTGCCGATCTCCTCGGCGAAGGCGCGGGCGCGCTCCAGCGTGGCGTCGCTGGTCTTGTAGCCGCGGACAAGCTCGCAGAGCTGCATCAGCGGGACCGGCGAGAAGAAGTGGGTGCCGACGACGCGTTCGGGGTTGCGGGTGACGGCGGCGATCTTGGTGATCGGGATCGCGGAGGTGTTGGAGGCGAGGACCGCGTCGTCGCGCACGATCGTGTCGAGGGCGCGGAAGATCTCCTGCTTGACCTCGATCCGCTCGAAGACGGCCTCCACGACGATGTCCGCGTCCGCGGCGGCGTCGAGGTCGGTGGTCGCGGTGATCCTGGCCAGCGCCGCCTCGGCGTCCGCCGCGTCCAGCTTGCCCTTGGAGACGAACTTCTCGTACGAGGCGCGGATGCCGTCGGTGCCGCGCTTGAGCGCCGCGTCGGTGACGTCCCGCAGGACCACGTCGTACCCCGCCTGGGCCGACACCTGCGCGATACCGGAGCCCATCAGTCCCGCTCCGACGACGGCGAGCTTCTTCGCCACGGCACACACCTCTCCATTGGGGCCGAGCCATTGCGGCCGACTGGCCGAATTCGCTGATCTCGCCGGACCTTAACGCCCGTTCACCTCCGCGCGCAGCAGGAAGTAAGCGGTGTCACCGTGTGTCCTTCGTCGCACTGGGCGTCAACCGGCCGTCGGACGGGGGCGGGAGACGGCCCGTCGGGCGGGCACGCTCTACGCTCGACCGTATGGTCAACCTCACCCGCATCTACACCCGTACCGGCGACGACGGCACCACGGCGCTCGGCGACATGAGCCGGACCGCGAAGACCGACAGCCGGATCGCCGCCTACGCCGACGCCAACGAGGCCAACGCCGCGCTCGGTGTGGCGCTCGCGCTCGGCGCGCTGCCCGAGGAGGTCGCCACCGTCCTGGTGCGCGTGCAGAACGACCTCTTCGACGTCGGCGCCGACCTCGCCACTCCGGTGGTCCCCGACCCGGAGTACCCGCCGCTGCGGGTCGAGCAGACCTATGTCGACCGGCTGGAGGAGGAGTGCGACCGCTTCCTCGCCGATCTGGAGAAGCTCCGCAGCTTCATCCTCCCCGGCGGCACGCCCGGCGCCGCCCTGCTCCACCAGGCGTGCACCATCGTCCGCCGCGCCGAACGCTCCACCTGGGCCGCTCTGGAGGACCACGCGGACACGATGAACCCGCTCACCGCGACCTACCTGAACCGGCTCTCCGACCTGCTGTTCATCCTCGCCCGCACCGCCAACAAGTCCCGCGGGGACGTCCTGTGGATCCCCGGCGAGAACCGCTGACACCAGGGGCCCGATATGGTCCAGACCTCTTGACCGGTGGTCCAGACCTTTCTAGGCTCCGGCTGACCCATACGGCCGGGGGTCGACACCGCCGCCCGTCGGCCTCCGGTCCTCACCGGGCGCGCCCGGGAATCCGCCCGCGAATCCGCCCGGCCGAAACCCGCGCCGAGCGACGCACCGGCCCCTGAAACGCGCGAAGCCGCGCCTCCCAGAGGCACGGCAAGGAACAGGTGCTACGCCACGTTGACCCGCTGGCCGGGCGGCGCCGCCTCGAGCCAGGCGAGGAAACCCGTCAGGGCGTCGTCGCTCATCGCCAGCTCCAGCCGGGTGCCCTGATGCTCGCAGGAGAGCACCACCGCGTCCGACAGCAGCGCCAGCTCCTCCGAGCCCTGCGGGTCCCGGCGCCCCAGTACCTCGATCGCCGGACGCAGCAGCACCCGCCGCGGGCGGGGCGCGTACGAGAAGACCCGGAACCACTCCACCCGGTCACCGCTGTAGCGCGCGACTCCGTACACCCAGCCCTTGCCGCCACCGCCGGCCGGCTCCGCGTCCTGCTCGGGAGCGGGGCGCAGGCTGCAGTCGAAAGTGCCGCCTGGCCGTTGGATCAGCCGGCGGCGCAGTCCGAAGACGAAGAGTCCGAGCAGCGCGGCGGCGATCACCGCGCCACCCACCTCAAAGGAGAGGATCACGTCCACCGACCTCCTCGCCTAGAAATGGGTTACTGCCCTTGCTGTACCGGAGCCGCGGACCGCCCCAGGAGGGCAGTCCGCGGCACCGTGGTCGTTCGGTCACGCCTGGTACGTCTGCTGATGCGGTTGTGGTGGTGCGGTTGCCCGGTCAGCCGGTCGCGCCGACCCGCGGACCGTCCTGCGGACCGGTCAGTGCGCTCCCGCCGCGGCGGCCAGCCGGACCTCGGCGCGGCGCTCGGCCGCGGCGTCGGTCTCCGACTTCGACCGCTCAAGAGCACGCTCGGCGCGCGCCACATCGATCTCGTCCGCCAGCTCCGCGATCTCCGCGAGAATCGAGAGCTTGTCGTCGGAGAAGGAGATGAAGCCACCGTGCACGGCGGCCACGACAGTGCCGCCGTCAGAGGTGCGCACCGTCACCGGGCCGGACTGGAGCACCCCGAGGAGCGGCTCGTGTCCCGGCATGATGCCGATGTCACCCGACGTGGTACGGGCGATGACCATGGTGGCCTCGCCGGACCAGACACTACGGTCCGCGGCGACCAGCTCGACGTGAAGATCGGCCAAGACGGCTCCTCGGGTTGGCACCCACCGTCCTCAGTGGATGCGTAAGACACAGAATAAGGGGTGCGAGAGGGGGCGGGCGCCCCGGGGCTTCGCCACGGGACTCACCGCCCCCCTTTCACGCTGTCGCGCGCGCTCCTACCGACGCGGACGCGCGGCCTGCGCGAGGCTCCCGCGTCAGTTGACGCCGAGCTTCGCCGCGTTGGCCTTGAGGTCGTCCAGGCCACCGCACATGAAGAACGCCTGCTCCGGGAAGTGGTCGTACTCACCGTCGGCGATGGCGTTGAACGCGGAGATCGACTCGTCCAGCGACACGTCGGAGCCGTCGACACCGGTGAACTGCTTCGCCGCGTGGGTGTTCTGCGACAGGAAGCGCTCGATCCGGCGGGCGCGGAAGACGGTGAGCTTGTCCTCTTCGCCCAGCTCGTCGATGCCGAGGATGGAGATGATGTCCTGGAGGTCCTTGTACTTCTGCAGGATTCCCTTGACGCGCATGGCGCAGTCGTAGTGGTCCTGCGCGATGTAGCGCGGGTCCAGGATGCGGGACGTGGAGTCCAGCGGGTCCACCGCGGGGTAGATGCCCTTCTCCGAGATCGGCCGCGAAAGCACGGTCGTCGCGTCGAGGTGGGCGAAGGTGGTCGCCGGGGCCGGGTCGGTCAGGTCGTCCGCGGGGACGTAGATCGCCTGCATCGAGGTGATCGAGTGACCACGCGTCGAGGTGATCCGCTCCTGGAGCTGACCCATCTCGTCGGCCAGGTTCGGCTGGTAACCCACCGCGGACGGCATACGGCCGAGCAGCGTGGAGACCTCGGAACCGGCCTGCGTGAAGCGGAAGATGTTGTCGATGAAGAACAGCACGTCCTGCTTGGCCACGTCACGGAAGTACTCCGCCATGGTCAGACCGGCCAGCGCCACGCGCAGACGGGTGCCCGGGGGCTCGTCCATCTGACCGAAGACCAGCGCGGTCTGCGGCAGCACGCCCGACTCGGCCATTTCCGCGATGAGGTCGTTGCCCTCACGGGTGCGCTCGCCGACACCGGCGAACACCGAGACGCCCTCGTGCAGCTTGGCCACACGCATGATCATTTCCTGGATGAGCACGGTCTTGCCGACACCGGCGCCGCCGAACAGACCGATCTTGCCGCCCTTGACGTACGGGGTCAGCAGGTCGACGACCTTCAGGCCGGTCTCGAACATCTCGGTCTTCGACTCGAGGTCGTCGAACTTCGGCGCCTTGCGGTGGATCGCCCAGCGGTCGGTGACCTCGGACTCGGCCTCCGGCTCGTTCAGGATCTGGCCCAGGGTGTTGAACACCCGGCCCTTGGTGACGTCGCCGACGGGCACCGTGATGCCGTCGCCGGTGTCGGTCACCGGGGCCTGGCGGACCAGGCCGTCGGTGGGCTGCATCGAGATGGCGCGGACCAGGCCGTCGCCGAGGTGCTGCGCCACCTCCAGCGTCAGCGTCTTCGTGCCGGACTCGGCGCCCGTGTCGGCCACGTCGACGTGCAGCGCGTTGTAGATCTCCGGCATCGCGTCGACGGGGAACTCCACGTCGACGACCGGGCCGATGACCCGCGCGACGCGGCCGGTGGCCGTAGCGGTTTCAACAGTGGTGGTCATAGTGGTTAGTCACTCCCCGCGTTCGCGTCGGCCAGCGCACTGGAGCCGCCGACGATCTCGCTGATTTCCTGGGTGATGTCGGCCTGTCGGGCCGCATTGGCAAGCCGCGTGAGCGACTTGATGAGGTCTTCCGCGTTGTCGGTCGCGGACTTCATCGCACGGCGGCGGGCCGCGTGCTCCGAAGCCGCCGCCTGGAGCAGCGCGTTGAAGATGCGGCTCTCGACGTAGCGAGGCAGCAGCGCGTCCAGCACACCCTCGGCGGAAGGCTCGAACTCGTAGAGCGGCAGGATCTCGCCCTTGGCGGCCCGCTCCTCGGCACCGGCGGCGGCCGTCTCGTCCAGCGAGAGCGGCAGCAGCCTGGCGTCGACCGGGGACTGCGTCATCATCGACACGAACTCCGTGAAGACGATGTGCAGTTCGTCCACGCCACCGTCGGCCGTGTCCTTGAGCACCGACTCGATCAGCGGCGCCGCGACCTTCTTGGCGTCGCCGTAGCCGGGGCTGTCGGAGAAGCCGGTCCAGGACTCGGCGACCGTCCGCTCGCGGAAGCTGTAGTACGCCACGGCCTTGCGGCCGATGAGGTACGAGTCGACTTCCTTGCCCTCCGCGCGCAGCCGCTCGATGAGCCGGTCGGCCGCCTTGATCGCGTTGGACGAGTAACCGCCCGCCAGACCGCGGTCGCTCGTGACGAGCAGGACCGCGGCGCGGCTCGGGTTCTCGGCCTCGGTGGTCAGCGGGTGCTTGGTGTTGGAGCCGGTCGCCACCGCCGTGACCGCACGGGTCAGTTCATCGGCGTACGGGGACGAGGCCGCCACCTGGCGCTGCGCCTTGACGATGCGCGAGGCGGCGATCATCTCCATCGCCTTGGTGATCTTCTTCGTGGCGGTGACGGACTTGATCCGGCGCTTGTAAACCCGAATCTGTGCGCCCATGCGATCAGCCCTCGACCAGCAGCGCGCCCGAGGACGTCTCGAACTGCTTCTTGAAGGCGGCGACCGCGTCGGTGAGCACCTCGACGGTCTCGTCCGGCAGCTTGCCGGTCTCGACGATCGCGGTGAGCAGCGACTTGTGCTCGCGGTGCAGGTAGTCGAGCAGCTCGCGCTCGAAGCGGCGGACGTCCTCGACCGGTACGTCGTCCAGCTTGCCGGTGGTGCCGGCCCAGATGGAGACGACCTGGTCCTCGATCGCGTACGGCGCGTACTGGCCCTGCTTGAGCAGCTCGACCATCCGCTGACCGCGCTCGAGCTGGGCCTTGGACGCCGCGTCCAGGTCGGAACCGAAGGCGGCGAACGCCTCCAGCTCGCGGAACTGGGCCAGGTCCACGCGCAGCCGTCCGGCCACGCCCTTCATGGCCTTGATCTGCGCGGAGCCGCCGACGCGGGAGACCGAGATACCGACGTTCAGCGCGGGGCGCTGACCGGCGTTGAACAGGTCCGACTCCAGGAAGCACTGGCCGTCGGTGATGGAGATGACGTTGGTCGGGATGAACGCCGACACGTCGTTCGCCTTGGTCTCGACGATCGGCAGACCGGTCATCGAACCGGCGCCCAGGTCGTCGGAGAGCTTGGCGCAGCGCTCCAGCAGGCGGGAGTGCAGGTAGAAGACGTCGCCCGGGTAGGCCTCGCGGCCCGGCGGACGGCGCAGCAGCAGGGAGACCGCGCGGTAGGCGTCGGCCTGCTTGCTCAGGTCGTCGAAGACGATCAGTACGTGCTTGCCCTGGTACATCCAGTGCTGGCCGATGGCAGAACCGGTGTACGGGGCGAGGTACTTGAAGCCGGCCGGGTCGGACGCCGGGGCGGCGACGATCGTCGTGTACTCCAGGGCGCCGGCCTCCTCCAGCGAGGCGCGCACGCCCGCGATGGTGGAGCCCTTCTGGCCGATGGCGACGTAGATGCAGCGGACCTGCTTCTTCGGGTCGCCGGAACGCCAGTTGTCGCGCTGGTTGATGATCGTGTCGATCGCCAGGGCGGTCTTGCCGGTCTGCCGGTCGCCGATGATGAGCTGGCGCTGGCCGCGGCCGATCGGGGTCATCGCGTCCACGGCCTTGAGGCCGGTCTGCATCGGCTCGTGCACCGACTTGCGCTGCATGACCGTGGGGGCCTGCAGTTCAAGGGCGCGGCGGCCGTCGGTCTCGATCTCGCCGAGGCCGTCGATCGGGGTGCCGAGCGGGTCCACGACCCGGCCCAGGTAGCCCTCGCCGACCGCGACGGAGAGCACCTCGCCGGTGCGCTGCACCGGCTGGCCCTCCTCGATTCCGTTGAACTCGCCGAGGACGATCGCGCCGATCTCGCGCTCTTCCAGGTTGAGGGCGAGACCGAGGGTGCCGTCCTCGAACTTCAGCAGCTCGTTCGCCATGGCCGAGGGCAGACCCTCGACCTTCGCGATGCCGTCTCCGGCAACGCTGACCGTGCCGACCTCCTCGCGCGAGGCGGCGTCCGGCTTGTACGACTGGACAAAGGTCTCCAGCGCGTCCCGGATCTCCTCCGGCCGGATCGTGAGCTCCGCCATCTGGGTTCCCTGCTCTCCTTGTTGGGCCCGAAAGTCTTCTTGGGGGTTTCTGGGGTCAACCCCCAGAAAGGCTCTGTTAGGCTCCGTCGGCCCAACTCGGGCCGCTCGTACTGCGTCGTCGTGCTTCGTACTGCGTTCTGCGTGGCTGGCGCCGCGCGGTCCTGGTGGAGCGACCGGCTGTCAGCCCGCCATCCGCCGGGCCGCCTCGTCGAGACGGTCGGAGATGGCTCCGTTGATGACCTCGTCACCGACCTGCACCCGGACTCCGCCGAGGACCGTGGGGTCCACGTCCAGGTTCAGATGCACCTGGCGGCCGTAGATCCGGGCCAGCGCGGCGCCGAGGCGCTGCTTCTGCTGGTCACTGAGCGGAGTCGCCGACACCACTTCCGCGACCATCCGGTCACGGCGGGCCGCGGCCAGCTTGGACAGGGATTCGATCCCCGACTCCAGGCTACGTCCCCGCGGCGTGGTGACCAGCCGGACGACCAGCCGTTCGGTGACCGGATTGGCCCGCCCGCCGAGCAGCGTGTGCAGCAGTGCGGCCTTGGCCGGAGCGCCGACGACGCGGTCGGTGAGAGCGGAGCGCAGTTCGGTGCTGCCGGAGACGATCCGGCCGAAGCGGAACAGCTCGTCCTCGACGTCGTCGAGGTGACCGGCCCGCTGGGCGGTGGCGAGGTCGGCGCTCGACGCCAGCTCCTCGACCGAGTCGACCAGGTCGCGCGAGCGCGACCAGCGGGACCTGACCATGCCGGTGAGCAGGTCGAGGCTTTCGCCGCCGATCTGGCCGCCGAGGAGCTGCCGCGCCAGCGACGCCTTGGCCTCGCCGGACTTCGCCGGGTCGGTCAGGGCGCGACGGAGCGTGCCCTCGCGGTCCAGCAGCCCGGTGACGGCGGCCAGGTCCTCGGCGAGCTTGGCCACGTCGACGGACTGGACGTCCGTCAGCGCGTCGAGCCGTTCGCGGGCCGCGCCCAGCGCGTCGCGGCTCGCGCCGTTCATCGCGCCGCCTCGGCCGTCGCGGAACCGGCGGCGGGAGCCGCGTTGTCCAGGCCGTCGAGGAAGCGGTCGATGGTGCGGCTCTGCCGGGCGGAGTCCTCCAGGGACTCACCGACGAGCTTGCCCGCCAGTTCGGTGGCGAGCTTGCCGACGTCCTGGCGCAGCGCGGCGGCGGCGGCCTTGCGGTCGGCCTCGATCTGCGCGTGACCCGCGGCCACGATCTCCTCGCGCTGGCGCTGGCCTTCGGCCCGCATCTCCGCGATCAGCGCGGCGCCCTGCTCCTGCGCCTCCTGGCGCAGTCGCGCGGCCTCGTGCCGGGCCTCGGAGAGCTGCTCGCGGTACTGCTCCAGCGTCTGCTGGGCCTCGGCCTGGGTGGCCTCGGCCTTCTCCATGCCACCTTCGATGGCCTCACGGCGCTCGTCCAGAACCTTGTTGATGTTCGGGAGGAGCTTCTTGGCGAGGAAGAAGAAGACGATGGCGAAGGCGATCAGGCCGATGATGAGCTCGGGGATCGGCGGGATGAGCGGGTTCTCCGCTGTCGCCAGCGGTACCTGGGCGATCACATCAGTGCCTTCCGTCTAGGTTTCTGTTCGTCGGCCGGGATCAGGTGGCCGGGTAGACGAACGGCATGACCAGACCGATGAGGGCGAGCGCCTCACAGAAGGCGAAGCCGAGGATCTGGTTGGCTCGGATCAGACCGGCCGCCTCGGGCTGGCGGGCGAGGGCCTGGGTGCCGTTACCGAAGATGATGCCGATGCCGACGCCGGGGCCGATGGCCGCGAGGCCGTAACCGATCGAGCCGAGGTTGCCCTTGATCTGGGTGGCGGCGAGCGTCGCGTGCGCGAGAGCGGACATGCCGGTTCTTCCTTATCTTTCTCGGACCGGTGGGGGTTGGCCACCGGACATCTATCGGGTCGTGGGGGCGGTGCTCAGTGGTGCTCGGCGAGCGCGCCCTGGACGTAGCTACAGGCCAGGAGCACGAACACGTACGCCTGAACGGCCTGGATGAACAGCTCGAAGGCGGTCATCACGATGGTCATCACGAACGAGACGCCCGCGTAGGCGATGCCGATGCCGTTGAGCATGTACCAGCTCGCGATGGTGAACAGCAGCAGCAGCGTGTGACCGGCGAACATGTTGGCGAAGAGCCGGACCGCGTGGGTGAAGGGCCGCACCAGGACGTTCGAGAAGAACTCGATGGTCATGGAGAGCGGCAGCACGGCGCCGAGTGTCTTGTCGTAGCCGGTGATGTTCTTCAGGCCGCCGACGAAGCCGTGCTTCTTGAACGTCAGGTACATCCACGTGACGTAGACGATCGCGGCCAGCCCGACGGGGAAGGCGATGATCGACGTCACGGGGAACTGGGCGACCGGGATGACCGACCAGATGTTCATGATCCAGACGAAGAAGAACAGCGAGACCATCAGCGGGACGTACTTCTCGCCGACCTTCTTGCCGAGCGTCTCGTAGACGATGCCGCGGCGGACGAAGTCGTAGCCCGCCTCGCCCACCATCTGGACCTTGCCCGGGACCACCTTGGGCTTGTTGAACGCGGCCCAGAAGAATCCGACGACCACGATCGTGCTCAACAGCGCCAGCAGCATCGGCTTGTTGAAGTGGAAGCTGCCGATCGAGAAGATCGGCTCGAAGACGAACGAGTGCAGTCCGGGGGCCGGGAAGCCGCACCCGTCGAAGAGGTGGCAGTTCGTCTCGAAGGCGAGAACCTGGTCAGCACTCACCGCGAGCTCCTTCAGCGTGGCGCATGGGTACGGCAACCTCGATGTGTCGGCGGGCCTGACGGCCACGGAACGGCACTGGACTGGTGGGTCGGATGTGTACGCGGCGAGTCGGCGCTGAACCGAGCGGCAGGGCAGGCTTGAGCGCCGCTCGCGGCAGCTCCGCCGCAGTTGAGTCCGGACGATAGCAAACGAGCGGCAGGGTCTTTACACCGGCCCTACCGAACCCGCGGCTCACGACGGTGTTCCCGCCGACTCGGGCTCGACGTAAAGAATCTTGGTCTTCATGTGCGCGCGTGCCTGCGCGGCGATCCAGACGAGCGCCGCGGCCAGCAGCGAGAAGGCGAACGCGCGGGTGTTGAAGAGCGAGGTGTGCTTGAACACCGCGAGCACGATCGCCAGCAGCAGGATCTGCACGGTGTAGAGCACGAGGCCCATCATCTGGAACAGCGACGGGTACGCCTTGGCGGTGCGCTGGAGCACCACCATCCCGATCGCCATGAAGGCGATCACGACCAACGTGCCGGCGGCGGCGCCGATCGCTCCCTTGCCACCGGCCACCGCTCCGCTCACAGCGGTGGCGATGACACCGGCCGCGGCAGTGGGGACGGTGCAGTTGAGGAGAGTTCGGACGTCGTTGGACTGCATGGTGGCAGCTCCTCCGGCGGGAGTTGGGGAAAGCGGGTGTCGTCGGAGACGAGCGTAATCCGGGTTTGGGGACGTGCCTCACGCCGGAAGACCATCTCACTACGGTCTTTCGGCTTGTTTCCCGGGTTTCGTGAACGGTATCACAAAGTATTTAGCCAGGGCTTTACCATGGAGATGTGCTCACTGTCACACGGGAGAGGTATCGACACGCCGTTCAACTGACGTCCTATTTGCCCACTTCGGGGAAATTGCCGGATATGCCGGACTTAAAGGACTTTATCGATGACGGTCAACTACCGGCCGCCGACGCCGCTCAGAGCCTGCCCGACACCTACCGGCGGCTCTCGACGGGACGCCGGTCCGGCAGCCGCGAACGGTCGCCGATCGCGGTCGATCCGTGCAGCGGCGGACGGTCCTCGGAGCGCATCTCCCGCTCGGCCGCGGCAGCGGCGGCGGCCAGCCGGCGGCGTCGGCGCCGGTAGCGCGGCGGTACGAACGCCTCGGCCCAGTGCGGCGCGCGCGGCCGGAACCGCGGCAGCAGCAGGACCAGCAGACCCAGCGCGCTCAGGCCGACGATCACCATGACGATGCCGAGGCTGGAGGAGTTCACCGAGAACGCCACCGCGGAGAAGGCGAACAGCGCCGACCAGAAGTACATGATCAGCACGGCCCGGCTGTGCGAGTGCCCGATCTCCAGCAGCCGGTGGTGCAGGTGGCCGCGGTCGGCGGCGAACGGCGACTGCCCCTTCCACGTCCTGCGGACCACGGCCAGCACCAGGTCGGCTGCCGGGATCGCGATCATCGTCAGCGGCAGCAGCAGCGGCATGTAGACCGGCACCATGAAGTGCACGGTGCTGCGGCTGGAGCCGGTGAAGTCGGTGATGGCGTCCGGGTCGACCTGCCCGGTGATGGAGATCGCGGACGAGGCGAGCACCAGGCCGATCAGCATCGACCCCGAGTCGCCCATGAAGATCCGCGCCGGGTGGATGTTGTGCGGCAGGAAGCCCACGCACATGCCGATCAGGATCGCGCTGAACAGCGTGGCGGGCGCGGCGGCCTCGACGCCGTAGCCGTACCACATGCGGTACGCGTACATGAAGAACGCGATGGCGGCGATGCAGACGACGCCCGCGGCCAGACCGTCGAGGCCGTCCACGAAGTTGACCGCGTTGATGGTGATGACCACCAGCGCGACCGTCAGCAGCGTCGACTGGATCGGGGTGAGCGCGACCGGGCCGACACCGGGCACCGGCAGCCACAGAATGGTCAGGCCCTGGAAGACCATCAGACCCGCGGCGATCATCTGCACGCCGAGCTTGACCAGCGCGTCGACGCCCCACTTGTCGTCCAGCACACCGAGCAGCCAGATCAGCCCGGCGCCGGACAGCAGCGCGCGCGGCTCGTTGGACTGCGAGAACACGTCCCCGATGTTGCTCAGGTGCGCGGCGACCAGCAGACCGGCGCACAGCCCGCCGAACATCGCGATGCCGCCCAGCCGGGGCGTGGGCTCGCGGTGCACGTCACGCGCGCGGATCGGCGGCATGGCGCCCGCCGCGATGGCGAACTTCCGTACCGGGCCGGTCAGCAGATACGTGACAGCGGCGGCGACGCACAGGGTCAGCAGATACTCGCGCACGAGCAGCCTCCGACGACTTCGGGGGCGTAGCAGCGCTGCGCACACGTCCGGGGGATCCTCACAGCGTCACACCCTAGTGGTGGCCGGGCCGAGACGGCGAACATCAATCAAGACTCACAGGGAGGGCCCACGGTTGCACACCGGCTGTACGGGGAATGTGAAGGGGTTGTCCCGGGCGTGCCGTCGCGGGCTCAGACGGCCGCGGGGATGCCCGTCAGGGCGGTGACGACGGGGTCGAGCGCGGTGTGGATCTCGTCGCCGATGCTGCGGAAGTACGAGATGGGAGCGCCGTACGGGTCGTGGACCTCGTCGGCGTCGGGGCTGGGCGCGAGCAGCCAGCCGCGCAGCGCGGCGGCGGCGCCGACCAGGGCGCGGGCGCGGTCGGTGACACTGCCCTCGGGCAGCGTGGTGGGGTCTATGGCCCGAACCAGGCGGGTGAACTCCTTGAGCGTGAAGGTACGCAGACCCGCCGCGTGTCCCATCGAGATCACCTGGGAACGGTGGTCGCGGGTCGCGGTCAGGACGAGGTCGGCGTCGATCACGTGGTCGTCGAGCAGCTCCCGGCCGGTGAAACCGGTCGGGTCGGCGCCGTACTCGGCGAGTACGGCGGCGGCGTGCGCCTCCATCGGCGCGCCTTCGTGGCCCCAGGTGCCCGCGGACTCCACGACGATGCCGGTGGCGCCGTCGCCGAGGCGGCGCGCCAGCCCATGCCGCGTCAGCCGCTCGGCCATCGGCGAGCGGCAGACGTTGCCGGTGCAGACGTGGAGGATGCGGAAGGCGTCACCGCCCTGTCCGGGGAGGGTCCCCGCGCGGGCGGCGAGGCCCGGTATGCCACGCCCGTCGGGCGCAGTCAACTGCGCTCCTCCAGGTCGGGGACCACCTTGCGCAGCTCCTCCGCACTGATCGCCCCGGCCCGCAGCAGTACCGGGACCTTCCCCGTCACGTCCACGATCGAGGAGGCGACGGCGGACGGGGTGGGGCCGCCGTCGAGGTAGACCGCCACGGAGTCGCCGAGCATGCCCTGGGCGGCGTCGCAGTCCTGCGGCGAGGGGTGTCCCGTGAGGTTGGCGCTGGAGACGGCCATCGGCCCGGTGGCGGTCAGCAGCTCGATCGCGACCGGGTGCAGCGGCATCCGGACGGCGACGGTGCCGCGGGCGTCGCCGAGGTCCCAGTTGAGCGACGGCTGGTGCTTGGTGACCAGGGTGAGCGCGCCGGGCCAGAAGGCGTCGACGAGCTCCCACGCCTGCTCGGAGAAGTCGGTGACGATGCCGTGCAGGGTGTTCGGGGAGCCGACCAGGACGGGCGAGGGCATGTTGCGCCCGCGGCCCTTGGCCTCCAGCAGGTCGCCGACCGCCTCGGCGTCGAAGGCGTCCGCGCCGATGCCGTACACGGTGTCGGTGGGCAGGACGACGAGTTCACCGCGCTTGACGGCCGAGGTGGCCTCGCGCAGGCCGGTGGCCCGGTCGGTCGCATCCGAGCAGTCGTATCGCCGTGCCATTAGCTGACCTCCAGAAGATGCTGTGTCCCCGTCATGGTGTCGCCTTACGGGCCGTGGTGAAACGGGGGCGGTTGTTGAGATCGGGGTGGTCGGCCGCGTCCGCCCAGCCCGCGTCCTCCTTGAAGATCCACGGCACTTGGCCGCCCTGGGAGTCGGCGTGCTCGATGACGACGACGCCGCCGGGCCGCAGCAGCCGGTGCGCGGTGCGCTCGATGCCGCGGATGGTGTCCAGGCCGTCCTCGCCGGAGAACAGGGCGAGTTCGGGGTCGTGGTCGCGGGCCTCGGGCGCCACGTACTCCCACTCGGTGAGCGGGATGTAGGGCGGGTTGGAGATCACCAGGTCGACGTGGCCGTTGAGTTCGGGGAACGCGGTCAGCGCGTTGCCCTGCCGCAGGTCGACCTTGCTGCCCTCGACGTTCTTGCGGGCCCACTCCAGGGCGTCCTCGGACAGCTCCACGGCGTGCACCCGCGAGCGCGGCACCTCCTGGGCCAGCGCCAGCGCGATGGCGCCGGAGCCGGTGCACAGGTCCACGATCAGCGGTTCCGCGACGTCCATGGCGCGTACGGCGTCTATCGCCCAGCCGACCACCGACTCGGTCTCCGGGCGGGGCACGAACACCCCTGGCCCCACCTGGAGTTCGAGGTAGCGGAAGAAGGCCCGGCCGGTGATGTGCTGGAGCGGTTCGCGTGCCTCGCGGCGCGCCACGGCCTCCCAGTACCGGGCGTCGAACTCGGTGTCGGCGACGCCGTGCAGTTCGCCGCGCTTGACTCCGTGGACGTACGCGGCGAGTTCCTCGGCGTCGAAGCGTGGCGACGGCACGCCCGCGTCGGCCAGTCGCTGGGCGGCCTGCGCCACCTCGGCGAGCAGCAGGTTCACTCTGCCTTCCCCCCTTAGCTGCCGTCGCCAGCGGCGGCCAGTTTGGCCGCCGAATCGGCGTCCACGCAGGCCTGGATCATCGCGTCCAGGTCCCCGTCGAGCACCTGGTCCAAGTTGTACGCCTTGAAGCCGACCCGGTGGTCCGAGATGCGGTTCTCGGGGAAGTTGTACGTACGGATGCGCTCGGAGCGGTCGACGGTACGGACCTGGCTGCGACGGGCGTCGGAGGCTTCCTTCTCGGCCTCCTCCTGCGCGGCGGCCAGCAGCCGGGAGCGCAGGATGCGCATCGCCGACTCCTTGTTCTGGAGCTGGCTCTTCTCGTTCTGGCAGGAGACGACCAGGCCGCTGGGGAGGTGTGTGATGCGGACCGCGGAGTCGGTGGTGTTGACGGACTGGCCGCCGGGGCCCGACGAGCGGTAGACGTCGATCCGCAGGTCGTTGGGGCCGATCTCGACCTCGACCTCCTCGGCCTCCGGGGTGACCAGCACACCGGCCGCGGAGGTGTGGATACGGCCCTGCGACTCGGTGGCGGGCACCCGCTGGACGCGGTGCACGCCGCCCTCGTACTTCATACGGGCCCAGACGCCCTGGCCGGGCTCGTGGTTGCTCTTGGCCTTGACCACGACCTGGACGTCCTTGTAGCCGCCGAGGTCGGACTCGTTGGCGTCGAGGATCTCGGTCTTCCAGCCGACGCGCTCGGCGTAGCGCAGGTACATCCGCAGCAGGTCGCCGGCGAACAGCGCGGACTCCTCGCCGCCCTCCCCCGCCTTGACCTCCAGGATGACGTCCTTGTCGTCGCTCGGGTCGCGGGGCACCAGCAGCAGCCGCAGCCGCTCGGTCACCTCGCCGCGCTGCTTCTCCAGGTCCTTCACCTCGGCGGCGAAGTCCGGGTCGTCGGCGCCGAGTTCGCGGGCGGTACCGATGTCGTCGCCGAGCTGCCGCCAGGAGCGGTACGTGCTGATGATGGGGGTCAGCTCGGCGTAACGCTTGTTCAGCTTGCGGGCGTTGGCCTGGTCCGCGTGGACCGCGGGGTCGGCAAGCTGCTTTTCGAGGTCGGCGTGCTCGCCGATCAGTTCCTCGACCGCCTCGAACATCTTCGGTTCCCTAGCTGGATGAAGTGGCTGCCTGGCCTGGCTGGCCCGGGACGACAAAGCGCCGGTCCGGTCACCCATGACTGGGCGACCGGGAACCGGCGCTTGCGGGTCGCTACTTCTTGGCGGACCCGGCGGCCTTGCCGAAGCGGGCCTCGAAGCGGGCCACACGGCCGCCGGTGTCGAGGATCTTCTGCTTGCCCGTGTAGAACGGGTGGCACTCGGAGCACACGTCGGCGCGGATCTGGCCGCTCTTCTCGGTGCTGTGAGTGGTGAACGAGGCGCCACAGGTGCAGGTGACCTGGGTCTCGAAGTACTCGGGGTGGATGCCTTGCTTCAAGGGATGCTCCTAGGTTCGGGAGGGCGCCGGGTCGTACCGCGGGTTTGCGTGCACGTGAACCGGAGCCAGCGGTCCAGTCTGCCAGGACTGGCCGTATCTCCCAAAACGAGGGGTGGGCCCGGATAATTCCCGGCCCGAAAGCGCAGGTCGGAGCGGGTGCGGGGCGCGGGCCCCGGAGCGGGTCCGGGGCGGGTCCGGCCAGGTCAGGGCGTGGTGCTCGGGCTGAGGCCCGGGCTCGGCGAGGTGCCCGGGTCCGCGGTGGCGCCGGCCCCGACCACCTTCTTGGCGTTGACCTCGTCGGCGGCCGAGCCCTTGGTGGCGGCGGCCGGGATCGGCCGGTCGGCCCGCAGCGCGGCCCACACCATCGCGGCCTGCGCGGGCATCGGCTCCACCCGGTTGGGATCGCTGACCGCGTACTGGACCGGCAGTGTCACCATGTGGACATTCGTCGAGTCCAGGCCGCGCACGCTCTCCGCGAAGCCCATCAGGGAGCCGACCGAGGCGAGGTCGGAGTCGGTGGTGATGGCGCTGGTGGCGGTGTCGGCGACGTCGATCAGCTTGGTGGGGCTGGTCAGCAGGCCGAGCCCGCTCACCCGGTTCATCAGCGCCTTCATGAACGCCTGCTGGAGCTGGATCCGGCCCAGGTCGCTGCCGTCGGCCACGCCGTGCCGGGTGCGGACCAGGCCGAGCGCCTGCTCGCCGTTGAGGGTGTGGGTGCCCGCGGCCAGGTCCAGGTGGCTCTTGGTGTCGTGTATGGCCTGGGTGGTGGTGAGCGGGACGCCGCCCAGCGCGTTGATGAGGTTCTTGAAGCCGGTGAAGTCCACCTCGATGTAGTGGTCCATCCGCAGGCCCGTCATGGCCTCGACGGTCTTGACCGCGCAGGCCGGGCCGCCGACCTCGTAGGCGCTGTTGAACATGACGCTCCGCACGGCCGGTGCGGTGCCCCCGCCGGGCTTGGCGCACACGGGCCGGGGGACGAGGGTGTCGCGCGGGATGCTGACCACGCTGGCGGCCTTGTGGCCCTTGTTCAGGTGCACGATCATCGCGGTGTCCGAGCGGGCGCCGCCGCCCGCGTGGCCGTACTCGCTGTTGGCGCCGGACCGGGAGTCCGAGCCGAGCACGAGGATGTCCATCGCGCCGTTGCCCAGGGCCGCGGGGCGGTCGGTGCCGAGCGCGGAGTCGATGTCGACGCTCTTGATGTTGCCGTTGAGCCGGAAGTAGAGATAGCCCGCGCCCGCGCCGCCGAGCAGCACCAGGCCCGCGGTGCCCCAGGCGACCACGCGCAGCACCCGGCGGCGCCGGGTGCGCTGGTGCCGCCTGCTGCCCTTGCCGTCGCTGACGGCAGTGGCCCCGGTCGGCAGCTGGTCCTCGGACATGGCTCCCTCCGTTTCCTGGGCGTCGTGGGCGTGCACGGTCTTCGTGGGCTTCGCCGGCGTCACGGTCTCCGTGGGCTTCGCGGGCATTCGTCCCGAAGTGTCAGACGCTCCATCCTCCGCCGAGGTTCCCCTTCCCGGCATCCGGGGAGACCGGGAGAAGACGTGCGAGCGCCCGCGTACCCCCAGGTCAGGGGGTACGCGGGCGCTCTTTTGATCACCCTGCGTGAAACTCAGCCGAACAGGTTGTACGCATTCCAGCCGGTCCCGATCTTGACCTTGGCCGCGTAGGGGCCGGACGCGGAGCCCGTGCCCTTGTACAGCCACAGCGTGCCCGAGGCGTCCCGGGCGATCAGGTCGGCCTTGCCGTCGCCGGTGATGTCACCGACGGCCGCGAAGGCGTTGTACGCGTTCCAGCCGGTCCCGATCTTCGTACGGGCCGCCCAGGGCCCGGACGCGAGGCCCGTGCCCTTGTAGAGCCACAGGGCGCCCGCGCTGTCCCGCGCGATGATGTCGGGACGGCCGTCGCCGGTCAGATCGCCCTTGCCGTAGATCTGGCCGTTGAAGATGTCCCAGCCGCCGCCGATCTTGGCGCGGGCGCCGAGGGCGCCCTTGCCGTTGCCGGGGTAGAGCCACGAGTTCCCGCTGGTGTCGGTGGCGACCACGTCCGGCAGACCGTCGCCGTTGACGTCACCCGGCGTGATGATCGACTTCATGACGTTCCAGCCCGGACCGATCAGCACATTGTTACCGCTGTATCCGTCCAGCCAGAACAGCCGGCCGTCCGTGGTGCGGACGACCAGGTCCTGGTAGTCGTTCCGGTCCAGGTCGCTCTGACGGACCAGGTTCAGTCCGCTGAAGTCGCCCATCGACGCCTTCGGGGCGAAGGCGCCGCCGGTCGACACGTACTCGTACGCCGATCCGGCCGGTGTCACGGCGACCAGGTCGGCCTTGTCGTCCAGGCTGAGATTCGCGTCGTCGATCCGGGGGTTGACGGCGCCGACGTAGGCGCTGACCCGGCTGAAGACGCTGTACGTGCCCTGCGCGACACAGTCCTTGGTGCCCCACGAGACGACGCCGACCAGCTTCCCGGCGACCACGAGCGGACCGCCCGAGTCACCGTTGCAGCTCGCGGTGGTCCCGGCGTCCGCGCCGGAAGCGGGCGCTCCCGCGCAGACCATGTGGCCCGCGACGAATCTCGACCCGTACACCGTTGTGCACGCGGTGTTCGCGGCGACCGGCAGGGTCGCCTTCCGCAGCGTCTGCGAGGGGTCCGGGCTGCCGGAGCTGGTGCGCCCCCAGCCGTAGACGGTTCCCTGGGTGCCGGTGACGTACGAGGCGCTGTCGGTCGCCGTGGTGATCGGCAGCGGCTTGGCCGTCGTGGGGACGTCGAGCGTCAGTACGGCCACGTCGTTGTCGTACTCGGGGTTGTCGTACGTCGGGTTGCTCCACTGCCGCCACACGCCGGTGGCGGTACCGCCGTGCAGATCCGTGGTGGTGCCGTCGGCGCTGTCGGTGGGGAGCTGGTCGGTGCCGCCGATGACGACACCGTGCAGATTCCAGTTGAGGCCCGCGACGCAGTGGGCGGCGGTCAGGATCTTCGACGGGGACACCACGGTGCCGCCGCAGAAGAAGCTGTCGTCGTCCTTCGTCGAGTCGGTGCCCTTGTCGTCGAAGTACCAGAGCTGGACCATCCACGGCGCGCTGGAGATCGTCGTGGTGGTGCCGCCGATGATCTTCGGGTCGACCGTGTGCGGGCCGGCGGAGAGCTTGGTGCGGGACGGGCCGTCGTCCGCCGCCACCGCGCCCGCGACGCGGGCGCGCAGTTCCGCCTGGGACGGCGCACTGGGGTGCCCGGCCGGGTGGAGAACGGGCGGCTGCGGGTCGCCGGCCTGGGCCGGCGTCGCCAGGAACAGACTCACGGCGCCCGCGGCGACCGTGGCTGCGAGGACCGCTGTACGGCTGCGCCGCCAGCGCCCCCGGCCCTCATGGGCAGAGAACACTCAGAACTCCTGTCGTAGAAATGCGCGACGGCCGCCAACGGGCGGTGGCCGCACGGGAGATGTGCACAGGAGCGAGTAGCTGACCGGACGTCGGCGAAAAGGGGCGCGGGCAGGCTGAAGCACAGCCCTGCGGCCGGGTCGGACGTCCGAAGATGGTTCCCCCCACCTGCGACTGGCAGATCATATGACTGCCAGCTTGGCCCGGACCACCCTCACCGGTAGCCGGGAACACATGTTTGAGCAAAGAAACAGCTCGGCCCGCCGGGAAACCGGCGGGCCGAGCTGTTTCTCGTCTGTCCTGACCGGAAGGTCAGTCGTTGTTGCCCGGCGTCGTCTTCGCGATCTGCATCAGGAACTCCGCGTTGGACTTCGTCTGCTTCATCTTGTCCAGCAGCAGCTCGATCGCCTGCTGGGAGTCGAGAGCGTGCAGAACGCGGCGGAGCTTCCAGACGATCGCCAACTCGTCCCGGTCCAGCAGGATCTCTTCCTTACGGGTACCGGACGGGTCGACGTCCACCGCGGGGAAGATCCGCTTGTCCGCGAGCTTGCGGTCGAGCTTGAGCTCCATGTTGCCGGTGCCCTTGAACTCCTCGAAGATCACCTCGTCCATCCGCGAGCCGGTCTCGACCAGCGCGGTGGCCAGGATGGTCAGCGAGCCGCCGTCCTCGATGTTGCGCGCCGCGCCGAAGAACCGCTTCGGCGGGTAGAGCGCGGTCGAGTCGACACCACCGGACAGGATGCGGCCGGAAGCGGGCGCCGCCAGGTTGTACGCGCGGCCCAGACGGGTGATGGAGTCGAGCAGCACGACCACGTCGTGGCCCAGCTCCACGAGCCGCTTGGCCCGCTCGATGGCCAGCTCGGCGACCGTGGTGTGGTCCTCGGCGGGGCGGTCGAAGGTCGAGGAGATGACCTCGCCCTTCACCGACCGCTGCATGTCGGTGACCTCTTCGGGACGCTCGTCGACCAGGACGACCATCAGGTGGCACTCGGGGTTGTTCGTGGTGATCGCGTTGGCGATGGCCTGCATGATCATGGTCTTGCCGGTCTTCGGCGGGGCCACGATCAGACCGCGCTGGCCCTTGCCGATCGGCGACACGAGGTCGATGATCCGGGTGGTCAGCACGCCCGGGTCGGTCTCCAGACGGAGCCGGTCCTGCGGGTACAGCGGAGTGAGCTTGTTGAACTCCGGACGGCCGCGGCCGGAGTCGGCGCCCATCCCGTTCGCGGAGTCCAGCCGGACCAGCGCGTTGAACTTCTCGCGGCGCTCGCCGTCCTTGGGCTGCCGTACGGCGCCGGTGACGTGGTCGCCCTTGCGCAGGCCGTTCTTGCGGACCTGGGCGAGCGAGACGTACACGTCATTGGGACCCGGCAGGTAGCCGGAGGTCCGGATGAAGGCGTAGTTGTCGAGGATGTCCAGGATGCCCGCGACGGGGATCAGCACGTCGTCGTCGGAGACCTGGACCTCGCCGCCGCCGAACTCGTCACGGCGGTTGCCCCGCCCGCGGCGGTCGCGGTAGCGCCCGCGCCGACGGCCGCGACCGTCGCCGAACTCGTCGTCGTCCTGCGCGTTGCCGCCGCCGCCCTGGCCGCCCTGCTGCTGGTTCTGGCCGCCCTGGCCGCCGCCCTGCTGCTGGTTGCCCCGGTCGCCGCGGTCGCGGTTCTGCCGGTTGCCGCCGTCGCGGTTGCCGCCCTCGGCGCCGTCCTCGCCGCGCCCGCGGCGGTCGCGCTGCCGCTCACGGCGGTCGCCGCGCTGGCCGCGCTGCCGGTCCTGGCGCTCGTCACCGGACCCGGCGGCGCCGCCGCCGTTCTGCTGCTGCTTGCCGTCGCCCTTGGCGTCCTTGGCCTCGGTACGGCTGTCGGTCTTGCCCTCCGCGGTGTCGGCGGCGGCCTCGGCGGCGCGCTCGGCCTTCGCGGCCGACTTGGCCTGCTCACCGGCGGGCTGGCCGGGAATCTCGATCTGCTGGGGCTCCGCGGGCGCGGTGGCGGCGGCCTTGGCGGGGGCGGCCTTGGCCGCACCGTCCGCCTCGGCGGGCGCCTCGGCCAGCCGGGCCCGCGACGTCGCGCGGCGCTTGGGCTTCTCGGCCGCGGGGGCCTCTGCCGCGGGCGCGGCGGCCTGGGCCGTCGCGGCGCCGCCGCCCGCCTGCTTCTCCTTGATGGTCTCGATCAACTGGCTCTTGCGCATCCGCGCGGTGCCCTTGATCCCGAGACCGGAGGCGAGCTGCTGCAACTCGGCCAGGACCATGCCGTCAAGACCGGTCCCGGACCGGCGTCGCCGTGAGGCACTGGCCGTGGCAGCACCGGTAGCAGGCGCGTCGGCATCGGACGCGGCGACAGAGTTCTCTGCGCGCACGCCCATCAGATCGGTGGTGTCGCTCACGAAGGGTCCTTCCCTGGAGCGGACGTCGGCCTGTCTGGCTCGGCGACCGGTCGTGCTGTCCGGATCTGGGCGTTTCCGCTGCTCAGAGCCGGGGCGGTGGTCCGCCTGACGGCGGCAGAAATACATTCGGGGCTCGGCACGACAAGGGTTCTGGTGCCGACTCCGGAGCGTGCTCGACACTGCGCAGGACTGCTGCCTATGCGGTGTGGGAGGCTCCCGGAAGATAAGCGGTCCCACGGAAGGGACACAGTGCATCGCGCCCATTGGGCGTCGAATGCAGGCTTGAGGTTAACACTACCGGATCCAACAAACATTCCCCCTCTCTACGACCGGCAATCGTGTCACTGCCCCCCTGCGAGCGGCAGGACACTGGCTCCGGCCGTGTCGAGCGCCAGACGGTTGGCCGCCCAGCCCTCGCCGGCGAGCCGGGTGACCTTGTCGGCGGCGCCCTCCTCGGTGAGCGCCAGCACCGTGGGTCCCGCACCGGAGATCACGGCCGGTACGCCGTCGGCGCGCAGCCGGTTCACCAGCGCCAGGCTCTCGGGCATGGCGGGCCCGCGGTAGTCCTGGTGCAGGCGGTCCTCGGTGGCGGGCAGCAGCAGCTCGGGGCGCCGGGTGAGCGCCTCCACCAGCAGCGCGGCCCGGCCCGCGTTGGCCGCGGCGTCCACATGCGGGACGGTACGCGGCAGCAGCCCGCGGGCGGTCTCGGTGAGCAGGGGGGTGGCGGGCACGAACACCACGGGGACCAGCGAGCGCGCCGGGTCCAGCCGGATCGCGCGGGCCGCGCCGCCCTCGGTCCACGCCAGGGTGAAGCCGCCCATCAGGCAGGCGGCGACGTTGTCGGGGTGGCCCTCGATCTCGGTGGCCAGCTCCAGCAGCGCGATGTCGTCGAGTACGGCGGGGCCGCCTATCGTCACCGCGCGGGCGGCGATGATGCCCGCGCAGATGGCGGCGGAGGACGAACCCAGGCCGCGGCCGTGCGGAATGCGGTTGGCGCACACCACCTCGAGGCCGCGCGGCTGACCGCCCAGCAGGTCGAAGGCGGTCCGCAACGACCGTACGACCAGGTGCTTCTCGTCCCTGGCCAGGGTGTCGGCGCCCTCGCCCGCGATGTCCACGTGCAGGCCGGAGTCGGCGACGCGGACCACGACGTCGTCGTACAGGCCGAGCGCCAGGCCGAAGGCGTCGAAACCGGGGCCCAGATTGGCGCTGGTCGCGGGGACGCGCACTCGTACTGCGGCGGCGCGGAACGCGGGACCGGCCATCGTTCGACGAATCTCCTCGTGCGGTTCGCCCTGCGGGCGCGGCGTCATCGCCGGGCGGCGGGGCGGGGGAGGCACTGCCCATTGGCAACTGCCGGAGTCGGGCACACTGCGGTGCCGCTGAGGTAAGCCTATCGAAGGAAGGTTCTCCTGCGACATAGGGCGCACGAAGAGCGCGTGATGCGTGTCGCCCCTCCCCTGTGCGCCCCGTGCCTGCGGCACGCTTCCCCATGACGGCGAGCCGATCTTTTCAGAGCCGCCGCACCGCCGAGGACGGCGAGCCGATCTTTTCCGGGGCGCGGGGAACTGCGCGACAAGCCCCCACCGGGCTGTCAGCCCGGAAACAGCCGCAACTGCCCCGCTGGGGCCGGTTGTTAGGCCGCGCCACCGTCGGTGGCTGAGCGCGCAGTTCCTCCCCCAGCCTTCGGCCGGGAGGTACCCCCAGCGCCCCTGAAAACCTGGCCCTGCGTCAGCGCGACACCGCGCACCGGCGCCCCGGAAAAGATCGGCTCACCGCCCGGAGACGGCCCGGCTCAGATCAGCCCGAGCCGCTGCGCAGCAGCATCGGCATCGACCGGCACGATCACCGGCTGCGGAGCACCCTCCACGGCCCACCCGGGGTCCTTGAGCCCGTTCCCGGTGACCGTGCAGACGATCCGCTGACCGGGATCCACCTTGCCCTCTTCGCGGGCCTTGAGCAGCCCGGCGACCGAGGCGGCGGAGGCGGGCTCGACGAAGACGCCCTCCTTCGCGGCCAGCAGTCGGTAGGCGGACAGGATCTGACGGTCGGTCACGGCCTCGATGAGGCCGCCGGACTCGTCGCGGGCCTGCTCGGCCTGCTGCCAGGACGCGGGGTTGCCGATCCGGATCGCGGTGGCGATCGTCTGCGGCTGACGTACCGGCGCGCCGTTGACGATCGGCGCGGCGCCGTGCGCCTGGAAGCCCCACATCCGCGGCCGCGAGGCGGACACACCGTCCGCCGCGTATTCGCTGTACCCCTTCCAGTACGCGGTGATGTTGCCCGCGTTGCCGACCGGGAGGAGGTGGATGTCGGGGGCGACACCGAGCGCGTCGACGATCTCGAAGGCGGCGGTCTTCTGCCCCTCGATACGGGCCGGGTTGACCGAATTGACCAGCGCCACCGGGTACTTCTCGCTCAGCCCGCGCGCCAGGTCGAGGCAGTCGTCGAAGTTGCCGTCGACCTGGAGGATGCGGCTGCCGTGCACCAGCGCCTGGCCCATCTTGCCGAGCGCGATCTTGCCCTGCGGCACCAGCACCGCGCAGACCATGCCCGCGCGCACCGCGTAGGCGGCGGCCGACGCCGAGGTGTTGCCGGTCGAGGCGCAGATGACGGCCTGCGCGCCCTCTTCCTTGGCCTTGGAGATGGCCATGGTCATGCCCCGGTCCTTGAAGGAGCCGGTGGGGTTGGCGCCCTCGACCTTCAGGAAGACGTCACAGCCGGTCAGCTCGGACAGGAGCTGGGCGGGGACCAGCGGGGTGCCACCCTCCAGCAGCGTGACCACCGGGGCGCCCGGGGCGACCGGCAGCCGGTCCCGGTACTCCTCGATGATGCCGCGCCACTGGTGGGTGCCCGACATTCGGGGCCGGTCGACGGTTCCGTTGTTCATGGTGCTGTTCATAGCGGGCCCTACTCCCCTTCCACGCGCATGATGCTGGCGACGCCGCGTACGGTGTCGAGTTTCCGCAGGCTGGCGACCGTCGCCGAGAGGGCGGAGTCGAGCGCGCGGTGAGTGACGACGACGAGGGAGGCCTCGCCGTCCTTACCCTGCTGCCGCACCGTGTCGATGGACACGTCGTGCTCGGCGAAGACCGTCGCGACCTGAGCCAGGACGCCCGGTTTGTCCGCCACGTCGAGGCTGATGTGGTAGCGGGTGACCACATCGCCCATCGGGCTCACCGGCAGTTGCGTGTACGCGGACTCGCCGGCGCCGGTGGTCTCCGCCAGCTTGTTGCGGCAGGCGGCCACCAGGTCGCCGAGGACGGCGGAGGCGGTGGGTGCACCGCCCGCACCAGGACCGTAGAACATCAGCCGCCCGGCCGCCTCCGCCTCGACGAAGACCGCGTTGTACGCCTCGCGCACCGAGGCCAGCGGGTGGCTGAGCGGGATCATCGCGGGGTGGACGCGCGCGGTCACCGAGCGCCCGTCGGGGCGGCGCTCGCAGATGGCGAGCATCTTCACCGTGCAGCCCATCTTCCGCGCGGACGCGATGTCGGCGGCGGTGACCTCGGTGAGGCCCTCGCGGTGCACGTCGTCGATGGTCACGCGGGTGTGGAAGGCGATTCCGGCGAGGATCGCGGCCTTCGCGGCGGCGTCGAAGCCCTCGACGTCGGCGGTCGGGTCGGCCTCGGCGTATCCGAGCGCGGTCGCCTCGTCCAGCGCCTCGCTGTACCCGGCGCCGGTGGAGTCCATCTTGTCGAGGATGAAGTTCGTCGTGCCGTTGACGATGCCCAGCACCCTGTTGACCTTGTCGCCCGCGAGCGACTCGCGCAGCGGCCTGATCAGCGGGATCGCCCCGGCGACGGCGGCCTCGTAGTACAGGTCGACACCGTGCTCGGCGGCCTTGGCGTGCAGCTTCGCGCCGTCGGCGGCGAGCAGCGCCTTGTTCGCGGAGACCACGGACGCGCCGTGCTCGAAGGCGGTGGTGATCAGCGTGCGGACCGGCTCGATGCCGCCGATGACCTCGACGACGACGTCGATGTCGCCCCGTTTGACCAGGGCGGTCGCGTCCGTGGTGAGGAGTTCGGCGGGGACGCCCTCGCGGACCCGGTTGGGGCGGCGTACCGCGATCCCGGCCAGTTCGATGGGGGCACCGATCCGCGCGGCGAGGTCGGCGCCCTGCGTCGTGAGGATGCGCGTGACCTCTGAGCCGACCACTCCACAGCCCAGCAGCGCCACCTTCAGCGGACGCGTACGCATCATCCGACCTCGTCTCTCGTACAGCTCCGTGCGGACCCGGGGTCCGTACAGCTCTTGGATGGGAACCAGTCTCACTCACCGGACGGGAGATGCCACGCCCTGTCCGGTGAGTGAGACCGGCCGTTCACCCGGCGATATTTCACGTCACCGAGCGCGTTCGGCCCGTGAGATTACGCGTCAGCGGGCCCTCGTACTGCCGAATCGCCTCAACGTGCTTGCGGGGACGGTGAATTCTTCACCATCGCGGGCGCTTCGCGCTGCCGGCGTCCCGGCGGCGTCTGGCGGCATTTCGGCGGCTCTTCGGCGGCTTTTCCGCGGCCTTTTCGGCACCTTCGGGGTCAGCCGACGTCCAGCCGCAGCAGGTCGTCCTCCGTCTCGCGGCGGACGATCACCCGCGCCCGGCCGTCGGTGACCGCGACCACCGGGGGCCGCAGCGCGTGGTTGTAGTTGCTGGCCATGGCCCGGCAGTACGCGCCGGTGGCCGGTACGGCGAGCAGGTCGCCGGGCGCGAGGTCGGCGGGGAGGAAGGCGTCCTTGACGACGATGTCGCCGCTCTCGCAGTGCTTGCCGACGACCCGGCTGAGCATCGGCTCGGCGTCACTCGTACGGGACACCAGCGAGACGCTGTACTCGGCGTCGTAGAGCGCGGTGCGGATGTTGTCCGACATGCCGCCGTCGACGCTGACGTACGTGCGCAGGCCGTCCAGCGGCTTGATCGTGCCGACCTCGTACAGCGTGAAGGCGGTCGGTCCGACGATCGCGCGGCCCGGCTCGACCGAGAGCCGGGGCACCGCGAGCCGGGCCGCCTCGCACTCGCGGGTGACGATCTCGCCGAGCGCCTTGGCGATCTCCTGCGGCTCGCGCGGGTCGTCGTCGGTGGTGTACGCGATGCCGAGGCCGCCGCCGAGGTCGATCTCGGGCAGCTCGACGCCGTGCTCGTCGCGTACCTCCGCCAGCAGCGACACGACACGGCGGGCGGCCACCTCGAAGCCGGCCATGTCGAAGATCTGCGAGCCGATGTGGCTGTGGATGCCGACCAGTTCGAGGCTCTCCAGCTTCAGCACCCGGCGGACCGCCTCCGCGGCCTGCCCGCCCGCCAGCGCGAGACCGAACTTCTGGTCCTCGTGCGCGGTCGCGATGAACTCGTGGGTGTGCGCCTCGACGCCGACCGTCACCCGGATCTGCACGCGCTGCCGCTTGCCCTGCCGGTCCGCCTCCGCGGCGACCCTGACGATCTCCTGGAACGAGTCCAGCACGATCCGGCCGACGCCGGTCTCCACCGCGCGCTCGATCTCCGCGGTGGACTTGTTGTTGCCGTGCAGCGCGATCCGCTCGGCGGGCATCCCCGCCTCCAGCGCCACCGCCAGCTCCGTACCGGAGCAGACGTCCAGATTCAGCCCCTCCTCGTGCAGCCACTTCACGACCGCGCGGGACAGGAACGCCTTGCCCGCGTAGAAGACGTCCGCGTCGTGCCCGAAGGCCGCCCGCCACGCGCGGCAGCGGGCCCTGAAGTCCGCCTCGTCGAGGATGTACGCGGGCGTGCCGTATTCCTCGGCGAGCGCGCGCACGTCCAGGCCGCCGACTTCGGCGGCGCCGTCGGCGTTACGGGTGACGGTGCGGGACCAGACGCGGGTGTCGAGGGTGTTGAGGTCGGCCGGCGGGGCGGCGTAGTGGCCCTCGGGCAGCACATCGGCGTGGCGGGGCCCGGCGGGGTGTGCGGAACGGCTCACGGTGTCGTCTTTCTTCGCAGATCGGGGGTTGTTTTATGGGGTGCTGGGTTGTGGACCGGCCTCGTCGTCGGCCCGCTGTCGTTCGCCGGGCTTCCGGCCGTCAGACGCGGTCGGGAGCGCTGATGCCGAGGAGGTGGAGGCCGTTGGCGAGCACGATGCCGGTGGCGTCGGCGAGCCGGATCCGGGCGGCGTGGACGGCCGAGGGTTTCTCGTCGCCCTTCGGCAGCGCGGGGCACTCGTCGTGGAAGCGGAGGAAGGCGTCGGACAGCCGTTCCAGATGGCGGGCGAGCCGGTCGGGCGCGCGGCGCCGTGCGGCGGTCTCGATGACGCGGGGGAAGTCGGCGATCAGGCCGAGCAGTTCGGTCTCCGCGGGGTGGTGGTACGGGTCGTCCACCGTGCTCTCGATCTCCACGCCCAGGTCATGGGCGTTGCGGAGCAGCGCGCGGGTGCGGGCGTGGGCGTAGCGGATACGGAAGAGCGGGTTGCTCTCGCGCTGCGCGAGGAACGTGTCGTCCGTACGGGGCGGGTCCTCGGCGGGCGGCCGGAGCAGCGACCAGCGGGCGGCGTCGGGGCCGAGGCGGGCGACGGGGTCGTCCTGGGGTTCGGCCGCCGTCACGCGTTCCTCGGCGGCTCCTGGGGCGGCGCCCGCGGCGCGCAGCAGCCGGTTCACGGCCTCGGCGACGGCCTGGGCCCGTACGGCCCCTTCGTCCGCGGCCACGCCGCCGGCCTCACCGGCCAGGCCGTCCCCGGTCCCGTACTCCGGGCCCTGGGCGCGCACCTGCCGGACGACGTCCGCGTACGCCCACGCGTTGAGGGTGATGTTGAGGAAGCCGGGGCCCGCGATCTCGACCAGCGCGATGCCGGGCTCGGCGCTGAGCCGCCTGCTGAGGATCTCCGCGACCTGTCGCGGCGGGCGCCCCGCGGCTCCCGCGAGCTGCAACGCCACGTTCGTCGCGTAGTCCCCGCATCCCGGCCGCGGCGGTCGCTGCACCACGACTCGCTCCGGCACCTCCACCCCCAGCTCCCCCGCCGCGACGGCACGGCGCACCGTACTCAGCACGGTGCGGGACAGCTCAGCGGGGGTCACGCGGCAAAGCCTAGGCGAGGGGGTGGGCCCGGGGGCGACCGGGTTTTCCCAGGGGGGCGCGGCCCGCGGCTTTGCGGGGGGGGCGGGGGCGTCTTTCGACGCGGGGGGGGCGGGGCGGGGGCCGCACGGGCCGGTGCGGGGTGCGGCGCTAGCTCTACGCAGGGGCAGGCGCCACCGCCCGCAGCGGCGTTACGGGGGCGGGGCGGGCGCGGCACTCTCGCCCTACGGAACGGGCCCCTGCCGAACGGGCTCGGGTACGGTCCCCCGGCCCTGCCCAGGCGCCGGGCTTACGCGGAACCGGGTGCGGAAGCCGTCTGCCCGCGGGGCTCGGGCGGCACGGGGCCGCGCCGGACCAGCCCACGTACGGTCTCCACGAGGTCGGCGGGCTCGAAGGGCTTCGCGACATAGGCGTCCACCCCGCCCGTCCCCTCCGGCAGGGACCCGGCGCTCACCATGACGATGCCCACGCGCCGCGTCTCCGGATCCGGGTCCGCCCGCAGCCGCGCCGCCGTCCGTACCCCGTCCAGCCGCGGCATGACCACATCCAGCGTCACCACATCCGGCCGCACACTGTGCACGATCTCCAGGCACTCGGCACCATCAGCCGCGGTCACGACCTCGAAGCCCTCCAGCTCCAGGTTGACCCTGATCAGTTGCCGGATCACCTTGTTGTCATCCACAACAAGCACCCGGCCGGACGCACCCGCCACACCTCGAAGAGTAGGCGTGCCCCTCTCGATGCGTCCGCGTTTTGCCCATTTCTTCCCCGCCACGGGTGAACCCCCCTCCCCCCAGCACCCCCCACCTCCCCTCCCCCACCCAAACCCTGTCCAGCCCACCTCCCCCAACCTGCTAATGTTCTTCCCGTCGCCCCCGTAGCTCAGGGGATAGAGCAACGGCCTCCGGAGCCGTGTGCGCAGGTTCGAATCCTGCCGGGGGCACTTCCGGAAACAAGGCTCTGACCAGCAGAAATGCCGGTCAGAGCCTTTCTTGTACCTGCCAAAAGACACACGGTCTTCTGACCTTTGCTCTTTTCGGGCCCGCTCGGGCCTCCCAGAGCCGGTGCCAACCGCCACTCCCCCATCTTTGCGCTGGTCAGCGGCCTTGCACGTCGAAGTGGACGGGGCGCACGGCCGGCGCTCGGGGCCGCTCGGACGGGCCGGGCGCCCGGCTGCCACTTCGTTGGGCAACCGCCCATGACCTGCCCCGATGCCGCGAGAGCCCTCGAAAACGCAAGCGGCGTTGGGGCGTTTGCGCATGACTTGAGTTGTTACAGGTGGTAGGGCTGTCCGGCCTGCGTGGGGGTGATCTGGTCGGTCGGGACCTCCTTGAGGGCGGCCATCACCTCGGGGTCGGAGACGAGGGAAATCAGTTGGGCAGCGGTAAGAGGCTGGCCCTTCTCCAGGGACAGCGTTTTGGGATTCACCGCCGTGGCGCCGTTGGACAGACCCCATGCCTGACCGTCTTGGGTGTATATCCGCACGGTCACGGTGTACCCGTCCTGTTGAGCGGCCGCTTCCCAGGCCCAGCCCCGGGAGCCGTCCGCCAGCGAGACGGGCTGGCAGTTGCTGTTGATCTGGGAATCGGTGCACGGGTTCTTCGCGCCTGCGAGGTTCTGCAGCCCGACCAGCGTCCCCAGTTCTGTCACCGTTCCATCGGAGCGCACCAAGTTGAAGTCACTTGGCCCGGAGCCGTCTTCGAGTGTCATTCCCGCCGGCAAGCGGCCGACCAGCGCCGCGCGCAAATCGGCGTGTGCCTTGTCGAGGTTGGCGCGGCTGTTGTCGTGGGGCGGGAGCGAGGGGGTTCGGGCCTGACCCGCCAGATCCGTTGTCACGCTCTGATCCTTCGAGCCTGCTTGGGCGTGCGTCAGGCTGTATCCCACGCCGAGCCCCGCAACGGCCAGGACCGCGGTGCCCAGCGCGACCTGTCGTACGATCGCGCGCCGCTGCTTCCTGCCTCCCCGGATGATCTCCTCCATGTCCGGTCCGTCGTCGGGCTCGGCGTTCAGGGCCTGCCGCATCGCGTTCTTCACGTCGTTCTCGTTCATCACCTGACGGTTCCTTTCTCCCCCAGCGTTTCCCGCAGCGCGGCCAGGCCTCGCGTCGCGTCCGATCGGACGGTGGCGGGTTTGCGGTTCACGATTCGTGCGACCTCGTCCACCGGCATGTCCTCCCAGTACCGCAGCACCACGACGGCGCGCTGTATCGCGGGCAGTGATTGCAGTGCGGTCAGCAGCGTCTGACGCAGTGCTATGTCGGTGTCGTCGAGGAGCTGGTCGGCAAAGTCTTCGGCGGGGAGTTCCCCTGCTGATCCTTTGCGTTGCCAGTCGATCCAGGTGCGGGTCAGTGTTGTACGTGCGAAAGCGTTGGCTCGGGCGGCCCGGCGTAGCGTCCACCAGCGGACGTACACCTTGATAAACGTTGCCTGCACCAGATCCTCGGCGGTGTGCCAGTCGCCGCACAGCCAGAACGCCGTACGCCGCAGCGCAGCCCATTCCGTGCGGGCGAACTCCTCGAACTCCACGCAGCTCCTCCTCGTCGAACATCAAGTAGACGAGACGTCATGGCCCCCGCGTTGCAGTTGCGGTGCGTCGGACTTACGGCTGTTTTCTCTTCATGGGCGACCGGGCTGCACGCCACGGGCTGCGCATCGATCACGGTCGACGTCGAGGTGCTGTGGCGCCTGCTTCCACCGGACAGGCCTGCGATGAGCATTCGTACCATTTGCGGAATTAGTCAAAAGCTGTGAGGCAGCGCCCAGGAGGCGCAGCCTCGTTCGGGGTGCCCCCGAGGCAAACCGATCACAGGACGTCGGTTCGACGGTTACCTTCTGTGCCTACGCATCCGCTTAATGGAGGTCTGCGTGCTCCGTCCCGCTCGTTTCGTTGCCGTGGCTGCCACCCTTGCGATGGCAGCCCTGACCGGGTGCTCCTCGTCCGGCTCGTCGGGCGCCGCGGGCAAAGGCTCGTCCCCGTCGACGGCGCCCTCGACTTCGTCCAGCGCGCCGACCGTCCAAGCCGCCCCCAGCTCGAAGGCGGACGTACGGATCACGAAGGCCGGGGTGGAGGACGACCCGGTGTGGGGGCCGCACGCGTACGTCGTGCACTACACGGTGACGAACCACGGGGCCGGTGCGGCGGACTGCTTCGCGCAGTTGGAGTTCCTGGACGCCGACGGTGACCACCTGGGGAACACGGGGATCACGGCTGACACGCTCGGGGCGGGCAAGTCCAAGACGGGCGACGCCGCGCCGCTGGACGTCGAGATCCAGAACGGGAAGATCGCCGATATCCGGTCGGTTCGTGTGACCGAGGTGGACCGTACGCCGTCGTCGTGACGGTCTCGGATCCGAGGTCGGTAGGTCGTTGGACCGCAGGTGACGGACGGATAGTTGGGGGCAGAGCGGCGTGACGGCGACGACGGATGATCCGTGGCTCGTGGATGCGATGTGGCGGGCGGTCGACTTGCGGGTGGCGTACCTCGAGGAGGACCGGGCTCGGGTCGTGAGCAGTCCGGCTGGCCTGGACGACGCCCGCCTGACGAAAGCTTCGCTTATCTGAAATGAACCAGAAACGCAACGAAGATAACCTCGCGGCGGGACTAGGATGTATTCTTAAAAATCGGAGGAATTTACTGCAACGAGGCCGAATGGCTCAAGAATCGGAATGAAAAACTTACAGTACCAGCCCAGATCGGCGAACTTAGAGGACTCCGAAATGAGCCTCTTGTTCACACTTTCCGAGAAAGTCACCCGAGAATGCCCCGGGGAGAACAGCAGGTCTCCACCGCTTTCAGAATTTCGAATCCCTACGGCAACTCCACTCACCGATCCGGAGATCCATGAATTCTCGATTAGGCACAGCACTGCATCCAGATCGGCGGAGTCAGCCCGGATCCAATCGTACAGATCATCCTCGGCATTTACAAAATACGAAATACCCTCACGATCAAACTCTACCCCAGCCTCTCGCAAACCACAGATGACCCCCTTAATGTCCAACGGGACTTCAAAGGTAAAATCGATCGACGATTCTCTACTCATACTTTATTAGCCACTCTCCTTCGGGATCATCTGCCACGGAATGCCCTTCTTTCGAGCCACGAGATAATGCCTTCAGACAATAATCCGGAATGTCCGCCTGTGCCATCTCCCAAAATTTACCGGATTTGGCCTCATGCCAAGTTTCCGCCCCAGTCACCTCGTCCGTAAATATACCGTCAAATTCTCGACCTCCTTACTTGAAATTCCTGCTCCCGCCAAGTTTCTCGTGAAGATAATTCTCATACTCCGGGCCATTTCGCTGGGCGGCTGCATCCCTGATTCGTGGGCTTCGTCGAAGGCTTGATTGAGGCCATCCCCGAGGGTTTTGGCGCCGTCGACGGCTTGGACGCCGCCGTAATCAACGGCAGCCGTGCTTTCCACGCCTGCGTCAGACGCTGGAGGTAGTCGTAGGTGAAGCACTGCGTGTCGGTTTTCGCGGCGCCGCCGCCGTCCTGTACGTCGCTGATGGACGTGATCTGCCCGGCCGGGTCATAGGTGTAGGCAGTTGCATCCACGTGGGTGGCGCCGGACTGCATATCCAGGGCGGTGTTCAGCAGCCGCCCGGTGGAGGCTTCCCAGGTCCAGGCCGGCCGACGCGCACGCCTCACGCAACGCGGCCAAGGTCGTATCGGCTGTGAACTCCGCAGCTCCGCCACCCGTTTGACCCTGGTCAGACACACCGGCTCACCCCGCCAGCAGCGTCAGCGGTGAGGTCGGGGCTTTGCGTATGTGCGGCCGGATGCGGCGGACCACGGCGGCCGTTTGCCAGTGATCGCAGGTCACGACGGGTCGGTGAACGTCTATCCAGGCCAAGGGGAGAAGGCTTCCGACTGGTCGAGACGGAACAGGGGACCGGGGTTCTCGGGTGCCCAGCCACGTGTGAGGGCAGCGCGCCCAGCCGAGGAGCTGGTCGTACGTCGGCCTGCGCCGCAGCCGCCACCGGTAGGTCACGCCGTCGACCACGATCCGTCGTGATCCCTTTTTCACCAATGTCATACGCACCCCCTCGGCAGCGCGGATGCTATCTGTTCACGCTCAACCGCCGCGATTGGATTCGGCGAAAGCTGACGGGGACCGCACCAGTTGTGCACCTCACCGGGGTGCGTTCACGCGTTGGCGAGGGAGGGGCGGGCGGCGGGGTCAGGAGGAGACGGGGTAGAGGAACCAGCGGGACTCGTCGTTGGTGCCGCAGGTGGCGATCATGAGGCGGCGGTCGGAGCCGCCGGGGCTGACGTTGCCGGGGCGGATGCAGAGGTTGCCGCTGATGAAGCTGCGGATGTGGACGGCGCTGTTGCCGACGGGTTCGAGCCACCAGAGCTGGTTGTCGGCGAGGGTGCCGTCGCAGTTGGCCTCGTTGAGGGTGGTGCCGGCGGGCTGGGGGCCGCGGTTGGGCATGTCGAGGCAGAGATCGTCCTTGGCGTTGACGAAGAGGACGAGGTCGGTGCCGCCGGGGCCCTTGCCGACGGGCTGGACGCGCATGTTCCAGATCTGGTTGTCGTTGCTCGTGCCGTCGCACTTGTGGGTGTTGACGGACCCGCCGACCTTGCCCGCGCCGAAGTAGGGGATGTCGGCGCACAGCGCCGTCGCGGCGTTCAGGAGCAGCGCGGTGGAGGGGTAGACGGCGATGGTCGGCGTGGGAGTGGCGGTCGCCTTCTCGGACCGCTTCGGCGAAGGCGTCGGCGAGTGGGTGGTGTGGACCGGCGCCTTGGGCGTGGCGGAGTGCGACGGCTTCGGCGTCGGCTTCTTCGCGGTCGGGCTGACGGAGCCGGTGGGGAGGTGGGCGAGCCGGTCGGCCGCCTTGGTCTGCGCGGCCGTGAGCTCCTTCGCGTCCTGGTCGGCCTGGTGGCCGCGCCAGGCGCCGATCCCCATGGTGGCGCCCGCGGCGAGCGCCAGTACGGCCGTGGCGCCCGCGACCCTGGAGCCCAGCCGGGAACGCTCCCCCGGCTGACGGGCACTGCTCGTGAGCACCTCGACGAACCGTGCCCGCCGCCGCCGCTTCGCCTCGTCCTGATCGGTGTCGCTCAACGCCCGTTCCCCACTCGCCAAGAGTCCAACAAAGAGATGCCCATCGCTCAGACGCACATGAAGGCCCTCAGGTCACACCCGGCCAGTCAAGCACCAGGACCGATGCCAACGGCCGCCCCCGAAACCGGATGGGCACGGAATGGGCACGACATGAGCAGAAGGACCGGCGGGACGGCGCCGCCCGGCCCGGTGCGGCGTCCACCGGCCGCGTGTCGTGCGCGACGGCGCCCGTACCGCTTGGTGACCGGAGTCCCCCACTCCCCTTGCGCACCACGAATATCACACGGCGCGTGCACCCCGCTACGGCGGTTCCTCTCGCGGATCCGGTGCCGGTGCGGGCACCGGATCCGCCGAGGTGTCCGGGGCGATCGGCGCTCTCGCCCTCACCGCCTCGTGGCCGGGCGCGGTTCGGAGCCGAAGAAGACCTCGGGCGCCGGTTCCCCGCTGGAGGCGGCCCGGTGCCGCGGGCCACTAGCCGTACCGAAGCCGAGTCGCAGCGGCGCGGACGGGGACGAGGACGGGACGGTGGCCGCCACGTGCCGGTCGGGCGCAGAGGACGCCGGGGCAGGGGCCGGAGCCGGGGCCTGGTCCGAGGCCAACTCCGGTGCCGACAGCGGCGATACGGGCGGTACGGGCCGCTGCTCCGGTACGCCGCCGACGGGCTCGGTCGCCGCCCACCGCGCGGTGTACGGAGCGGGGTCCGCCTGTTGGAAGAGCAGGACGGGGCGGCCGTCGTCCGGTCCTGTCGTCCAGGGGGTACCGTCCGGCGTCAGTACGGTGACCCGGAGCCCGAGCACGGGTGCGGCCACCGCGAGCACGAGCCAGTCCGCGTCATCGGAGCCGGTCCCCGTACGTACGGCTTCGACGGCCGCTTCCTCGGAGCCGACGAGCGGCGCCGTCCGTCCGGGGGCGGTCAGGCCCGTGAGCGGCGGCCACAACCGCCGCTCCCCCGGCGGCCGTTGCGCGTCGGTCACGAGCGCGTCGGCCAGGGTGTCCCGCAACTCCTGCGACCCGGCGGGCCGTCCGTGCCCCACGAGCCGTCCGCTCTCCGCTGGCGCGACGGCGGTCAACGCGTGTGTCACCGCGTCCCCTTGGTCGAGGATGTACAGCGGCGCCAGCCCGCGCTCGGCCAGCCGGTCCTCCTGCGAGCGTGCGGGGGCCGGGAGTTCGGGGGCGGCGTGCGACGGACGTACGGCCACGGGCATCGCCGGTGCCGCTGGTGCCACGGGCGTCGCCGGTGCCGCCGGTGCCACGGCTTCGACCGGTACCGGACGGGACACGGGCGCCTGCTCCGTGTCAGGAGCCTCGTACGTGACAGGGACCTCGTACGTGACATGGACCTCGCCCGCCGCCGGGGCCTGATCCGTAGCAGGCTCCTTGCCCTTCCCCGGCGGAACGTCCGCGCCCGCCCGCACGCGCGGCGCCGCGAAAGAGGTGCCGGTACGAGGCGTCACGGGAACGTGGACCGCCTCGTCCCCCGGCAGGGCAGGCACCATGTGCAGGCCGTCGCCGGAGAGCACCGGCACGTACGCGGTCGCGGACGGATCGAACTCGTCCCATACCTCGGCGACCTGCTCGATGTTCCCGACCTCGCCGATCCAGCCGCTGTCCCCGTACATGATCATGCCGGTCGGCGTGTGGATGAAGTCGTCACCGAAACTGACCCAGCCACCCGGAGACAGGACCGTGCCGTCCGGCAGCCTGATCCAGCCGCCCGGATCGACCTCGTACCCCAACGGCCGTGACGACGACGGCGTGTCGGCCGGAGGCAGCGGCAGGTCGAACACCGCGAACTCGCCGGGCCCGTCGGCCGTACGCGGACCCGCCGCAGGAGCGGGAACCCGCACCAGACCCGTGTCGGAGCGCGGCTCCATCAGCGTGACCACCCGCCCGATGCCCCACTGCTCCCGGATCGGATCGATCCCCACGTCCGGCGAACCGCCCCGCGCTCCCCACCGGTTGCCCGGCAGATCCCACGATCCGCTCGGCCGCCCCGCCGAACTTCCCGGCCGACCCGACGACCCGCTCGGTCGGCTCGACGACCCACTCGGTCGACCCGACGACCCGCCCGGACGGTCCCAAGACCCGCTGGGCCGGCTCGAAGACCCGCTGGGCTGGCCCGACATACCGCTCGGCTGCCGTGACAGTCCGCTCGGCCGCCCCGAGGACACGCTGGACCGCCGCGACAGCCCGCCCGGCTGACTCAAGGACACGCTCGGCCGCCGCGACGAACTCCCCGGGCGGCCCGACGACCCTCCCGGCCGACCTGACGAACCGCCAATCGGCCGGTTCGAGCCCGGAATTCGAGGGTGCCGGTGCGCGAAGTAGACGTCCCAAGCGTGCCCGGGCGGATACATGTTCCGGACGGGCGACGGCATCGCGAGGTCCTGGTACATGTTGTACAAGCCCTCGTACTGACTGGCCGCGACGGGCGTGCCCGTGAAGTCCATGATGTTGAGGATCGCGCCCGTGTCGATCTGGCTGAGACCGACGTTCAGGTAGTCCACCCCGTCGTGCGGGAGCGGAACGGCCCTCGGGGTGATCGACGGCGCGTTGCGCGGACCGACCAGGAACGGGAAGGGGAACGCGGGGTCTCCGGCGAAGATCGGAGTCGCGTTCACCTCCCACGGGTCGAGCAGGACGATGTTGCGAGGCCGCTCGGGATAGCCGACCGCGATGAACACGTGGTCGGTGTACGGCGCGATGGCGTGCAACGGGTGTTCGCCCGGGTGGAGGTTGAGCGGCACGTGCCAGATCCGCATCCCCGGGGGCAGCTGCCTCCGGTTCAGGAGGACGTAGGTCAGGGCCGCGTGCTCACCGCAGTTGCCGGTGTTGACCAGCGACGCCTGGGCCGCGCTCTGCCCCAACGACTCCTGGATAGTGCGGGGTTGAACGCGGGGCACCTGACGGGCCAGGTGGTTGCGCACCAGGAGCGCCCCGCCCGTCGCCGCGACCGAGGACGCCTGATTCGACTGGCCTCCGTGCAGGATCTCGCGTACCCCGGCGAAGATCTCATGGCCGAGGTCCATCAGCCACAGCTCGTTCTGCAAAGGCTCCGACGGGAGCATGTCGGGCGGAAGGGGATCGCCCATCCCCACCCGCCGCCCGCCGCGACTCGCCGCCTCGGCCGCGTCCCGTTGCGCGTAGTAGTTGGTGTGCCACTGCACGGACTGACGGTTGAGCCGCTCGATGGCGAACCACTGCTCGGGCGCCATGCCGGGCGGCGGAGCCGTCGCGGTCGGTACGTAGAAGGGGGCGGGCTGCCAGCTCGGCAGGCGGGGTGAGGGCGGCGCGTCCGCCATCTCCACGTCCTCCGGCTCGAAGGAGCGCGCAGGCGGCCGACTGGGCCCCGCGGTCGGCGGATACGGCTGCCTACTCGACCCTGCGGTCGGCGGGTACGGCTGCCGACTCGATCCGGCGGTGGGCGGGTACGGCTGTCGGCTCGATCCCGACGACGGCGGATACTGCTGCCTGCTCGATCCCGACGAGGGGTACTGCTGCCTGCTCGGCTCGGCGAAGGAGGACTCCCTGCTCGGCCGGCGGGTGAACCCGGAGGAGGGGTAGGACAAGACGCCCGTCCGCCGGACCGACCCGGAGGAGGGATAGGACCGGCGGCTCGACCGGCGACCGGAAGACGACACCGGCGGCCTGCTCTCCTCCCTCGGATCGGTGTAGACCGTAGTCCTGGAATACCCTCCCGAACCCGAGTACGACGATGACCCGCCCGGGAGCGACATCGGACGACCGGTCACGATCATCTGCGCGATGGCCTGGCCACGCGGCCGCAGCGGCATACGCTGCCGCCAGTCGGGCAACTGCGCGTGCAGCTCCGGCACATCGGCCACCGTCACCGGCGGATGCGTCGCGTCCAGCCGGTGCAGTTCCGTGTTGATGTCCTGGGCCAGGACCACCTGATCGAATTCACTCAGGCCGGAACCGTGGCCGGACGTCCCCTGCGCGGGAGGCGACGGCACGGCGGACGGCGTCGGCGCCATCGGCCGGGCGACGGGCACCCAGGCCGCCGCGGGCGTCTCGTCCCAGCCGGAAGTCCCCTCCGTCGCGGGCTCCTTGCCCTTGGCGGACGGACCCGGTGCACCGGATGTGCCCGATGTGCCCGCCGTGCCCGATGTGCCGGTCGGCACGGGGCCACGGGGCCGCGGCGTCTCGGAGCCGGGGTGCGCGATCGGGGCCGCCGCCTGCGTCTCCGAGTCGGTACGGGGCCGCAGCGGGATGTGCACGGCCTGGTCGCCGGGGTGTACCGGCACCATGTGCAGGCCGTCGCCGGAGGGCACCGGCAGGTGCGGGGCCGCCGACGGGTCGAAGTGGTGCCAGGTCTCGGCGATCTGCTCGATGTTGCCGACCTCGCCGATCCAGCCGCTGTCGCCGTGCATGATCGCGCCCGTGGGGGTGTGGATGAAGTCGTCCCCGAAGCTGACCCAGCCGCCGGGCGACAGCACGCTGCCGTCCGGCAGCCTGATCCAGCCGCCCGGATCGACCTCGTACCCCAACGGCCGTGACGACGACGGCGTGTCGGCCGGAGGCAGCGGCAGGTCGAACACCGCGAACTCACCAGGTCGACCGGTCGTACGCGGACCGGCCTCCGGGGCAGGACCGCGCACCAGACCCGTGCCGGAGCGCGGCTCCGCCAGCGTGACCACCCGCCCGATGCCCCACTGCTCCCGGATCGGATCGATCCCCGTGTCCGGCGAACCGCCCACCGTACGGGCCGGGCCGCCCGGCTGGTCCCACGGCATGCTCGGCCGACGCGACGAGCCGCTCGGCCGCCGTGAAGAACCGCTGGGCTGACCCGAAGAGCTGCCCGGCTGGCGCGATGAGCCGCTGGGCCGACGCGAAGAACCGCTGGGCTGACGCGACATGCCGCTCGGCTGCCTCGACGGCCCGGCCGGTCGACCCGAAGAGCTGCTCGGCCGGCTCGACGAACCGCTCGGCCGGATCAGGCCGGGCGGCTGACCCGACGGACCACCCGGCCGGATCAGACCCGACGGCTGACCCGACGAACCGCCCGGCCGGATCAAGCCGGGCTGCTGGGGGTGCCGGTGCGCGAAATAGGCGTCCCACGCGGGGCCGGCCGGATACATGTTCCGGACGGGCGCCGGCATGGCGAAGTCCTGATACATGTTGTACACCCCCTGGTACTGGCTGGCGGGGAGAGGCGTACCGGTGAAATCCATGATGTCGTGGACTTCGTGCCCGATATGACGATGGCCGATGGCCAGGTAGTCGATTCCGTCATTCGGCAGAAGAACGGCCCGCGGGTTGATCGACGGCGCATTGCGCGGACCGACCAGGAACGGGAAGCGGAAAGCGGGATCCCCGGCGAAGATCGGAGTCGCGTTCACCTCCCACGGGTCGAGCATGACGATGTTACGGGGCCGCTCGGGATAACCGACCGCGATGAACACATGGTCGGTGTACGGGGCGACGGGGTTGTCGCCGCGTTCACCCCGGTGCAGATTCAGAGGCACGTACCAGATCCGCATGCCGTCGGGCAGCCTGTGCCGGTTCACGAGCGTGTAGGTCAAGGCCGCGTGCTCACCGCAGTTGCCCGTACCGGTGATGGATGCCGTGGCCGCGCTCTGCCCCAGTTGTTCCATGGTATTTCTGGGCTGCTCCCGGGGAGCGACCTGCCGGGCCAGGGAAAGGCGAATCTGGAGCGCCCCGCCCGTCGCCGCGACCGAGGACGCCTGATTCGACTGGCCCCCGTGGAGAATGCGGCGTACGTCGGCGAAGACCTCATGACCGAAGTTCAACAACTCGATCTCGCGCGGCAGCGGCTCGAACGGCAATGTGTCGTGCGGAGAGACCGGAATTCCCTGATTCCGCAGGTTCTGGCGGATCGCCTCCTCTTGAAGGCCCATTCGCCGGTAGTAGTCGGTGTGCCATCGCTCGGAGATCCGCTGGGCCTCCAGGATGTCGTGCCAATGCCTGTCGGAGATGCCGTGGGGCCGGACCGTCGCGGTCGGCGCGTAGAAGGGGGCGTGCTCCGGGGGCGGCGCGTCCATCATCTCCACGTCCCCGATGTCAGAGACGGGGGTGCGCGGTCGGCTCGAACTCGGCGGCGGGTACGGCTGTCGGCTCGATCCCGACGGCGGCGGGTACGGCTGTCGGCTCGATCCCGACGGCGGCGGGGCGTACGACTGCCCGCGCGACCCGGAGCTGCTGGGCTGCCTCCTCGGCGCGGGGGCGGGCGGCGCGATCGGTCGGCGGCCGAGCCCGGAGGAGGGGTAGGACAGCAGGCCAGGCCGCTGGACCGACCCGGGGGAAGGATAGGACCGCCGGCTCGACCGGCGCCCGGAGGACGAGACCGGCGGCCTGCTCTGCTCCCTCGGGTCGGTGAAGACGGACGTCCTGGAATATCCTCCCGAACCCGAATGCGAGGACCCGCCGGGGAGCGACAGCGGCTTGCCCGTCACCATCGTCTGCGCGATCGCCTCACCGCGTGGCCGCAACGGCATGCGCTGCCGCCAGTGGGGCAGTTGGGCGTGCAGCTCGTCCACGTCTCCTGGGCGGACCGGAGGGCGGCGTGGATCGAGCCGGTGCAATTCGCGGTTGATCTCGTGCGCCAGGATCACCTTGTCGAATTCGCTCAGACCGGGACCGTGGCCCGACCCCTCCTGCTCGTGCGGCTGTTCGCCCGGCGGCACGTGCTGCGAGGGGGGTGCCTCTTCCGATGCGGGCTCCTTGCCTTTGCCCTTGCCCTCATCGGTCGCGGGCTCCTTGCCCTTGCCCTTGTCCGACGAGGCGGGGGCCGGCTCGGTGGTGGTCTCCGACGTCGACTTGCCGTTCTGGGGCTGCTTGCCCTCCTTGCCGGAGGGAGCGGGCGACTTGGGCTCGGGGGCCACCGTGGTCGGCGGGGCCTCCTTCGTGTGCGGTGCGGCGGCCGGGGGTTCCTTGCCGACCGGCGGTACGGTCTGGCCGCCGTCGGGCCGACTGCCGTTCCCGGAACCGGAGTCCTTACCGGAACCGGGCTCGTGCGGCGGCGGCGCGGTCTCGATCTGCGTGTGGCTGCTGTTGCCCTGGTTCGGACGCAGATTGCCGGGGCCGTCGCCCGAACTCCCGTTGCCGGAGTTCGACCGCCCGCCCGGTACGTCGTCGAGCGTCGCAGGACCGTCGTAACCGGGGCCCTTGCGCGTCGGCTGCTTCGGCGCGGGCGGCAGCTTCGGTCCGCCCCCGTGCGAGCCGTCGCCCCGGCTGCCTGAACCGGGCGGCTTCCACAGGCCGTTCGGGTCCGGGATGCCGCCGCCCAGGCGGTGTCCCGGATTCTCCATCGGATCGGAGCTGACGGGCTTGGACGACGTTCCGGATGACGTCCCGGACGATCCGCCCCGACCCGGCTCCTTCCAGCCCGAATCCGGCGCGGGCTTCGCGCCGCCCAAGGTCCGGCCGGGATTCGCCATCGGGTCGGAGTGCGACTCCGGCCCGCCGGAACCCTGCGGCTTCGTCTCCGGCGCGGGGAACGGATTCTCACCCGGACCACCCAATCGACGCCCCGGATTGTCCATCGGATTCGGACTCAACGGCACCGGCGACGACTCAGAAGAACCACCCGAACGCGGCTCCGTGCCCGGCACCGGCTTCCCACTGCCCAAGGTCCGGCCGGGATTCGCCATCGGGTCGGAGTGCAACTGCGACTCGCCGGAACCCTGCGGCTTCGACTCCGGCGCGGGGAACGGATTCTCACCCGGACCACCCAACCGACGCCCCGGATTGTCCATCGGATTCGGACTCAACGGCACCGGCGACGACTCAGAAGAACCACCCGAACGCGGCTCCCTGGCCGGTACCGGCTTCCCGTCACCCAGCGTCCGACCGGGATTCGCCATCGGGTCGGGGCCGGTGCCGCTCGAAGCCGGGGGCTTCGATGTCCCGCCCTGACGGTTCCCGCCCTGGGAGTTTCCGCCCTGCGGATTCCCGCTCTGGTGGTCGCCTCCCTGCGTGTTGCCGCCCTGGGAATTCCCTCCCTGCGGGTTCCCGCCCTCCTTGCCGGAGGGCACCGGCGGTTTGGGCGCGGGGGCCACCGGGGTCGGCGGGGCCTCGCCCGGAGGCGGTGCGGTCTCCGTCGTCTCCTTCCGGGGCGGCGGCGCGCTCTGGCCGCTGTCGGAGTGACTGCCCTTGCCGGAACCGGAGTTCGTGCCGGAACCGGGCTCGTGCGGTGGCGGCGCGGTCTCGATCTGCGTGTGGCTGCTGTTGCCCTGGTTGGACCGCAGATTGCCGCCGCCGTCGCCCCAGCCCGCCGCGTCGCCGCCGTTCTGCCGCCCGCCCGGCTTGTCGCCGAGCGTCGCGGGCTGGTCATGGCCGGGACCCGTACGCGCCGGGGCCTTCGGCGCGTACGGCGCCGTCGATCCGTTGTCGCGCGGACCACCGCCTCGGTTGCCAGAACCCGGTTCCTTCCAGAGGCTGTTGGGGTCCGGCTTGTCGCCGCCGAGGCGGTGCCCCGGCCCGTCCATCGGATTCGACCCGCCCGGCCCGCCGGGCTTCCCTTCGGTGCCCGATCCGGACGATCCGTCGGAGCGGCCGTGGGAACTCGTCGCGGGATAGTCGTAACCCGGCCCGGTCGGCTGCGCCTTCGACGGACCGTTGCTGCCCGGCGCGTCCGGATTCGGCTCCTTCCAGAGGCTGTTGGGGTCCGGCTTGCCACCGCCGAGGCGGTGCCCCGGCCCGTCCATCGGGTTGCCGGAGCCCGAACCGTCGGGACGGCCGTGGGAACTGGTCGCCGGGTGGTCGTAACCGGGCCCGGTCGGCTGCGCCTTGACCGGCCCGCCGCCCTCGGCCTTCGTGCCGGGGCCGGGGAACGGATTCTCGCCGGGACCGCCCAGCCGCCTGCCCGGATTGTCCATCGGATTCGGGCTCAGCGGCTTGGCCGACCCACCGGACCCCTTGGATCCGTTGGACCCGTTGGAACCGCTCGAATTTCCGGAACTCTCGCCGTACGGGCGGTCCTTCACGCCGTGCGGGTTGCCGGGCGGAGCGCCCAGCGTCCTGCCCGGGTCCTTCGCACCTCCCGGTGAGCCGTCGCCCTTGCCCGACGAACCCGACGACTCGTTCGAACCGCCGTCACCGTACGGGCGGGACGTCACCCCGTGCGGGTTGGCGGGCGGAGCGCCCAGCGTCCTGCCCGGATCGGACTCGCCCTTGCCCGACGAACCCGATGAACCCGATGAACCGGACGAGCCCGACGACCCGTTCGAACCGCCGTCGCCGACCGGACGGGTCTTCACCCCGTACGGATTGGCCGGCGGAGCGCCCAGCGTCCTGCCGGGGTCCTTCGACCCCCCGGCGGAGTCGTCGCCCTTGGGGGCGGGCGCGCCGACGTCGCTGCTGTGGTGGCCGCCGCCGGGTCCGCTGTTGGTGCCGCTGAACTCGCCGCCGGAGGAGTTCTTGGTGACGATCGGTCCCGAGTCGGGGGCGGGACCGCCCTTGCCCGATCCGTCGGTGATCGGCGTCGCGTGGTCGCCGCCGCCGATCCGCGACGGGGGCGGACCGATCGGGGACTTCCCGCCGCCGCCACCGCCGCCCAGCGGTTTGCCGCCGATCGGCGTGGGAGGCGGAGGTGAGACGGGCGGTGGGGCCCCGGTCTTGGGGCCGGAGCCCGGCTTTCCCGGACGCGGGGTGTAGTGGAAGGCCCCGAGCCCGCCGCTGATGCCGCCGAAGGCACCGCCGATGCCCAGGCTCCACGCCTCCATGCTCCAGTCGACCTCGTAGTCGGTACCGGCGATGTCCGCGCCGATCTTGCCGACGGCGATGTCGAAGGCGAGGTTGGACGCGGCGCCGATGACGGCGCTGCCGGTGATCTCGATGACCGCGGTGGCCACCGAGCCGATCCGGGCGGCCATCTGGGCCATGATCGGGATCAGCCGGGCCAGCAACTGGCCGATCATGGCGAGCAGTCCGCTGAGCAGCGGGCCGAGGGCGAAGAACACGGCGCCGAGCAGGGCGCCGAGGATGTCGGCCCACATCGCGGCGTTGAGCTTCTTCGCGTACTCCGCCGCGGCCTTGTGCAGTTCGTCGGCGTAGCGGTTGATCGTCTGGCCGATGGTCCAGGCGGTCTCGGCGGCGCTGTCGATGGTCGGGGCGACGCCCTCCTGCCAGGCCAGGCGCGCTTCGTCACCGGCTTTGCCGGTCATGCCGAGCTCGGAGACGTAGCCGTTGACGGCGACCTTGCGCTCGTGGAGGTCGTCGCCCATCCGGATCCAGGCGTTGCCCAGTTCGTAGATGTCGTCGAGCTTGATGGTGTTGAGTACGGAATCCGCGTCAGCCATGGTCGGGGCCGCTTTCCTCGGGCGTACCGCTGCTACTCGGACGGGTGCTGTTCTCGGGGCCGCCGCCCAGGCGGGTCACGGGTCCCGTGACGTACCGGGCCACGTCGGGCTGCCTGGCGGCGGGTTCGGGGGACCCCGGATCGTCGCCGTGCCCCGCCACGACGCCCGCGGGCACCGGCTCGGCGGCGGGGCCCGGTACGTTCACCGGCTCGCCGCCTTCACGAAGAGCCGTTCCGCCAGGGCCCGTTACGCCAAGGCCCGGTCCGTCAGGGGCCGTAGCGCCAGGGCCCGTTTCGCCAGGGCCCGTTTCGCCGGCGGCCTCCTCGCCCAGCTCGTCGATGGCGACCTGGACGATGGCGGGGACGGCGGAGCTGCGCCGGATCAGCGTGCCGCGGCCCGGCTGACGCCGGTAGGCGCGCTGGTCGCCGATCAGGACGCCCTCGCGGTGGTCGCCGGACAGCAGCAGCCCGTCGGTGCCGATCTCCTTGAGCTTGCTCAGCAGGGGGTCGGACAGCAGGGCGCGGCTGGCACCGCCGACGCGGCGGGCGAGCACGAGGTGGAAGCCCAACTCGGCGGCCTGCGGGATGAATTCGGCGAGCGCGGCGAGCGGGCCGTGGCCCATGGTGCCCGCGGCCAGGTCGTAGTCGTCGGCGACGACGTACAGCTCGGGGCCGTGCCACCAGTCGCGCGCGGCGAGTTGGGTGGCGGTGACGTCGGCGGGGGGCATCCGGGTGCGCAGTGTCTCGGCGAGGGCCTGCGCCTGGGCCGCGACCAGGTCGGCGTTGCCGCCGCGGGCGCCGATGTACTCGTCGGGCACGGTGCCCAGCAGGCTGTGCCGGTAGTCGACGACCATGAAGCGCAGGTCGCGCGCGCTGTGCCGGGCGGCCAGGCCGCGCATCCAGGCGCGCAGGAACGCGGTCTTGCCGGAGCCGGAGTCGCCGAAGACGACGAAGTGCGGGGCGTCGGCGGTCAGGTCGAGGCCGACCGGGCGCTGGTCGGACTCGCGCAGGGCGATGGGCACTTCGCGGGCGCCGAGGGCGGGGCCGTGGCCCTCCCAGCGCTCGGCGGGCGGCAGCGCGGCGGCGGCCGTCAGCTCGCGGACGGTGATCCGCGCGGGCAGCACGCGCAGCGCCGGGGCGGCGGGCCGCCGCCAGCTCTCGGCGAGCCGGGCCACCAGCGCCTGCCCGGCCTCGGCGAGCCCTTCGACGCTGTCGACGGCGTCGAGCCGGGGCAGCGCGATGTGGTGGGTCAGGCCCGCGGCGGCAAGGCCCCGGCCGGGGATGCTCTGGCCGAGCGCGCGGGCGGCGGGGCGGCTGATCTCGGACTCGGTGGGGTCGTTGAGCCGCAGTTCGAGGCGGCCGGGGATGCTGTCGCGCAGGCCGATCCGTACCTCGGCCCAGCGGTTGGCGGTCAGCCAGAGGTGGACGCCGACGCCGAGGCCGCGGGTGGCGATCTCGGTGAGGGTGACGACGGCGTTCTCGTCGGTGGTGTGCAGGGCGGCGAGGTTGTCGACCACCAGCACGACGTCGGCCGACCGTACTCCGTCGGGGACTTCGCCCGCGGCGCGGCGGGCGCGCAGTTCGGCCGCGGACTGGATGCCCAGGTCGCGGAACATCTGCTCGCGCGCGGTGACCAGGCCGGTGATCTCGGCCAGCACCCTGCGGACCCGCTCGTCGTCGCGGCGGCCCGCGATGCCCGCAACATGCGGTGCGTCGCCGAGGCCGTGCAGCGAGCCGCCGCCCATGTCGATCCCGTAGAACTGGAGCTCGTCGGGGGTGTGGGTGAGCATGGCGCTGAGCATCGCGGTGCGCAGGAAGGTGGACTTGCCGCTCTGCGGGGCGCCGACCAGGGCGATGTGGCCCTGACGGCCCGCCAGGTCCAGTACGAGGGGCTGCTGTTCCTGCCGGGAGGGCACGTCCAGCACGCCGACCGGGAACTTCAGCTCGCCGGAGTACGGCCACAGGGCGCAGCGCAGGCCCAGTTCCGGGTCGGCCTCCGGTTCGCCGAGCAGCGGGTCGAGGGTGAAGCGCGGGGGCAGCGGCGGCAGCCACACCTGGTGGCCCGCGGTGTCCTTGTCGGCCAACCGCTCGACGGCGAGCTGGAGTTCGGTCGAGCCGCCCTCCGGGTCCCAGTCCCAGCCGGGCGTCTCGGCCTCGTCCGCGGCGAGCGGCGCGAGGTCGCCGTGCACGGCGAAGGGCACGGGTTCCAGGGCCGGTCCCGCGCTGTCGACGTCGTGGTCCTGGTAGGGCGCGGAGACGTACGCGACGCGGAAGCGTTCGTAGACCGACTCGTCCACCTTGAGGTAGGCGGAGCCGGGGATGGCGGGCAGCGTGTACGCGTCGGAGGTGCCGATGACGGCGCGGGACTCGGCGGCGCTGAAGGTGCGCAGGCAGATCCGGTACGACAGGTGGGACTCCAGGCCGCGCAGCCTGCCTTCCTCCAACCGCTGGGTGGCCAGCAGCAGATGCATGCCGAGCGAGCGGCCGACCCGGCCGATCTGCACGAACAGGTCGATGAAGTCGGGGCGTTGGGAGAGGAGTTCGCCGAACTCGTCGACGATGATGAGCAGATAGGGCAGCGGCTCCAGCGGTTTGCCGTTGATGTCGGTGGCGCCCGCCGCCTGCCGCAACTGGTATTCGCGGACGGAGTCGACGTTCCCCGCCTCGCGCAGCATCCGCTGCCTGCGCTGCTGTTCGCCGCGCAGCGCGTCGCGCATCCGGTCGACGAGCGCGAGGTCGTCGGCGAGGTTGGTGATCAGGCCGGAGACGTGCGGCAGTTCGGTGACGCCCGCGAAGGTGGCGCCGCCCTTGAAGTCGACCAGGACCAGGGCCAGGTGCTCCGGCGCGTGGGCCATGGCGAGTCCGGTGACCAGGGTGCGCAGCAGTTCGCTCTTGCCGGAGCCGGTGGCGCCGACGATCAGTCCGTGCGGGCCGATGCCGCCCTGCGCGGACTCCTTGAGGTCCAGGGTCAGCGGTTCGCCGGTGCCGGTGACGCCGATGGGGACGGAGAGCAGTTCCCTGTCGTCGGGTGCGCGGCGCAGGGCGGCCGGGTCGAAGTGGGCGATGTCGGGGACGCCGAGCATGTCGGAGAGGGAGACGTGTTCCGACAGGACCTGTTCGCGCTCGCCGGTCAGCCGCAGCGGGGCCAGCGAACGGGCGGTGGCCTCCAGGACGCCGGGCGCGACCTCGTCCACGACGGCCTGCTCGACCGGGGCGTGCAGCGCGGCCGTACGGCCTTCCAGCGCGAGGCCGCCGCGGGCGTCCGTGCGGGCGCGTACGTCCACCCGGCCCGGCTCGGAGCCCTCTTCCTCCACCAGGCACACCACGTGCACGCCGAGGTCGGGGCCCGCTTCGGTGAGCAGGTCGGACAGCAGCGCCGAGCGGGCCCACGGCGCGTCGGGCTCGTATCCGTCGAGGAAGACCACCACGTGACTGCGGGGCCTGGTGTCGCGCTGGGAGATCAGCCGGGCGTTGCGCTCGGCGCGGGCGGCGACCGCCCGGTCGAGGGTGGCCTGGAGGTGGTCCTGGAGTCCTGCGAGGTCGTCGGCGAGCAGCGGCACGACTTCCTGTTCACGGCGCTGGGCCTGGTCGGGCTGCTGGGCGTGCGGCAGCCACTTGGCCCAGTCCCAGTCGGAGTTGCCGCCGGTGACGACGGCGATCCGCACGTCGTCGGGGGCGTGCAGCACGGAGAGCTGGAGCAGCAGGGTCTGGGCGAGCTTGCGGGTGCGGTCGCGCGGGCCCAGCAGGCTCACCACGCCCGCGGCGCGCAGGTCGAGCCAGGCGGCCTGGTCGGCGACGGTGCCGTGCGCGCGGACCAGTTCGGCCGCGGCGTGCTGGCAGGGCGTGTCGACGTCGATGGTCGGGTCGTTCTGCCCCGGCATCTGGAGTGCGTCGGCCGCCGCCACCGTGCCGGTGCCGAGCCGCAGGTGCAGGAAGTCGTCGTCGCCCGGGCGGCGTTCCCAGACCCGGCGGCGGCGGGTGGCGATCGCCCAGAGCCGGTCCGGGTGCGGGTGCCGCCAGGCGTCGGCGGCGCGCTGGCCGAGCTGGGAGCGCATGACCTGCTTGCGCACCCCGGCCAGATACTCCAGGTACCGCTCCCGCTGCCGGTACTGGTTGCGGCGGCGGTGGCTGCGCAGTTGCATCCGGACGCCGATGGTGATGCCCACGGAGACCACGACGAAGGCGATGCCCAGCAGGATCATCCACGCCTTGCCGTAGGCGATCATGTACGCGGCCATGCTCATGCTGGACAGCAGGGGCAGCAGGAGCATCAGCCAGCCCGCGGCGCCCTGCGGCTGTGGCCGCTGGGGCAGGCCGGCCAGTTTCGTCCGGCCCTCCGGCATCGGCGGGGGCGTGATGCGGACGGGGCGGTGGAAGGGGATTCGACTCACGATGGCTGCCTAGCGGGCTGTCGGGGCGGTGGGGGCGAGGTGGCGGGGGCGGTGCGCCGGCACTAGAACTCCATGGTGACCGCGGTCTTGTTGGGGTCGGTGACCGCGGCGGGCGGCTTGTCGCTGGACTTCCCGTCGTCACTGGTCAAGGCCGTGCGGAACGACTTGAAGGCGTCGGCGATGCCGTCCTCGGCGGTGGTGTAGTTGTACGCGGCCATGCCGACCCCGTCGGCCAGCGCGGACAGAACTCCCTTGTGCGGGTCGTCCTCCGTGCCGAACAGCTCGGTCATGACCGACACCCACTTCTTGTTGACCTCGTCGGCGTCCGAGGCGGCCTGGCCCTGCCAGGCGACGTGCAGTCCCTCCAACTGGCCCCGGATGGTGGTGAGGCTCGACAGGACGGTCTTGCTGAGGGTGACCAGGTCGTTGGCGTCGGACTTCAGGCCCGTCGGGGAGATGTTGAGGACGGAGGTGTCGTAGTCGGCGGTGCCGGAGTCGGCCATGACGCGCCTTTCTCGGGGAGCGGATACCGGTGCGGCACCTGCATGCTGACAATTCCTCATATAAGTGGTAAACCTGGCGGTGTCCTGCCGGGCCCATGCTTGGCGAACCGGCCGTGCGGTCGGCGCGAGAGAGACGAGGCAGACGACGTGACCGATCCGATCACCTCGAAATACGACACCACTCCGCTGCCCGATCCGCCCGCGGACGGGTCGGAGACGCCCAACCCCGACCACGACAAGAACCTCGACGGTCTCGTGCCGACCGACAAGGTCATCTGGTCCACGCCGCCGTCCTTCAACATCGACCCGAAGGACAGCCAGTCCGACCAGGGTTCCGGCCCCGACCCGAACTCGTACGAGGCCGCGGCGGACCTGAAGATCGACCTGAGCGCGGTACGCGTCGCGGAGAAGTCGATGCTCACGGAGGCCCGCGGCGCGGTCGACCGGTACGAGGAGCTGCGCAAGCGGGTCATGGCCGTCAAGGGCCATGTCTTCGGGCAGGGCGCCCAGGACAAGAACGCGGAGGGCGAGGGCCACACCTCGCTCTCGTCCGGGTACGACCCGTCGGTCGGCAAGACGCACGACAACCCGTTCGCCGAGACCGGCGTGAAATTCGGCGCGGACATGAACCCGGCCCAGGACCGCGCCCTGCTCCAGATCGGCTCGACGCTGGAGAAGCTCGGCGAGTACATCGCGCTGCTCAACCACTCGGGGCAGGTGTACGCGCACACCGACCGGGAGTCGCGCTTCCCGCCGCCGCCCGCGGGCTGAACGCGCCGCCGCGTACCGCCCACGCGGTGCGCGGCGGCGGCACTCAGCCATGGGTCCCGCCGTCGCTGAGGTTGTTCAGATTGACGTGCTCGGAGTCGTGGTAGTTGTTGTACGACGTCGTCATCCGCGAGGCGATGTCCTTGAGCAACTCGTCCAGTTCGTGCTGGACCTTGTGGAACCACGTCATCATCGCCGCGAACGACTCGTGCGACGGGCTGGACCAGTCGGCGCCGATCTGCTTCACCTTGGCGTCGATCGAGTTCATGGTGGTGGTGATCGTGCCGGACTCGCGTTTCACCACGCCGATCGCGTCGTTCAGCGCCGCGAGGTCCGCGCGCCACTCTTCCGGGGTCGGTTGGTCCGACATCCGCGGGTCACCTTCCTTTCAGCCGCTCCGAAGTCCTGTGCCGAAGTCCTGTGCCGGTCCTGCGCCGAAGTCCTGTGCCGGGCCCGCCGCCGTACGGTGCGCCCGCCGGGCAGCGGGGCGTACGTCCGCCCGCGCGGTCAAGCGGCGCCTCCCGGGGGGAGGTCGGCGGGCAGCAGCGTGGTGAGCAACTCCACGTCGGCCGCCGCGAGATCGACGGCGCTCAGGTCGAGTTCGGCCACGCGGTACGCGTGCCGCTCGGTCATCCGCTGGAACACCTGCCGCGCGCTGCGCCCGTTGCCGAACTGCTCGCCGCGCGGGACGGCCGCGAAGTAGTCGTGCAGCGCGGCCGTCGTCTGCGGCGCGAAGGTGTACTCGTGGTCGACGGCCTGGTGCTCCACGATCCGCACCAGCTCCTCCGAGGTGTAGTCGTCGAAGAGCAGGGTGCGGGTGAAGCGCGAGGCCAGGCCCGCGTTGGACTCCAGCAGCCGGTTCATCTCGCTCGGGTATCCGGCGACGATGACCACCACCTCGTCGCGGTGGTCCTCCATCAGCTTCACCAGCGTCGAGATGGCCTCGGAGCCGAAGTCGGTGAACTGCCCCTGCGGCACGAGGGAGTACGCCTCGTCGATGAAGAGCACCCCGCCCAGCGCGCGCCGGAAGACCGCCGTCGTCTTGGGCGCGGTGTGGCCGACGTACTCGCCGACCAGGTCGCCCCGGTCGGCCTCGACCAGGTGTCCGCGTTCGAGCAGGCCGAGGGCGGCGAGGAAGCCGCCGTACAGGCGGGCCACCGTGGTCTTGCCGGTGCCGGGATTGCCCGCGAAGACCAGGTGCCTGCTCAGCGGCGGCGCCGCGAGCCCGGCCTCCTGGCGGACCTTGACCATCTGCATGAGCTTGGTCAGCGTGACAACGTCGCGTTTGACGCTGTCCAGGCCGACCAGGCGGTCCAGCTCCACATGGAGTTCCGCGAGCTTCGCGCGGGCCGCCTCCGCGGTCGACTCGGTCTCACCGGCGGCCTGTTCGGCCTTCTCCGCGGCCGAGCGGGGCGCTCCGGCGACGGCGGGCACCGCGACGCGCCCCTCCTCCCCCGCCGCCGGGGGCGCGAGGGTCAGCAGGAGCGGATCGGTCGCGTCCTGGACCAGGCAGTCCTCGGCCCGCACGTCGGCCTCGTCGTCCCGCAGCAGGTCGGTGTCGGTGCCGTCCACGGTGCAGCGGCGCAGCAGGAAACGCGAGCGGGCACCGGCGTAGACGGCGGGGAAGCGGCTCTTGGTGAGGTGGCAGTCCTCGTACAGGCCCTCGCCGCCCTCCTCGACGAACAGCGCGTTCTTCGCCGCGCCCTCGACGGTGAGGCCGCGTACGCGGGGCCGGGCCCCGGCGCGTACGACGACGCCGCTGCCGCGCGGCTCGCGGACCGCGCCGCCCTCCACGACGGCCGTGCTGCCCTCCTCCAGCAGCAGGCCCGCGGTGCCGCTGCCGGTGACGGTGACGTTCTCCAGCCGGGCGCCGGTGTCCCGGCCGACCCGGACGCCGGTCTCGCCGGAGGCGGTGATCTCGCACTCCGCGAGCAGCGGGCGGTGCGTGGTGTGCAGGTGTACGCCCTCCCGGCCGCCGGACACCCGGCAGCCGCGGACGGCCGCGTCGCCGCCCTGCACGTACACCCCGGCCAGGCCCGCGTCCGTCATCTCGCAGTCGTCCGCGAGGAGTTCGGACCGCTCGGTGACCCGCACGCCGTACTCGGGCGAACCGCTGACGGTGCAGCCCCTGGCGTGCAGGCGGGCCCCGCCGCCGAGGTGCACTCCGGTGTACGCGGTGTCCCGTACGGTGCAGCCGGTCAGCGTCACCTCCGCCTCGGCCACCGCGTACAGGCCGTTGGCGCCGCTGCGGGCGAAGGTGGAGTCGTGCGCGGTGGCCCGGCCCGCCCCGCTGACGGCCAGCGCGGTGTCCTGGCAGTCGACGGCCCGCACGCCGGTCAACTCGGCGGTGGCCTCGGCCGTGACCAGGATCGCGGCGCCGGTGGTGTGGTGCACATGGCAGCCGTCGAGCAGGACGGAGCTGCTGCCGTCGGCCAGTACGCCGGCGCCCTCGGTGCGGAAGATCTCGCAGTCGCGCAGCCGTACGCCCGGGGTGTCGTGGCCCGGGCGGGCGGCGGATCCGGTGGCGGGCGCGGCCGGTTCGGCGTCCTCGCCGTGGGCGAGGGGCCGGTGACCCGCGCCGGAGGCCGCGCGGGTCAGGCGGCCCGCCGTCTCGCGGACCCAGACGCCCGCGGCGCCCGTCTCGTGCAGGCGGCAGTCGCGCAGCGCCGCGGTGGCGTGTCCCTCGACCACGACGGCGGTGCCGCCGCTGCCGCGGACGTCGCAGCGTGTCAGCGTCGCGTGCGCGCCGCCCGTGAGCAGGACGCCGCGCCCGCTGGCACCGTCCACCAGGGCGTCGGTCAACTCGGCACGCGCCTCGTCCTCGACCACCAGGCCGTCGCCGACGCAGCCGCCGACGGTCAGATTCTCCAGTGTGGTGCGGCTGGTGCCGGTCAGCCGGACCGCCGCGCCCTCGGCCTTCCGTACCGAACAGCCGCTCAGCAGCGGGGCGGCGGTGCCCGCGACCTCGATCCGGCCGCCGGTGATCTCGCAGTCCCGCAGCACCGGTTCGCCCGCGCGCACCAGCAGCGCGGCCTCGCGGGGCACGGCGGACACGAGGGTGAAGCCGCGGATCTCGGCGCGGCCCGCGTGCACGGTGACGGCCGGGCCGCGGACGGCGACCAGCCGTACGGCGCCCTTCGCGACCAGGGTGACATCCTTGTCAAGCAGCAGGCTCTCGCTGTACGTGCCCGCCTGCACGGTGATGACGGCGCCGGTGTCCGCGCTCCGCACGGCCGCCGCGATGGTGCGGTGGCCGCCCCAACTGCCCGGCGCCACGCGCTGGGCGGCGGCCTTCACCGGGCGCTCCCGGGGGTCGCCCGCCGGGTCACGGGGCGGGTCGAGGAGAGGGTCCCGGGGCGGACGTGCCGGGTCCCGGGCCGACCGGACGCGGGCCGCTCATACGGCGCCCGCTCGACAACCGGCCGCCCGGTCAACGGCCTCTCTGCCAGGGGCAGTTCCGTCACCGGCCGTTCCCTCACCGGCCGCCCAGTCAAGGGCCGCTCCGTCAACGGCCGCCCGGCCACCGGCCGTTCCCTCACCGGCCGCTCGGCCGCGGGTCGCTCGGTCACAGGCCGCTCCCCAGGTCCGCCAGCCAGCCGAAGAGGCCGAACACCCCGGCGGCCAGCGGTACGGCGGCCACGAACAGAACGCTGGTGACGGCCGCGGGCCAGGTCGGGCGGTCCGGCTCGATGGGCCGCAGAGCCGCGCCGAAGGCGAGGAAGAGTCCGCAGGCGACCAGGACGGCGCCCACGCCGAAGGCGGCCAGCGGGCCCGCGAGCCGCGAGTCGAACGCGTACAGCGGCACCCGTACGGTCAGCGCCACGAGCCCCAGCACCCCGGCGGCCAACTGCGGTACCACCGCGCTCAGTACGCGTACGGTCGCGGCCTGGAGCAGCAGTCCGACGCTGACGCAGCCCGCCAGCACGAGCGCGTAGACGTCGTGGGACGCGCTCAGGGTGAGCAGGGCCGCCGCGAGGAACACCCCGCTCACCACGCTGAGCAGGGTGAGCAGCGCGTTGCTGCGGTGGACGACGGTGGCCACGGTCCCGTCGTCCAGCGCGGGCGCGCTGACGTCGGGTCCCGAGGGCACGAGCACCGCGATCTGGCCCGCGGCCCTGGGCAGCAGACCCGCGGTCAGGAACAGCGCCACGGACACGACGGCGGCGGAGCCGGTGAGCCCGGCGTGCGAGGCGGTCAGCGCCACGGTGAGCAGCGCGGCCACCAGTGTGAGCAGGTTGAGCACCACGGTGGCGGGCGACGGCAGCGCGACCAGCCCGATCACCGCGCCGAGCACGGCGAAGACGGAGACGAGTACGGGGGTGGCGACCGGGCCGTGCACCGGTCCGTCCAGGCCGACGCAGGCCAGCAGCGGGACGGTGGCGAGCGCGAAGAACTGCCGTACTGCGCGCGGCAGCGGCCAGTTCTTGCGCTCCGCGTACCAGGCGAGCAGCGCCGAGCAGAGCGCGGCGAGCGCGAACAGCGCCGCCCACGGGCCGGCCGGCCGGAGCGCGCCGAGCCAGGCCGCCGCGGCCACCATGAAGACCAGGCCCGCGCCCACGACGCACTGGGCGCGGCGGCGGGAGCTCCACAGGCCGCCGTCGTCCTGGGCGCTGGCGACCTGTTCGTCGAGGTCGGTGACGGTCAACTCGCCCAGTTCCGCCGCCCGCTGGTCGCGCAGGTACAAGGTGGCGCCGTCCACGATGCCCGCCGCCGACAGCGAGTCGCCGGGGGCCATCGGAGCGCCGCCCGACTCGGCGAGCGACCAGACCGGCGGCAGCGCCTCGGACTCGGACTGCCCGCACAGGGAGGCGAGTCGGGGAACGTACTCGGCGATCGGGGCCTGCGCCGGAAGCGCGAGGTCGATCCGCCTGCGTTCGCCGACCACGGTAACCCGGCAGCGTTCATCGGGCACGGATGTTTCCTTCGGTGTCGGACCTCACGGCCGCGCGTCCGCGGGCCGCGGTGGGTCGGTGCCGCCGGGGTTCGGAGACACCGACGTCAAAGACGGCGTTCGGCGGCGCCTGGTTTCGGTGGCGTGGGGTTTTTGTGACGCGTGGTCTTCGTGGTTCCGGTCTCAGTGGCGCCAGGTGGAGATGTTGGACCACTCGGCGTCACTGTAATTGCTCCAGTTCACATGCATCGCCTGGGCGATGCGGCCGAGCACACCGTCGGGTCCGAACAGGCCGTCGGCCGCCAGGTCCCACTCGTTCTGCATGTCCTGGTAGTAGGTGGCGGCCTGGCTCTCCCGCCACGCCTCCACCATCGGCGCCAACTGCGACTTCAGCGACTGGAGTTCGCCGGAGATCTCCCCGGCCCTGGCGTTGATCACGCCGCCCGCCGCCGCCAGTCCCTCACCGACGTAGATCGGCGTGCCGTCGATATCGGCCATGAATCGCTCCTCGTTGTGCGGCCCGGATCAGTTGAAGTTGGTGCCGGACGGTGCCTTCGGCAGGTCCTCGCCGAGCGCGGCGAGGTTGTTGAGGTTCTGCTGCTCGGAGTCCTTGTAGTTCACGTAGTTGCCCTGGAGGCCCTTGGAGATTCCCTCCAGGGCGTCGTGCAGCATCCGCGCGTAGACGTCGTACTCCGCCATCAGCGTCTGGAACTGGTTGTGGGCGATGCCCTGCCAACTCGCTTCCAGACTGCTCACATACGTCTTCAGCTCCGCCAACTGCCCGGCGATCTCGCTCGCCGTGGACATCGTGTTGCTGGAGGCGGTGGCCAGGTACTCGGGTGTGACCCGGTACGTGACGCCACCGACGCTCACAGAAGGCTGGTCAGCCATGGAATCCGCCCTTCCTCGCCCGATACCCCGGCAGTCAAACACCGTTTGGGCCCGGTCCGGGCCGCACGAGCCGCAGTGAGCAGAGTCTGAGCAGGTTCTGAACGCGTCGGGAGCGGGGGGGCCGGGCCGGTGTCAGTCGGGGAGGTGGCGGGCGAAGCGGGCGTGGGTGGTCTGGCGGCTGGTGCCGAAGGCGCGGCCGATGGCCTCCCAGGAGACGAGGGAGCGGCGCGCGGCGCGGACGGCTTCGCGGCTGAGCGCGGGGGCGGTCTCTTCGACGCGGGCGACGACGCGCAGCGCGGTGAGGGGCTGGTCGCGGGAGAGTTCCTCGACGCGCCGCCGCAGGGCGGCGAGCATCTGCTCGACGTCGTGGGGGACGGCGCCTTCGGTCGCGGTGACGTGGTACTCCCAGTCGGCCATCGGGCCGGTGCGGGAGTCGTTGCCCTCGGTGGCGTCGTCGTCGCCCCGGATGATGGGGTGGGTCTCGGCGCCGCGCCAGCCGCACTCGCAGGCGCCCTTGACGCCGATCGCGCGGGGGCCGTCCGCTCCGTTGTACGACCACCAGGGCTGACGGCCCTCGGGCGGCGTCGCCGGTTCCGCGCCGTCGGCCAACACCGCTGTCACATAACCGGTGTGGCGCCGGGTCTCGTCCACCCACTCCATGGCTCAGCCCTCTCCGCACCGGGAAAAACGTTCCTCAAGGTTCCCTGACAACGCACGCGGCTGTCAAAGAATTTTGACAGCCGCGCCGCTGGTGCCTGCCCCGGAGGCCCCAGGGCGTGTCCTAGGTGGCTCACGCCTCGCGGAGGGCCTGTTCCACGGCGGTGCGGACGCGGGCGTCCTCGGCGGCTTTGCGCTTGGTGCGGGTGCGGCGGGTGTGGAGGAAGGCGGCGACGGCCAGGGCGAGGAGGACGAGGACGAGGGCGGTGAGGGTCCAGGGGAAGGCCCAGGTGTGGGCCGTGGCCTGGACGGTCTTGAGCTGGGTGGTGGAGCCGGAGGCGTCGGTGAACAGCGGGGTGAGGGTCACGGTCGCGGTGAGGCGGACGGCGGGGGCCACGTCGTGGACGGGCACGCTCACCTTCCAGCTCTCGCCGGGGAGCAGTTCGGGCGGCGTGGCCGTCTTGCCGCCGGTGACCGCGAACCAGCCGAACAGGCCCTTGAGCTTCACCGACTGACGGGTCGACATGATCGCGTTGCCGGTGTTGCGGATGCGGTAGGTGACGGTGGCGTCGCCCTTGGAGAAGGGGGCGGCCGTACCGCCGTAGGAGACGTGCAGGTCCTCCACCGCGAGCGTGGGCTTGATCGCGCCGCTGACCCGCAGCTTGATCTTGATGCCGAGCCGCCGGTCGACGTTGATGCCCTGCGCGTCGTCGGGCTGGGTCAGCGAGGTGAGGATGCCGCCCACGTAGTCGCCGGGCGTCGCGTTGGCCGGGATGGCGAGGGTGAAGGGCACCTCGACGGTCCTGCCCGGCTGGACCACGACGCGCTCGCGCGCCGCGCGCGCCCACACGCCGATCGCGCGGGACTTCTTGTCGGCGGGCAGCAGGTCGAGTTGGCCCTTGTCGGTGGTGAAGCCGTCGGCGGCGTACACGCCGAGGTCGACCGGTGCCTTGCCCCGGTTGGCGACGACCATCGCGTCCTCGACCTTGCCGCCGGGGTTGACGGCGTAGCTGTAGCTCGACCGGTCGGCGCCGAAGCTGTTCGACGCGGTGCGTACGGTCCAGGCGACGTCGCCCTCGGCGGCGGCCGGTCGCGCGGACAGACCGGTGACCGCGAGGGCGAGGAGCAGCGCCAGGACGGCGGTACGGACGAAGGTGGCGACGACGGTCGTCCGGCGGGTCACGGGCACATGCATGTCGGGGTCCTCGGGCGTTCTGGTCGGATCTGTCGGAGCTGAGGAACCGGTGGGGCGGGCGCCCGCGGGCGCCTGCCCCACCGGGTGGTGCGGGGTCACTCAGGTGGAGCGGTCAAGCGGGCGGGATCAGCTACTGAGCGCGGTGATCGTGAGAGTCGCGCGGTAGTCGCCCTTGGCGACGCTGCCCGGGATCTTCAGATCCAGGTCGGCGCCGAGCTTGGCCGTGCCCTTGGTGTGACCCTGGTCCGCCCAGCCGAGGCCGCGCGAGACGGACAGGCCGGAGCCGCCGTCGTAACCGGAGTTGACCGTGCCGCCGGCCTTGGCACCCGCGCCGGGGGCGAGGATCTTCGGCGTCCAGCCGAGGTACGCGCCGGAGAACTTCTTGGCGCCGTCCGTGAAGTCGCCCACGCTGGCCGAGATCGACCAGGGAGCGAGCGAGCGGCGGCTGTCCGACACGACGATCGGGTTGATGGTGCCCGTCGCGTCGAAGTAGTCACCGTCGTGGTCCTTGGCGGTACCGAGGTCCACCAGGCCGTTGTAGCCGTCGATGGTCCAGCCGAACTCGCCGGGGGGCGCGGTGGGCACCTTGACCGCGAGGTCCTGGCCGGTGCCGTGGTACGGGTGCACCGTCACCTTGTCGACGACCGAGCCGATCGGCTGGCCCTCGGGGGTGTTGACGCAGGAGACCTGGCCCAGCTCGACCGCCGCGTTGGGCGCGGTGCAGGTGCCGCTGCGCAGGTTCTCGACGACGAGCTTGTCGTTGCGCACCTGGACCTTGACGTAGGAGCGCACGTGCTCCTGGTTCTGCACCGAGTTGTACCAGTAGCTGTCCGGGTTCAGCGGGTCGGGACCCTGGCCCGTGACACCGGTGCCGCTGCTGTCCGGCTTGGTGATGTCGTAGTACTTCGAGCCGGACGCCGAGTTGGCCGTCACGTAGAGCACACCGCCGGGACCGGGGTACACGTCCGCCTGGCCGGGCTGCTCGGCCGCGTCCGCCTTCTGACCGTTCTTGATCAGGTAGCTGCGGGAGTAGCTGTGGTCGTGGCCCTGGAGGACGACGTCCACGCCGAGCTGCGAAAAGGCGGTGGTGAAGTCGGTACGGCGCTGCTTGTTGTCCGAGTCCTTGGCGTGGCTGGCCGGGGAGTAGATCGCGTGGTGGTACGTGAGCACCTTCCACTTGGCCTCGGAACCGTGCTTGTTGATGATGTCGGTGACGTACTTGACGTGCGCCTCGTCACCGCCGCCGCCCGAGGAGGCGGCGTAGCTGTTGCTGTTCAGGTCGATGAACAGCACGTCCTTGTAGATGTACCAGTAGTCACCGCCCGAGGTGTTCGAGCCCGGGTTGCCGTTGGCGTAGTACGGCGCCGAACGGTCGGTGTTCGGGGTGTACAGGTGCTGCTCGTACGCCTTGCCGCCGACATCGTGGTTGCCGATGGTCGCGGCCCACGGGTACTGACGGAGCTTGTCGGGGGCCAGGAAGGAGTCCCACTGCGCCTCGGTGTTCGCGGTCTCGACCTGGTCGCCGCCGGACACCAGCAGTTCGGCGTTCGGGTTGGCGGCCAGCGAGACGTCGAGCGTGTCCTTCCAGCCCGCCTGGTCCTTGGCGAGGTTGCCGGAGGAGCCGATCTGCGGGTCGCCGTAGAACAGGAAGTCGTAGTCGCCCTCGAAGTCCTGCGTCTTGAAGGCGTAGGTCTGCGACCAGTTGCCCACGGAGCCGACACGGTAGGAGTACGCCGTGTTCTCCTTCAGGCCGGTGATGGTGGCGTGCCGGTTGAAGCCGCCGCTGGTGGCGATGTTCGCCCCGCCGATGGCGTCGAACGTGGCGGCGTCCGCCGGGAATTCACCGTTGACCAGGGTCGCGGTCGGGGCGGCCTGGATGACCTGGGCCGTGTCGGCCGAGGAGTACCAGGTCACCGTGCGCTGCGTCTCGTTCGCGCCGACACCGAGGATGATGCTGGTGAGGGCGGCGGGGTCGGCGGCCACGGCGGGGGAGGTGAGTCCCGCGCCGACGGCGAGCGCCAGACCCATGGTGACCGCGGTGGCCCCGGTGACCACGCGGCGTCGTACGGACCCGTGGGTCCGTACCGATCTGATCGATCTCATCTGTTTTTGTTCCTTTTTGGACGGAACTGCATGGAGCTGAGGTCATCAAGCTCCCATCGGTTGGTAAACAGGCGGCAAATGCGATCTTCGCCTGACCTGAACTTCACCTCAGTTGAAGGCTCAGCCACCGCCCACCCGTTGCAGGAACCACACAAGTCCCATAAGCGCTACACCTGCGGAAACGGTGCCGGTCACCCAGAGCCCCGCGGTCGGCGAACGGCGGCGCAGCAGGGCCAGCAGCGGGAAGACGACGGCGATGATCGACAACTGCACGACCTCGATGCCGACGTTGAAGACCAGGAGGGAGCCGAGCAGCGTCCAGGACCACGCCTGGTCGATGCCGAGCGCGCCCGCGAAGCCGAGGCCGTGGACGAGGCCGAAGCAGAAGACCACCGCGAGCCGCAGCCAGCCCGCCCGGTCGAGGGCGACGTGGTCGCGCAGGAAGCCGCGCCCGCCGGAGCCGGGCCCCGAGCCGGAGGCGCCCCGGACCGAAGCGCCCGGATCCAGGTCGGAGGCGTGGCTGCCGCGCTGCCGTATCCGCCACAGGTGCCAGCCCGCGACCACCGCGATCGACAGCGCGATGACCGGCTCGACCAGCCGCGACGGCACGTCGACCGCCCCGAGCGCGGCGAGCATGAAGGTCACCGAGTGCGCGAGCGTGAAGCTGGTGGCGGCGAGCACGATCTCGCGCAGCCGCCGCGACCCGGCGATCAGCGCCAGCAGGAACAGGATGTGGTCGGTGCCGGTCAGCAGGTGCTCGGCGCCCAGCCGGAAGAACTCCCAGAACCAGGCGTACCAGGGCTGGTCGATCGAGAAGGACGGGTGCGCCGCGTCGAGCGCCGCGCTGCCGGAGCGGCCGTCCAGGTCGTACGTGACGATCGTCTTCGTACCGCGGACGTATGTCTCGCTGTCGGGGAACAGGCCGCTGCGGACCCGGTGGTCACCGGCCAGCTCCTGGCAGTCCCAGTCCAGCAGCAGGACGGTGTACGGCACGCCCTCCTGCCGGTCCATCGTGAAGTCGCCGACCTGCTCCGGCGCGCACGCCTTGCCCGCGGCGGTGACCGAGAAGCGCTGGGTGACATAGGCGACGGCCGACTTCTTGTGGGCGTTGAGGGCCGCGGCCTGCGCTGTGGTGTCACCGGCGTCGAAGGCGCCGTTGCCGGTGCGGAAGAGGTCGTCGTCATGTTCGGCATCGGCAGCGGATATGACAAAAAGGTCGTATTCAAGCTTGAGGGAAGTACGGACATGGCCTTCGTCCGCCGCCGTCACATGGACGTACGCGGTGGACGAGAAGCCGTGGGCGAACGCCGGTTGGACGGCGCCGAGGAAACCGATCAGCGCCGCGGCGATGCAGATGACGGCGCGACGGACCCGCTCTGACATGGGACTCCTTGGGTAGGAGGAGCACGCTGCACGTCACGGGTGAACTGAAACCGGCGGGTCGGCGAACCCTGGGCCAACAAGGTCCGCAAAGGCGTTCGAGGTTCCCCACGGAGGCGATCGGCGTCGCAGGATGGACCCGCGGCACCCGCCCATGGCTCTCACCAGGGCGTTCTCTCGTCACACCGTTCACAGCAAGCCCTCGGCACCTCGCTCACCCCTTATCGCTCAGCGCTCAGCACCTATCGCTCAGCGCTCACCGCTCACCTCTCTCCGCTCAGCACCAATCGCTCAGCAGTCACCGCTCACCACTCATCTCGGAGGACGATCGACGTGCGCCCCCCGCTTCGGGCCGTTGCCATGCTGGCGGCGGTCACCGCGCTGGCCCTCGGAACCGCCGGATGCGGCTCCGACGACGACTGGTCGCAGCCGCGCGCCAAACCCTCGCCCGTCGGCACGCTCGGCCCGCGCTTCGTGGACAGCGTGTCGCCGCCCGCGCCCGAGTCGACCGTCACCCCGGCGCCCGGTTCGTGGGAGGGCGTCCACCCGCCGAAGGGCTACCGCGTGGTGCTGCTCAGCGCGGGCACCGACCGGCCGACGCGGTCGCTGGTCGACGCGGTCGAGAAGTGGGCGGACGAGGAGCACGTCAAGCTCAGGACCGTCGTCGCGGACGGTGCGGCCGACCTGCTGCCGAGCGTCACCAGGGCGCTCGACATGCACGCGGACCTCATCGTCAGCGCGGGCAACGACCTGATCGACCCGCTCGTGCCGGTCACCGCGAACCACCTGTCGCAGCAATTCCTCGTCGTGGGTGCGGAGTTGGCCGAGCCGACGCACAATGTCACCGCCGTCGACTGGTCCGGCGCGTCCTTCCGGGGCGAAGGGCTCGGCATGTCCTCGACGTACGACGCCGGTTCGTTCACCGCGGCGCGCTGCGCGGCCTCGATCAGGGCGGGGGTCGCGGCCGTGCTCAGCGACCTGACCGGGATCGTGATCTGGCTCGACAAGGTGTAGGCGGAGCCGCGGCGACCGCCCGGAACCGCGAACGGCTCCTATACTCCCTGCTCATGACCGACATCGACGAGCAGGGCCGGCCGCTTCCCCCCGAGACGGGCGGGGAGACCGAGACACTGCTGGGCTTCCTCGACTTCCAGCGGGCGACGCTGGCGTGGAAGTGCGCGGGACTCGACGCGGCCGGGCTCGCGGCGGCCCTTCCCACCTCCGCCATGACGCTGGGCGGCATGCTCAAGCACCTGGCGTACGTGGAGCAGTGGTGGTTCTCGCAGTGGCTGGCCGGGCGGTCGCCGGAGGCGCCGTGGGACACGGTCGACTGGTCGGCGGACGCCGACTGGGACTGGCACTCGGCCGCGGACGACACCCCGGAGCAGATCCGTACGCTCTGGGAGGACTGCGTCGCGCGCTCGCGTGAACTGACCGCCGCGGCGCTGGCCGAGGGCGGGCTCGACACGCTCTCGCGGCGCGCGGACGCCGCGGGCCGGGCGCCCAGCCTGCGCTGGATCCTCTTCCACATGGTCGAGGAGTACGCGCGGCACGTCGGCCACGCGGACCTGATCCGCGAGTCGGTGGACGGCCTCACCGGGGAGTAGCGAGCGCGCCGCCACGCCCGCGGCCGGCGCGGTCCCCGCTACGGCCTCGGCCCGTCCTCGCGCAGCGCGCGGTCGACCAGGGCGCCCGCCGCGCCCGGGTACGCGGTCGGGTCACACAGGGCGGACAGCTCGTCCGGGCCGAAGTGACCCGCCAGGTCAGGGGATTGGGCGAGGACGTCGGCGAGCGGGCGGCCGGAGTCGGCGGCTGCCGCGGAGGCCGCGGTGAGCAACGCGCGGGCGGCGGCCTTGCCGAGACGCGGGGTGAGGACGGCCACGATCCGCTCGGAGACGACCTGACTGCCCGTCATGTCCAGGTTGTCGCGCATACGGGCGGGGTGGACGGCGAGCCCCTCGGCCAGTTCCGCCGCGGTGTGCGAGGCCCCGCCGACCAGCCGCAGGCACTCGCGCAGGAACTGCCACTCGGCGTGCCAGACCCCGGCCGACCGTTCGTCCTCCGCGACCAGACACTGCGTCAGACCGGCCGCCAGCACCGGGACTTGGAGCGCAGCGCTGCGGATCAGCGTGGACAGCACCGGATTGCGCTTGTGCGGCATCGCCGACGACGCGCCGCGCCCCGTGACTCCCGGCTCCGCCACCTCCGCGACCTCGGTCCTGGCCAGCGACTGCACGTCGACCGCGATCTTGCCGAGGACGCCCGCGGTGAGCGCGAGCGCCGCCGCCAGGTCCGCGACGGGCGTACGCAGCGCGTGCCAGGGCAGTACGGGCCTGGCGAGGCCGGTCTCGTCGGCGAAGGCCGCGACCAGCTCGTCCAGGTACTCCCCCGGGTCACCGGCCTGCCCACCGCCGTCGACTCCCGTACCGGCGGCGGTGTCCCCGGCACCGGCGCCGTACCCGTCGACCCGCGCGTACGCGAGGTATCCGGCCAGCGTGCCCGCGGCCCCGCCGAGCGAGACCGGCAGTCCGTGGTCGAGCAGCGCGGCCAGCCGGGCGTCCGCGTCGAGTACGCCCTGCCGCCAGCCCGCCGCCTTGAGGCCGAAGGTGGTCGGCACGGCGTGCAGCGCGAGGGTGCGGCCCGCCATCGGGGTGTCGCGGTGCTCGGCGGCGAGCGCGGCCAGCGCGCGCTCGACCCGCGCGAGGTCGCCGCGGATCAGCCGCAGCGCCCGCGCGGCGACCAGCATCATCCCGGTGTCGAGGACGTCCTGGCTGGTCGAGCCGCGGTGGACGTACTCGGCCGCCGCCGGGTCGTGTTCGGCGACCGCCCGGGTCAGCGCCTGGACCAGGCCGACCACCGGGTTGGCGGTCTCGCGGGAGGCGAGCGCCAGCGCGCGCAGGTCCATCAGGTCGGTGTGCGCCGCCGCCGCGATGGCCGTGGCCGCCGACTTCGGCAGCGTGCCGAGCCTGGCCTGCGCGCGGGCCAGCGCGGATTCGGCGTCCAGCATCGCCTGGAGCCAGGCGATGTCGGACACCGCCGCCTCGACCGGGGTGCCCGCCCGGACCGGCGAGAGCAGCCCGGCGTCGATGAGGGTGTCCTGCTCACTGGGCCGGCTGCTCATACGATCACTCCGAAGGTGTGGGTCTCGGCCAGGACGGCGGGGTCCGCGCCCGAAGCCCCGGCGACAGCGGCGGAAGCGCCGACGCCGGAACCGGCACCCGTGGCCCCCTCGCCGGAAGACCCGTTGCCCGCGGCCCCGCTGCCGGAAACGCCGCTCCCGGAAACACCGTTGCCGGAAACCCCGCTCCCGGAAGCCCCGCTGCCCGAAGCCCCGGCCCCGGCCCCGGCCAGCCTGGCCGCGGGGACCGCGCCCCGCGCCTCCGGGTCACCGGCGCCCCGGCCGCCCGCCGCCAGCGCGAGCAGCGCGCACGCGATGGACTCCGAGTCGCCGAGCGTCACCGAGTCGACGCCGGGCCTGATGCCCGCCGCCGTGACCCAGTGCACGGACTCGGTCGGCACACCGTAGGCGAAGCGGCGCGGATGCGCCTGCCCGCGCGGGTCGAGCAGCCGGTAGGGGCGCTCGGTGACGGCGAGGCCGCCGGACTCGTATCCGCCGCCCGAGCCGGTCGGGATGCGGTACGGCGCGCACTGCTCGGTCGCCATCAGGTAGTTCAGCAGCGGCTCGGCGGTCCGGCGCAGGTCCGGCTCCGGCAGCCGCGCCTCGATCAGCGCGGAGGCCACGACCGGCGGCCCCGGTACGACATGCGACGAGGCGACGAAAGCGGGCCTGGCCGGGTCGAGGCGCACTTCGGTGCCGGGTCCCGTGACCACCAGCACCCGCGCCTCGATCAGCGCGATCATCTCCTCGATGCGGGAGGCGGGAGGCCCGATGGACAGGAAGGCGTTCATCGGGGTGTACCACCCCTCCAGCTCGTCCCGGTGCGACGTGCCGTCGAGTCCGCCGTGGTCCACGGCCAGCCGCACCTCGTTGCGCAGATCGCGCAGCACGTCGAGCGCGGCCTTCAGCGGGCCGCTGACATTGCCCGCCCTGGCCTCGCGCACATCGCGCGCCAAGTACCCGAGCAGCCAGACCCTGAACTCCTCCCGGTCGGCGAACCGCCGTCCCAGGTAGGGCGTCAGCAGCCGCTCCCAGCTCCAGCGCTCCTCCGGCTCGACGCCGTACTTGTCGAGGAGTTCGGTCTCCTCGCGCGACCCGGCCGTCTCCAGGAAGCGCACGCCCAGCTCCGCGCCCTCCGCCGCGCGGTCCTGGGCGTGCAGCAGCGCCTGGTAGTAGACGCTCTGGACCTCCTTGGAGATCAGCGGCCACAGATGGGTCCGAAAGTGCAGGCCGGGACCGCCGGTCGCCCGGTCGCGGGAGGCCGCGATGTAGGCGGGGGTGAGCAGCCGCGGGTGGTAACGGCCGTACGCGCCCTTCTGGTTCTCGCCGCGCGCGTGGTACGGGACCCCGCGCCGGGAGGTGGCGTACAGCGACGGCTCGCGCCCGGACGGCAGATAGACCAGCCGGTCGCCCTCCCTGCGGAAGGTGCCGCCGCGGCCCGCGGTGAGCAGCGTCATGTGGTCGAAGAAGTTCAGGCCGAGGCCCCTGAGCAGCACCGTCTCGCCGGGAGCGATCCGGGACAGGTCGACGTCCGCCGGGTTGGCGGGGGTGATGTACGTCAGCCGGTGGATCGCGGCCAGCGTCGCGGTGCGCTCCTCGCGCGGGGTCGGGCGCGCGGCGACATGGCCCTGGGCGAGAACCACCGCGTCCAGCCCGTGCAGCCATGCGCCGTTGTCCAGCCGGATGCTCTGCGGCCCGTCCGGGTCGCCCATGGCGTCGGCGACGGCCACCGCGCGCGAGCGGTGTTCCTCGACGGCGACGTGCGCGGGCGCGTTGCCGGTGATCCGCAGGAAGCAGGAGCGCAGGTAGCGGCCGTAGAAGGCGCGGGTGGGGTACGAGTCGGGGTCGAGCCGCCGGGCCTCGGCCAGGTCCTCCGGGTCGTGCGCGTCGGGCATACGGCTCCCCGGCACGGCACCGCCCGGCGCCCCGGCCCCCGGATCGCCGTCCCCCGGCCCCAGCAGGCCCTTCGCCCACTCGTACAGGCTCGGGCCCGGCTCGATGGGGCCGTCGATGGTCACCCGGTCGTCGGTGAAGACGGTGATCTGGGAGGCGACGGTGTTCATCAGCAGATGCCGCGACTGGTCGGTGCGCCAGACGCTTCCTGCCCCCGGCTCGGCGGGGTCCACCACGTGGACCGTCAGCGAGGAGCAGGAGGGCGACTTGCGCTCGTGGGCGCAGAGCCGCTCCAGTACGGACAGGCCCCGCGGGCCGGCGCCGACGAGGCAGACGGCGAGGTCCGCCGCAATGCTCATGGGTCTTCTCCATCCGGTGGCCTGGTCCCCCGACCGGGCACGGGTGCGGGCGCGATACGCCGGTGGTGACCGGCGCGGGCGGTTGCCATGAGGGGAGGCGGAGGCGAGAGGGAACCTTGTGGGCGGGTGTTTTCGGGCAGGGCAAGGCGTACGGGCGGCTCGGGGCGGTGCCCCGAACCGCCGGCACCGGGTCGTCACGGCATGGGGAGGATCAGCTCTTGCGGGTGAACTCCCGTACCGCGGTGGCGAATTGGGTGGGCTGGTCGAGCGGGAGGAGCGAGTAGCTGTCGGCGATCTCGACGAGGCTTCCCTGCGGCAGGATCTCGGCGAGCCGGCGGCCGTGCGCGGGCGGCATGACGCGGTCCTTCTCGGCCCACACCACCAGCGCGGGCCGGTCGAAGGAGGAGAGCCCCTCGCTCACGCCGACCAGCAGCTTCTTGTCGGCGGCGATACCGCGGAGCACCCGCACCGTGTCGCGCCGCACGTCGGCCTGGGCGAGGATCGGCTTGATCCAGTTCTTGCTGACGGCGTCGCCCCGCTTGGTGAGCCAGCCGAAGGCGATCGGCTGGCGCCGTACCAGCTTCAGCCGCATCTGCTGCATGAAAAGGCCGAAGAAGGTGGGCGACAACTTGCCGGTCATCACGACGGTCTTGCCGGTCAGCCCCGGCGGAAAGTTGTCGAATGCGTCGCAGGACGCCAGCACAATTGAGCCGACGCGCGGCGCGCCTTCGTCCACGAGCAATTGCACGACGGCGCCGCCGGTGTCATTGCCGACCAGGGTGACATTGTCCAGATCCAGCCGTTCGATGAATTCCCCGACCAGCCGGGCGAGTCCGCGCGGCGAAAGGTCGGCGTCCTCCTTGACCGGCTTGGTGTGGGCGCCCATCGGCAGCACCGGCACCACGCACCGGTGGTCCGCGCGCAGATCGGCGACCACGTCCGCCCAGAGGGTCTCGTCCATCAGGAGGCCGTGCAGCAGGACGAGCACCGGCCCGTCGCCGCCGGTGTCCTGGTAGTCGATCGTCCCGGCCGAGAGTTCGATCTGTTCCATGGTCATACGTCAAACCCGTCTGTCGGCTCGCCGTGGCGGGGTTTATTCGACGGATGCTCCGTCAGCACTCCCCGCATTGGCCTCAGTTGGTGGTCAGCGGCTTGAGCATATCGAGCGGATTGCGCCCGCTCCAATGTCCGTCGACCGCGTACGGCCTGAGCCGCACGAACAGCGTTTCGTGGTGGAAATCGCGTTCCTCGTGCTTCTTCATCGCCCTGACGTGGCCGCCGGGGTAGGAACCGACCGTGTACTGGCGCATTTCCTTGACGCTGCGCCAGAGCGAGAAGGTCGCCACCTGATTGGGCGGCCTGATCAGCGAGGTGCCCTCGAGGAAGGCGGGGTGGTGGGCGGCGTCGCGCTCGGCGTGCGAGGCGGCGGCGACGAACGGCACCACCCGGTTGAGGCGTACGCGGGCCAGGGTGAGCACCCCGATGGGGTGATCGTCCACGGGTATCTCGCGGCGCGGCAGCTCCAGCAGGCCGGGCCAGGCGCCAAGGGTGCGGACCGGCTCGAACCGGGCCCGCCAGCCGTTCTCGTACGGCTTGGCGACCGGGTGCGACAGGAAGCGGTCCAGCGCCTCGTCGTTGTCCCACGCGGCGATCATCGCGGCGCCGGTGGGCTTGACGTCGAACATCGCGCTCTGCGAGCGCAGCGGGCTCATCAGGAAGGGGCTCGCCCAGTGCAGGCCCTCGTGCGCCTCGGGCTTGGGCCCGTTGCGCAGGGCGCTCATGGCCTTGGCGGGGCCGACCTCGGCGAGGTGCAGGGACATGATCATGCCCGAGCCGATACGGGGTGTTTCCAGGTTCTCAGGCACGCTGGCAGTCGCCTTTCGTCGCGTGGGCGCTTCCGGATCTCATCGCGTGGGCTCTTCGACGGGCACGGCGGTCTTCTGGGTCACCAGCAGCCGCCCGGGGTCCTCGCCGGTCTCGCGCCCGATGATCTCGGTGGCGACGCGGCGGCCGGAGTAGATCGCCCCGGACATCGACCCGAACTCGTGGGGCACGGACTCCGCTCCGGCCCAGTGGATCCGGCCGACCGGCTGCTTGAGCGCGGGACCGTACTCGGTGTACAGACCGGGCGGGGCGTAGGCGTGGTAGCAGCCGCGGGTGTACGGCTCCGCCATCCAGTTCTGCTCCAGCAGGTCGTACGGCTTGCCCGCGCGCGGCCCGAAGAAGCGCTCCAGCTCCCGCAGGACCAGGGCGCGTCGCTCCCCCGCGGGCAGCTTGGCGACCTGCCGGGCGGGCGGCCCGGTGACGAAGCCGGTGAGGACGCCGGGCGTGCCGTCGGGCGGGCAACTGTCGACCGTGGCGCGTACCGGGCTGGAGTGGCTGATCACATGCCCGGTGAAGCCCTCGGCGCGCCAGAACGGCTCGTCGTACAGGGCCAGGTACTTGATGGCGGCGCCCATCGTCATGCGCTGGCTGACGTGGTCGCGGTGCTCGGGCAGCGGCGGGTCGTACTCGATCCGCCCGGCCAGCGGCACGGGCACGGCCATCACGACCCAGCGGCCGACCGCCTCGAATCCGGCGCCGCGCACCCGGACGTGCTCACCGGAGTGCTGGATGCTGCGGACCTCGGCGTTGAGATACGTCTCGTCGTCGACGGTCTTCGCCAGGGTCGTCGCGAGGTTGTGCGAGCCGCCGACGAAGCGGTTCTCCAGGGTGCCGCCGGTGATCTGGGTCATGGCCCTGAACCCGCCGGTGCCGTTGGAGTAGTTGAGGACGTGCAGCAGGGAGACGTCGGCCGGTGCGGCGGCCATGCCCGCCTCGATCATCAGCCGCATCAGGGCCCGGCCGCCCTTGGTGCGGACATTGCGCTGCGTCCAGGACCACATGGTCTCGCTGTCCCACTGGGTGGCGTGCGGGGCCTCCCAGGGGGCGTCCTGCGGTACTTCGCGGCGCATCCGCTCGATGCGCAGCGCCGCCTGGCCGAAGTCCAGCAGCGTGGCCGCGCTGACCTTGGGCGCCATGCCCTTCCAGGGCTGCATCTTGCCGCCGTCGTCGATCAGCCGGTAGCCGGTGTCGTAGACCTTCGCGGTCTTGATGCCGACGGACTGGGCGGCCCGGTGGCTGATCGTCCCGGCCTGGCCGTAGAACTCACAGCCCAGTTCGGCGACCTTGCCGTCCCCGAGGGGCTTGCTCAGCGACCGGCCGCCGAGGCGGGAGCGGGCTTCGAGCAGCGCCACGCTCTTCCCGGCCATCTTCAGTTCGCGCGCGGCCGTGATCCCGGCAAAACCCGCACCGACGACGATCACATCGGCTTCTATCGATGGGTACTCGCTGATGTCGTGCAATGCCCTCTCCTACAGTTCGGGTGTCGATCCGCGCTGGGTTCCGCCGTGCACCGGCCGTGACGTGGACCGTGGTTACGCGCCGTCGCGCAGCACCACGTCCTGGCTGACCGCCTCCAGACCGCCGTTGTCGCGGTTCTTGATCATCTCGGTGAGGAGGTAGCGCCGGGCCTTGACGGTCGCGGTGCGCTGGAGGTCGTCGGGCGTGACCTCCAACGGGACGCCCAGGCCGGTGATCCCGGCGGAGGCGGACTTCCAGACCTCGGGGTCGAGGGACTTCCCGTCGCGCATGCAGACCACCGGGACCGGCTTGCCCTGCTCGTCGGGGACGACCACGATCTCCTCGGCGTTGGGAATCCGCTCCAGCAGCACGTCCTCGATCCACAGGCAGCTCTCGACGCCCTCGATCCGGTCCGCGATGCGGTCCAGGATCTCGATCTGCCCGAGCCGGCCGCGCCGCCCCCAGTCGCCGGTGTCGAACCACTTGCCGTGCCGCCGCTCGGCGAACTTCTCCGGCGTGCCCACGAACGACAGCGCGCGGGCCGGGGTCTTGACCTGGATCATGCCCGGTTCCGACTGGTCGGAGCGGCGCTTGCCGGTCTCCGGGTCGGCGATCCTGGCCCGGATGCCGGGCACCTCCCAGCCGACGCTGCGGGTGTCGCGGCCCTTGAGCCGGCCGAACGAGCCACGGGTGTACGGGCGGACCGAGACCACCTGCGTCTCGGTCATGCCGTAGCACTGGAGCCAGACCGGGTACTTGCGCTTGGACGCGTCCAGCAGCGCCTGGATGGTGCGCGGGTGCATCGCGTCGAAGGAGTTGAAGTACAGCCGGATGCTGGAGAACGGCTCCGACGGATCGTCGATGATCCGCTCCCAGCCCATGAAGTTGTTGGGGTGCGACTCCAGGATCGTGGGCCGGTACTGGGGCAGCAGCCGCAGCATCGTCTCCTCGTCGGGCCTGGCGATGCCCAGCAGCGGGGTGCCGCGCGAGAAGGACGCCATCTGCGTGATGGCGGCCCGCACATGGACGTGCGAGATGGCGCTGGCGAACAGCTCGTCGGGGGTGTGGAAGCCGGGGAAGATCGACTCCATCAGGGCGTTGTAGGACACGCCCTTGGCGGACGCCTCGGCGAGCTTGGACACCCCGGTGGTGCTCGACGTGTGGGTGATCAGCATCGGCTCGTCGTCCTTGAGCGGACTCGGCGCCGGAATCCGGCCGCCCCACAGGTCCGCCACCGGTATGCCGCCGTCGATGTCGGCGATGGCGGTCATGCCCAGGTGCCGCAGCCGCTCGCCGTCCAGCCGGGCGTACTTGGCGACCTCGGGGTCGGTGACCAGGAATTTCGCCTGGAGGCGCTCCAGCAGGATGTTGATGATGTCCGGGTCCAGGCGGGCCGACAGCAGCGCGGGGATCGCGCCGATCCTGGCGGTCGCCCAGGCCAGCGCCTGGATGTCGTAGTTGGGCGACTTGACGATCGCGACCCGGTCCCAGCGCTTGACGCCCGCGGACTTCAGGACGGCGGCCATCTGGTCGACCAGGGTGGCGAATTCGACGAAGTCGAGTTCGACGCGCTGCTCGGGGTCCCAGGTGAACGGCTGGTCGAGGTAGATCGGCACCCGGCCGTGCTTCTCGGCCGCGCGCTCGGCGACCAGGCCGACGTTGAGCGGCTTGACCAGGGCGACCCGGTCGGGCTTGAACTGGGCCTTGAGCATCTTGGCCGCGTCCAGACGCCGGGCGGAGAGCGGGATCTTGGACCGTGTCCGGTCGCCAGCGATCGAAACCATACGACTCATCCCTTCCTGCGGGTTGCCGTGCCGACACCCGTGCGATCGGTGGTTGCGTACTTGCGGCGCTCGTCCGCCATGAGCCGTTCGTATTCGTTGGGGTCGACCAGCAGATGGCCGGACGAGTCGTGGAACCGCTTGTCCTGGCGGCGGCGGGCGTTCCTCAGCTCCGACCACATCTGCGCGCGCGAGGGGAGGCTGACGGTCTCGGTCAGCAGGTCGCCGACCCACTCCGACTGGAACTCGGCCAGCGGCATCAGCGACATCATCGAGTGCAGCAGGCCGATGAAGTACAGGCCCTCGGTCTCCGGCGGCACCACCTGGTGGTAGAGCGCGGGCGCGTCCTCGCCGTCGCCGACGAGCGTGTCGTCGAGGAAGGGGTAGTCGATCTTGTAGCCGGTGCAGTGGATGATCACATCGGCCTCGGTCTCGGTGCCGTCCGAGAAGCGAACGGTACGGCCGTCGACCGTGTCGATCACCGGCTTGGCGGTGATCCTGCCGTGCGCGATGGCGGGCAGCAGCTCGCTGCTGGCGACCAGCGGCCCCTGCCCGACCTTGTACGGCGGGTCGGGCAGCCCGTACGCCGACATGTGGCCGTGCACCAGCTTGATCATCAACGTCACCAGCGGGCGCCGCTGTTCGACCGAGAGCTTCTTCATCATCGGCGACAGCTTGTCGATCGGGCCGCCTTCGAGGATCTTCGGGACGACGTAGTGGCCGGTGCGCACCGACAGGTACGTGGCCTCCGCGACCCGCGACACCTCGGTGGCGATGTCGGCGGAGGTGGCGCCGAGACCGATGATCACGACCTTCTTGCCCGCGAGGTCCGCCGGACCCTCGTAGTCGTAGGAGTGCATCTCGGTGCCGGTGAACTTGCCCTCGTACGAGCCGAAGAGCGGCAGCCCGTGCCGCCCGCCGGAGGCGACCATCACCGCGCGGTACAGATGCGTCGTGCCGTCGCCGAAGGTCACCGCCCAGCCGCCGCCCGCCGCCTGCTCGACCCGGCTGACCTCGGTGTCCAGTTGGATGTGCTCGCGCAGCCCGTAGTGGTCGACGTAGGAGTCGAAGTACCGCGCCACCTGGGTGTGGTGGGGGTAGTCCGGGTAGTCGTCCGGCATCGGGAAGCTCGGGAACTGCATGACGGTCTTGGAGGTGTTGGCGAACAGCGCCGGGTACGCGCAGCTCTTGCCGCCCTGCGCGGGATACCGCCACAGGCCGCCGAGTTCCGAGCGCCGCTCGTACGCGTCGAAGGCGATGTCGCGGATCTTCAGCGAGCGGCACATCGCGATGCCCGCGGAGCCCGCGCCGATGACGCAGACCTTGTCCCTGCGGTCCTCGGGCGCGGACGCGGCATCGGCCACCGGCTCGTGCGTGGTGGTCATCAGGACTCCCCCGCGCGCTCGGTGCTCGCCAGCGCCAGCAGGCCGAGCAGGGTCGCGGTGGCCGCGGCGCCGGTGTCGACCACCGTGGACTTCTTCAGCCGGCCCTTGCGGTGGCCGAGGATTCCGGCCGCGACGTCGAGGCCGTCGCAGAGGATGCCGGCCTTGAGCAGCAGCCTGCGGGTCTCGCCCCTGCTGGCCAGGACGCCCACGATCAGGGCGATGTTACGGGCGGCGAACAGCCGGACCAGGTACTCGCCGTCGGCGTCCTCGTTGATGTGCAGCTTCTTCGCCCCGATGGCGGGCGCCAGGAACGCCGCCGCGCCGACCGTACGCAGGGTGCTGAGCAGAACAGCCGGCGTATCGCTCTTGTTCATAGTGATGCGAGTTCCTCTCGCGCCTCGGCCATCGACATCACGTCGTGGCACTGGGAGCCGGTGTCGGTGGGAATTCCTTGGCGAAGCCGGTGAGCCGGACGACGACTCCGGCCTGCCGCAACATCTCGATGTCCGTCTCGGGTTCCGCGGACTGCTCGGGGAACGAGATCCCGGCCGGCAGGTCCCGGCTCAGCACGCGCTCGGCCGCGCGGACCGCGCCCATCGCGCTGAGGTGGCCCTGGCCGCGGGTGTCGAGCAGATCGATGGAGACCGAGCGGTTCGCGCTGTGCGCGGTGACGGTGAGCCCGCAGAAGTCGCCGGTGCCCGCGCTCTGGAAGAGCGCCGCGCGCACCCCGTGCAGCGGCGGCTTGGTCAGCGCCCGCAGCGCGCCCGACCGCTTCAGCCCGATCATCGCGTACAGCGACGGCACGCTCTGGAGCGCGATGCGGGTCTCGACCGTCGGCACGCCGAGGGTGAGCGGCACGGTGGTCTGCTCCAGCGTGCTCACATACGCGGCGGGCCGCTCGTTGCCGTCGGCGCAGCGCACCAGGCGGCGGCCGGTCAGCGGGTGCGTGGGCTGCCGCCTGCCGTCGCGCATCGCGTAGTACGGCCAGGCCAGCCGTTCGGCGAAGCCCCAGGAGTCGGGGCCGACCTTGTCGTCGGACGAGGACAGCACCGCGATCTCCACCCGCTCGGCCTGGCCGAGTTCGCGGACGGCCGCGGCGGCCATCAGCGCGTTGAGCCCGGCGTACCAGGCGCCCGACAACAGCACGGGGGACGTGGGCCGTTCACGCGAGACCGCGACGGTGACGTCGAGAATCCCGGCGTGGCCCGCGCGGTTGATGTCCGCGATCGGGATGCCCCGGCGCATGGCGTCCACGATGAGGTGGTCGCCGGGGTCGCTGACCACGGCGAGGACGGCCGCGGGCCGCTCGGGCAGCGCCCCCAGCGGGCGTTCGGCGCGTACGTCGATGACGGCGGTGCTCGCGCCGATCCGCGCGGCCAGCGCCGTCGCCCGTTCGGGGTTGCGGCCCGCCAGCACGATCGGCAGGTCGGGGTGGCGCTGCCGGATCAGCCGCGCCGCGTGCTCGCCCACCACTCCGTAACCGCCCACGATGAGCAGCGGCGGCCGGGCGGCGGCGCGTCTGGGTCTACTGGCCATGGCTCACCGCGCCGCTGATCGTGGTGTCCGGCTTGCGCTCCTCGCCGCGCTCCTCCGCCGCCCGCGCGAACAGCTCGCGGGCCACCCGGCGGCCGGAGTCGACGGCGCCGCCCATCGAACCCATCTGGTGGACACCGCTCTCGGTGCCCGCCCAGTGGATCCGGCCGATCGGCTCGCGCAGCGCCTTGCCGTACGCCGTGTACAGTCCGGGCGGGCCGAAGCCGTGGTAGCAGCCGCGGGTGAACTCCTCGTCCAGCCAGTTCTGTTCGACGAATTCGCGGGGCTTGCCCGCCTTCGCGCCGAGCCCGGCGACCAGTCCGTCGAGTACGGCGGTACGCCGCTCGGATGGCGACAGGCGGGTCAGCGCGCGGGCGGCGGAGCCGGTGACGAAGGCCGACATCACGCCGGGGCTGCCGTCGGCGGGCGAGGTGTCGAAGGCGACCCGGAACGGGCCGTCGCTGCTGGTGATCTGGCCGCTGAGCCCGGCGGCGCGCCAGAACGGCTCGTCGTAGACCGCCAGGCACTTCATGGCGGCGCCCGCGGGCATCCGCTGCGCGAACTGGTCGCGGTAGCCGGGCAGCGAGGGCGCGTAGGTGATGCGTCCGGCGAGCGTGACCGGGATGGCGACGACGACCCACCGGCCGCGGTACTCGAAGCCGGGGCCCGAGACCACGACGGAGTCGGAGCGCTGCTCGATGGTGCGGACGGCGGCGCCGACGCGTACCTCGTCGGGCATCCGCGCGGCCATCTTCTTCGGGATGCTGTGCGCGCCGCCGTCGAAGCGGTAGCGCTGGATGCCGCCGCTGACCTCCAGCAGGTAGCGGAAGCCGCCGGAGGCGTTGGCGTAGTAGAGCACGTGCATCAGCGACAGGTCGGCCGGGCGGGCGCAGAAGGCGGCCTCGATCATCATGGTGATGAAGGCCCGCGCGGTGGAGGTGGTGACGTTGCGCTGCATCCACGACCAGAGGGTCTGGCTGTCCAGCTTCTCGGCGTTCGGCGCGTTCCACGGGCCGTCGGGCGGGACCGTGCGCGCCATGCGCTCGATCTTCAGGATCGCCTGGCCGAGGTCGGCGATGGCGGCCGGGCCCATCCGCCAGGGGAACAGGCCGGAGTACGCGTGGCGGCGGCCGTTGACGAAGGTGAGGCGTTCGCCCTCGTCGTAGCTGCGAAAGCCGGTCACGCCGACGGACTCGGCGGTCTCGGCGATCATCGTGCTCTTGTCGCCGAAGTACTCGCCGCCCAGGTCGACCGCCTTGCCGCCGCCCACGTCGAGGCCCTTGAGCCGTCCGCCGACGCGCTCGCGCGCTTCGAGCGTCTTGACGGTCCACCCGGCCTCTTTCAGCTCGCGGGTCGCCGTCAGTCCCGCCAGGCCCGCGCCGACGACGATGACATCGGCTTCCGCGCTGGGCTCGTCTGTCACATGCAGCACGTTCAGACCTCCGCGTTCTTCTGATCGGCGTCTTTCACTACGGAGCCGGTGGTCCCGTTGGAGCCGGTGGTCCCGTTCGCGCCGGCGGAGCCGTTGGAGCCGTTCTGCGGGGCCGGGGCCGGGAGCGGGTCGGCGGCGGCGGACGGGACGGGCCGTACGCGTACCGGCGGGGCCGCGGTGACGTCGGAGGACACCAACTGCGGGTGGCGGTTGATCCACCGGCGGCGCGGCTCGCGGGCCAGCAGCTTGACGGTCTCCCGCACCAGCGGCAGCCGCTTGTGCTTGCCGGACAGCATCATCCGTCCGGTGATCACGGCCATGTCGGTCAGCGGGAAGACCTCGTAGTACTTCGAGCGGTGGTGGTAGAGGTCGAGGAAGCGGCCGATCTCGCCGCGCTCGGCCATGCCCTTGAGCGCCTCGGGGACGGCGGCGGGCAGCGCGCCCGCCTCGCCGAGGATGTTCGCGAGCCAGTAGTGGCCCTCGAAGCGGCGGTCGCGCCACTGCGTCCACAGCCGCAGCGTCTCGTCCTGGCCGAGCGCCGACACACCGGGGCCCGAGCGGCCGAGGGCGGCGACGATGGCGGGCGCGAGGCGCTCCACCTGGCGGAAGGCGTCGCCGATGCCGCGGCCGGCGGAGGGGTCCTTGAAGTGGCCCGCGTCGCCGACCAGCACCCAGCCGGGTCCGGAGGACTGCCGGAAGTAGCCCTCGAATTTGACGATCCCGGAGATCTTGGTGGCGATCTTCGCGTCGGCCAGCGCCTCCGCGGTCGGTTCGCAGGACCGCATGTGGGCCAGCAGGCCCGCTTCGGTGTTGCGGCGGAAGTACTCGCGTTCGTGTCCCTCGGGAGAGACGCCGACCAGGTACAGGCCGTTGTCCGCGGGGCCCGCCCACACCATCCGGTCGCCCCAGCGGTGGAAGACGAAGGTGTCGTCGGAGGACGGGTGGGCGCCCTCGAAGAAGGTGAAGTAGTAGGAGCGTTCGTTGGGTACAACGTTGTATTTGCGCGAGCCGACCATGTACGCGACCGTCGAGTTGCGGCCGTCCGCGCCCACGACGAGCGGCGCGCGCAGCACCGTCTCCTTGCCGTCGTGCTGGGCGCGCACACCGGCCACCCGGCCGCGCTCCCAGATCATCTCGACGACCTTGGTGCCCATCCTGACGTCGGCACCGGCCTCGACCGCGGCCTCGTGGAGGATCGAGTCGAGCAGGTGCCGACGCAGGAAGGTCGCGCCGCCCACGTCGTCGAAACGCAGCGGGAACTGCGAGACGACGTGGAAGTCGTTGAGCTTGGTGTCGGCGCGGCGCATGAAACGCACACCGGTCTTCTCGACGGAGTCGAGCACACCGAGGCGTTTGAGGAACAGGAGTCCGTCGGCCTCCATGAGGTGCGAGGAGAGCACCTCACGGGGGAACGTCGCCTGCTCGACCACGACGACCTTCAGGCCCGCGCGCGAGAGCAGCGTGGCGAGCGGCGACCCGGCACAGCGGGCGCCCACGATGATGACGTCGAAGTGCTCGGCGTCCGTACGGTTTCGCCGGATTTCGCTCCCGGCCAGGCCCTTGGTCGTCATGGTCTTAGCTCCGCGCCCTTTCGCCGGCCGGGACGATCTGCGAGTCCAGCGGACGCGGATCACCGTCACCCCACGAAATGCCCTGGAGGTGCGTGGTGCGCAGTCCCGCGTAGTTCAGCTCTCCGTACGGTCCGCCGGTGAGGCCGTTGCCACCGTGGGTGGAGAGGATGGAGTTGAACCCGATGTGCGAGTCGTTGACCTTCAGCAGGCCGCCGTTGGTCACGCCGTCGGCGAACCGGTGAGCGGTCTGCTCGTCGCCGGTCCACACCGAGTTGCGCAGCCCGTACTTGTTGGCGTTGAGGAAGTCGATGATGTCTTCCAGCAGCGCGTCGTCGTCCGTGGTCGCCTCGGGCACCACGACCGGCAGCAGCGGGAAGAAGGTCTCCTCGCGTACGCAGGACAGGTCCCGCGACTCGGTGAGTCCGTCGACCCTGACCACCGTCGGCAGGCAGAACATCCCGGTGCTCGATGTCTCGCCGTCGACGTCCACGCGCGTGCCGCCGCAGAGCACGGACGCGCCCTTGGTCTCGGCCTCGGACAGGAAGTCGAAGAAGCCGTCGACCTTCAGTACCGGGCTGAGCAGGATCTCCGGGTTCTCCGGGTAGCCGGGCACGATGGCCTTGGCGCGCTCCACGAACACCTCGAGGAAGCGGTCGGCGACCTCGGGGTGCACGATCGCGTACTTCGGCACCATGCAGATCTGGCTGGAGCCGTAGAACGACTCCTCCAGGGCCCGCGCGGCGGCTTCGAGATCCGCGTCCTTCCAGACCACGAAGCCGTCGTTGCCCGCGAGTTCCAGGATCGCCTTCTTGCCGTTGCGCAGACAGTCCTCGCCGAGCTTGAGGCCCGCGGCGCTGTCGCCGAAGAACAGGATGTCGTCCACCAGCGGGCTGGCGAGCCAGGTCCGCAGCACGGCCTCGGTGTGACCGCAGATCACATTGAGCGTCCCCGGAGGGGCGCCGTGCTTCTCCAGGATCGGCGCGAGGATGTCGCGGTAGACGAACATCACGCTCAGCGGCGTGGTGCGCGGCGCCTTCACCACCAGCGTGTTGCCCGCCAGGAGGGCGAGCACGCCCAGCGTGGAGTTCGAACCCGCCGCGTTCTGCGGGGGGTTGACGCACACCACGCCGTCGGGCTTGCGCACCAGTTCCAGCGTGCGGCCCTGCGGCGCGAACTCCTGGTGGAGCTGGCTCTCGTACCAGCGGACCGTCGGCTCGTCGCAGCAGCGCAGCATGCCGCTGACTTCCCACTGGGCGAGCCGGCGCGGGTGCCCCTCGGCGATCAGGATGTCGATGAGTTCCTCTGACCGTTCGGCCAGCGTCTCGTTGAACTCCAGGACGATCTGGCTGCGGGTCTCCTGCGGGAGGAGCCGGAAGGTCCGGCTCGCCCTGCGGGCCGCTTCCAGCGCCCGGTCGTTGTCCTCGGGGGCGCCCACCGCGCACCGGGCCACCACGGCCTCGGTCGACTCCACGGGCCGCCCGAGTTCCAGCGCCCGCTTGAGGTTGAACGTCGGGCGGTTCTCCTTCAGGTACGCCGAGGCGCGCAGGACGTACGTCCATCGAGCACCCTCGACGTCCTTGCCGTCGATGTACTGAGGGTAGGACCTCATGCCTGGAGGCCCTCCATGCTGGGGGCGACGAAGTCTTCCTTCTCGACGTCGCGCAGCAGGCCCTCGTTGTACCGGCCGTACGCGCCCAGGTCCAGCAGGCCGTGGCCGCTGTAGTTGAACACGATGGTGGCCTCGCGCCCGGTCCGCTTGCACTCCAGGGCCTTGTCGATGACGGCCCGGATGGCGTGCGAGGTCTCGGGGGCCGGGAGGTAGCCCTGGAGCTTCGCGAACGTGGTGCCCGCGTCGAAGACGGACACCTGCCCGTACGCCTCGGCGTCGAGCAGCCCCTCGTGCCGCATGAGACCCACGATCGGGGCGCAACCGTGGTAGCGCAGGCCGCCCGCGTGGATGGGCGGCGGCACGAACTCGTGGCCGAGGGTGTAGGTGTGCACACCGGGGCCGCGGCCGTTGGAGTCGGCGAAGTCCAGCCGGTACTCGCCGTAGGTCAGCGGCGCGCACGCCTCCGGCTCGGCGGCCAGGATGGTGATGTCGGCGCCGTTGAGCTTGTCCTCGACGAAGGGCGAGGCGAAGCCGCTGAGGTTGGACCCGCAACCGACCGAGGCGATCAGGTAGTCGGGGGTCCGGCCGATCATCCTGAGCTGTTCCTTCAGCTCCAGGCCGATCACCGAGTGGTGCAGCAGGCAGTGGTTGGAGAAGGCGCCGACCGCGAAGCGGGTGCCCTCGTCGGCGTCGACGCACTCCAGCGCCTCGCTGACCGCGGTGGCCTCGCTGCCGGGGTGGTCGGGGTACTCCGCGAGGAGCTTGCGGCCGTAGTCCGTGGTGTCGCCGGGGCTCGGCCGCACCTCGGCGCCGTAGGTCTCCATCAGATTCCGGCGGTACGGCTTGGTGTGGTAGCTCGCCCGCACCATGAAGACCGTGAGGTCGAGGCCGAAGATCTGGCAGGCGATGGCCAGGGCGCTGCCCCACTGGCCGGCGCCGGTGTCGGTGACCAGCCGGGTGTGGCCGTCGCGCTTGGCGTAGTACGCCTGGGCGAGGGCGGAGTTGAGCTTGTGGCTGCCGCTGGGCGAGGTGGCCTCGTACTTGAACCAGATCTGGGCCGGAGTGCCCAGTTCCCGCTCCAGCGCGACGGCGCGGATCAGCGGGGTCGGCCGCCAGAGCTTGTACGCCTCGCGTACCGGCTCGGGGATCGTGATCCAGCGCTCCAGCGAGGTCTCCTGCGCGGCCATCGACTTGACGAACAGCCGCTCCAGCCACTCCCGCGTGACCTTCTTGCCGGTGGAGTTGTCGATGTACTCCTCGGGCAAGCGGGGCAGATCCGGGATGACGTTGTACCAACGGGTGGGAATCTTATCGACCGGAAGATCGACACGGTCGATTAAGCCGAGCGGCTTCATACCTTGCGTCCCCTTAAGAGCGTGGTTGCTGACGAAATGCAGTGACACTCGTACGGACCTGCGCATGCCTGACCGGGCCGGCACCCTCGTGGGGAATTGATTTCCGGCATGACAAAGTCAGGCATTGGGCTTTTGGGTGCGAAAAATCTCGGCGAGAGGAACGGTGAAGCGCGGTGGAGTCGTGCCTCGGCACAACGATTACTCAGTGCCTCGGCGGCGCGTCAGGCTCCAGCCGAAGTCACGAGTTGTGCGAGATCACGGATTGCTGTTCCCGTGGATTCGTGCCCGAAGGCACGGAGGGACGGGATGTCCGGACGTCACCGGCCGTACGGCCTGGTGGTGCGGGGTCGATCAACCGTGCATGAGAGGCCGACCAGGTGTCGGACCTCGAATATTCTCGTGCCAGCACTCGCATACCCCCGTATCAGTACTGGAATTGTTTGACAGCCTAGCGTCCGGCAGTTCCGATGGCAATACCATACTGGAACGCGTCCCGATGACCGGAACTCATCCCGGTGACCAGCGCATTTTCCCTGCGGGAGACACAATGGGCTGGTCACCGGGACGCCGTCGCATTACTGACCAGATCGGTCAAAGTGAATTCCTGTGAAGCCCGGCGACAACGACAGTGGCGGCGGGCCGCTTCCGCGGGCCCGCCGCCACTGTCACGCTCGCCGTGCGGACGCCTGTCGTACGGCGCCGCGGGCGGTTCTCCTGAGCCGGGTCAGTGCCGCCCGGCGCGGTCCTCCTGAGCCGGGTCAGTGCCGCCCGGCGGGTTCCGTCAGCGCTGTCCGGCCGGCGCCGTCTCGCGGACGGACTCCTCGCCCTCTTCGGGCAGCTCGGGCAGGATGCCGGTCAACGCGCTCTCGTGCAGGTCCTTGTGGCGCAGCGTCAGCGCGGCGATCACCGCGGCGACGAAGGCGAACACGGCGCACAGGGTCATGGCGTCGTGGAAGCCGGTGGTGAACGCGTCGCGCCCGGCGGCCAGCACCTTGTCGGCCAGGCCGGGGCCCGCCGAGTGCGCGGCCTCGTCGATGCTGCCCGCGCTGATCCCGTTGGCGATCTTGTCGCTCTGGGTGCTGGTGAGCGTGGCCGCGGCGTCGGACGCCTTGAAGGCGCTGGTGACGTGGTTCTCGAAGAACGCGCCCGCGACCGCGATGCCCAGAGCCGTTCCCACCTGCTGGAACGTCTCGCTGATACCGGAGGCGACACCGGCCTTGGCCGGCTCCGCGACACCGATGGCGAGCGCCGCGCGGGTCGGGTTGAACAGGCCGAAGGCCAGGCCGATGACCACCAGGGCGGGGATGAGCGAGGTCCAACTGTCGCCCGCGCCGCTGAGGTGGATGAGCAACAGGCCGATGCCCAGGGCGAATTGGGAGGTGGCCATGATGACCCGGAAGGGCACCTTGCCGGTGAGCCCGCCGGCCAGCGCGCCGAAGAAGAACATCGCCAGCGTCAGCGGCAGGAAGCGCAGGCCGGCGGACCAGGCGGAAGCGCCCTCGACGCTCTGCAAATACGTCGTGACCAGGAAGATCGGCGGCAGACCCGCGGCGTTGGCCAGGAAGGTCGTCGCGGACAGGCCGAGGAAGGTGCGGTTGCGGAAGAGCTGGGTGTCGAACATCGCCTGCTCGCCGCGGGAGCGCGCGACCGCGAGGAAGACCGCCAGGCACACCGCGGCCACCGCGTACAGCGCGATGTTGCTGCCGGAGAACCAGCCGTCGGTGTTGCCGCGGATGATGGCCAGCACCAGGGCGGCCAGCGAGAGCGTGAAGGAGACCATGCCGACGAAGTCGGGGGCGGCGGCGCTGGGCAGCCGCGATTCACGGACCTGGCGCATCGCGATCAGGACGGTGATCAGGCCGACCGGCACATTCAGATAGAAGATCCAGCGCCAGCCGGGGCCATTGGTCAGCGCGCCGCCGATCAGCGGTCCCGTGGCGACGGCGAGACCCACCGCGGCGCCGAACGCGCTGAACGCGGTGGCGCGTTCCTTGCCGCGGAACTCATGACCGAGCAGAGCGGGGCCCACGGCGAACATGATGGCCGCGCCGACACCCTGGACTCCGCGGCTGACATTCAATACCCCGATATCCCCGGCCAGTCCGCAGGCGAGGGAAGCCGCGGTGAAGATGATCAGGCCGATCAGGAAGAGCCGCTTGCGGCCGGTCCTGTCCGCCACCGATCCGGCGGTCACGAGGAAAGCCGCGAGCGTCAGCGCATACGCGTCGAACACCCACTGCATACCGCTGAAGCTGGCGTGCAGTGAATCATGAATGCCGGGCAGGGCGACCGAGACCACACTCAGGTCCAGCATCAGCATGAATGTGCCGACGGATACCACTGCCAGGGTCCACCACCTTAAAGCAGCGGGGGGGTGGGGCGTTTCGGTCATGCCGACTCCAGAGTGTGGAAAGTCGCCGTATCCGGCGAATCTGGCTGCTGACTATGGATGGTGACCATGCCGTGGTGGAAGCACCGCTGCCGAGGCGCCCCGCGTCGGCGGACAGGCCGATCCAGGGTGCTGGCCGATGATCGCGGTCGGTGCCGGTGCCGTCAATTGCCCCATGGGGCATGGTTGAGCATGTGTACAACGTATACCCTACACATGCCCGCGCGCACCCGCACGAAGATGTCCGTCGGCTGTCGGCATATGCGCGCGGGTTCGCAAAGACAGCGTCTTTTTTATCCGCAACTCCTTTTAGCGCGACTGTATATGCTGTATAGGCGGTAGTCGCCGGCGGACGGCGCGGTGATCCGCGTCCAGCGGCCCGCGCGGCTCACGCATCCGCCGGTCACCCGGAACCAGGGCGACCAGGCGACGCGGACGACGGTGCTCCCGGCCTTCGGCAGCCGGACCGTCACGTCGGCCTCACCCGCCCGCAGCACGCGCGCGGGCGCCGAGGCCAGCGGCACCGGGCGCTCCACCGCGAAGACCGTCCAGTACGGGTCCCGCCAGACCGGCCGCAGCCAGTCGGGGCGGGCGGCGGGCGCGAGCAGCGCGGCCTCCGCCGCGCCGGGACCGCCCACGTCGCCGTGGGGCAGCACGACATACGCCACCGCCCAGTCGTCGAGCCAGCGGCGGTAGGCGGCGGCCGGAAGCGTCCCGTCCGGCAGCGTCCCGCCGTAGAACAACGGGTCCCTCTTCACGTCGAGTTGGCGGTTCCAGCCGCGGGCGATCTGGGCGACGTCGGCGAAGAGCGTCGACTCGCGGTGATCGCGGGCCGGAACGACCTCGATACGGTGCCGCTCGGCGCGCAGTCCGCGCAGCGCGCGGGTCACCCCCTCGGTGTGCGAGGCCCAGTCGGGGACGGCGGTGGACATGCGCAGTTCCCTGCCGGTCTTGGCGGCCAGCGCGTAGCCGTTGTGACCGAGCGCGCCGGTCAGCACGACGACGAGGACCGCGCCGAGCACGGGGGCGCGGGCGGCCGTACGGGTCGGGCCCCGGTCCAGGCGCACGTACGAGCCGCCGCGCGGGCGTCGGGCCACGCGTTCCATCAGCGCGGCGGCCAGCAGCGGCAGTCCGGCGATCCCGGCCAGCCGCTCGACGTTGGTGCCGACGGGCGAGGCCACGCAGGCGGTGAGCGCCGTGCCGAGCGCGTACGCGACCGCGCCCGCCCGGACCGTGCGCCAGGACCGCGGCGCGGCCAGGGCCAGCGCCAGGGAGGTCACCAGCGGGCAGACCGCCGCGTCGGCGCTCATCAACTGCTCGCCCTGGAAGGGGAAGAGCACGTACACCGCGCCCAGCACCAGCACCGGCGGCGCCGCCAGGGCGAGCGCGGCGGCGCGGCGGCCCGCCGCCAGCAGGCCCGCGCCCGCGACCCACAGGAAGAGGGCGGCGACCGGGCTGGACATCGCCGTGAGCGCCGCGAGGACCGCGGTGCCCGCCCAGCGGTCCGGCGCCCGTCGCACCCGGCACAGCGCCAGCAGCCCGAAGGCCGCGCCGACCGCGAAGGTCGTACGCCCCGAGGCCACGTCGCACCACTGGCACACGGCGCCCAGCAGCGCCGGGACCATCGGCCGCCGCACGCCGGAGCGGACGAAGAGCACGGCCATCGCCCACGTCGCCGCCAGACCGGCCGCGACCGAGACGGCCCGGACCCCGGCGTACGCCATCAGCGGCGGGGTGAGCACGCTGTAGTCCATCGTGTGCATGCCGCCGTACCAGGCGAGGTTGTACGGCGTGCCCGGATGCCGCCCCGCGAAACCGGCCCACGCGACCTGGGCCGCGAGGTCGCCGCCGCCCGTGGCCAGCAGCCACGCCCAGAGCGCGTACAGCGGCGCCGCGCAGGCGACCGCCACCGCCGGGACCGGCCAGCGCCTGCGTCGTGGGGCCGGCCGTATCTGCCCTGTCCGCTGCGTGGGCCGCGGCAGCACCGCGGGCTGAACGACCGACACGTCACTCATAGCGGACGCCTTCCCCGGAAGCGGCGGGGACAGCGGGTCGGCCGGGAAAGACCATACTCGGTATGCATACTGAGTATGTATACCGAGTATGGCCCGGTGGGCGCCACCGCCTCCCCGGCGAGGCATGGCAGCATCGGGGACGGCCGGACCGGACAAGGAAGCGAGAGGCGCACAGCATGCCGTTGCAGATCACCGCCACCGACGCGGAGCACCCGTCGGCGCTGCTCGACCTGGAGTGGAACCTGCCGCTGGAGGAGTGGCCGGACACCTCACTGGTCGCGCTGCCGCGCGGCATCTCCCGGCACGTCGTGCGCTTCGCGCGGGCCGGGGACGAGGTCGTGGCGATCAAGGAGGTCAGCGAGTGGGCGGCCGTGCGCGAGTACGGGCTGCTGCGCGACCTCGACCGGCTCGCGATACCGGCCGTGGACCCGATCGCGGTGGTGACCGGCCGGGCCGCCGCCGACGGCACCCCGCTGGAGCCCGCGCTCATCACCCGGCACCTGAACGGCTCGCTGCCGTACCGCTCGATGTTCGAGACGACGATGCGCCCCGACACCGTCAACCGCCTGCTGGACGCGCTCGCCGTCCTCCTCGTACGGCTCCACCTGGTCGGTTTCGCCTGGGGCGACTGTTCGCTGTCCAACACGCTCTTCCGCCGTGACGCGGGCGCGTACGCCGCCTACCTGGTGGACGCCGAGACGGGGCAGATCCAGCCCGAACTCACGCGCGGGCAGCGGGAGTACGACATCGAGCTGGCCCGGGTGAACATCGCGGGCGAGCTGATGGACCTCGAAGCGGGCGGCTCCCTGCACCCCTCGGTCGACCCGGTCCCGTTCGGCGAGGCGATCGTCCGCCGCTACGCCGACCTGTGGCACGAGCTGACCCGCGAGTCCGTCTACCCGGCCAGCAAGCGGCACTACATCGACCGCAGAATCCGCCGCCTGAACGACCTCGGCTTCGACGTCGCCGAGATGCAGATCGAGCGCTCACCCGGGGGCGACACCGTGACCTTCCTGCCCAAGGTCGTCGACGCGGGCCACCACCAGCGCCAACTCCTGCGCCTGACCGGCCTCGACACCGAGGAGAACCAGGCCCGCAGCCTCCTCAACGACCTGGAGTCCTGGATGGCCACCCAGGACGACCACGCCCCCGCCGACGGCCTGCCCGCCGCCCGCCCCGAAGTCCTCGCCCACCGCTGGCTGCGCGACGTCTTCCGCCCCGCCGTCCGCTCCGTCCCCCAGGACCTGCGCGCCCGCGTCGACCCGGCGCAGGTCTACCACGAACTCCTCGAACACCGCTGGTACCTCTCCGAGCGCGCCCAGCGCGACGTGGGCCTCGACGCCACGGTCGAGAGCTACACCACCGAAGTCCTCCCCCACCTCCCCGACCCGGCGGCGGTCCTGACGCCCGTCGAGGCGGCGGAAGCCGAGGAACCGGCCGAGCCGGTGTCGCCCGCAGCGGGCGACTGACCGTCAGGCGCGGTCGAAGGAGTCGGTGGGGTCGCGGAGGGCGACCGTGGCGTGGCTTTCCTGGAAGCTCTGTTCGGAGACGACGGTGAGGCGGGCGGTGGCCTGGAAGTCGCGGACGGTCAGGGCGCCGCAGGAGACCATGGTGGCCTTCATCTTGGCGACGGTGACGGCGAGACCTTCGCTGAGGTCGCCCGCGTAGGGGACGTAACCGTCCACGCCCTCTTCGAAGACCAGGCCCTGGCCGCCCTGTTCGTAGCGCTGCCAGTTGCGGGCGCGGCTGGAGCCCTCGCCCCAGTACTCCTTGACGAAGCCGTCGCGGGTGGGGAGCTTGGCGCCGGGCGCCTGGTCGAAGCGGGCGAAGTAGCGGCCCATCATGACGAAGTCGGCGCCCATCGCGAGGGCCAGGGACATGTGGTAGTCGTGCACCAGGCCGCCGTCGGAGCAGATCGGCACGTACTGGCCGGTCCGCTCGGCGAAGGCGTCGCGGGCCGCGGCGACGTCGAGGACGGCGCTGGCCTGGCCGCGGCCGATGCCCTTCTGGTCGCGGGTGATGCAGATGGAACCGCCGCCGACGCCGACCTTGACGAAGTCGGCGCCCGCCTCGGCGAGGAAGCGGAAGCCCTCGCCGTCCACGACGTTGCCGCCGCCGACCGGGATCCGCGGGAAGTGCTCCTTCGACCACGCGATCGCCTGGGCCTGCCAGTCGCTGAAGCCGTCGGAGGAGTCGAAGCAGAGCACGTCGGCCCCGGCCTCGGCCAGTCGCGGGACGCGCTCGCGGTAGTCGTGCGTGTTGACGCCCGCGCCGACCCGCAACCTCTTGTCCTGGTCGACCAGTTGGTGGGGGAAGCGCTTGTTGTCCGAGTAGTCGGAGCGGAAGACCAGGTAGCGCAGGAAACCCTCGGCGTCGACCACCGGCAGGCAGTCCAGACGCTCGTCCCACAGCCGGGAGTTGGCCTGCGACAAGGTGATGTCGTCGGTCGCGCAGGCGAGGACGTCGACCGGGACCATCCGGCTGGAGACCGGCTCGTCGGACCGGTGGCGCTGCGGGTGGAAGTCGCGGGAGGTCACCAGGCCCAGCAGCCGCCCGGTGCCGGTGCCGTCGTGGGTGACGGCGGCCGTGCTGTGACCGGTGGTCCGCATCAGCTCCCGCAGGCGGCCCAGCGGGTCCTGCGGCCGTACGTTGGTGTCGCTGACCACGAATCCGGCCTTGAAGTTCTTCACCGCGCGGACGTCCGCGACCTGGTCGGCCACCGGCCGGTTGTGGTGCAGGAAGCTCAGGCCGCCGTCGCGCGCGAGCGCGATGGCCAGCTCAGGAGAGCTCACCGACTGCATGATCGCGGATGTGAACGGGGTCCGCAGCTCGATCGGCGACGGCTCGTCCCGCGCGTGCCGGACCAGGGGCGTCCGCAGGTCCACCGCCTCCGGCGAACAGTCCGTCCGCGTCCGGTTGGGCAGCAGCAGGAACTCGTTGAAGGTGCGCGAGACCCCTTCGATGATCTGAGCCATGCACCCGGACTCTACAGGTGCCGCCCGTCCGCCGCGCGGCGCCCTGCCGCAGGTCAGTCGCCTTCCGCGGGTCCCGGCGGCGGATGTCAGAGCGCCGCCAGCTCCGGCAGCAGGTCCACCGCGAGCGACACGTCGGGGGTCAGCGCCCGGTCCTCGGTGGCCGTCGGCAGCGCGGAGTCCAGGACGGCGAAGACCGGCGCGTGCGTACCGGCGCCCGCCGACAGCACGGGAAGCGCCGGGTGCAGCCGCAACGCCCGTACGGCGGCGACGAGTTCGCAGGCGAGCACGAGCCGGTAGGCGTCCACGGCGCGCAGCGCCTGCCGGGTGGCCTGGGAGGCGAAGCTCGCGGCCTCCTCGACGCCGCGCGAGAGCACCGCGTGCCCGGCCGAGGCCGGTACGGCGCTGGCGCGTATCTCCGCGAGGGCGGAATTGGCGCTGTACTCCAGGATCATCATGCCCGAGCTGGCCGCCGAGCCCCCGGCGAGGTAGGAGCGCAGGCCGGTGATCTCGGGGTCGCCGAAGGCGGTCAGCCGCGCGGCGGACAGCTGCGCGGTCTGGAGTACGGCGAGGCAGAGGTGGTCGAGCGCGAGCCCGACGGGCGTGGCCATGAAACCGCCGTGGTGGTACGCGACCGGCCCGCCGTCCGGTCCCTCCTCGCCGATCAGCGGGTTCTCCGAGGGGCAGTTGACCTCGACGTCCAGAATCCGGCGCAGTGCCCAGGCCGCCTCCAGCGCGGGGCCGTGCACCTGCGGGAAGGCCCGGAAGCCGTACGGGTCCTGGATGCGGCGGCCGGTGGCGCGCGGCCGGTCGGGGACGCCGAGCAGTCTGCGGACCTCGGCCCCGGCGTGCAGCGCGCCCGGATAGGGGCGGATGGCGAGGGCGGGCGCCGCGTACGCCTCGAGCGAGCCGGAGACGGCGGCGAGCGAGAGGGCCGTCACGGCGTGCGAGGCGCGCAGCAGGATGTCCAGGTCGTGGCAGACCAGCGCGGCCTGCCCGAGGGTGAAGGCGCTGCTGCTCATCAGCGCGAGCGCGTCGCCCTGCTGGAGGGTGACGCGGCCGGGGAAGGGCGCGGGCACCGCGGCCGGGTCGAGCGCGACGGCCGGGTCCAACCCACCTGCGGACGGCGGCACTTCACCGTCGGGCGGCGGACCGGACGACGGCGAAGGCGACTGCGAAGGTGCCCGCGAGGGCGACGGCGTGGACTGCGGCGAGAACGACGGCGACGGCGAGGACTGCGGCGACGGCGACGGCCACGGCCCCTCGCGGAAGGCGTCCGCGGGATCCGGCTGCCGCCCCAAGTCCTCGTGCAGCCACGGCCGTTCGCCGATCAGCGCGAGACCGGTCTCGGCGAGCGCCGTCAGATCCCCGGTGCCGACGGCCCCGTACTCGCTGACCGCCGGGTGCACACCGAGCCGCAGCGCCTCCACCAGGGCCTGCACGACGGCCGGTTGGAGCGCGGAGCCGCCCGCCAGCGCCTGGTTGGCGCGGACGGCGAGCGCGGCACGCACCTGGCGGGCCGGGAGCAGCGCCCCGACCCCGCCCGCGTGGCTGCGCAGCAGCCGCAGGTCCTGTCCCGCCTGGTCCTCGTCGCTGACCGGCACGAGCCGGTTCGCGCCGACGCCGGTGTGCCGCCCGTACATCCGGCCCGCGGCGGCGGCCTGCCGCGCGGCCCGCCAGGAGCGGTCCGCGCGGGCCAGCGCCTCGGGCGGCACGGTGGGTACGGCCGTCCGGTCCGCGATCCGCGTCACGGCGTCGGCGTCCAGGCCGGCGCCGTCGAGCACCACGAAGGCCCCCTCCTCGGCGGAGGGTGCCGTCGTGCGGTGCGTCGGCGTCTCGGAATCAGAGGCTGTACCCACTGCGCTGTATCGGTCCCGCTGCCGCGGTCAGCCGAGGCCGACGGAGGTCAGCCAGGTCTTGGCGACCTCCAGCGGGTCCTTGTTGTCGCTCTGCACCTGGGTGTCCAGGCTGAGCAGGGCCGCCGTGTCGAGCTTCGCCGACACCGCGTTGAGCGCGGCGACGCCCTCCTTGGACAGACCGCTCTTGTAGACCAGCGGGATCACGTTCTCGAAGCCGAAGAGGTTCTCCGGGTCCTGGAGGACGACGAACTTCTCCTTCTCGATGGTCGGGTCCGTGGTGAAGACGTCGGCGGCCTGCACATTGTTGTTCTTCAGCGCCGCCGCGGTCAGCGGACCGCCCGCGTCGAGCGCCTTGAACGACTTCGGCGTGAGGTTGTAGACCGACTTCAGGCCGACCAGGCCCTGCTGCCGGGTCTGGAACTCGGGCGAGGCGCCGATGGTGATCTCGGAGCCGTACTTCGCCAGGTCCGCGATGGTGGACTTCTCGGTCAGCTTGTACTTCGCCGCGGTGGCCGCGTTGACCGTCAGGGAGTCCTTGTCCTCGGCCGGTGCCATGTCGAGCAGCGTCAGCTTCGGGTCGAGCTTGGCGAGTGCCGCCTCGTTGGTGGCCTGGGCCGTCTTGGGCGTGGCCTTGGCGTCCAGGTATGCCAGAAGTGCGCCGTTGAACTCCGGCAGTACGGTCAGCGAACCGTTCTTCAGCAGGCCGTAGGTGGTCTCCCGGCTGCCGATGTTCGGCTTGTAGCTGACCTTGATCCCCTTGGCCTTCAGGGCCTCGCCGTAGATGTCGGCGATGAGGATGCTCTCGGGGAAGTTGTTGGAGCCGACGACCACGGTGTCGCCGCTCGCCTTCGACCCGGCCAGCGGGTCCTTGGCCTTGTCGGAGCCGGAGTCACCACAACCCGCGAGCAGGGGCGCCGCGACGGCGGCGACGACGGCGACCGCCGCGAGGCGGCGTATGTGGCTCGGGCTGGACCAGGTGCTCTTCACGTGAGAGGTCACGATTTCCGCTTCCGGGCTCGGGGAGTTTCGGTCTCTGATCGGGCGTACTCGTGGCGTAGGCGCACCCACACACGCGGACGTACGTCGAGTACGCAGACACGTGCGGTTGCGAGTGCTACCCAGCGATCCAATCCAGCCGCTTCTGCGTCAGTCAAGAGCAGCCTGATCACCGATCGGCATCGATGTCTGAACACCGGTGGATTGGTCGGTGATTCCCGTTCCGTACGGTCGTGTCCGTAACAAATTATTGATGGTGTGGTCAGGTAGTCGTGGTCAAGAGGAGGTAGTCTCCCCGACGTTGGTCAGGTGCTCGGACAACCGCGGGGAGTATCCGGTCACTTCATTCCGGTTACGTACAGAAGCGTTCATTTTGCGCCACTGTCGTCGTGTCCGGTTGTCGGCGAGCCGGTAAGCGGTTCCGGAGGAGGCTTGGTGTCCGTGCACGAGGTGGACGGGTCGGCACGTCCTGACCCGGAGCCACACGTCAGGGGCGGGGTACGGAACTTCGCCGACCGCTGGCCGTTCCGGCGCAAGCTCAACGTCCTCGTCGGCGTTCCGCTTGTCGTGGTCGCGATGCTGCTCGCCTACGTGATCACCGGCCTCGTCGGCCAGGCCCAGGACGCGGCCTCGGCCGCGCAGCTCGTCCGCGACAGCCGCCAGGTCGCCGAACTCGTCGACCTGGTCGAGACCGAGCACCAGCAGGCTCTGCTGCTGTCCGTGCGCTACGAATCGGCCACCTCGGGCAAGCGCCCGTCGCTGGTCGCCTACCGGCAGGCGCGCACGGCCGTGGACGCGCAGGTGGAGAACGTACGCGCCACCTTCGGATCGCGGCTGCCCGCCGCGGAGGCCCAGGTCCTCAAGGAGATCAACGGCCTCGGCAGCCTGCGGAGCACCATCGAGCAGAGCTATCTGCCCGCGGACAACATCGACCCGGCGTACACCGCGACCGTGGACGGCCTGATCGACGGCCTCGGCCTGGATCTGAACAAGAACCTCAGCTCGACCCGCACCGGCAGCATGCTGGACTCGCTGCTGCGCGCGGAGGCCGCGCACGCCTCCTTCGAGACCAGCGTCTTCTCCGCGCAGACCGGTGACACCAACGCGCTGATCGAGTTCAACAACGCGGTCGGCTACCAGCAGCTCTACGTCTCCCAGGCCAGCCGCTTCGGGCGGTTCGCCAGCGACGCGCAGCGCACGGAGCTGGCCGGGATCGAGATGAACCCGGTCTGGAACGGCATCGCGCTCCAGTACGCGGGCCTCCAGATCGACCCGAGCGCGCTGGAGGCCAGCGGCCCCGCGCAGGTGCGGGCGGCCTTCACCAAGGCCCTCAAGTCCTACCCGGACTACCAGAAGCAGGCGCAGACCCGGCTGAAGATCACCGGCTCGCTGATCGACCAGATCGCGCACCGCGCCGACCGGGCGTCCGACGACGCCTGGTGGCGGGCCGCGTGGCTGCTCGGCGGCGCGCTGCTGGCGTTCGTGCTGTGGCTGGCCTTCTCCGTGGCCGTACGCCGCTCGGTGATCCGGCCGGTGCAGGTGCTGACCGGGGCCGCGACGGAGGTCGCCGAGGTGGCCGGGCAGGAACTGGCCCGGGTCGCCGACGACGACGCGGACTTCGCGGGGGCGCCGCGCCTCCAGGAGGTGCCGGTCACCGCGCACGACGAGATCGGCGACCTGGCCGAGGCGTTCAACCGCGTGCAGTCCACCGCGGCGGCGCTGCTGGAACGCCAGGTGCTCAGCCGCCGCAACGTGGCCGAGATGTTCGGCAACGTCGGCCGCCGCGTCAGCAACCTGACGGCCCGTCAACTCACCCTGATCGACGCCCTGGAGCGCGGCGAGACCGACCCCGCGCTGCTCGACCGGCTGTACCGGATCGACCACCTGGCCGTACGCCTCCAGCGCAACGCCGACAGCCTGATGCTGCTCGCCGGTATCCGCGAGGCGGGCCTGGACGCCAGCCCCACCGCGCTGACCAACGTCGTACGCGCCGCGCTCGGCCAGATCGAGGGCTACCAGCGGGTCTCGCTGCTCGCGGACACCGACGTCACGGTCGCGCCGGACATCATCGCCGACCTGACGCTGATGCTGGCCGAACTCCTGGAGAACGCCGTGGCGTTCTCCCCGGCCCGCAGCCCCGTCGAGGTGTCGGTGCGCGACGGCGCCGAGGGCGCGCTGATCGAGATCACCGACCACGGCCTGGGCATGAGCGCGGAACGGCTGGCGGAGGAGAACGCCCGGCTGATCCGCCGCGAGCGCCTCGACCTGGTGCCGACGAAGGTGCTCGGCCTGTTCGTGGTCGGCAGCCTGGCCCGGCGCTGGGGCGTACGGGTCACGCTGACGCGGACGCCCGGCGGCGGTGTCACCAGCCGGGTGACGATCCCGGCGACGCTGCTGCTGCTCATGAGCCCGTTCGCGGAGCCCGTCGCCGAGGGGGCGGCTCCGGCCGCCAAGGCCGTCGGCGGCGCGCGGGAGGCCGTCGCGGCTCCCCGCCACGTCGAGGCCGAGGAGACGGTCGCGCTGCCCGAACGCCGTACCGCGCCGTCGTGGGCCGGTACGTCCGCGGCAGGCTCCCCCACGACACCCACGACACCCACGACACCCGCGGGCCCCGCCCCGGTGCCCGCGCCGCGCGCGCCGGAACCGGCGGCAGGACGCGACGACGGACGCGACGGATCAGGATCAGCCGGACCGGACGAACCCGGCGGCTTCGGCGGACCGGGCGACGGCCGCGACGGCCTGACCCCGCTCCCCCGCCGCGTCCCGCAGCGCCAGGCGGCCGAGGAGACCCCGGCCGCCCCGGCGCCCGCGGCGGGCGGACCCACCGCCCCCCACTCCGAGCAGGACCGGCCCCCGAGCGACGGCGAGGACGGCGGCGCCCGTCCGCTGCGCCGCCGGGTGCGCGGTGCCACGCTCGCCACCACACTGACCGACGCGGGACGCGCGGCCGCGCGCCGGGCCCCCCGTCAGACAGACGCAGAAGAAGTCCGCTCGGAACTCGACGAGTTCGAGGCCGCAGTGGAGCGGGCCAACCGTGACGTCGCGAGCGGCACGGCACCCGGTACGACGAACAGCCAAGCAGGGCTTCCGGAAGGAGCGGACCAGTGACATCGCCGACAGGTGGGACCCCGGCCGGACAGGACCCGCCCGCCGATCTGCGCGCCGCCGCAGCCGACTTCACCTGGCTGCTGAACCGTTTCGCCACCGAGACCGCGGGCGTGGTCGACGCCATCGCCGTATCCTCCGACGGCCTGCTCATCGCCGTCTCGCAACTGCGCGACGCGGCCGACTCCGAGCGGCTTGCGGCCATCGTCTCCGGCATCACGAGCCTGGCGGCGGGCGCGGCGGGCAACTACGGTCTCGGCGGCCTCAACAAGGTGATCATCGATCTGGAGGACGGCCATGTGCTGGTCTCCGCGATCGGCAGCGGCGCGGTGCTCGGCGTCGTCACCTCCAAGGAAGCCAAGCTCGGCAACATCGCCTACGAGATGACGGTCTTCGCCAACCGCGCGGGCGCCGCCCTCAGCCCGCAGCTCGTCCTCGAACTCAAGAACAGCGTCGCCGTTCCGTCCCCGCGCGGCCGGTCCTGGGACTAGCAAAAGGCGAGGAGAGCAGAAGGAGGAGGCAGGCACATGGCGGCCGGTGACACGCCAGTCGGCGAGGGGTCCCGTACGGGCTCCGCCGACGACCCGGTCGGCCGGGCACCCGCGGTACGGCCGTTCCTGGTCACCGCGGGCCGGGTGGCCGGCACCAGGTCGGGACCGCCGATCCCGGTCGAGACCCAGGTGGTGACGACCGCGGCCGGTGTCGGGGCGCTCGACGGGCTCTCCTTCGAGGAGCACGACATCGTCGCGCTCTGCCGCGTGCCGCAGTCGCTGGCGGAGATCGCGGCCAAGCTCCGCCTGCATCTGAACGTGGTCCGCGTGCTGGCCGAGGACCTCCAGTCCGGCGGCCATCTGTCGGTCTACGTTCCCAGCTCCGACATCGCCCAGGACATCTCCGTACTGCGAAGGGTTATCGATGGGCTCCGCACCATCCCCGACTCCAGGGGGGCATTACGTGACACCGAGTGAGCCGGCGGGCCGGGGCGCCCGCAGGACCGACTCAGGGCTGCCGACCGCCGTCCGGCCGCCGCTGCCGGTGAAGATGGTGATCGCGGGCGGCTTCGGTGTCGGCAAGACCACCACCGTCGGGTCGATCTCCGAGATCAGGCCGCTGACCACGGAGGCGGCCATCACCGAGGTCGCCGCGGGCGTGGACGACCTCAGCCACACACCGCACAAGACGACCACCACGGTCGCCATGGACTTCGGCTGCATCACGATCGACGCGTCGCTGAAGCTGTACCTGTTCGGCACGCCGGGGCAGGACCGTTTCGGCTTCATGTGGGACGACCTGGTGGAGGGCGCGCTCGGCGGGCTCGTCATCGTCGACACCCGGCGGCTCGACGACTGCTACGCCGCCGTCGACTACTTCGAGCACAAGGCGATCCCGTTCGCCGTCGCCGTCAACGCTTTCGACGGGCACGTCGAGCACGCCATGGACGAGGTGCGCTGGGCGCTGGACATCGCCGAGCAGGTGCCGGTGTTCACCTTCGACGCGCGCGAGCGCGGTTCGGTACGGGACGCGCTGCTGGTCGTCCTGGAGCTGGCGCTGGCGCGCGCGGAGGGCTGAGCGGGGGCCGTTGTCGTACGGCCCCCGACCGTTCCCCCGCTCCCGCGTGGCTTCCCCCTGCTCCTTCGCGCTGCCCGGCGGTCAGCCGCCGCGGCGCACTCCCGGGGACACCACGAGCCGGTTGACCAGCCAGAACAGGCCGATCGTGGTGAGGGCGAGGCCCGCCACGAGGGTCGCCCCGCCGACGACCTTCTCGTAGTTGCGCTGGTACAGGCCGTCGATGATGTAGCGGCCGACACCGCCGAAGCTGACGTACGCGGCGATCGACGCGGTGGAGACCACCTGGATCGCCGCGGAGCGCAGGCCGCTGAGGATCAGCGGGAGCGCGACCGGCAGTTCGACCTGGAAGAGCACGCTCGTGGTGCTCATGCCCATGCCGCGGGCCGCGTCGACCGGCGAGGGGTCGACGGTGCGCACGGCCTCGTAGGTGGTGACCAGGATCGGCGGCACCGCGAGCGCGACCAGCGGGATCATCACCGGCGTCAGGCCGATGCCGACCCATACGGTGATCAGCACCAGCAGGCCGAAGCTGGGCAGCGCCCGCGCGGCGGTCGCGATGGCCGCCAGCGCGTTCCCGCCGCGTCCGGTGTGGCCGGTGAACATGCCGATCGGCAGTCCGATGGCGGCGGCGATGGCGAGGGCCATGAGGCTGTACTGGACGTGCTCGAACAGCCGGTGCGGGATGCCGTCGGCGCCGTGCCAGTGCGAGCCGTCGCTGAAGAAGGCGTTGACGAAGTGCAGGACGTTCATCGGGCGGCGTCCTTCAGGGTGGGCGCGGTGGGCGCGGGTCGTGAGGCGGGCTCCGCCGGTTCCGACAGCGGTACGCCCTTGCGCCTGGCCTGTCCGCCGCGCGGCATCCACGGCGTGAGCAGCATGCGGATCAGGACGAGTACGCCGTCGACCGCCATGCCCAGTACGGCGATGGAGACCACGGAGGTCACCACCAGCGGTGTGCGGTGGTAGAACATGCCGTCGGTGAGCAGATTGCCGAGCGCTCCCTGGTTGCCGATCAGGGCGCCGACGCTGACCAGGCTGATGCTGGACACGGCCGCGACCCGCAGCCCGGCGAAGATCGCGGGCACCGCGATGGGCAACTGCACCTGGAGATAACGGCGTCCGGGGCCGAGGCCCATGGCGGTCGCGGCGGCCATCGTCTCCTCGGGCACCGACCGGACGCCGTCCACGATCGCCGGGACCAGCAGCACGAGGCTGTAGACGGTCAGCGGGATCATCACGGTGGTCTCGGTCGCGCCGGTGTAGTCGATGAGGACGACGAAGAAGGCGAGCGACGGGATCGCGTACAGCACGGTCGTGACCCACAGCACGGGCGAGTAGATCCACTTGAAGCGGACGCAGAGCTGGGCGACCGGCAGCGCGATGAGCGTGCCGAAGAGCACCGGGAGCAGCGCCTCGCGCAAGTGCAGGCCGATCAGGCCGAGATAGGAGTGCTGGAGGTCGCTGGGGATGGTGAAGTACTCGCTCATCGGGCGGCCTTGGCAGCGGTCTCCGGGTCGGCGTCGGCCGGGTCCGCGGCCTTCGCGCCGGACCCGCCGTGCCCGCCGGACGCGGCGGTCTTCGCGGCGCCCCTGCCCGCGCCGCGTTCCGCGTGGGCGCCGCGGATGGCCTCGGCGATCGTCGTCTGCGAGGTGACGCCGACCACCCGCCCGGTGTCGTCCACGGCGACCGCCCAGCCGGTGGGCGAGAGCACCGCGCAGTCCAGCGCGTCGCGCAGCGACTCCTCGCCGAAGACGAACGGGCGCCCGTGCGGCAGCAGATCGGCGCGGTCCAGCCGGTCGGCGCCCTTGGCCGCGGCGGCGGGCTCGGTCCAGCCGATCGGCCTGCCGTCGGTGTCGGTGACCAGGAGATAGGGGGCGTCGGACGCCGCGGTGCGCTCGGCGACCTGGGCGGAGCTCGAGTCGACGGCGATGATCGGCGCGGTGGTGAGTTCGAGTCCCGCCGAGGTGAAGAAGGACAGCCGGCGGATGCCGCGGTCGGTGCCGAGGAAGTCCTCGACGAACGCGTCGGCGGGGGCGGTCAGCAGCTCGTCCGGCGGCGCGTACTGGGCGAGTTTCCCGCCGGTCCGCAGCACCGCGACCATGTCGCCGAGCTTGATGGCCTCGTCGATGTCGTGCGTGACGAAGACGATGGTCTTGCCCAACTCGGCCTGGATACGCAGCAGTTCGGCCTGGAGCCCCTTGCGGACGATCGGGTCGACCGCGGAGAAGGGCTCGTCCATCAGCAGGACGGGCGGGTCGGCGGCGAGCGCCCTGGCCACGCCGACGCGCTGCTGCTGGCCGCCGGAGAGCTGGTACGGGTAGCGCTTGGCCATCGAGGCGTCCAGGCCGACGCGTTCCATCAGGTCCCTGGCGCGCTTCCTGGCCCGGTTGCGGTCCCAGCCCAGCATGCGCGGCACGGTCGCGATGTTGTCCACGATGGTGCGGTGCTGGAAGAGTCCGGCGTTCTGGATCACGTAACCCATCGACCGGCGCAGCGCGTTGACCGGCTGCGCGTGGATGTCGGCGCCGTCCAGCAGGATCCGGCCACCGCTGGGCTCGACCATCCGGTTGATCATCCGCAAGGTGGTGGTCTTCCCGCAGCCGGAGGGTCCGACCAGTACGGTGATCGAGCCGTCGGGTATGTCAAGGGAGAGTTCGTCGACCGCCACAGTGCCGTCGGGGTATCGCTTGGTCACCGAATCTATCTGTATCAAGTTCCTGATCCCCTTCGGGGCTGGGCTTGGGGGGACTGTTTCCGGCCGTCGCGCGGAAAGCCTATCCCGCACATGTGTCCGTTCCGGGGAACATCCGTCCCATGGGACGCAGGGCGGCCATCTTGACATGGGCAGGACATAGGGGTGTTCTGGTCTCGACCACGGCCCGGAGGACGGCACTTGGCCGGACCCCGCGGCCCGGCCCGGTCCCCGGTCCCGGTCACCCCCCACCATCCGTCGCACAGGCGGCGTCCGAGCCGCCGGGAAGCGGAGCCATGCCCGCACACATGCCCGCGCACCTGTCCGCTCACCACGCGGTCCCCCACCGTCCGTCGCGCGTGCGTTCCTCGCGCGTCCTCGTCCTCGTGCTGTCCTGCCTGCTGCTGAGTCTGGTCCCCACGACCTTCAGGGCACAGGCCGCGACAGCGATCTGCAACACGTACTGCGACGCGCGCGATCCGGCCGCCGCGCCCTCGGAGCGCGTGCCCGTCAGCGCCTCGATCTACTCCCGCAGCATTCAACTTCATGTGGATGACAACGATGCCATGGGCTGGGCGTCCATCGGCAACGGCAGCCCGGGCGACGAGGTCTGGCTCGACCGGTCCTTCGACGGCGGCGCCACCTGGACAAACGGCAGCAAGCTCGGCGACACCGTCACGCCCGCGGCCAACAGCGGCTGGCGCACGCTGATGTACAACGTGGACGACTGGAACACCAACGGGGTCGGCGCGCTGCGCGCCTGCGGCAAGGCGGGCGACCGGCCCGAGATCGCCTGCACCCAGTGGGCCAGGTCCAACTGGAACGCCTGGAGCCAGAGCACGGCCGCCGCCACCGCGCTGATGATGAAGTGGGACCGCGGCACCGGGCTGTTCGGCGGCAACGGCTGGTGGACCGCGGCCAACGCGCTCACCTCGGTGATCGACAACATCCGCACCAGCGGCATGCCCAGCTACGGCTACGCGGTCTCGCGCACCTACGACCTCAACGTCAACGCGCGCGAGGGCCAGTTCAGGAACGACTACCTGGACGACACCGGCTGGTGGGGCCTGGCCTGGGTCGACGCGTACGACCTGACCGGCGACAGCCGCTACCTGAACACCGCCCGCGCCGACGCCGACCACATGTTCGGCTACTGGACGAGCAAGTGCGGCGGCGGAGTGCAGTGGAACGAGACGAACGCGTACAAGAACGCCATCACCAACGAGCTGTACCTCCAGCTCAACGCCGCGCTCCACAACCGGATCTCCGGTGACAGCGTCTATCTCGGGCGGGCGCGGAGCGAGTGGAGCTGGTTCCAGAGCAGCGGGATGATCAACTCCTCGCACCTGGTCAACGACGGGCTCAATGACTCCTGCGTCAACAACGGCCAGCCGACGTGGACGTACAACCAGGGCGTGATCCTCGGCGGTCTGAGCGAGCTGTACAAGGCGACCGGCGACAGCGGGCTGCTGACCACCGCGCGCACCCTCGGCAACGCCTCGACCACGTCCACCGCGGTCAACTCCGGCGGGGTGCTGCGCGAGCCGGGCGAGGGCGACTCGTGCGACAACGACGGGGCGTCGTTCAAGGGCGCGTACGTCCGGGGGCTGCGCGACCTCAACAAGCAGCTCTCCGACCGCCCGTACAGCGGCTATCTGCGCACGCAGGCGAACGCGGCGCACGCCAACGACCGCAACGCGCTGGACGTGTACGGGCCGCACTGGAACGGGCCGCTGGCCGGGACCGGTTACGGCTGCCAGCAGAGCGCGCTGGACGCACTCACCGCGTCCGAGGCGAGCTGACGTCTCCGCCGCGAGCGTCACACGCCGCCGCCCGCCCCGGAGTCCGGGACGGGCGGCGGCTCTCTGTGCGCGGGCTCGGCCTCGGATTCGGCCTCGGCCTCGGCCTCGGATTCGGCCTCGGCCTCGGCCTCGGTATCGGCCTCAGCCGACCGACAGGGCGAACACGTGGAAGCCGCTGTCGTTCGGCAGCGTCACCGTGGCGACCGTCTTGGCCGGGTCGAGCGCGCCGCCCGTGGTGTACAGGCTGACGGCGTGGTCGCCGAGCGTGTCACCGGGCGGGCGGTTCCAGTTGGCCGTGGTGACCGCCAACTGGCTGTTGCCGCTGGCCGCGTTGCTGTACCAGTCGGGCAGGACGACCGCGAGGTCCGCGCTCGTGCCGTCGGTGTAGGTCACCTTGACCGTCCCGGCGTGCGTGGAGCTGATGCCCGTGCCGAGCAGGCCCAGGCGGGTGCCCTGGCCCCGCAACCGGATCACCTGTCCGGCCGCCGCCACGTTGTCGGGCTGGCCCGGCTGCGTGTCCGGCCAGGTGTACGGCAGTCCGCCCGCGGTCACCGTGGCGCCCGGCGTGTAGCCGACCGCCGCCAGTTGGGTGGCGGAGAAGCTGTAACCGGCGGGGTCGAGGGTGCCGGTACTCGGATCGCTGTCGGCGCTGATCCCCTTGTTGTTGTACGCGGCGGCCGTCGTCGCGTACGGGACGGTGGTCGCGGCGGCCGCAGTCCTGCTCTGCCTGCCGCTGAGGTCGTACGTCGCCTTCCCCGTCAGTGTGGCCGCGCCCGGCACCGCGTTCGCGGGCGCCGTGACGACCCAGGTGGCGCTCACCGAGGAGTGCGGCGCGACCGTACGGCCGACGGCCTTGCCGGGTGCGGGCGTCGCCGTCCAGCCGGCCGGGACCTTCAGGCTCAGCGCGAGGTCGCGCACGGTCGAGTCGCCGGTGTTGGTGAAGGTCTGCTTCACCGGGTACGAGGCACCGGCGTCGGCGGTGGCGGGCACGGAGAGCGCGGTGTACTGCGCGCCGACCGTCCTGCTCACCGTCACCGCGGACGTCAGCGGGGTGTCGGCGGACGACTGGCCGACGTACAGCGGGTAACGGCCCTTGAGGACCGTCCAGTCGTGCGCGTCGGCGTCCCACGTCCGGAACGCGTCGGCGGACAGGGTCAGCCGTACGGTCTTCGTCCGGCCCGGCTTGAGCTGGACCTTGGCGAAGGTCTTCAGGGCTTTCGGCGGCTCGCCGGACCCGGCCGGGTAGCCGATGTAGAGCTGCACCACGTCGGTGCCGGTGCGGCGGCCGGTGTTGGTGACGTCCACCGAGACCCGGACCGGCTGGGTGCCGCGGGCGGTGGCCTCGACCCGGTCGTGGTCGACCGTGAGGCGGGACTGCTTGAAGGTGGTGTACGACAGGCCGTATCCGAACGGGAAGAGCGGGGTCTGGCCCTGCTGGTCGTACCAGCGGTAGCCGACGTCCAGGCGTTCGCTGTAGTCGTACACGCCGTTGACCGCGGGGTAGCGGCCTGGCGCGGCGGCGACGGCGGTCTGCGTGTCGGACTTCGGGAAGCTGACGGGCAGCCGGCCGCCGGGCTCGGCGTCGCCGGTGAGCAGCGCGGCCAGCGCGTTGCCGTCCTCCTGGCCCGGGTACCACATGTCGAGCACGGCGGGGACGTCGGCGAGCCACGGCATGAGCACCGGCGCCCCGGCCCTGACGACCACGACGGTACGGGGGTTGGCGGCGGCGACCGCGCGGATCAGGTCGTCCTCGTTGCCGGGGAGCGCCAGCGTCGTACGGTCGGAGCCCTCGCTGGAGGAGTCGCCGACCACGACGACGGCCGCGTCGGCCTTGGCGGCGGCGTCGGCCGCGGCCTGGATGGTCGGGTCGGGCAGTCCTGCCCCGGACCAGCCGATGGTCACCGAGGCGTTCTGGGCGCTGTCGTAGTACTCCACGCGCAGGCTGTGCGGCTCGCCCGCGGTGAGCTGGACGGGCGCGCTCTTGACCGTACTGGCCGCGTGGTCGGACCAGTTGTCGACGATGAGCTGTCCGTCGAGGTAGATCCGGCTGCCGTCGTCGCTGGTCGCGGAGAAGGTGTACGCGGCCGTGGCGGGCGCGGTGACCGTGCCGGTCCAGCGGGCGGAGAAGTCGTCGACGGGGATGCCGTCGGCCGGGGAGCCGAGGACCCAGTCGAAGTCGATGTCCGGGTCGTCGCGGGTGACCGCGGGCGTCCCGGAGAGCGTCTTGTTCGCGAAGTACTCGCCCTTGAGGCCGGTGAGCGCGGAGGCCGGGATCGCCGGGAAGCCGCCGGCGCCGCCCGCCTTCACCGAGGTGACGTCGACTCCGCTGCCCAGCCTGGCCTTCAGCCCCGAGACCGGGTCGACCTTCTTGTACGGGGTGACCGCGGAGCTGCCTCCGCCGCCGGTGACCGCGGTCTCGGCGTTCGGGCCGATGACGGCCAGGGACTTCAGCTTCCTGGTGTCCAGCGGCAGGGTGCTGCCGCTGTTCTTCAGCAGGACGCTGCCGTCCTCGGCCGCCTTGCGCGCGAAGGCGCTGTCGGCCTCGTAGTCGACGGTGGTGGGGGTCTTGGCCTCGAACTGCCCGGTGCGGAACTCCAGTCGCAGGATGCGGCGGGCCGCGTCGTCCAGGACGGACTGCGGCACCTGGCCGGCCGCGACGGCCGCCGGGAGCTGCTGGAAGTAGGTGGTGCCGCTGAACTCCTGGTCGAGACCGGCCAGCGCGGAGGCCACGGTGCTGTGGTTGGCCGGGTAGTCGGTGTCGACGACGCCGTCGTACTTCCAGGTGTCGATCAGGATGTCGCGCAGGATCTGCGCGTTCTCGCAGGCGTAGGTGCCGTTGACCTTGTTGTAGGCGCACATCAGGGACCAGACGTGGGCGTCCTTGACGGCCTTCTCGAAGGCGGGCAGGTAGATCTCGTGCAGCGTGCGCTCGTCGATGTTCGAGCTGGTCGTCGTGCGGCCGTTCTCCTGGTTGTTGCCCGCGTAGTGCTTGACCTGCGCGGCGACGCCCTGCTTCTGGATGCCGTCGATCTCGGACGCGCCGATGTCACCGGCCAGCGCCGGGTCCTCGCCGAAGGTCTCGAAGTCGCGCCCGCCGAGCGGGGTGCGCACGATGTTCACCATGGGGCCGTAGATGACCTGGTAGCCGCGGGACTTGGCCTCCGAGCCCATCACCGTGCCGTACTGCCTGGCGAGTTCGGTGTCGAAGGAAGCGGCCAGCGAGACCGGGGACGGCAGCGCGGTGGCGGGCTGCCCGTCGCGTACGCCGCCGGGGCCGTCGGTGAACTGCGTGCCGGGGATGCCGAGGCGGTCGATGCCCGGTATGTAGCCGGTGGCGTGCGACCCGCTCGGCACCCCCACCGCCGTCATGAGCGTGGCCTTCTCGGTGTTGGTCATCTGCCCGAGCAGCAGGTCGATCCGTTTCTCCAGCGGGAGCCGGGAGTTGAGCCAGGGTCGCTGCCCGGCTCCGGCGGGCCCGGTGCTGCCGGACGCGGGTCCTGCCAGCGCCAGCGGTACGGCGAGGGCGGTGACAGCGGCTGCTGCGACCGCGAGACGAGCCATGCGCATACGTTCTCCAAAGGGGCGTCATTGCCGGCGAATTCAGGAGGTGAACGCAAACGCCTCGAAGTCTGCGCTCACCCAGGAAGAGCGTCAAGAACATGAACACGACACGCTGTTCTGAACGCGCCGACCCTTCGGGTCCCGGCGTCCGTCCCGGTTCCGGCGGCCGGGACGGGGGCGGGGGCGGGGCCTTCCTTGGCGGCGGGGCCTTCCTTGGGGGCAGGGCCTTCCGCGGTGGCGCGGTCTTCCGCGGTGGCGGGGGTCACAGGGGGCAGGGTGGCTCCGGAGCGGGGCGCGGGGGATCATGGGTGCGGACGACGGGCGGGCGAGCGGAGGTACGGGCGTGACGGCGGCGTTGGTGGTGCAGCACGGGGCATCCGGAGGGCCCGGCCGATGGGAGGGCTGGCTCGGCGAGGGCGGCGTCGGCGTGGACGTGGTCGCCGCGTACGACGGCGAGAAGGTGCCCGAGCGGCTGGGGCGGCGCCCCCTGATCGTGCTCGGCGGCGGCTATCTGCCCGACGACGACGAGCGGGCCCCGTGGCTGGCGGCCACGCGCGAGCTGGTGCGGCAGGCGCTGGAGGCCGGCACACCGGTGTTCGGGATCTGCCTCGGCGGCCAGATGCTGGCGCAGGTCGCGGGCGGCGCGGTGCGCGGCGAGCACGGGCGGCCCGAATTCGGCAGCACGACCTTGACGCTGCGTCAGGAGGCGGCGGACGATCCGCTGTTCACCGGGCTGCCCGAGCATCCCACCGCGATCGAGAACCATGTGGACGCCATCGTCGAACTCCCCGACGGCGCGCGGTGGCTGGCCGAGAGCGAGCGCTGCCCGTACCAGGCGTTCCGGGTCGGCGAGAACGCCTGGGGCGTCCAGTTCCACCCGGAGACCACGGCGGACCGCATCCGCGGGTGGAACGTCGAACGCCTGCGGCGGCACGGCGTGGACCGCGACGAGCTGCACCGCGCCGCCGTGCGGGACGACGCGGCCGCGGCCGACGTATGGCGTCAGGTGGCGTTGCGCTTCGCCGCCGTCGCGTCGGCGGCGTGATCACCTCGCGCGGGTGAGCGCGGGGGAACGCGGTCACGCCGCGTACCGCACGACGGCCCCTGTGCCGTGCCGGGCGGCGGGCCTTGCCGCGGGGCGCTTCACAGGGTCCGTGCGGATGTCACTCCACGCGGCGTAGATCCTCGGCCCACTCCAGTGACACGAGCACCGTCTCGACCCTGGAGCGCAGCCCCAGCTTCCGGGTGATGCTCGTCAGATGCGCCTTCACGGTGCGCTCGGCGATACCGAGCCGGGAGGCGAGTGCCCTGTTGCCCTCGCCGAAGCCCATGACGCTCAGTACCTCGCGCTCGCGGGGGGTGAGGGTGCTGAGCGCCGAGCGCTCCAGTGGCGCGAGACCCGCGCCGCCACCCCGTCCCCTGTCGAACCGACTCAATCCTTGACGGTCAGTAAGAAGCTTGTCCCCGTACACGCTACTCCCCAACTCCCAATGAAGACCTTCAACGCAGAAGGTGCCGAATGGGCTGAACACGCCAATCGCCCGACCGAATTTGACCGTTCATATCGTCACTCCCTTCGCCGGGCTTCATGAGCTCGCGGTGATCGGCCGGATATTGACGCTCCGCCCACTCCCCGACAGTAAACAACGGGGGCTGTTCGCCGCCCGGTTCAGGCGAGGCAATCACGTGACCTACGCCACATACGTGACACCCTGATCCAGGTTTAGCAGCGGCGATGCGTCAACTCCCCAGGCCAGAGGGGCAGTTGTGTGACATGGTTGAAAGCCGGTCGCAATTCGCGCGGGAGCGCTCCCGCTTCTCATTGACGCTCCGTCAGCCCGGTGGACGCGCGTGCCGGCGGCACATGTCGGGTCATTCGACACGCGGGCATTCGGCACCCGCGAATCGGCGCCGCGCGCGCTCATACGATTGCGCGTGGCACCGAAGCCGCTTCGAGCCCGCTTCGATGTCGCTTCGAAGCCGCGCGCATAGGGATATCCCTACGGATTTCCGGCGGGCCTTACTTCCTGTGAGCGCACTGTGCAGACTCCCACCCGGGGTGCCACCCACGCCACCCGCCTTCCGACCTTCCGCCGTCGGCTCATCCGCCTACCCCACAAGAGGATCCGATGAGAAACAGACTTCTGTCCCTGGTCGCCGCCGCGGGCGTCCTCGTCGCGGGCGGCGCGGTCGCCGCGGCGCCCGCGCAGGCCGCACCACCCCCACGGACCGCCCCCCACGCCGCCCCGGCCGCCTGCACCCCCACCCAGGTGATCGCCAACGGCGGCTTCGAATCCGGCAGTTCACCCTGGACGAGCTCCACCGGAGTGATCACCACCGGCGGCGGGCAGAGCGCGCACGCGGGCACCCAGTTCGCCTGGCTGAACGGGTACGGCTCCACGCACACCGAGAGCCTGTCGCAGGCCGTCACGATCCCCGCCGGGTGCTCGGCCGCCAGCCTGACCTTCTGGCTGCACATCGACACCGCGGAGACCACGACCACCACCGCCTACGACAAGCTGACCGCGAAGATCGGCAGCACCACGCTGGCGACGTACTCCAACCTCGACGCGGCCACCGGCTATGTGCAGCGGACCGTCGACGTGTCCGCGTTCGTCGGGCAGAGCGTCACCCTGGCCTTCACCGGCACCGAGGACTCCGGCCTCCAGACCAGCTTCGTCTTGGACGACATCGCGCTGAACACCTCGGGCGACACCACACCGCCCCCGGCGGCCGACGCGACCCGTACGCCCGCGGCGCCCGCGTACACCGTCAGCCTGACCAGCGACACGACCGGCGGCACCTGGAACGGCCACGAGAGCGTGAACTTCACCAACGCCTCGGCCACGCCGCTCACCGAGGTGTACCTGCGGCTGTGGGACAACTACCACGGCAGTTGCCCGACGACGCCGATCACCGTCACCAACGTGACCGGCGGCACCGCGTCCGCCCTGACGGTCAACTGCACCGCGCTGAAGGTGACGCTGCCCGCGGCGCTGGCCCAGGGGCAGAGCGGCACGGTCGGGTTCGACCTGAAGATCGTGGTGCCCAGCGGGGCCGACCGGTTCGGTAAGGACGGCTCCTTCAGCTTCATCGGCAACGCGCTGCCGGTGCTGGCGATCCGGGACGCGGCGGGCTGGCACCTCGACCCGTACACCAACAACGGCGAGGCGTTCTACTCGCTGGCCGCCGACTTCTCGGTGACGCTCGACCACCCGACGGGCATCTCCGTCCCGGCGACCGGCACCTCGGTGGACACCCCCGGCGCCTCCGGCCGCACCGTCACCAAGGCGACGGCGAGCAAGGTCCGCGACTTCGCCTGGGCCGCGGGCCCGTTCAGCAAGGTCTCCGGTACGTCGCCGGGCGGCGTGAAGGTGAACGTGTACGCGGTGAGCGGCATCAGCACCGCCAACTCCAACTCCATGCTGACCGTTTCGGAGAACGCGGTGGACGCGCACGCGGGCCGCTTCGGCGCCTACCCGTACAGCGAGATCGACGCGGTGCTGGACAACAACTTCTGGTTCGGCGGGATGGAGTACCCGGGCTTCGTGCTCGACCTGGTCGACACCACCGCGCTGACCCACGAGATCGGGCACCAGTGGTGGTACGGGATCGTCGGCGACGACGAGTACAACAGCCCGTGGCTGGACGAGTCGTTCGCGGACTACTCCACCGACCTGGCGCTCGGCAAGACCGGCGCGAGCTGCTGGAACAGCGTCTCCTGGGCGTCCTCCGCCGAGAAGATCACCAACTCGATGGCGTACTGGGACGCGCACTCCTCGCGCTACGGCACGGTCGTCTACAACTACGGCAAGTGCGCCCTGCACGACCTGCGGCGCCTCATCGGTGACACCGCGATGACCCAACTCCTGCGCGGCTACGCGCAGTCGCACTGGTACGGCGTCTCCACCACCGCGGAGTTCAAGGCCGCGGCCCAGGCGGCGACCACGGTCGACCTGACGTCCTTCTGGACGCAGCACCGGATCGACGGCTAGGGCCTGTCCGGCGGATCGACGGCTGGGGCCGCGCCACGGGCCCCGGGCCGCCGGCCCTCAAGGCCGAGGGGCCGGGTCCGGGTCCAGGCCCGGCCGGGACCCGGCCCCTCACTTCTCGCCCCCGTCCGGGAGCCGCGGCGGTTCCCGGACGGGGTGCCCCACACGCGACGCCTCCGACGACCGTCACGCCTTCTTGACAGGTGCACGATCGAAGCTGATGATCGGGGCCCACGCCGTGTCGGGAGGGCCCCGGGCATGACAGAAGCGACGCGTTCCGCAGGCAGGACCGCCGCCCGCCCCACCCCCACGAGGCGGGCTGCGGTCCGCAGCCGCGCCGCGCTGATGACCGCCGCGCGGGCCGCACTCGGCGGCGGCGCCGGTGTCCTGCTCACCGGCCCCGCCGGAATCGGCCGCAGCACCCTGCTGACGGCGCTGGCCGACGAACACGCCGCGGCCGGCCACCGCGTCCTGCGCTGCGCGCCCTCCCCCGCCGAGCGGCACCTGCCGTACGTCGGCCTCATCGACCTGCTGTCCGACGTCGGGGACACCGCCTTCGCCGACCTCCCGCCGCCGGAACGCGACGCGCTGCGCGCCGCCCTGCGCCGCCCGCCCGCAGCGGCCGGGGCCGCTCCCCCCGACCCGCTCACCCTGCGTCTGGCCCTGCTCCGCCTGCTCACCGCGCTCTGCGCCCGCTCCCCCGTCCTGCTGGCCGTGGACGACGTCCAGTGGCTCGACGCACCGACCGCCGCCCTCCTCGCCTTCGCCACCCGCCGCGCCGCCCGCCTGCCGCTGACCACCGCCGTCGCCCTCCGCGCGGACGGCGCCGCGTGGACGGGAGCCGAAGGGGCCGCGGTGCTGGACGTGCCGCCGATGACCGAGCGGGAGGTGGCCGAACTGCTCGGCGGGCGCGCGGTGGCGGCCCGCGTGCACGCCGAGAGCGGCGGAAACCCTTACGTGGCGCTGGAGTTGACCCGCGCGCTCGGCGAGGGCGAGACCGCGGGGCCGCTCCCCGTACCCCGTTCACTGCGCGAGTCGCTGCTCGGCCGGGTGTCAGGTCTCACGGCCGGGGCGCGGACCACGGTGCTCGCCGCGAGCGCCGCCGAGCGGCCCACCGTACGGCTGTTGCGCCGGGCGGGGCGGGAGAACGCGGTGGCCGAACTGGCCGAGGCGGTACGGCAGGGGGTCGTGGAGCCGGTGCCGGACGGCGGGGCGGTGCGCTTCGTACCGCCGCTGCTGGCGCGGGTGGTGTACGAGGACGCGGAGCCCGACGAGCGGCGGCGGGTGCACACGGCGCTCGCGGCGGCGGCCGGTGATCCGGTCGAACGGGCCCACCACCTGGCGTCGTTGACGCCCGGCTGGGACGCGGAGGTGGCCGCCGCGCTGTCGGCGGCGGCGACCGCGGCGCGCCGCCGGGGCTCCCCCGCGACCGCGGCGAGACTCGGGCGGCTCGCGGCCGACCGCACTCCGCCGGGGGACGCGGCGGCCGAGACCGACCGGCTGCTGACGGCGGCGGAGGACGCGGTCGCGGCGGGCGACTACCCGCTGGCCCGCCGTATCGCGCACGAAGTGCTGCACGAACCGCCGGCCGAACCGGGCAGGCCCGCGGACCGGGTCAGGGCGTGGATGGTCATCGTGGACTCGTGCGGCCAGGCGATGGCCGAAGTGGCGGACGTCTTCCCGCAGGCGCTCGAGGACGCGCGGGACGACCCGCGGCTGCTGGCCCAGTTGCACCACCGGATGAGCTGGCGGGCCTGGATGGTGGAGGGCACGGCGGTCAAGGCCCATACGCACGCGGCGCGTTCGGCCGTACTGGCCAGGAGCGCGGGCGACCGCCGCACCGAACTGTCGGCGCTCAGCCAGCAGGCGGCCGTCGAGTTCTACCTCGGCCGCCCGGAGGCCGAGGACACCCTGGCCGCCGCGCTGGCGGGGCCGCAGGACCCGCGCGTGCTCTTCGACCACAACGGCCCGGTCTTCCTCAAGCACCGCCGCCATCTGCTGCACGACCGGCTGGACGACGCGCGGACCGAACTGCGGGCGCTGGTCTACACGGTACGGCGGCGCGGCTCGGCCGAGAGCCTGTGCCAGTGCCTGTCGGGCCTCGCCCAGGTGGAGATCCTGCGGGGCCGCTGCGAAAGCGCCCTCGACCTGGCACACCAGAGCCTGCGGATCGCGGAACAGGGCGGGCTGAGCCAGGGCCCCGCCTGGTACGCGGTCGCGCTCGCGGAGGCGGCGGGCGGCAGTACGGAACGGGCGCTGGCCGCCGCCGACCGGGCCAGACGGCACAGCGAGGACGACGACGACCAGCTCTTCCTGCCCAGGGCGCTGCACGCGGAGGGCCATGTGCGGCTGCTGCGCGGCGAGACGGCCGCGGCCGTGCACGCGCTCCAGCGGGCCAGGCTGCTGGAGACGGGACAGGGGCAGGGCGATCCGGCGATGCGCCGCTGGCAGGCGGATCTCGCCGAAGCACTGGTCAGGTCGGGCGCCACCGACGAGGCCGCCGACCTGGTCGCCGCGACCCGCGCGCAGGCCGCCCGGCTCGGCCGCCGCGGGCTGCTCGCCGTGCTCGACAGGGCCGCCGCGCTGGTCACCGAGGCGCGCGGCGACTCGGACGCGGCGGTGGCCCAACTCGGCGCGGCCGTCACCACGTTGACCGCGCTGCCGTATCCGCTGGAGGAGGGCAGGGCGCGGCTGGCGCTGGGCCGGCTGCACGCCAGGCGCGGCGATCCGCGGGCGGCGCGGGCCGCGCTCGACGCGGCGGCGCGGGTCTTCCGCGCGGCCCGCGCGCACCCGTGGCTGGCGCTGACCGACGCCGAGGCCGACCGCGTCGACCGCGATGACCGGCTCGACCGGTTCGGCGGGTACGACGGGTTCGGCGGGTACGATCGCGTCGACCCGCCGGGCCGTGCGCACGACCGAGCCGCGCCGCTCACCGCGCTCAGCGACGCCGAGCGCCGGGTCGCCGCGCTGGCGGCGCGCGGCGCGAGCAACCGGGAGATCGCCGCGACCCTGGTGATCAGCGTCAAGACCGTCGAGGCCGCCCTCACCCGCGCCTACCGCAAGCTCAGCGTCCGCTCCCGCGTCGATCTGGCCAGGGTCGCCCTCGACCACCCGGCCGCCGACCGCCACGAGGTCTGACGGCGAGCGTGCGTACGTGACGCGGACACGGCCTCGCGGCACGTACGGAGGTACCGACGTACCGACGTACGGCCCTACGGACCCGCGGACCCGCGGACTTGGGGGAGAACGCCGAGGGGCGCCCCGCCCGGTCGGCGGAACACCCCTTCGTACGAGCGAGTCGGCCGCCCCCGTGAACGACCGGCCCGCCTCGCCCTGTGCCTGACGCGAGGTCAGTGCATCCAGAGCAGGTAGAAGTTGTTGGTGCCCAACTCACAGATGTAGACCGGGCCGTGGATGGGCGCGTTGGCCTGTGCCTGGGCGACACACGACGCGTAGGTCGGGAAGTAGCCCATGAACATGAAGCCGCTGCCGGGCGGCGGGGAAGCCTGGGCCGCGCCGGCGAAGACGCCGAGGCCGAGCAGGGCGGTGGCCACCAGTGTTCCGGTGCGGGCCATCAGTCGCTTGGTCATGTGCACAACTCCTTTCCGGGCAGGCGAAAGCGCCTGCGGGGGGAGGGAAGGGGGCTTGCGTGTGCGGATCAGACGTCCAGATCAGAGCTGTTCGGGCCGCGCGCCGTGATCGAACGTTAGCCGTTGACTACAGGCCGCAGCAATAGGTCTAGGCCAATGTGTGACAGCAGCCGACGGATGGCCCTCGTGGGTCAGGTGAGGCGCAGCGCCGCCTCGCGGACGGCCAGCGTGTCCTGCCTGACCTCGCGCAGACCGGGCAGCGCGGCACCACCCCCGACGCCGCCCTCGACACCCCCGCCGACCCCGATCCCGGCACCGACCCCGACCCCGGCCCCGCCGCTGCCGTCCCCGCGCAGGCTCCCCGCCCACGCCACCAGCTGCCGACGGAAACCCGTACGCCCCGGCTCCGCCGTGTACGTGCGCCGCGTCCCGAGGCCCGGCCCGGCGTCCCAGGTGTCGACGTGCAGAGTGGCCGCCTCGTCGCGGGCGTACGGCGAGGGCAGGGTGAGCGTGGCCACCGAGTCCTCCGCCACGCACTCCAGCGTCTCCCGGTAGCGGCGGTGCCCGGGCAGCCGTACATGGGTGAGGTCGACCAGCAGGCCGTCGGCCGGGCGCCAGCGCGCGCTCACCGCGCTCGTACCCGCCCAGCCGGTGGCGTCGAGCAGCCGCCCGTGCAGCCGCAGGTCCCCGCCCGCCAGGATCGCGTGCACCAGATTGACCTGGTGGATCAGCGAGCCGCCGAGGCCGCGGGCGTACGCCTCACGCCGCCGCGCCGCCACCGCCGCGCCCGCCGTCGCCTCCGTCGCCTCCGTCGCCTCCGCCACCGCCGTCACCTCCGTCGCTCCGGGGCCGAGCGCGCGGGCCAGCGCCGCCTCGGCCGGCGGCGGCTGCGGGCCGAAGGGCGGCGGCGGATACGGCAGCAGGTGCTCGACCTGGTGCGGCGCGTTGGGGTCGTGGATGTCGGCGGTGATCCGGCGGACGGCGGGCAGGTGCTCCCGGCAGTGGTCGAGGAAGCGGGCCACGACCGGGTCGTGCCGCTTCATGTAACCCGCCGCCACCGGCACCCCCGAGCGCCGCTCGGCCGCCGCCAGCTCGTCGATCTCCGCGAGGTCGAGGCTGACCGGTTTCTCGCAGAGCACCGGCAGGCCCCGTTCCAGACACCCCAGGACCACGTCCCGGTGCGTCCACCACGGCGTGCAGACCAGCGCGGCCCGCGCCCCGGCCCGTACCGCCTCGTCCAGCGTCCGGCAGACGGCGACACCGTCCGCCGGGCGCACGCCACCGACCGGGCTCCCGGTTCCGGCCGGTGTCACCCCACCGGCCCCGTCCGCCGCACAGGACCCGGCGCCCGCCCGCGTACCGGGAAACCAGGCCCGTACGGCCGCGGTGTGCGCCGGATCGGGGTCGATGACGGCGACCGGGCGCAGCAGCTCCGGGAGGTCGCGCATCTCGCGCAGATGCGCCGCGTGCGCCACCTTGCCCGCGCCGATCAACGCCACGGGAACCGGTTGTCCCATCGGTCCGCACCCCTTTTCCGTCTCTCTCCCAGCGCATCACACGGCGGGCGGCGCGCGCCCGCCGGGGTGAGGGTCACTGGCGTGGCGACCGATGGTGCCCGACCATGTATGCGTGGAGGTGCGACGATGCGGTGGCCAGTGTCAAAAACAGGTATTGACATGCCGACGTGTGCCCAAGAGGATGTTTCCCACGTTGGCGCCCTGCGCCTCCGCACCCATTCGACGCGGGCGACGAATAGGCGATGTGCAACCGGAAAAGTCGCACTTGCGGGCTTCCGGTCGCCGGGCCGCGCCGGTAATACCCCTCACTCCTGGAAGCACTCATGGAACCGGCGGCGAACACTCGTCCGCCGGCTTAGGACAGAACCGTTGCTAGAGTCGCTTCGGGTGCTGTCGGCACGCCGCGGGCCGACCCACGGGACCGGTCCGCGGTGACGAGAGGGGGCTAGCCGTGGCGGGAGTTGTTCGCAGTGGCGGGGCGGATGCCGAGGACATCGGTCTCGCTCTGTACCAGACGCTGCGCACCAACGGATCCATAGCCCCGGAGAAGGCGGCCGCGGGCATCGGGCTGACCGACGCCGAGGCCAGGGCCGGTTGGTCGGAGCTGCGGGAGCTGGGGCTCATACGCGCCGGTCGGGTGCCGGAGGAGGTCGATTCGGTGGAGCCCGACACCGCCCTGATCGGCCTGCTGGCCCGGCAGCGCGAGGCGCTCCAGGCCCAGCGCGACGAGTTGTCCTCGATCGTGCGGGCGGCCGAGTCGCTGATGGAGCGCTACCGCCCCGCGGTGTTGCGCGACGCGGCGGAGATCGAGGTGGAACTCCTCATCGGGGAAAACCGTAAGCGGCAGTCCATCGGCGATTTCAATGCGCGCATCACGGAATCCACCGGTTCGATGCATCCGGGACCGCTGCCGCCCGCCGAAGTTCTCGTGCATTCCATCGCCGCGGACAGCGCGCTTATCGAGCGGGGCGTGAAAGTCCGCGCCGTATACGGGCAGAGCATTAATTCCGCGCCACGTCAACGTAAATACCTGACGGAACTCTCGGCGGTCGGAGTCGAGGTCAGGCTGGCGACCCAGGTCCCCTTCGACCTCCTGATAGCGGATTCGCACAGCGCGCTTGTCTCGGCCAATCCCGACAACCCTTCGGGCCCCGCGGTCATCGTCCGCGGCGCGGCCCTGGTCCGGTCGTACGTGGCGCTCTACGAGGACTGCTGGCTGCGCGCGGTGCCGTACTCGGCGAAGTCGGCGGGGAGCTTCGACTCGGGGGGCGAGCTGACCGAACAGCACCGCACGACGATGCGACTTCTGGCCAACGGGCTGACAGATGAGCGGATCGCGCGCAAACTAGGGGTGTCCCTGCGCACTGTGAGTCGCCTGGTATCAGAGATCATGCGATATCTCCAGGCGGACAGCCGGTTCCAGGCGGGAGTCCTCGCTGCGGCCCATGGGCTAATTTGACCTGCGCATTCGCGCCATTGCGCACTTACGCACAACCGGAATCTGGCCTGGCCCTGTCCGATTTTGACATCATCGGCAGGGCTACGCGTACCTATCACCCCCTTGAGCGCCTGCCCTCCCAACGAAGGATCACGATGTCGCGCATCCGGCACACGACCAAGATTTCCGCCGTCGCCGCCCTGGTGCTCGCTCTGTCGTCGGCTATCGGAACAACCGTCGCCTTCGCCGACGCCGGTTCGGATTCCGCTCCGGCGCCCAGTGCACCCGCGGACACGTCGGTGGCCCCGGACAACTGGTTCCCCGGTGCTCAGCCCGCGAACTGGTTCCCCGGTGCCAGCGCGGACACCGGCCCGGACAACTGGTTCCCGAACGCCGTACCGGCGAACTGGTTCCCCACCGCGAGCGCCGTATCCCCCGACAACTGGTTCCCGGGTGCCGTACCCGTGAACTGGTTCCCCAGCGCCGTGGCCGTCTCCCCCGACAACTGGTTCCCGAACGCCGTCCCCGCCGGGAACTGGTTCCCGAATATCGCCCCGACCGATGTGACCGTGTCATCACTGTCGGTTTAGTTTCCCCGAGCTCTCCGCGCCACCAGGTCCTGGTTTCCCCGCCGGACCCCGGCACCGCAAGACCCGCCAAGACCCGCACAGCGCTGTACGGCCCGTGAGCGATATTCACGGGCCGTACAGCGTTTCCTGCATTGTGGGGGGAATCCTGGGGGCTCAGGGAGCCGATGTCACTTCCTGACAGGGGCGGGCGATCCGCAGGGACCGCCGCACCAGTTCATCGATGTCCGTGGCCGCGTCCTCGGCTGCCGGATGTACGGCGAGCCAGCCGAGGTGGCGGCGCAGGAAGGCCGCGAGGGCCGGCACCGTCCGTAGGGGGAGACGGACGGTGCGGCCCTCGACAATCAGATCGGCCCAGGAGGCGAGTGTGCCTCGTATGGCGGCGCGCGCCTCGACAGCCGGCCCGTTCAGGGGGATGCCGGGCCGGGCAGTGCCGGTCAGTCGGTCGCCGGAGTTCGGCGCCGGTACGAGTGCCACCTCCAACTCGCCGTATACCCGGGGAAGCAAGGCGAGTTGCCGATCCAACCGCTCCTGGCAAGGAACGCACAGGGCAGGGTCCGTCTCGACACAAAGGTGTCCGCTACGGAAATCAATCTCCTGCACTGCCGCTGTCCCTTCCTCGCTTGGGGCGGTAAGAAGAGCGAACCAGGAACAGGGTGATCCGGACAATGTCCACGGACCGGCCGGATTCTGCCATGGCGCAATCGCGCATCTAAGCACGTGGCAAGGTCACGACGGAAGCTGTGCCTCAATCGCCCCAACGACCTCCGCAGCCTCGGGCTCGGTCCGCGGCCGAAAACGCCCGACGATTTCTCCCGAGGCGCTGACCAGGAACTTCTCGAAGTTCCAGGTGATGTCACCGGCTTCTCCGGCCGCGTCGGGCACATCGGTCAGCCTGGCGTAGAGCGGATGCCGGTTCGCGCCATTGACATCCGCCTTCTCCAGCAGCGGGAAGGTGACGCCGTAGGTCGTGGAGCAGAAGGTCTGGATCTCCTCGGCGGTGCCGGGCTCCTGTCCGCCGAACTGGTTGCACGGCACGCCGAGGACGGTGAAGCCGCGGTCGGCGTAGCGCTTCTGCAACCTCTCCAGGCCCTCGTACTGCGGGGTCAGGCCGCACTTGGAGGCGACGTTGACCACCAGGACGGCCTTGCCCGCGTGGGCGCCGAGGGTGGTGGGGTCGCCGTCGATGGTGTTCAGGGGGATGTCGTAGAGGCTTACGGGGTTGCTCATGAGTGAATTCTCCTATCGGTCCGTGACCGTGATGCCCAGGGTCTGGGCGAGCGCGGGGGCGAGGTCGAGAAGCTGCGAGGAGCTGATGACGGCGCCGCGCAGCGACTCGTATCCGTCGGCGAGGTCGATGGTGACCGCGCCGCGCAGGTCGGCCTTCTTCAGCGTCGCGCGGCCGAGCCGGGCGCGCTCGATGCTGCTGCCGGGGAAGGTCACCCCGTTCAGCTTGGCCTCGCCGAAGTCGACGTCGCGCAGGACGCAGTCCTCGAAGGCCACGTCGTGCAGGGCGGTGGCGCGCAGATTCACGGAGTCCAGTTTGCAGCGCCGGAAGGTGACCCGGCGCAGGACGGCTCCGAACGCCTCCACGCCCGCCAGCGAGCAGGCGGTGAGCGAGGAGTCCAGCCAGTCGCTCTCGGCGAGCGAGACGCCCGTGAAGCGGCTGCCGGTGGCCCACAGGTCGTTGATCCGGGACCGGCGCAGGGTGGTGTCCGTGAAGGTGCAGTCGGTGACCGCGCACTCCAGGAAGCGGGAGCCGTTGGCCGCGTCGTCCTCGAAGGCGAGGCGGTCGAAGTGGACCGTGTCGTAGTCCCCTTCGACGGCCAGCGGGCCGGTGTGAGGACGCAGCAGATCGGCGTACGGAAGGTCGGCGAGTTCGTCCGGGGGTGTCACTCGGCCAGCGTACGCGGCACCTCCGACAGCGCCCCGTGAGGCATCGGCGGCCCACCGGGAAGCCGACTTAAGGGACATACACCCCACCCCTTGCTAGGTTGCAGCCCATGAGCGCAACCAGCGCCGCGGCGGCGGACGCTCCCCCGGCCGCCCTGCGGATGCCCCGCCGCCGCGGTGTGGAGCTGTCGCTGATCGTCGCCGCGGTACTGATCTCGGTGTACGGCTACGCCGAGGTCGGCCTGGCCAGGAACGGCGCGGTGCCGCCCGACGCCGCGGCCTACGGGGCGGGCCTGGGCGTGCTCGCGCTCCTGGCGCACCTCGCGGTCCGGGCCCGCGCCCCCTACGCAGATCCGCTGCTGCTGCCGATCGCCGTGCTGCTCAACGGCTTCGGCCTGGTGCTGATCTACCGCCTCGACCTGGAGCCGGTGCTCGGCGGCCGGGCGGCGCCCACCCAGCTGATCTGGTCCACGCTCGGGGTGGCGCTGTTCATCGCGGTGGTGCTGGCGCTGCGCGACCACAGGACACCGGCCCGCTACGCGTACATCAGCGTGACCGCCGCACTGCTGCTCATGGTGCTGCCGATCTTCTTCCCCGCGATCAACGGCGCGAAGATCTGGATCAGGGTCGCCGGATTCTCCTTCCAGCCGGGCGAGTTCGCCAAGGTGCTGCTCGCGGTCTTCTTCGCCGCCTACCTGTCGGCCAACCGCGCGGCGCTGGCGTACGCGGGCCGCCGGGTGTGGCGGCTGCAACTGCCCACCGGCCGCGTGCTGGGCCCGGTGGTGGCGATCTGGCTGCTCAGCGTCGGTGTCCTGGTGGTCGAGCGCGACCTGGGCACCTCGCTGCTCTTCTTCGGCCTGTTCGTGATCATGCTGTACGTGGCGACCGGGCGGACCGGCTGGATCGCCGTGGGGCTGCTGCTCGCCGGGGTGGGCGCGTGCGCGGTCGGCGCGCTGGAGCCGCATGTGCACAGCAGGGTGCAGGACTGGCTGCGCCCCTTCGCGACCATCGACGCGGGCATCGGCCCCAACCAGATCTCGCAGTCGCTGTTCGCCTTCGCCAACGGCGGGGTGCTCGGCACCGGGCTCGGCCAGGGCCACTCCGCGCTGATCGGCTTCGCCGCGAAGTCGGACTTCATCCTGGCCACCGCGGGCGAGGAGCTGGGCCTGTTCGGACTGACCGCGCTGCTCCTGCTGTACGCGCTGCTGGTGGCGCGCGGCTTCCGGGCCGGGCTCGCGCTGCGCGACCCCTTCGGGCGGCTGCTCGCGGTCGGCCTGGCCTCGATCCTGGCGCTCCAGGTCTTCGTGATCACCGGCGGGGTGATGGACCTGATCCCGATGACGGGCATGGCGATGCCGTTCCTCGCGCAGGGCGGCTCGTCGGTCGTGACCAACTGGATCATCGTGGCGCTGCTGATCCGGCTCAGCGACAGCGCCCGCCGTCCGGCGCCCGATCTGCCCGAGGGGCCGCCGGACCAGCTCGCGCCGCTGGAGCGGACCCGGTGATCCGCTGTGTGCGGCACGCCGCCGCCTTCTGCTTCCTGCTGCTGGTCGCGCTGCTGCTCAACGCGGCGCGGGTGCAGGTCGTCAAGGCGTCCGCGTACGACGGCAACCCGGCCAACCGGCGGATCGCGATCACCCGTTACCACCAGCCGCGCGGCGACATCCTCGTCGGCGGCTCCCCGGTGACCGGATCACGCGACGCGGGCGGCCAGTTGAGGTACCAGCGGACGTACGCCGACGGGCCGCTGTACGCGCCGGTGACCGGCTTCGCCTCGCAGACGTACGGCACGACGCTGCTGGAGGGCACCGAGGACGGCGTGCTGTCGGGCACGGCCTCGCAGTTGGCGTCGGTGCCGCTGTGGAACGAGATCACCCGGGCGCGGCAGCGCGGCGGCGATGTGCACACCACGATCGACGCGGCGGCGCAGCGGGCGGCGTACACCGGCCTCGCGGGCCGCAGGGGCGCGGTGGCCGCGGTGGATCCGGCGACCGGGCGGATTCTGGCGCTGGTGTCGTCGCCGTCCTACGACCCGGCGGCGCTGTCGGGCACCGGCGCGGCGGTGAACGACGCGTGGACGCGGATGAACACGGACACAAGTCAGCCGATGCTGGACCGGGCGATCCGGCAGACGTATCCGCCGGGTTCGACGTTCAAGGTCGTCACGGCCGCCGCCGCGCTCCAGAGCGGCAAGGTCACCGATCTGCTGGCGCCGACGCGCTCCCCCGATCCGTACCGGCTGCCGGGTTCGACGGCCACGCTCACCAACGAGGGCGGCGGCTGCGCCGACGCCAGCATGTACGACGCCTTCCGGGTGTCGTGCAACACCGTCTTCGCCAAGCTGGGCGCCGACGTGGGGCTGGCCGGGATGCGGGCGCAGGCGCAGGCGTTCGGCTTCAACGACACGCGGCTGCGGATTCCGCCGTCCGTCGCGAAGAGCAACTTCGACACGCGGATGAGCCCCGACCAGGTGGCGCTCTCCTCGATCGGGCAGTTCGACACGACCGCGACGCCGTTGCAGATGGCGATGGTGGCGGCGGCGGTCGGCAACGGCGGGGTGCTGATGGCGCCGTACCTGGTGGACTCGGTGACCAACCACAGCGGGGCGACGGTCTCCGCCGACGGGCCGCGGACGCTGCACCGGGCGATGAGCGAGGGCACCGCGCGGCAGCTCCAGCAGCTGATGGAGGCGGTGGTCACCGACGGCACCGGCACCAACGCGGCGATCCCCGGTGTCGTCGTCGGCGGCAAGACCGGCACCGCGCAGCACGGTGTGGACAACACCGGGACGCCGTACGCCTGGTTCATCTCCTACGCGAAGCCGCCGGGCGGTACGCAGGCGTCGGTGGCGGTGGCGGTGGTCGTCGAGGACGCGGAGGCGGTGCGGGCGGACATCTCCGGCGGCGGGAACGCGGCGCCCATCGCGCGGGCGGTCATGCAGGCGGTGCTGAACGCGCGCTGACGTGCCGTCGGGGACAAGCGCCGTGCGACGGCGGTCACTTCACCTTGGGGAAGCTGAAGGCGTAGCCCTGCCCCTTGAGCCAGGGCAGGATCTGCTCCAGCGCGTCCACGGTCTGCTCACGGTCGCCGCCGCCGTCGTGGAAGAGGATCGTCGGGCCGTTGCTCAGCTCGTACTTGATGGTCTGCACGATCGTGCCGACGCCGGGCTTGGTGTAGTCCTTGGTGTCGACGTTCCAGCCGAGCGGGCGCATGCCGTGCTGGGCGGCGAGCGCGCGGCTGGCCGGGGTGAAGGCGCCGCCGGGGGCGCGGTAGTACTGCACGGGCGCGCCTCCCGAGGCTTCCTCGATCATGGCGTAGGCGTCCATGATCTCCTTCTGCTGGTACGCGAAGGGCTTGTGGTCCATCGACTCGTCGTGGGTCACGGTGTGGTCGCACAGCCGGTGTCCCGCGGCGACGACGGCGCGTACGAGGTCGGGGTGGGCCTTGGCCTGCGGGCCGATCATGCAGAAGGTGGCGTGGACGCCGTGCTGCTTGAGGACGTCGAGCACCTTGGGCGTCCAGACCGGGTCGGGGCCGTCGTCGATGGTGATGTTGACGGCCTTGCCCGCGGCTTCCGGCGCGTGCACGATCGTGTCGGGCACCGCGGCCACGGTGGGTATGTGGCTGGTGGGCGTACCGGACGGGCCGGTCGAACCCGCGCCCGTACCGCCGCCGTCGCTCCCGTTGCCGCCGCCCTTGCCGCCGCCGTTCACCCCGCCGATGACGCCGGTGCCGTTGTTCGCCGACGCCTTGCCGTGCCCGTGTGCCAGGACCGCGGTGGCCACCGACGCGATCACCACCACCAGGACCGCCATCGTGATGGCCGCCGCCTGCGGCATCGTCCTCAGTCGCCCCACCGAGAATCGCCCTCCGGTCATCGTCTGTACCCGCCCGCCTCGTTGATTCCATCGACCCGGTCCGCGCCGTGTTCCACGCGCTGTCCGCACGGCCGGCCGTCCCCCCGGCTCCGCGACCGAATAGATGCTGCTGCCTCCGCGTCGGTTCCGCCATGGGCACGTCGGCGACACTGCCGTTACAGAACCCGGACGTCCGGCTAACTCCCTGGTGGCGACGTCAGCCCGGTGCACCGGCGCAACTGCTCGTACCGGTGGGTGATCCGCTGCCCCGCCGCGCCGGTCCGCGGCTGCGGTACGCCCGCGCCGTCGACGAGGGCGGGCGCGAAGACGGCGCGGGTGACCTTGCCGCGGCGGACGGTCAGTGTGGTGACGCCGGTCTCGTCGGAGTGCGGGTACGGCGAGGAGCCGTACCAGAGGAAGTTGCCGAACCCGTAGGCCACATAGGTCGGGCCGAGCATGCCGGAGCCGAGCATCACATGGGCGTGGGTGCCGACGACCGCGGTGGCCCCGGCCGCCGACAGGTCGGCCGCGATCGACTTCTGCTCGGGCCCCGGGCAGCTCTGGCCCTCGGTGCCCCAGTGCAGATAGACCACCACGACGTCGGCGTGCGCCTTGGCGTCCCTGACCGCCTTCAGCAGCCGGGGGCGGTCGAGCGCGGAGGCGATGCCGGGGGCGGTGGCGGTGGCCCGGAAGTTCTCGTTGGTGATGTCGTAGACCTGGCTGGCGGCGACGACCGCGAGGCGTACGCCGTTGACCGTCTCGGTGTACGGGCGGTACGCCTCCGCCGCGTCGGCGCCGATGCCGACCACGGGGACCGGCGCCACGCGCTTGGCCGCGAGGCTGTCGGCCAGGCCCTGGGCGCCGTAGTCCACGGCGTGGTTGTTGGCCATGGTGACGGCGTCGACGCCGGACCGCTGGAGCGCGGCGAGCGCGTCGGGGCCGGTCCTGAAGTGGTACTTCTTCGGCTGCGGGGTGCCGCGCGTGGTGATCGCGGACTCCAGGTTGACCATCGAGAAGTCGGCGGCGGCCAGCGCCGTCGACATCGGCCCGAGCGCCGGGTCGATGCCGAGCCGGTTCGCCGTCCGCTCGGTGAAGTGCACGTCCCCGGCGAAGGCGAGGGTCACGGTGCCGGCGGGCTCGGCCGGGCGCGCGGCGGCGTCCGCCGTCGGCGTCGAGGAGGGCGCGGCGCCGCCGGTCGTGGCGGTGCGCGAGTCCGGTGCGGGTCCGGCCTCGGTGGAGCCGCCGCGGCCGTAGGCCACGTACAGGGAACCGGCGGCGACGAGCAGCAGCGCCGTACCGCCGACGACGGTGTTTCTGCGTCGGCGGCGTGCTCTGGCCCGGCGTGTCTCGCGCCGCGATTCCGGTCCGGCTCCCTCGTTCATCGGACAAGCGTACGATCCGCTCGCCGTGGGTCAGTGCGGGGCCGCCCCCTGCGCGATGGCGTCGGTGACCTCGGCCACGCGGGCCTGCTCCTCGGCGGCGAAGCGTTCCGCGTCGAGTTTCTCCGCGATCTCCTCGTCCTCGTCCATGAGCTGGTCGAGGTTGGAGTCACCGAGGTCGAAGACGCCCATGTCGAGGTACGCCTTCTGGAGCCGGGGTCCCCACAGGCCGATGTCCTTCACGCACGGCACGATGCGGCTGAAGAGCAGCTTGCGGAACAGGTGCAGGAATTCGGAGCGTTCGGTCATCTCGGCGGCCTCGGCGGTGGGGATGCCGAAGTTCTCCAGGACTTCGAGGCCGCGCAGCCGGTCGCGCATCAGGTAGCAGCCCTCGATGACGAAGTCCTCACGCTCGCGCAGTTCGGCGTCGGTGAGCTGCTTGTAGTAGTCGCGCAGCGCCATCCGTCCGAAGGCGACGTGCCGGGCCTCGTCCTGCATGACGTAGGCCAGGATCTGCTTGGGCAGCGGCTTGGTGGTGGTGTCGCGGATCATGCCGAAGGCGGCGAGCGCCAGGCCCTCGATGAGCACCTGCATGCCGAGGTAGGGCATGTCCCAGCGCGCGTCGCGCAGGGTGTCGCCGAGCAGCGCCTGGAGGTTGTCGTTGATCGGGTAGACCATCCCGACCTTGTCCTGGAGGAAGCGGCCGTAGATCTCGGCGTGCCGGGCCTCGTCCATGGTCTGGGTGGCGGAGTAGAACTTCGCGTCGAGGTCGGGGACGGACTCCACGATCCGGGCGGCGCAGATCATCGCACCCTGCTCGCCGTGGAGGAACTGGCTGAACTGCCAGGAGGTGTAGTGCTGCCGCAGCAGCCCGCGGTCGCGGGCGTTCATCGCGTCCCAGTAGCGGCTGCCGTAGATGGACATGGCCTCGTCGGGGGTGCCGAGCGGGTCGTACGGGTCGACCTCCAGGTCCCAGGCGATGCGCTTGGCCGCGTCCCACTGCTTGTCCTTGCCCTTCTGGTAGAGGGCGAGCAGGCGTTCGCGGCCGTCGCCGTACTCCCAGGAGAAGCGGGCGGCGCCCTGGGCCGGGACCTGCCAGATCCACTCGGTGGGCGGTTGCGTGTACAGGGCTTCCGTCGACATCGGCGGCTCCATTCCACGTGCGCGGGGTCTTGACGGGCTTGTTGACACAGAGTCTCATAAGAGTCGTACCGCAGGTAACCCTCATGCGCCGGAGGCCACTTCACGATGGACACCAGCCTGATCGACCGCGAGAAGACCGCGGAGCGGCTGCTGGCCGCGTCCGCCAAGCACTCGTTCGACCCGGACACCGAGCTGGACTGGGACGCGCCCTTCGAGGAAGGCAAGTGGTTCTGGCCGCCGGAGCTGGTGTCGCTGTACGACACCCCGCTGTGGAAGCGGATGTCGCAGGAGCAGCGCGTCGAGCTGAGCCGCCATGAGGCGGCGTCGCTGTGCTCGATCGGCGTCTGGTTCGAGACGATCCTGATGCAGCTCCTGCTGCGGCACACCTACGACCTGGACCCGACCAGCAACCATGTGCGGTACGCGCTGACGGAGATCGCCGACGAGTGCCGGCACTCGAAGATGTTCGCGCGGGCCGTGACGAAGATGGGCACGCCCACCTACCGCCCCAGCAGGCTCGACCACAATCTCGGCCGGCTGATCAAGACGGTGTCCACCACGCCCGGCGCCTTCACCGGCACGCTGCTGGCCGAGGAGATCCTGGACTGGATGCAGCGGCTGACCTTCCCCGACGACCGCGTGCAGCCCTTCGTCCAGGGTGTGACCCGGATTCACGTGGTCGAGGAGGCCCGGCACATCCGCTACGCCCGCGAGGAGCTGCGCCGCCAGATGGTGACGGCGCCGCGCTGGGAGGTCGAATTCACCCGGCTGACCTCCGCGCAGGCCGCCAGGACCATCGCCCGTTCGCTGATCAGCCCGCAGGTCTACGCGTCGGTGGGCCTCGACCCCGCCCAGGCGGCCGAGGCGGCCCGCACCAGCCCGCACCGCCGCGAGGTGATGCGGCAGTCGGCGAAGCGGCTGATGGACTTCCTGGACGAGATCGGGCTGATCAAGGGCCCGAGCCGCAAGCTGTGGCGCTCGTCCGGACTGCTCGGCTGACCCGGCCGCGCCCGCGGACCCGGACACCCGTGCGAAGCCCCGCGCCCGGGCCGACCCGTTCACGTGTGCGGGCGGATAGTCTGCTGGACATGACCAGCAGCGCGGCGCCCGCATACCGCCGGATGAGCGTCGAGCAGCGCCGTACGCAGTTGCTGGCCGCCGCCGTCGACCTGTTCGGCCACCGGCGGCCGGAGGACGTGTCGGTCGACGACGTCGCGGCGGCGGCCGGGGTCTCCCGGCCGCTGGTCTACCGCTACTTCCCCGGCGGCAAGCAGCAGTTGTACGAGGCCGCGGTGCACGACGCGGCGCAGGAGCTGATCGGCCGCTTCGGCGTCCCCTCGCAGGGGCCGCCGACCGAACGGCTCGCGGACGCGCTGGACCGCTACCTGGCGTATGTGGACGAGCACGACGCGGCGTACGGGGCGCTGCTGCGCGGCGGCAGCGTCGCCGAGACCAGCCGTACGGACGCGATCGTGGACGACGTACGGCGCAGGGCCGCGGAGCAGGTGCTGCACCACCTCGGGGTGACGGCGCCGGGGCCGCGGCTGGCGATGATGGTCAGGTCGTGGATCGCCTGCGTGGAGGCGATATCGCTGATCTGGCTGGACGAGGGCAAGCAGCCGCCGGTCGCGGAGCTGCGGGCGTGGCTGGTGGACCACTTCATCGGGCTGCTGCTGGTGACCGCGACGACCGACCCGGAGGCCGCGGAGGCCGCCGCCCGCGCGCTGGCGCTGGAGACCCCGAGCAGCCCGGCCGGCGGGCTGGCGCGGCGGCTCGCGCCGATCGCGGACGCGGTCGCACATCTGCTCCCCGACCCCTCCTGACCCCGACCGGGGAACCCCGCGCCGCCCGCCGTGCCATCCTGAGCGGGTGAGACACGAGGACACGGAATTCGTCGGGGGCCCGCTGGACGGGCGGGTGCTCGGCGTGCTCGCCGGGATGACCGGGCAACCGCCGCGCGTCTACACCGTGCCCGTACCCACGCCCGAGGGCGGTCCGCCGGTGGTGCACGTCTACCACCGCGAGCCCAGCCCCGGCCCGCGCGGCTCCCGCCGTACCCGCTGGGTCTTCGTGTACGACCCGGAGGGCAACCGCCCGGACGGCCCCAAGTGGCCCTGGCGCAAAGGCGCCTGACGCCCCGCCGGACGGGCCCGCGCGGCCACGCGGGACATCGCGTCGGACCGGGCCGCGCGGCGCGCGGCGCAAAGGCGGCCGAACCGGACGGTTCCACAGGTCAAAGGGCCGGGTATTGGTCCGGACCATTGACACGCATTGGTCTGGACCTGTTTGCTGCGCGGTGACATGCGCCGTCCTCACCGAAGGAGCATCCCCCCATGCTCTCCACCGCACCGCGCAACAGACGCAGAACCTTCATCGCCGCCTCCGCCACCCTCGCGGGCGCCGTCGCGCTCGGCGGGCTCGTGGCGCTCGCCCCGTCCGCCAGCGCGGGCGAGTTCCTGACCAACGGCGGCTTCGAGACCGGCGGCCTGTCCGGCTGGAGCTGCGACGCGGGCACCGCCGCCGTCGTCAGCGGCCAGGCGCACAGCGGCACTTACGCCCTCCAGGGCACGCCGAGCGCGAGCGGCACCGCGCAGTGCAAGCAGAACGTGTCCGTCGCGCCGAACACCACGTACACCCTGACCGCCCAGGTCAAGGGCGCGTACGTCTACCTCGGCGTGGACGGCGGCACCAGTACGTGGACGCCCGGCACGGGCAGCGGCTACGCGGCGCTGAGCGTGTCCTTCACCACCGGCGCGAGCCAGACCAGCGCGGCGGTCTACGTGCACGGCTGGTACGGCCAGCCCGCGTACCTCGCCGACGACGTCTCGCTCCAGGGCCCAGGCAGCGGCACGACCACGCCGCCCACGACGCCCCCGACCACCCCGCCCACGACCCCGCCGACGACGCACCCGACCACTCCCCCCACCACCCCGCCGACGACGCCTCCCACGACGCCGCCGACCACTCCCCCGACCTCGCCCCCGCCCTCCGGCGGACTGCCCACCCACGCGCTGGTCGGCTATCTGCACGAGACGTTCGCCAACGGCTCCGGCTACACCAAGCTGGCGGACGTGCCCGACAGTTGGAACATCATCGACCTGGCGTTCGGCGAGACCAGCTCGCCGACCTCGGGCAGCATCCACTTCACCCGCTGCTCGGCCAGCGAGTGCCCGGGAGTGGAGTCCGACGCGGACTTCAAGGCCGCGATCAAGGCCAAGCAGGCCAAGGGCAAGAAGGTGCTGCTGTCCATCGGCGGCGCGAACGGCGAGGTGCAGCTCACCACGACGGCCGCCCGCGACGCCTTCGTCTCCTCGGTGAGCGGCATCATCGACACCTGGGGCCTGAACGGCATCGACATCGACTTCGAGGGCCACTCGCTGTCCCTGAACACCGGTGACACCGACTTCAAGAACCCGACCACCCCGGTGATCGTCAACCTGATCTCGGCGCTGAAGACGCTCAAGGCCAAGTACGGCAGCGGCTTCGTGCTGACGATGGCGCCCGAGACGTTCTTCGTCCAGATGGGCTACCAGTACTACGGCTCGGGCCCGTGGGGCGGCCAGGACCCGCGCTGCGGCGCGTACCTGCCGGTGATCTACGCGATGCGCAACGACCTGACGCTGCTGCACGTCCAGGACTACAACTCCGGCTCGATCATGGGCCTGGACAACCAGTACCACTCCATGGGCGGCGCGGACTTCCACATCGCGATGACCGACATGCTCCTCACCGGCTTCCCGGTGGCGGGCAACACCGCCAACATGTTCCCGGCGCTCGCCCCCTCGCAGGTCGCGATCGGCCTGCCCGCCTCGGTCAACGCGGGCAACGGCTACACCGCCCCGGCCGCCGTCGACCAGGCGCTCGACTGCCTGACCAAGAAGACCAACTGCGGCGGCTACACCACCCACGGCACCTGGCCCGCGCTGCGCGGCCTGATGACGTGGTCGGTGAACTGGGACAAGTTCAGCAACTGGGAGTTCCAGAAGAACTTCACCAGCTACTTCGGCTGAACCGCCCGAAGATCCCCCGCCGATCCGTCGGCGGCCTTCGACCGAGCCGGTGACGGCTCCTGAAACGCGTACGGCCCGGCCGCCGAGGGCGGTGACCGGGCCGTACGCTTTTTATGTCCGGAAGGTGATCGCACGGCGAAGATCACCTGTGAGAGTGACCGGGTTGCGCGGAATCGCCTATTCCCTCTGTCGAACATATGACAATTCGTGGCAGGATGCGGATCGCGTAGCGTGTTACCGACCGGTTACGGGAGATGAGGGGTAGTCAGTGGCCCGAGGTACCAGGAGGTGGCTGCGTTCGGCCGCGGTCTGCGGCACTCTGCTCGCCGCCGCGGCACTCGCCCTGCCGGCCCAGCAGGCGGCGGCGCGACCCTACGACCCACCGCCCGCGGCGGAGGTCTCGCTGCCCGATCTGCTGACCAGGCTCCAGACCCTCTACGCGCAGACGGAGACGGCGACCGAGTCGTTCAACAAGGCCAAGGAGACCGCCGACCGGCAGCGCGCCCAGGCCGACCAGGTCGACGCACAACTCGCCGACCAGCGGGTCTCGGTCGCGGACAAGCGCGACGAGGTGGGTCTGATGGCCCGCCAGATGTACAAGGACGGCAGCGTGTCGCCGTACCTGTCGATGCTGACCGGCCAGACCCCGCAGGACTTCTTCGGGCAGCGGCACGTCCTGGACCGGGCCGCCGACCACCAGCAGGACGTACTGGCCGAGCTGACCAGCGGCGAGCAGCGGCTGAACGAGCTGAACACCCAGGCGCAGCAGGCGCTGGACAAGGCGCAGTCCGCGCTGGCCGTCCAGCAGGCGCAGAAGAACACGGTGGAAAAGCGCCTCCAGGAGGTCGAGTCGATACTGGCCGGGCTCACCGGCGTGCAGATCAGCGAATTGCAGTCGCTGGAGGAAAAGGGCGTCAACAAGGCGCAGCAGGAGTTCCTCGACTCCAAGGCGCTGGGTTCCGACGCCGACAGCCGCCTGCCGTCCGACGCGGGGAAGCGGGCCATCAGCTACGCCTTCATGCAGCTCGGCAAGCCGTATGTGTGGGGCGCGCAGGGTCCGGACTCCTTCGACTGCTCGGGGCTGACCTCGCAGGCGTGGTCGCACGCCGGGGTGACCATCCCGCGCACCAGCCAGGAGCAGTGGGCGCGGCTCCCGCACGTGCCGCTCGAACTGCTGCGCCCCGGCGACCTGGTGATCTACTTCTCCGGCGCCACCCATGTGGCGATCTACATCGGCGACGGCCTGGTGGTCCAGGCGCCGCGCCCCGGCTCGGTGGTGAAGGTCTCGCCGATCGCCGCCAACCCGATACTGGGCGCCGTCCGCCCGGACCTCGGCAGCGCCCCGGCCGGGGACTACACCCTGCCGAAGATCCCCAAGCAGGCCGAGCAGCCGACGCCGTTCAGCCCGCAGGTGACGCCCCCGGCGCCCAAGCCCAGGACCTCCGGCGGGTCGACCGGCACCGCGCCGGCCACGCCGCCGCCGCACTCCACGGGTCCCGTCACCCGGCCGACCCCGGGCGAGAGCACGCCGCCGCCGAGGATCACCCCGACGCCGACGCCCTCGGACACCCCGTCCGGCGGCCCGACGCCCACGCCCTCCGCCACCGAGAGCGGGGGCGCGAGCTAGGGCCTGTCCGGCGGTCCGTGGGAGCCGGGTCCGACGCCTAGGCGGAGGGCCCGGCGCCCGCCGCGGCCTGCGCCTCGGCGAGATACGCCCCGGCGCGCTCCGGGTCGAAGAACCACTCCTCGTAGTCGGCCGGGTCGTCGAAGCCGTTGGCGAAGCGGTCGGCGACCGGCTGGAGCCCGCCCGCCGCGCCGATCAGGCCGAGGACGTGCTCCGGCGGCGGCGCGAGCATCGCGTTGGTCCACTTGGTGACCGGCGCCGCGTGGTCCCAGTAGCGGTCGAAGGCGCTCTGCATCCACGCGCGGTCGAAGGGCAGCTCGCCGCGCTCGACGATGCTCGCCAGATACGAGGCCGCGCACTTGGCGGCGTTGTTGGAACCCTGGCCGGTGATCGGGTCGTTGGCCACCACGACGTCCGCGACGCCCAGAACCAGCCCGCCCGAGGGCAGTTCACCGACCGGCTCGCGCACGGTCGGCGCGTACCGCCCGGCGAGCGTGCCGCCCGCGTCGGTCAGCTCGACCGAGCCCGCCCGGTCGTACTCCCACGGCGTGAAGCGGCGCATCAGGTCAAGTGTGAGGCGGAGCTGCTCCGCGGGGTCCTTGACGCCCTGGAAGACGTCGACCGGGCCGCCGGGCACGCCCTCCCAGAAGAGTATGTCGGCCGGGCCCGAGGTGGTCAGCGTCGGCATCACGAACAACTCGCCGACGCCCGGCACCAGATTGCAGCGCACCGCGAAGAAGTCGGGGTGCTCGGGGCGGGGCCCGAGGCCGTGCACATACGACACCGCGAGCGCCCGCTGGGGGGCGTCGTAGGGCGAACGGGCGGCGTCCCGGCGGAACATGGAGACGATCTCGCCCTTGCCCGCGGCCACCAGCACCAGGTCGTAGGCGCGGGAGAAGTAGTCCAGATCCGATACGGCCACACCGTGGATGACGAGCTTGCCGCCGCGCTCGGCGAAGGTCTCCATCCAGCCTGCCATCTTCACCCGCTGGTCGACGGACTGCGCGTGACCGCGCAGCCTGCCCACCCAGTCGATCGGCCGTGAGGCGTCGGGCGCGGAGACGGAGACACCCACTCCCTCGATGCGCGGCGCCTGGTCCTCCCAGAAGTTCAGCCCGAGGTCGCGTTCGTGCTGGAGCGCGGTGGCGAACATGCACTGGGTGGACATCACCCGGCCGCCGCGTATCTCGTCGGCGGTCCGGTTGGACATCACGGTGACGTCATAGCCCTGGGACTGGAGGCCCAGGGCGAGTTGGAGCCCGGCCTGCCCGGCTCCGACGATGAGTATCTTGCGCACAACGGCTCGCTTCAGGTCGATGGACTTCGTAAGGCGGCGGCAACCGCGGCCACTACATGGGCTGTTCGGACAGCGCGTGCCCGACCAGCGCCAGCAGCGCCTCCACCACTGAATACCGCTTGCGAGCGTCGATCACCAATACGGGGATGTGGGCGGGTACGGCCAGTGCCTCACGGACGTCGTCCGGGGTGTACTGCGCCGTGCCCTCGAACTGGTTGACGGCGACCGTGTAGGGCAGACCGGTGCCCTCGAAGTAGTCCAACGCCGGGAAGCAGTCGGCCAGTCGGCGGGTGTCGGCGAGCACGACCGCGCCTATCGCGCCGCGCACGAGGTCGTCCCACATGAACCAGAAGCGCTGCTGTCCCGGCGTGCCGAAGACGTACAGCACCAGGTCCTGGTCCAGGGTGATCCGGCCGAAGTCCATGGCCACCGTGGTGGTGGTCTTGTCGGGAGTGGCGGCGAGGTCGTCGACGGCCTCGCTGGCCTGGGTCATCACCGCCTCGGTGGTGAGCGGTGCGATCTCGGAGACGGCGCCGACGAAGGTGGTCTTGCCCACGCCGAAGCCGCCCGCCACCACGATCTTCGTGGAGACCGGCGCCCTGCCGCGTTCCTTCTGCCACTCTTGCAGGCCGTCCTGCTGGTCAGAGCCTGCGAAGTCCACTGAGCACCCTTTCGAGCAGCGCGCGGTCGGGGCTGCCGGGCCCGTGCCCGGTTCCGTACACGCGGATCCTTCCCTGGTCCGCCAGGTCACTGATCAGGACACGGACGACGCCGAGCGGCATCCGCAGGAGTGCGGAGATCTCGGCCACCGACCGCATTCTGCGGCACAGTTCGACGATCGCCCGCAGCTCGGGCATCACGCGCTCGGCCCAGTCGCCCCTGGTGAGGGCGAGTTGTTCGCCCGGACCGTCAACGGTGGCCACGAACGTCTCGACCATGAGCACATGGCCGAACCGCGTGCGACCGCCGGTCAAAGCGTACGGGCGTACGCGCGCGGTGCGCCGGTCGGCTCCGCGTTGGGGCAGCGACGGCATCAGCGGGCACTCTCCAGGGCGTGGCGCAGCTCACTGCGCAGTGCGGGGGTCAGGACGTGTCCGGCCCGTCCGACGAACAGGGCCATGTGGTAGGCGATGACGCTCATGTCGCAGTCGGCGCCCGCGTGCACGCCCAGCAGCGAGCCGTCGCTGATCGACATGACGAACAACGCGCCGTCGCTCATCGCGACGGTGGTCTGCCGGACCTTGCCGCCGTCCATGAGCTTCGCCGCGCCGACGGTGAGGGAGGCCAGGCCCGACACGACGGCGGCGAGGTCGCCGCGGTCCCCCGCGGGGTTCTTCCGCGGGGCGGGGACCGCCGGGTCCTCGTCGGCCGGCGGCGCGGGGGGCGGCGACGCGTCGGCCTCGGCGTGCGAGGTGATCAGCAGCAGGCCGTCGGAGGAGACCACGGCGACCGAGCGGACGCCGTGCACCTCCTCGACGAAGCTCTGCAACAGCCACTGGAGATTGCGCGCCTCATGACTCAAGTCCTTCGTTTGCGTGCCGACCGCGTTCAACGGGTCGCCTCCTCAACGGTTTCGGCTGGGCCTGCGTCCCCCTGGTCGTCCCCTCGCACGTCCGTGGTCGTGACCGCGGTGCCCTCCACCGCTCCCGGTCCCGCTCCGGCTCCCTGCTCCGGTATCACCACTCCTGCCCCGGCGACCGGTCCTGATCCGCTGGTGATCTCCTCCTCGACGTCCCGCCGTCCGGCCTGCAATCCCCTTTGCAGACCGCCCAGTTTGCGCCGCAGCGCCTCGGCGTCGACCGGTCCCCCGCGCTGCGGCTCGCGCGTCGCGGGCTCTCCGGTCAGACCGGTGCTGCGCGGGGTCCGCTGCGGCAGCCCCTTGCCGGTGAGGCTGCCGCCGACGGGCGCGGCAGGCGTGTCGGCTGCGGACACCCTACGGTGCCTGGGCCGGGAGGCGCCCTGTCCTGGCGCGGTCCCGCCGTCCGGAGCCGGGCGGGTGTGCTCGGTCTGGCGCGGTACGGCCGGGTCGGCGGCGGGCGCGGGCGCCCGGCCGAACTCCGGTGCGGCGGTGGCGGTTTCGGCGGCCGGTTCCGGGGCTGACGGGGCGTCGGCCCCGGCGCCGGTCGGCGTCGTGGCCGCGGGCATCGGCTCGCCCGCCAGCGCGGCCTCCACCGGCGTGGCGGGCTGCTCGTCGGGCTGCGCGGCCGGAAGCAGGACCCGCGGCAGCACGACGACGGCGGCGGTGCCGCCGAGCTTCTGCGGGCGCAACTGCACCCGGACGCCGTGCCGGTGGGCGAGCCGGGAGACCACGTACAGGCCCATGCCGGAGACCGTGCCGGGCGGGGCCGGGTCGGGGTCGGCGAGTACCGCGTTGAGCTCGCCGAGGCGTTCCGGCGGTACGCCGATGCCCGCGTCCTCGACCGACAGCATGACCTCGCCGCTCTCCAGCAGCCAGCCGGACAGGTGCACTTCGGCGTGCGGGGCGGAGAAGGAGGTGGCGTTGTCGAGGAGTTCGGCCAGCAGGTGGCTGATGTCGTCGGCGGCGCGGCCCGCGATCCGGGCGACGGCGAGCGCCTGGATGCGTACCCGGTCGTACCGCTCGATCTCGGAGATCGCGGCGCGTGCCACGTCGACCAGCGGGACCGGGCGGGCGGCGGCGCCGTGGCTGTGCTCGGTGCCGGTGAGGACCAGCAGATTCTCGCTGTTGCGCCGCATGCGGGTGGCGAGGTGGTCCAGCTTGAACAGGGTCTCCAGCCGGTCCGGCTCCTGCTCCTGGTCCTCCAGGCCCTCGATCAGGGTGAGTTGACGCTCCACCAGGCCGAGGGTGCGCAGGCTGAGGTTGACGTAGGTGAGCTGCGCGGCGCCCTGCGTGGTGGCGGCGGCGAGCTGGCGGGTCAGCTCGTCCTGGCGGCGCAGCAGCGTGTCCCGCTCGGCGGAGAGCGCGCCGTGCACGCCGAGCGCGCGGATGCGGTCGGCGGCCAGGTCGGCGGAGCGCGAGCGCAGCGCCTGGGCCTCCTGCGTCAGCGCGTTGGCCCGGCGGGCGACGGCGGCGAATTCGTCGGTGCCGGTCACCTCGGCGCCCTGGCCGCTCTCGGCGTCGGCGCGGGACCAGCGGTGCAGCGCGGCCAGCGGGCGGGTGAGGCTGCGGAAGACGGTGACGAGGACGCCCACCACGAGCAGCAGGCAGAGCGCGGCGAGCGCGGCCCGCAGCTCCAGCGCGGTGACGTCGTCGTCGCGGTCGTGGGCGGCGGCGCGGGCCTCGTCGGTGGCGGCGGACGCCTCGACCGTACGCATCAGGCCGATCCTGGCGGTCAGCGCCGCGTTGACCGGCTTCGCGCCCAGCGCCCGGTCGGAGCGGGTGAGTTGCCCGCCGTCGAGGAGCTGGGCGAGGTCGCGGTCAGCCTGCGCGGTGTCGGCGCCGGTGACGGTCTGGTCGTACTGGCCGCGCAGGTCGGCGGGGGCCGTGGCGCGGAATTCGGCGAGCGCGGCCTGTTCCTGGACGTGGGCGACCTGGGCCGCGGCGGTCAGCTCCGGCTGGGTGCCGCCCGCGGTGAGCGCGGCGACCAGCAGGCCGCGCTGGACGGCGGCGGCGGTGACGGCGCGGGTCAGCGGCGCGGTGACCGGGCCCGCGGTCCTGCCGAGGGCGTCGAGCAGCGGCTGGTAGGCGCTGATGACGCTCTGCGGGCCGCCGTCGCCGCCGAGGGCGCCCTGCCGGACGCGGGGCAGCGCGGCGAGCGCGGTCCGCAGGCCGGCGGGGGCGTCGGCGGCGACGTCCTGGACCTGGCGGTCGACGCGGGAGCGGCTGTCCTCCGGCAGGCCGTCGCCGCTGGCCGCGTCACGGCCGTCGGCGGCGAAGGCGGCGAGGTCGTCGCGCTCGTCGGCGAGGGAGTGGGCGAGCACGGTGGCGCGGGTGGTGAGCTGGGCCGCGTCCGCCCGGTCCTGGGCCCGCGACAGGTCGCGGACCGCGAGGGCGACGCCTGGAGCGGCGGCGGCCAGGACGGTCACGGCGCAGACGAGCAGGGCGGCGAGCAGACGCTGCCGGACCCTCCGCTCTCGCGGTTGACGTCGTTCACGCAACTTCGGTGCTCGCAATCACGTATCGCCGGCGGGCCCGGGAGTGTCCCCGGGGAATATGCAGAAGTCCCTCCGACCCTTGCAGCCCCGCCCGGAGAGGTGCCACGCGTCGCTCCCCCGGACACTCGAACGAGTGAATCGCAACGAGGAGTTGACCGACAAGTCCGGCGTGCGCGGGGACACTTCGCCCGGCGTGGACGGCACTGGCGCGGTGCTGCGACCTTTGGCAGGATGCCCGCGCGCATATGCCCATGCGCCCCGGTCCGTACCAATGGGGCCGTCCGCGGGGGGCGCGGTTTCGAACGCCGGGCCGCCGCGCGGGGTGCCGGGGAGCCGCCGTCCGGCCACCGCCGGGACACCCGCGGGCCGCCGTCCGTACCCGCGGGTCCCGCACACTGGTCCCATGCGCATCGAGACGGCCACCGCGCCCGGCACCCCCGACCGTCCGAACGAGGACTTCGTCTCCGTGGCCCTGCCCGCTTCCGGGCAGGGCGGCGCCGTGGTCCTGCTGGACGGGGTGACGCCGCCGCCGGACAACGGAGATTGCGTGCACTCGGTGCCGTGGTTCACCGCCCGGGTCGGCGGCGCGCTGCTCGAACTGTCCGTTTCCCGGCCGGAGATGACGCTTCCCGACGCTCTGTCCGCCGCGATCGGCAGGACGGCCGCGGCACACCGTGACACCTGTGATCTTTCTCACCCGCTCACCCCGCAGGCCACGGTGGTCGCCGTCCGCTGGGACGAGGAGTACGTCGAGCACCTGGTGCTGTCGGACTCGGCGCTGCTGCTGGAGTCGCCGGACGGCGAGGTGACCGCGGTGCTGGACGACCGGATCGACCGGCTGCGCGCCGCGGGCGTACGGGTCGGGCCGCTGCGCAATCTGGAGGGCGGTTTCTTCACCGCCGCCGCCGATCCCGCGGTCGTCTCGCGGGCCGTCACCGGCCGCACCCCGCGCTCCCGGGTCCGCGCGCTGGCCGCGCTCACCGACGGCGCCGCCCGTACCGTCGAGGTCTTCGGCGACGACGCCTGGTCCGATGTCCTCACCCTGCTCCGCAAGGCGGGCCCCGAGGCCCTGATCGCCCGCGTGCGCGCCCGCGAGGCCGCCGAGGAGTCCCCCGGCGGAAAGCGCCACGACGACGCGACAGCGGTCCTGGTGGAGCTGTAGCCGCGCGGGGCGCGCGCTACTCCTCGTTGTTCAGGCGCTGGAGCAGGCGGGCCAGCTCCGCGACGTCCGTGCGGTCCCAGGCCATGAGCTGGCGCAGGTAGCGCTCGCGGCGGGCGGTGCGGACGCGGGAGAAGCGCTCGCGGCCCTCGGCGGTCAGGCGCATCAGGAAGGCGCGGCCGTCGGCGGGGTCGGGCTCGCGGGTGACCAGGCCCAGTTCCTCCATGGCCCGCAACTGGCGGCTCATGGTGGCCTTTCCGACCCCGAAGTACGCCGCGAGTTCGGTGGCGCGCTCGGGTTCCGTCTCCTCCAGCCGGACCAGCAGGCCGTACGCGGCGGGTTCCAGTTCCGGGTGGACGGCGCGGGCGAGGTCGCCCGAGGTGGCGCGGGCGCGCCGGAACAGCACGGTCAGTTCGCGCTCCAGCGCGTCCATGTCGCTGTCGTCGGATCCGGCCGCTTCCGCCGCCTGTCTCGCCTCGTTCACACCGTTCCCGCTTTCAACGCCTGAAAGTTTCCTTCACTCACGGTTGTTTCCGCAGCACGTCAAGTATTTCGCAGGAGTAGACCATCGGCGGTTTCCTGACCCCCTTTCACGCCCGGAGTCGCGCCTCTACCTTCAAATCTGTCATGGCCACTGCAAGGCCATGCCGAGTCCCCACCATGGAGGCACGAATGTCCCACGGAGATCTCTCCGTCGTGCACGGCCCCGGCTCGGTCCGGAAGAGGCTCGGCCTGCTGGCCGGTCTGTTCGTCACCATGCTCGCGATGGTGTTCGTCCTGCCCGGCTCCGCCAGCGCGGCGAGCGGCACGGGGCACCTCACGCACCCCGAACTCGACTGGATGGGCTCCACCATCAAGGCGCACGAGGGCTCCAGCGCCTCCTCGTCGTCGTCCGCCGGGACCGTCACCCCGATGGCGACGCAGACGCTCGGCATGGACGTCTCCGGCTACCAGGGGAACGTCAACTGGGCCACCGCGTGGGCGAACGGCGGCAAGTTCGCCTACGTCAAGGCGACCGAGAGCACGTCGTACACCAACCCGTACTTCACGCAGCAGTACAACGGGTCGTACAACGTGGGCATGATCCGCGGCTCGTACCACTTCGCCACCCCCGACACCTCCGGCGGCGCCGCGCAGGCCGACTACTTCATCGCCCACGGCGGCGGCTGGTCCGGCGACGGCAAGACGCTGCCGGGCGCGCTGGACATCGAGTACAACCCCTACGGCGCGACCTGCTACGGCCTGAGCCAGGCCAGCATGGTGAGCTGGATCCACGCCTTCGCCAACCAGTACCACGCGCGTGAGGGTGTCTACCCGGTCATCTACACCACCTTCGACTGGTGGAACACCTGCACGGGGAACAACAGCGGCTTCGCCACCACCAGCCCGATCTGGATCGCGAAGTACACCAGCACGGTCGGCACCCTGCCCGCGGGCTACGGCTTCTACACCTTCTGGCAGTACGGCGACGCCGGCACCTTCCCCGGTGACCAGGACCGCTTCAACGGAGACCTGTCCCGTCTCCAGGCCCTCGCCCTGGGCTAGTCACCTCGCGGCGGCTCCCGCACGCACGAGTTCCCCGCACCCTCGTCCCAAGGGTGCGGGGAACTCGCGTGTTCAGGGCCGGGCCACGGCCTTCACGGCCGGACCGCGGCCTTCGACCGGACCCGCGGCCGGAGGCCGTCAGGCGGCCAGCGGCACCTCCGCCTCGGCGGCCTCGGCGGAGGCCGACTCCAGCGCCAGCGCCAGGACTTGGCGGACATCGCTGACCGGGTGGACGTCGAGGGCCGACAGGATCTCGGCCGGGACGTCGTCCAGGTCCGCCTCGTTCCGCTTCGGGATGACGATGGTCGTGATCCCGGCGCGGTGCGCGGCGAGCAGCTTCTGCTTGACGCCGCCGATCGGCAGCACCCGTCCGGTCAGGGACACCTCGCCGGTCATGGCGACGTCGGTACGGACCCGGCGCCCGCTGAGCAGCGACGCCAGCGCGGTGGTCATGGTGACACCGGCGCTCGGCCCGTCCTTCGGCACCGCGCCCGCGGGCACGTGCAGGTGGACGCCGCGCTCCTTGAGGTCGCCGACCGGCAGTTCCAGCTCCGCGCCGTGCGACCGCAGGAAGGACAGCGCGATCTGCGCCGACTCCTTCATGACGTCGCCCAGTTGGCCGGTGAGCTGGAGTCCCGATCCGCCGGTCTCCGGGTCGGCCAGCGACGCCTCGATGTAGAGGACGTCACCGCCCGCGCCGGTCACCGCGAGCCCGGTGGCCACGCCCGGCACCGCCGTGCGCCGCTCCTCCGGGTCCTGCGCGGACTCCGGTACGTGGTGCGGCCGTCCGATCAGCGCCCGCAGGTCGTCGGGGCCGACGGTGAACGGCAGTTCCTGGTCGCCCAGTTCGTGCCGCGCCGCGATCTTGCGCAATATCCGGGCGACGGTGCGCTCCAGATTGCGGACGCCCGCCTCGCGGGTGTACTCGCCCGCCAGCCTGCGCAGCGTCTCCTCCTCCAGCGCCACCTCGTCCTCGGCCAGGCCCGCCCGCTCCAACTGGCGCGGGAGCAGGTGGTCGCGGGCGATGACGACCTTCTCGTCCTCGGTGTAGCCGTCGAGCCTGACCAGCTCCATCCGGTCGAGCAGCGGCTCGGGGATGGTCTCCAGGACGTTGGCGGTGGCCAGGAACACCACGTCGGACAGGTCGAGTTCGACCTCCAGGTAGTGGTCCCTGAACGTGTGGTTCTGCGCCGGGTCGAGGACTTCGAGCAGCGCCGCCGCCGGGTCGCCCCGGTAGTCGGAGCCGACCTTGTCGATCTCGTCGAGCAGCACCACCGGGTTCATCGACCCGGCCTCCTTGATGGCCCGCACGATTCGGCCGGGCAGCGCGCCGACGTACGTACGCCGGTGGCCGCGGATCTCCGCCTCGTCGCGGACGCCGCCCAGCGACACCCGGACGAAGGTACGGCCCATGGCGCGCGCGACGGATTCGCCGAGGGAGGTCTTGCCGACTCCGGGCGGCCCGACCAGGGCCAGCACCGCGCCGCCCGCCCGCCGCCCGCCGCCGCTCTTGCCGGAAGCAGCGTCCGTCTGGCCGCCGACGACACCGAGGCCGCGGTCCGCGCGCCGCTTGCGCACGGCCAGGTACTCGGTGATGCGTTCCTTGACGTCGTCCAGGCCCGAGTGGTCGGCGTCCAGCACCGCGCGGGCGCCCGGGACGTCGTAGGTGTCCTCGGTCGTGGTGTTCCACGGCAGTTCCAGGACGGTGTCCAGCCAGGTGCGGATCCAGGAGCCCTCGGGGGAGGCGTCCGAGGAGCGCTCCAGCTTCTCGACCTCCTTCAGGGCGGCCTCGCGGACCTTCTCCGGCAGTTCGGCGGCCTCGACGCGGGCGCGGTAGTCCTCGCTCTCGTTCTCCGGGTCGCCGTTCAGCTCCGCCAGTTCCTTGCGGACCGCTTCGAGCTGCTGGCGCAGCAGGAACTCGCGCTGCTGCTTCTCCATGCCCTCCTGCACGTCCTTGCGCAGGCTCTCGGCCACGTCCTGCTCGGCGAGGTGGTCGCGCAGCCACTGGACGGCCAGCTTGAGCCGGGCCATCGGGTCGAGGGTCTCCAGCAGCTCCACGCGCTGCTCGGTGGTGAGGTAAGGGGAGTAGCCGGAATTGTCGGCGAGCTGGGACAGGTCGTCGATCTGCTGGACCCGGTCCACCACCTGCCAGGCGCCGCGCTTGCGCAGCCAGCTCGTGGCCAGTGCCTTGTACTCCTTCATCAGCTCGGCGACCGTGCCGGGCGACTCCGCGGGCGCCGGTTCCTCCACCGGCGTGCCCTCCACCCACAAAGCGGCGCCGGGCCCGGTCGTACCGGCCCCGATCCGCACGCGTGAGCGGCCCCGGATCACGGCGCCGGGGTCGCCGTCGGACAGCCGGCCGACCTGCTCGACGGTGCCGAGCACCCCGATCCCCGCGTAGGTCCCGTCCACGCGGGGAACGAGCAGCACCTTCGGCTTGTTGTCGCCGCTGTCACCGGCGAGGCCGCCGGTTCCGGCGGCGGCGTGCGCGGCTTCCACCGCGGCCCGCGCCTCCGTGTCCGACAGGTCGACCGGCACGACCATGCCGGGCAGGACGACCTCGTCGGACAGGGGCAGCACGGGCAGAGTGAGCGTTGTGGGCGTCGAAGCCATGATCTCCCCTTCGGCAATCAAGTTGAGCTATGTCGACTCAATGCGTGGGGCACTTCGAATGTTCCCCGGGGTGCGTTCGCTCTCAGCGATCCCCGGCCTCGGCGGTCCTGACCTGCGCGATCCAACTCCCGGCGATCCCCGCTCCCGGCGGTCCCCCGCAGCTCCCCCGGTCAGCTCCTGGCGCGCAGGAAGGCCGAGGTGGAGACCCGGCCCAGCATCTCGAACCGGGACTCCCCGGTCTCCAGGTACTTGTCCGCCGCCTCCTGGACACCGGTCCATGCGGCGTCCCCGTAGTCGTCGAGCACCACGATGCCGCCGGGCGCCGCGATCTTCTCTGCCCACTCCAGGTCGGCCATGACGCCCTCGGCCGAGTGGTCGCCGTCGACGATGATCACGCCGTACTTCCGGTCGGAGACCGCGGCCCGGGTGTCCGGGTCGCCGGAGAAGCCCTGCTCGATCCTGGCCCGCTCCCCTGCCTTGCCGCCGAGCGCCAGATTCGCGCGCACCACGTCCATCCGCACCGGCGTGCCGGTGGGCTCGCCGACCGGCCGGGCGCCCGGCTGGAGCTGCGTCCCGGCCAGCGGGTCGACGATGGTCAGCCGCGCCTCGACACCGGCCCGGTGCAGCATCCGCATCAGCGCGGCGGAGAACAGGCCGTGCAGCGTGCCGATCTCCAGCACGTCCTCGTTGGGCGGGTCGAGCAGCGGGACCGTGGCCAGCTTCCCGCAGATGTTGTAGGTGGAACCGGCCAGGCGGCCGACGGCCAGGGCTTCGAGCGCGATCACATTGCGGAAGGCGATCGTCACATTGCGCCGCGCGTCGGCCTCGTCGCGGCCCGAGACGGCGACCATCTCCCGCACCAGGGTGTCGATCCGGTCCGGGGTGGGCAGCCGGGGACCGCTGCGTCCGGTCTTGTCGAAGAGCAGACCGATCGCGAACTGCTGGTCGCCCAGCTCCGCGACCTTCTTGCGCATCGAGTCGAGATCGGCGACCTGCGACCTGCGGTCGCTCTCGATCTCCTTGCGGAGCTTGGAGGCGGAGCTCTGCACGCGACGGTCGACCAGTGCGGCAGCGGGGGCGAGCACCCGCCTGGTCAGTCGATTCTTCAGTAGGGAGGACATGCGCGGAATTTACGCCGCCGGTTCGCCGCCCAGGTCATGCCCCGATGCAGAGGAAATGAAGTTCTCACGACCGAGCAGTTAACGCCCGATGGAAAGGTGGCCGACATAAGGTCATGACCTCGTGCGGCATACGCCAAACTGGCCGTATGACCCTCCAACACCCATCCTCCTACAGCGGAACCCGCGCCTTCGACCACACCGCTCCCGTGGTGCTCGACCGGCAGGAAGGCCCGTACGGGGAGGTGGTGCTGCGACGGCACGGCGACCTGCTCCAGATCATCGCGAACGGGTGTTTCCTCATGGACACCTCCGACGGGCGGTCCGAACGCCTTCTGGTCGACGCGGCATTGGAATACCTGGACGAAGAACCGGCGAACAGCGCGGACCGGCCCGGCCGCTCGGTGCTCATCGGCGGTCTCGGCGTCGGATTCTCCCTCGCGCGCGCCGCCGCGCGGCCGGGCTGGTCCCGGATCACCGTCGTCGAACGCGAGTCCGCGGTCGTCGGCTGGCACCGCGACGGGCGGCTCGCGCCGTTCTCCGCGGGCGCGCTGGACGACCCGCGGGTGACCGTGGTCGAGCGGGACCTGGTGGCGTACGTGGCGGAGCCCGGCGAGCGGTACGACGCGCTCTGCCTGGACATCGACAACGGCCCGGACTGGACGGTCACCGACGACAACGGCGGTCTGTACGGCCCCGCGGGCCTCGCGGCCTGCCGGAACCGGCTGACGGCCGGCGGCGTCCTTGCCGTGTGGTCGGCGAGCCCGTCGGCCGGTTTCGAGGACGCGCTGCGGACCGCGGGCTTCTCCGGAGTACGCACTCTGGAGGTGGAAGTGACGCGTGGGGTTCCGGATGTCGTGCACCTGGCGATCAACGCCGCGTAGTCAGGGCGCCCACCTGCCCCGTAGGCTCCCCCGTAACCAGGACGACCTTGTGGGGCGGAATTGGACAGCGCGCAGACGACGGGCACGCAGCGCCGGGTGCTGGTGGTCGAGGACGACCAGACCATCACGGAGGCCATCGCGGCCAGGCTGCAGGCCGAGGGATTCCAGGTGCGGACGGCGGGGGACGGTCCCTCCGCGGTGGAGTCCGCGCACACCTGGCAGCCCGACCTGCTGGTTCTCGATGTCATGCTGCCCGGCTACGACGGCCTCGAGGTCTGCCGCCGGGTGCAGGCCGACCGGCCGGTGCCGGTGCTGATGCTCACCGCGCGCGACGACGAGACGGACATGCTGGTCGGGCTCGGCGTCGGCGCCGACGACTACATGACCAAGCCGTTCTCGATGCGCGAGCTGGCCGCCCGCGTGCACGTCCTGCTGCGCCGGGTCGAGCGGGCCTCGATCGCCGCGCACGACCCGCGCGGCGCCAGCATGCAGCTCGGCGACCTGGAGATCGACCACGCGCAGCGCCGGGTCCGGGTCAGGGGCGCCGACGTGCACCTGACCCCGACCGAGTTCGAGCTGCTGGTCTGCCTGGCGCAGCAACCGCGCGCCGTGCTCTCCCGCGAGCAGTTGCTCGCCGAGGTGTGGGACTGGGCCGACGCGTCGGGCACCAGGACCGTCGACAGCCACGTCAAGGCGCTGCGCCGCAAGATCGGCGCCGAGCGCATCCGTACCGTGCACGGCGTCGGGTACGCGCTGGAGACCCCGGCGCCATGACCCGGTGGTGGCGCCGGCTGTGGCGGCGCGTGTGGGACGCGCTGCGGCCCTGGGACCCGTACCGCTCCATCAAGGCCGCGCTCCAGCTCCTGGTGATCATCTCGGTGCTGATCACCACCCTGCTGGTGATCGTCGCCATCCACTCGGCGACCGAGCTGCGGGTCATCACGATCTTCTCGATCATCGCCTCGCTGCTGCTGACCCAGATCGTCGCCAACGGCCTGACCGCGCCGCTGCGCGAGATGACGGCCGTCGCCAAGGCGATGGCGGGCGGCGACTACAGCCGCCGGGTGGCGCGGGTGCGCAGGGACGAGGTCGGCGAGCTGGCCGAGACCTTCAACCAGATGGCGGCCGATCTGGCCGCCGTCGACCGGCACCGCAAGGAACTCGTGGCGAATGTCTCGCACGAGCTGCGCACCCCCATCGCCGCGCTGCGGGCCGTGCTGGAGAACGTGGTGGACGGGGTGTCGGCCGCCGACCCCGAGACCATGCGGCTGGCGCTCCAGCAGACCGAACGGCTCGGCAAGCTGGTCACCCAGCTGCTGGACCTCTCGCGACTGGACAGCGGCGCGGTCCGGCTGGAGGCCAAGCGCTTCGAGGTGTGGCCGTACCTGTCGGCGGTGCTGCGCACCGCGAGCCTGGGCATGGAGGGCTCCTCCGCGACCGGCTCCCGCTCCCGGCCGCGCGCCGACGTCCACCTGCACCTGGACGTGTCACCCCCGGAACTGACGGCCTACGCCGACGGCGAGCGGCTGCACCAGGTGGTGGCCAACCTGGTCGACAACGCGGTCAAGCACAGCCCGCCGGGCGGCCGGGTGACGGTACGGGCCAGGCGCGGCGGCGCGCCGGGCAGCCTCGACCTGGACGTGCGCGACGAGGGGCCCGGCATCCCCGAGGCCGACCGCACTCGCGTCTTCGACCGCTTCCACCGCGGCGCGCATCCGGGCGGCGACGGCGGGACGGGGCTCGGTCTGGCCATCGCGCGCTGGGCGGTGGACCTGCACGGCGGGCGGATAGAAGTGGCCGAATCCCCTCGCGGCTGCCGGATCCACGTCACCCTTCCGGGTGTCTCCACGGCGCAACCTTGACCTAAAGTTGGGGCGAGCCGCTCGCGGCCGCCCCCCAGCCGCCCTCCGCCGCACCGACGCCGTGCGAGCGCGGCTGATCGAACGACCCCCAAGAGGGATCAATTTCCCGCCAGGAACAGCACTGAAACCAGTCTTCGGGTGTGACATGCGCGACGTAAGGGCCCCGGGCCTGCATCGACCCCTCCAGTAGGCGTAGCCTTTATTTCCGCTGTCCACCATCTTGTGAAGCGGAAGAGGGCGGTTGCCGCCGTGTCGTCACAGTCCCCCAATAGCTCTAGTGTCTCGACCGACCACGAAGCGCAGGGCGAAGGCCCCGCAGCGGGCTTCGGCCCCAATGAGTGGCTGGTCGATGAGATCTACCAGCAGTACCTCCAGGATCGGGACTCGGTAGACCGAGCCTGGTGGGACTTCTTCGCCGACTACAAGCCGGACGGCTCCGCCGATTCGGCGGCCGCCCCCGGCCAGGGCGGCGCCTCCGGCGCCGCCGCTCGCGCGACGTCCCCCGACGAGGGCAGCGCCGTAGGCGCCGCGCAGCCGGTCCCCGCGGGCGCGACGGACGCCCCGGCGCCCGCCGCCCCTCCCGCTCCCGCGCAGCCGGTCGCCAACGGCACCCCCGTGGCCTCCCCCGCCGCGCCTGCCGCCCCCGTGGCGCCCGCGGCGGCCCCCGCGCCCGTCCCGGCGCCTGCGGCCCAGGCACCGGCGGCTCCGGCCGCTCCCGCGCCCGCGCCCGCCCCGAAGCAGGCGGCGCCCCGGCAGGCCGCCCCCGCGCCGGAGCCCCAGGGCACCGAGTACGTGACGCTGCGCGGCCCGGCCGCCGCGGTCGCCAAGAACATGAACGCCTCGCTGGAGCTGCCGACCGCCACCTCGGTCCGCGCCATCCCGGTGAAGCTGCTGTTCGACAACCGCATCGTCATCAACAACCACCTCAAGCGCGCCCGCGGCGGCAAGGTCTCCTTCACGCACCTGATCGGGTACGCGATGGTGCAGGCGCTCAAGGCGATGCCGGCGATGAACCACTCCTTCGCGGAGAAGGACGGCAAGCCGACGCTGGTCAAGCCCGACCACGTCAACCTGGGTCTGGCCATCGACCTGGTGAAGCCCAACGGCGACCGCCAGCTCGTCGTCGCGGCCATCAAGAAGGCCGAGACGCTGAACTTCTTCGAGTTCTGGCAGGCCTACGAGGACATCGTCCGCCGCGCCCGCAACGGCAAGCTGACGATGGACGACTTCACCGGCGTCACCGCATCGCTGACCAACCCCGGCGGCCTGGGCACCGTGCACTCCGTGCCGCGGCTGATGCCCGGCCAGAGCATGATCCTCGGCGTCGGCTCGATGGACTACCCGGCCGAGTTCCAGGGCACCTCGCAGGACACCCTGAACAAGCTGGGCATCTCCAAGGTCATGACGCTGACCAGCACGTACGACCACCGGGTGATCCAGGGCGCCGCCTCCGGCGAGTTCCTGCGGATCATGAACCAGCTCCTGCTCGGCGAGAACGACTTCTTCGACGACATCTTCGCCGCGCTGCGCATCCCGTACGAGCCGGTCCGCTGGCGCACCGACATCGACACCGCGCACGACGACGACGTCACCAAGGCCGCGCGGGTCTTCGAGCTGATCCACTCCTACCGGGTCCGGGGCCACGTCATGGCCGACACCGACCCGCTGGAGTACCGCCAGCGCAAGCACCCCGACCTGGACGTGCTGGAGCACGGACTGACCCTGTGGGACCTGGAGCGCGAGTTCGCGGTCGGTGGCTTCGCGGGGAAGTCACTGATGAAGCTGCGCGACATCCTCGGGGTGCTGCGCGACTCGTACTGCCGCACCGTCGGCGTCGAGTTCATGCACATCCAGGACCCCAAGCAGCGCAAGTGGATCCAGGACCGGATCGAGCGCCCGCACGCCAAGCCCGAGCGCGAGGAGCAGCTCCGCATCCTGCGCAGGCTCAACGCGGCCGAGGCGTTCGAGACCTTCCTCCAGACGAAGTACGTCGGCCAGAAGCGCTTCTCGCTGGAGGGCGGCGAGTCCGTCATCCCGCTGCTCGACGCGGTCATCGACGCGGCGGCCGAGTCGCGGCTGGACGAGGCCGTGATCGGCATGGCCCACCGCGGGCGGCTCAATGTGCTGGCGAACATCGTCGGCAAGTCGTACGCGCAGATCTTCCGCGAGTTCGAGGGCAACCTCGACCCGAAGTCGATGCACGGCTCCGGCGACGTGAAGTACCACCTGGGCGCCGAGGGCACCTTCACCGGTCTCGACGGCGAGCAGATCACCGTCTCGCTGGCCGCGAACCCCTCGCACCTGGAGACGGTCGACCCGGTCATCGAGGGCATCGCCCGCGCCAAGCAGGACATCATCAACAAGGCGGGCACCGACTTCACGGTGCTGCCGATCGCGCTGCACGGCGACGCGGCCTTCGCGGGCCAGGGCGTCGTCGCGGAGACGCTCAACATGTCGCAACTGCGCGGCTACCGCACCGGCGGCACCGTGCACGTGGTGATCAACAACCAGGTCGGCTTCACCGCCGCCCCGGAGTCCGCGCGCTCGTCGATGTACTGCACCGACGTGGCCCGGATGATCGAGGCGCCGATCTTCCACGTCAACGGCGACGACCCGGAGGCCGTGGTCCGCGTGGCGCGGCTGGCCTTCGAGTTCCGGCAGGCGTTCAACAAGGACGTCGTGATCGACCTGATCTGCTACCGCCGCCGCGGGCACAACGAGTCGGACAACCCGGCGTTCACCCAGCCGCTGATGTACGACCTGATCGACAAGAAGCGCTCGGTGCGCAAGCTCTACACCGAGTCGCTGATCGGCCGCGGCGACATCACCCTGGAAGAGGCGGAGCAGGCGCTCCAGGACTACCAGGGGCAGTTGGAGAAGGTCTTCACCGAGGTCCGCGAGGCGGCGTCCGCGCCGCCCGCGAGCCACGAGACGCCCGTGCAGCCGGAGTTCCCGGTCGCGATGCCCACGGCGGTCTCCGCCGAGGTCGTCAAGCGGATCGCCGAGTCGCAGGTCAACATCCCCGAGCACGTCACCGTCCACCCGCGGCTGCTGCCGCAGCTCCAGCGCCGCGCGGCGATGGTCGAGGACGGCACGATCGACTGGGGCATGGGCGAGACGCTGGCGATCGGTTCGCTGCTCCTGGAGGGCACGCCGGTCCGGCTCGCGGGCCAGGACTCGCGGCGCGGCACCTTCGGCCAGCGGCACGCGGTGCTGATCGACCGGGAGACCGGCGAGGACTTCACCCCGCTGCTGTACCTGTCCGAGGACCAGGCCCGTTACAACGTCTACGACTCGCTGCTCAGCGAGTACGCGGCGATGGGCTTCGAGTACGGCTACTCGCTGGCCAGGCCCGAGGCGCTGGTGCTGTGGGAGGCGCAGTTCGGCGACTTCGTCAACGGCGCCCAGACCGTGGTGGACGAGTACATCACCGCGGCCGAGCAGAAGTGGGGCCAGACGTCCGGCGTCACCCTGCTGCTGCCGCACGGCTACGAGGGCCAGGGCCCGGACCACTCCTCGGCCCGGATCGAGCGCTTCCTCCAGCTCTGCGCGCAGAACAACATGACGGTCGCCACCCCGACCACCCCGGCCAACTACTTCCACCTGCTGCGCTGGCAGGTGCACAACCCGCACCACAAGCCGCTGATCGTCTTCACCCCGAAGTCGATGCTCCGGCTGAAGGCGGCGGCGTCGAAGGCCGAGGACTTCACCACCGGGCAGTTCCAGCCGGTGATGGGCGACACCTCGGTGCAGCCCGAGGCGGTCCGCAAGGTCGTCTTCTGCTCCGGCAAGGTCTACTACGACCTGATCGCCGAGCGGGAGCGGCGCGGGGCGACCGACGTGGCCTTCATCCGCATCGAGCGGCTGTACCCGCTGCCGGGTGTGGAGATCCAGGCGGCCATCGCGCCGTACACCAAGGCGCAGAAGTTCGTGTGGGCGCAGGACGAGCCCGCGAACCAGGGCGCGTGGCCGTTCATCGCGCTCAATCTGATCGACCACCTGGACCTGCTGCTCGGCGCGGCCCCGGACAACGCGGACCGGCTCCGCCGGGTGTCCCGCCCGGCGTCGTCCTCGCCCGCGGTGGGCTCCGCCAAGCGGCACCAGGAGCAGCAGCAGCAGTTGATCGAAGAGGTCTTCTCGATCTGACCTCCCGCCCGTCGCGAACGGCCGCCGGCCCCGCACCCTCTCAAGGGGTACGGGGCCGGCGGCCGTTCGCGCGGGGCGCGTGCCAGGCGCCGCCAGCCAGACGAGACTTTACGGACACGCCCTAGGAGCTGATGGGCTCGAAGTCCCAGTAGGGGCGGGTGCGGGAGCGGGCCGTCACCGTGTGCGGGTGCTGCGGGCCGAGGGTGGCCGAGAGCGCGGCCAGCGCCTCCTCCTCGATCTTGTCGGCCTCCTGCCGCTTGCGCATGTTGCGCAGGTCGGTGGCGAGCGCGATCCGGCAGGACAGCGTCAGCGGGTGGTCCTTGCCGAGCCGGGCGGTGGCCCGCTCGGCGGTGGCGCGGGAGAGTTCGGCCGCGCTCTCCGGGTCGCCCGCGAAGTTGCGGGCGCCGCTGGCGTTGAGCGCGCAGCCCAGCGTCCACGGGTGGTCGTCGCCGACCGCGCGGGACATGCCGGTCAGCGCGTCCTCGATCTCGATCTGCGACTGCTGCCGCTCGCCGGCCGCCCGCAGCAGCAGGCCGTGGTTGGCGAGCGCGCCGGCGACGAACGCGTGCCGGGCGTTGAACTGCCAGCGGTAGTGCCGCAGTACGAACTCCGACAGCTCCCTGGCCCGGTCGAGGTCGCCGTGCTCCCGCTCGAAACTGGAATACGTGACCGCGACCCGCAGCGACAGCGGGTCGGTGCTGCCTAGCACCCGCTCGCAGCGCTCCAGCAGCCGGCCCATCAGATGGGCGGCACGCGGCCGGTCGCCCGCCCGGTAGTAGCACTGCGCCAGATTGTGCTCGGCGCGCAGCGTCTGGGGGTTGTCGGCGCCCAGCACGGTGCGGTGGGTCTCGGCGTTGCGCTCCTGCACCGAGGTGGCCTGGTCGTAGCGGCCGAGCAGCCGCAGGTCGTACGCGTAGGAGTTCTCCGAGGAGAGCGTGACGATGTTGCGGGCGCGCAGCAGTTCGCGGCGCGCCTCCAGGATCTCGCCGTCGAGGTCGAGGGCTTCCTGGTAGCGGCCGAGCAGCCGGTAGGTGACGGCCAGGTTGTTCTTGGCGAGCAGGGTGCGGGGGTCCTGCTCCCCGACGAGTCGGGCGTAGCCGCGCTCGACGAACCGGGCCGTCTCCAGGCCCTCGTCGTAGCGGCCGAGGTTGCGCAGGTCCGCGGCGAGACCGTTGGCGGCGCGCAGGGTCAGCAGGTCCTGTTCGCCGCGGTCGGCGCGCAGGGTCTCGAAGGCGTCGCGGTCCAGGGCCTCGGTGGCGACGTAGTCGCCCATGGCGCGCATCATGTTGGCCCGGTTGTTCACCAGGTCCCACAGCCGCGGGTGACCGGGCTCCAGCAGCTCGGGCCAGTGCTTGGCCGTGGCCTCGGCGAGCCGCAGTCCGGCCCGGTACTCGCCCGACAGGTGCAGGTAGCGCAGGCAGTTGACGATCATGAGCTGGATGTCGGGGTTGGTGCTGCGCAGCGCGCCGGACGCCTCCAGGTGCGGGACGATCTCGGCGTAGCGCGGCCACAGCCGGGTGTCGGTGGGGCGGCCGGGGTCGGCGGCGGCCAGGATCTTGCGGACCACCTGGGAGTACAGGTTCTGCTCGGCGGCGGGCATGTCAGCCCGCACCGCCTGGTAGACCAGCCGGTGCATCTGGACGACCTCGGCGCTGCCCGCGGCCTCGTCGTCCTCGGCCTCCGGCGGGTCGGACTGCACGACGGCCCACTGGGCGAGCTTGCTGATCGCCGAGTTCCACAGCAGCGGGTCTTCCATCAGCCCGGTGAGCTGTTCCGGCAGGTCGCGCACGGGCAGGTCGCGCAGCAGCCGGACCGGGATCGGCCCCGGCGCGAAGAAGACGCACAGCCGCAGCAGGTCGACGGCCTCCGGCTTGTCCTCGCGGAGCCGGTTGAGCAGTATCGAGAAGGCGGTGTAGTACGTCATCTGGAAGTCGGCGGCGACCTTGAGGCCGGGTTCGACGTCCGCGCCGTGCCGCAGCAGCTCGATGTAGTCGTCCACCGGCATGGACGAGTCGTTGAGCGCGCCCGCGTTCTGGTCCAGGGCCAGCGCGAGGTCGCCGAGGGCGTCGGCCAGCTTGTCGGCGTCGGCGTCGTCCAGCCGCGGCGCGCGCCGCCGTACGAAGGCGACGCTCTCCGCCCTGCTGTAGACGGGCACTTCGATCAGGGCGCTGTTGTGCTCGGCCCACTCGCGGTTCTGCGAGGTGATCAGTACGTGGCCGGGCCCGGTGGGCACCAGGTCGTGGATGTCCTCGGGCTGGTCGGCGCCGTCGAGGACCACCAGCCAGCGGAAGTAGGGCTCGCCCCGGCGCAGCGCGTCGCGTACCGCGCGCAGCCGTTCGCCGTACTCGCGGCCGGTGACCAGGCCGAGCGCGGGCGCCAGGCCCGCCAGCTTCTCGCGCAGGGTGCCGCGCTCGCTGGCGCGCACCCACCACACGACGTCGTACTCCGGGCCGAAGCGGTAGACGTACTCGGTCGCGATGTGGGTCTTGCCGACCCCGGACAGGCCGTGCAGGGTGGCGACGCCCGCGCCGGGCTCGGCCTGGGTGAAGTGGTTGTGCAGGTCGCCGAGGAGCTCCTCGCGGCCGGTGAAGCGGGTGTTGCGGCGCGGGACACCGCCCCAGACGTCGGGCTGTTCCAGCGGGAAGCGCGGGCCGCCGGAGCCGCTGAGGGTGTCGCTGGAGGAGGCGCGGGAGGGGGTGATGCCGAGCCTGCCGAGCAGTCGCCGCTCGGCCTCGGCCGCGCCCAGGCCCCACAGGTCGGCGGCGCCGAGTGAGGCGACGGCGCTGGGCAGCGCGGCCGGGGTGACGGAGACCGCGGCGAAGCGCTCGCTGTGGTCGGGGACGACCGCGCGCAGCGCCACGTTCCACTCCTCGTGGGTGCGCGGGCCGAGCCGGAAGTACCACTCGCTGAGCACGATCAGCACGCGGCCCTCGGACAGCAGCAGGTCACGTAACATCCGCTCGATGGAGTCCGTGGGGTCGGCGTCCCAGCGTTGCAGCGCCACCTGCTGGCCGTGCCGTTCGAGTCTGCTCGCGATCCACGCCGCCCAGGCCCTGTTGTAGCCCGCGTAACTGATCGTGACGATTCCCGGCCCCCGTGCTGCTGAGGCGGCGTTACGCCCTCCGGCCATGCGTGCGACTCCCTCGTGATACGCGCGTAGTGCTCTGGCGGGTCAGTGGATCGACAGTGAGCCAGGTGCGCCCGACGGCACAGGTGACTTTCGCCAGAAACTACACTGCTTTACTCCCCCGTTGACGTACGGTCATGCCGTTTCGCGCGCCCAAAGACGCCCGTTCAGACCCGCTTTCGCCGCCAGATGACCCGGGCCGTCTCGACGTACGCCGTGGCGCGCGCCAGGTGGCCTTCCGGCGGCGTGTGCCGTCCCAGCCGAGTGTGGTACGCCGCCATGGAGTTGACCAGGGTGCGGCCCTGCGGGGTCAGCCGGTTGGAGCCGAGCAGCTGCGGCAGGACGGCCTCGACCTGGAGGCGGCAGCGGCAGTGCGCGGCCCACGCGGCGTCACGCTGTGCGGGGTCCGCGGCGGCCAGTGCGACGCCGAGGTGGAAGTCGGCGAGCGCGAGGTGGGCGTACGCGCCCTGGAAGACGCCGTCGAAGGGGCGCGGGTCCTGCCGCCAGGGGGCCCAGTAGCGGGCGGTGTCGTCCGCGGTGTGCAGCGCGGTGACGCCGGCCAGGGCGAGGAGCTTGGTGTGCTGCAACTCGTGGACGAGCGCGGCGGCCATCTTCAGGCCGCCCATCGGCGTACTGCTGAGCAGCGCACCGAAGGCGTCGCCCAGGGTGGCGCTGTACTGGGCGGACGCGGCGCCGTCCAGCGGCACGAAGCAGTCGAGCAGCGCGGCCACTTCGCGGGCCCGGGTGCCGTCGCCGAGCCGCAGCCAGGGCTGGGCCTCGCGCCAGGCGGTACGCCATCTGGCCCGGTCCTCGTCGGCGAGCCGGTCGGCGGCGGACAGCCCGTACGGATTGGCGCGGCGGCCCTCCGCGCGGTACGGGTCGGCGTCGTCGATCAGCACCGGGTGACCGTCGGGGCGGTCCTCCTGCGGCCACAGCGCCTGGATCGGGCGCCAGCCGGGGGCGGCCGAGCGCCACACGCCGTCGGTTCCCCTGCGCACCTCGACCGCGTGGCGGGTGCGCTCCTCGGGGCGCAGCCAGAGCCGGTTGCCGTCGCCGTCGACCCGCATCCGGGGCGCGGCGGCGCCGGGCTTGCGCGGGGGGCCCGCGGCCGGCAGCCGGTAGCCGCCGAGCGTCGGCAGCGTCAACAGGCCGTCGCGTACCGGTACGTCGGCGCTGAAGCGCAGGCCCGCGCGGGCGGCGGCGGACGCGGCGAGCGCGCCCAGGTGCGGCAGCGCCTCCGCGGCCCGCGGCGCCTGGCCCGCCACGGTGAGCGCCCGCAGGCTGCGCTCGGCCCACGCGCCGGTCAGCGGGTAGTGCACGACGCGGCGGGCGGCTGCCGGGTCCGCGCGCTCGGCCCGCTCCAGCAGCCGCCAGTCGCCCAGCACGCGCTCGGCGGTCCCCTCGGGCAGCGACCCGGCGGGCGCGGTCCGCACGGCGTCGAGCAGCGCGCGCAGCACCAGCAGCCGCCGCCCGCGCTGGTGGCTGACCAGCAGCTCCAGCGAGTCCGGCCCGCTGCCGGTGCTGCCGAGCACCGGCAGCACCGCGTCGAGCACGGGCGCAGCGGCGGTGGTCACGGCGTCTCCCGCCGTATGCGGGACGCGGCGGGCGCCGGGGCCGCCGCCTCGGCGAGGCGGCGCGCGATGTGCCGGATGAGCAGCGCCATGTCGGCGCAGTAGACCGACGGGTTGCGGAAGCCGGAGCCCTCCCGGTAGCGGTGGACGTAGTGGCCGCCGCCGCAGACGGTGACCAGCGGGCAGGCGCGGCAGGTGGCGGCGAGGGCGGCGAGCCCGGCCTGGCGGGCGGCGACGCCGGGGTGGGCGAGCGCGTCGTCGAAGCTGTTGCGGAAGACGTCGAGCCCGGTGGCGGCGGCCCCCTCGTACGCGGACTTGAGCGAGTCGACCTGCTCGATGCTGCCGTCGGTCTCGATCACGACGGCGGTGAAGGGCTGGAGCCCGAGCCGTTCGACGGGCGACCGGAGGCCGAGCAGCAGCGCCACGCACTCCTCGAACAGCCGAATCCTGGTCTCCCGGCGCTCCGCGCCCCACCAGCGGTCGAAGACGGCGGAGAGCCAACTCCCGTACGGCGCCGGGTCGTCGGCGGACGCGGGCAGTCCCGGCGGCGGCGCGGTCCAGTTGCCGTGCGGCAGCAGCAGGTCCATCCGCGGCGGCCGGAAGGCGAGCAGCGACTCGTACACCTCGACCGGGTCGTGGGCGAGGTCGACGACGCACAGCAGTCCGCCGTACGCCTCGGGCGCGGTCTCGGCGAGCAGCCGCACCCCGGCGGAGGCGGCGGCCCAGGACGGGCGGCCCGCGTGGTCGACACGCGCGGCGTTGTGGGCGGGCAGGCCGCCGTCGAGGCTGACGCCGACGCGTATACGCGCGTCACGCAGGACGCGCAGCCGGTCGGCGGTGAGCAGGGTGCCGTTGGTCTGCACGCTGGCGTGCACGGCGCAGTCGGCGGGGACGGTGCGGCGGATCAGGTCGACGTCGGCGGCGAGCGCGTCGGCGCCGTTGAGCAGCGGTTCGCCGCCGTGCAGCACCACGGCGACATCGCGCAGACGGTGGGTCGCGGCGTGTTCCGCGATGCGTTCTGCGGTGCGCCGGGTCACCGCGTCGGGGGCGGCGCGGGGGCGGTCCCGCCAGCCGTGGTCGGGGCCCGCGTAGAGGTAGCAGTAGGTGCAGGCCAGATTGCAGCGGCTGTGCGTCTTGAGGATGAACTGCCGCAGGGGGAAGGCCCCTTCGGCCGCCGTACTGCCGGTCCGCGGCCTGTCGTCGGCCGGATGACGCACCACATCACCTCCCCCGTGTACCTCAGGCCGCCCCGTCGGCCCCAGCGGTTGTTCCCGCTGGGCGGCCGGAAGTAAACACCTCGGCAAGGAATTGGCCGTATTCGCCCTGGAGCACGGCCAAAAGCGGCGTTCCGTCAGGAGTTCACGCGATACGGGGGTACGTGGGCTGTGGTCGCGCGCGCCGGTGCCCGGTGCGCCGGGCGGCGTCAGCCGGTGGCCTCCGGCGCGCTGGGGTCGCTCTCGAAGCCCCACAGCGCCTCGCCGCCGGGACCGGCCGCGCGCGCCCGCAGATCGCTCACCAGGGCGGACAGCACCGGGTGTTCGACGGTGCGCAGCGACTCCAGGTCCAGGCCGAGCAGGTCGATGTCGGCGTCCGCCGGAATCCGGTAGGCGGGGGCGTGCTCGGGCGACACCGCCTCGGGAAGGTCCCGGTCGGAAGGTGCCCGCTCGGGGACCGCCCGCTCGGGGGCTGGCCGTTCGGGGACCGCGCGCTCGGGGGCTGGCCGCTCGGCGACCGCCCTCTCGTCAACAGCCCTTTCGTGAACGGCGCGTTCGGGTAACGCCTCGTCGTGGTGAGCGGGTTCGTCCGGGGGCCGCTCGGCCCCGCCGTACGCTCGGTCGTCCATCGTCGGCCTCAGCTCTCGTCCCGTGGTGGCTCGTGGGGGGATGCAGTTGTCGCGGCCCGGATTCGCGCGGGGTCCTGGCCGGTCGGTCCGAGGCGGCCGGACCGGGGCCGGTCGCCCCGGGCTCAGTTCGTCCGTGTCAGCGCCGCCAGCCGTTCGGCGGTCCGCTGCCGTGCCTCCTCGTCCGCGGCGCCGTCCCCTCCGTCGTCCGGCAGCCGCCGCCATTCGGCCTGCGCGGCCCGGTAGGCGTCGGCGGCGGCCCGCGGGCGCCGGGCGAATTCGTAGACCACGCCACGCCAATGATGCGCCAGCGCCGACAGCCGCACCATGGGGCCGGGTTCCGCCGACCGGTCGGCCGCCGTGCCCGCGGCCTCCGCGGCGCGGCGGTAGGCGTCGGCCGCCTGGTCGAGGCGCTCAACGCGCTGGGTGTGCGCGTAGCCCAGCCGGTGCGACTCGCCCAACTCGTACCAGATCCGGGCCACTTGCGCCGGGTCCACGGCGGGCTGCACGGCCAGGCCCAGGACGTGCTCGGCCTCGCGCAGGTCCACCAGGTCCTGTTCCGCCCGGTAGCGCAGCACCAGGGCCCGGCCGAGCATCAGCAGCCTGCCGGACAGCCTCGGGTCGCTCTCCGGGGTCTCCATCCGGCAGTCCCGCAGGACCTGCACGGCCCGGTTGACGAAGAGTTCGCCGCCGGGGAGCGCGGAGCGGCCGAGCAGCGCGTCGCCCCATTCGGCGACGATCTCGCTGTACTCGGGGCGGTCGCGCGGGGTCAGACGGCACGCCTCGGCGAACCGCCCGGCCGCCGCCTCCAGTTCACCGGCCGGGCCGCCCTCGGTGTGCCGGGCGACCCTGATCCGGCCCGCACGCAGCAGGATCGAGGCCCGCGCCAGCCGGTCGCGGGTCTCGCCGAGCGCCCGGTCGACCAGCCGCTGTGCCTCCGGCAGCCGTCCGCCGACCAGCAGATGGGCGTCGACCAGCGACAGCAGCGCGGCGGTCCGCGCTTCGAGGGCCGCCTCCTCGCGCTCCAGCGCGTCCAGTCCCGCGGCGAAGTACTCGGCGGCCTGGAGTGCGTAGACCTGCTCACGCTCCCGCTCCCCCGCCGTGCCCGCCAGCCGCAGCAAGGCGCGGCCGTGGGCGAGCGACAGCGCGCTGGGGCGGGCGTCGGACAGCGGCCAGGAGTCCGCGAACGCCTCCAGCATCCCCACGGTCTCCTGGAGCAGCCCGGCGTCGCCGCTGAGCTGCCACTGGTCCTCCAGCACCCTGACCCGCTCCAGGGTGGCGCCGAGCACGTCCTGCGGGTCGAGTCCCGGGGCGGCGCAGACCGCGCTGAACTCCCGGTCCGCGCGCCGCAGAAGCTCCAACGCGCCCCGCGTGTCCCCGTTCGCCGCCCGCTCGTCCGCGGCGGCCTGGAACACGCGGGCGCGCACCGCGCGGGCCGGTACCGAGCCCGGGTGCGCCGCGGCCGTCGCCGCCGCGTCCTGGGCCTCGCGCAGCAGCGCGGCCCCGCCGCGCAGCCGCCACAGCGTGATGAGATTCTGCGCCAGCTCGCTCCACAGGTCGGGGTCCGAGCCGCGCACCCGCTCCTCGTCCGCCGCGCGGCGCAGCAACTGCACCGCGTCCAGCAGATTCTGGACCATGCCCTCCTCGGTGAAGCGCGCGACCAACTGCCGGGCCCGCTGCACCGCGGACGACGGCAGTCCCGTACCGGCTCCCACGGCCAGCCGGTCGTGGCCGGTGTTCCCCGGCAGCGGCATGAAGCGCTCCAGCACCCGGGCGGCGACCTCCGCGAAGGGCTGCGGGGACTCGGCGACGACGGTCGACGCCTGCTCGGCGAGCGCGGTGGCGCGGGCCGCGGTGGCGACGGCGGCGTCCGCGAGCCGGTCCCCCGGCCCCTCGGTGAGCTGCGTGATGGCCAGCGCGGGGAAGTTGGGGCCGCTCTTGCCGAAACGCTGCTCGACGTACTCCGAGCAGTGCTTGAGCACCAGCAGCGCCTCGTCCCTGCCGAGCGGGCCGAGCAGCACGTCCCGTACGCCGTCGGCGAATTCGTACCAGCGGTGGTCGCGCGCGTCGTCGCCCGATATGCGCTTGAGCAGGCCGCTGAGCAGCACCTCGGACAATTCGGCGGGCCCCGAGTCGGGCAGCATCGTGCGCTGGACGAGCTGCATGACGGGCAGGAAGAGCGGGGCGGCGGCGAGGTAGACGGCGAGCTGGGCGGCGGCGGGCGAGGCGGCCGAGCGGAACCGGCCGACCAGGGCGACCGGCGGCACCGGGGACTGCCGTACGGGCGCCGGGGTCGCGGGCTGGTCGGAGCGCACCCAGCCGACGGCGGCGGGCACGCGGGCCGCGCCCGTGCCCGCCAGCAGCCGCGCCCACGCGCCCAACGCCTCGGCGGTGGGCGGCAGTACGGGCACCGGCAGCGCGTCGCCCGCGGGTGCGGCCGGCACGTAGTGGGAGGAGCCGCCGGTGCCCGAGGAGAAGCGCGGCGGCGAGGCGGGCAGCAGCCCTTCGCCGCGGTGCAGCACGCCGTACGAGACGGGCAGCCGGGTCCGGGCCCACAACCGGGCCGGGAGCGGCTGGAGTACGGCGACCGGGCCGTGTCTGGCCAGCCGGTGCAGCAGCCGGTGCGCCTGCCCCGACCGCCACAGCGGCCCCGCACAGTCGCTGACCAGCAGGGTCACCCGGCGGCCCGTGGGGTCGCTCAACTGCTCGGCGGAGCGCATCCCGACCGCCTCGGGGTCGAAGCGCCCGCTGACCGCGGGGTCGCCGTCCGGGGTGGCGTGCAGATAGCGGACCTGCACCTCGTGGAAGGCGCCGAGCCGTTCGAAGACCTGGCTCAGCTCGCGGAGCATCCGCTCCCACACGTACATCGAGGACGAGGCGTCCATGAGCAGTTGCATCGAGGCGTCACCGCGCAGCACCGGCCGGAAGACCGGCAGCAGCAGTCCGGCGGCGCGCGCGCTGTTCTCCGCGGTGGCCGACTCGTCGAGCACTTCGCGCAACGGCCGCGCGGGGCTGCGGTAGCGCTGCAACGGCCGCAGCGCCGACTGGAGTTCGAGCAGCCGGGGCAGCGTCGCCGCCTCGGGCACGGCGACCGACAGCGCGGCGGCGGCCGGTCCCGTACGCGCCCGGCCGGGGGCGCTGACGCCCGGATAGAGCTGGACGAGGCGGTCGTCGTCCGGGTCGGTGAGGCTGCGCGGCAGTACGGTGCCGCCGGGCGGGGTGGGGTCGGTGACGCCGGACAGTCCCGGGTGGTGCGCGCCGCTGCCCGTACCGGCGCCGCCGGGGTCGCGGGCCTCCCCCGCGGCGCTCGCGGGGGAGGTCGGGCGGGACCAGCGGGCCAGCCACAGCGCGTCGGCCAACTCGGTGGGTCCCGGGTCGAGTCCGGCCTCGGTCAGGGCGCCGACGACGGACGCGAGCGGGTCGGGCCGCTCGGTGGCGGTGTCGGTGTCGGTGTCTGCGGAGGGTGGTGTCCTCGGGTCGGGCGTCCTCGGGTCGGGGGCCTGCGGGTCGGGTCTCCGGGTGGCCATGGCCGGTTCACCTGGGCCGGTCGAGCCGTTGGATGAGCATGTCCGCCAACCGGCTGCGGGTGGGGGGCGCGGCGTGATGGGTGAGGAAGATCGCGTTCAACAGCTGGTCGGTGGCGAGGAGTTCGCTGCGCGACCGTTCCAGGAAGCGGGTCACCAGGTCGTCGCCGACGGTCGCCGCCTCGTCGCCGAGGTGGGCGCGGACCACGGTGGACAGCCGCTTGTGGTCGGGGCGGCCCAGCTCCAGGTGGATGCAGCGGCGCAGCAGCGGCGGCGGGAAGTCGCGCTCGCCGTTGCTGGTGAGGATGACGAACGGGAAGGCCCGGCAGCGGATGCGGCCCTCACGGAGCGAGACCTTGGCGCCGTCGTCGGTCAACACCTCGACCTGCGGCTCGCGTTCGGCCAGCCGCTCCAGCTCGGGGATGCCGAACTCGCCCTCCTCCATCACGTTCAGCAGGTCGTTGGGCAGGTCGATGTCGCTCTTGTCCAGCTCGTCGATGAGCAGCACCCGCGGCTTGGCGGTCGGCAGCAGGGCGGTGCCCAGCGGGCCGAGCCGGATGTAGCTGCCGATGCCGCCGGGCGGGGCAGTGCCGGAATTCGCCGCGATCTGGGTGTCCTGGAGGCGGGCGATCGCGTCGTAGCGGTACAGCCCGTCCTGGAGCGCGCTGCGGCTGACGATCGGCCAGTGCAGCACGCGGCCGAGGCCCAGTTCGTACGCCACCGCGTGCGCGAGGGTGCTCTTGCCGGTGCCGGGGCTGCCGGTGACCAGCAGCGGACGGCGCAGGTACAGCGCCGCGTTGACCATTTCCAGCTCCTCCGGGCTGGGCCGGTGCATCTCGGCCATGTGCCGGTACGCGCCGAGCCTGCGGGCGGAGGAACTGTCGGGCCCAGGGCCCTGCTGGACCAGTGGGCCGCCATCGAAGTCCCGCCAGGGCGGCGGCTCTGGCAGTCCGTCGATGCCGGTGTGCGGTTCTCCCGTGCCCCGGTAGATGAGCCACTCGCCGGCGGGGGTGGCGTCGGTCATCTCACTCACCTCGATACCTCGTCCTCATGGAGTCTCCAACAGCTCGTCGGTCCCCGGTAGGGGGCGAGTCGGATCGTCGTAGAGCAGGGTGATTCCCACCGACCAGAACGCCTCGGGCACGCCCGCGTCCACCGCCGCGCGCAGGACGGCGAGGGCGCGGGGCAGCCGTGCGGCCGTGCGCGCGGCGCGCACCGTACGGTTCACGCCGCGGTGGAAGTCGCCGCAGGCCGTCTCGGGGGCGACCGGTTCCCTGCGCCACACCGCGACCGGGTAGCCGGAGGTCACCAGGCGGTGCAGCTCCTCGGGGGCGGTCGCGGCGCTGCGGCAGAGCGCCGGCAGCGTGTCGCGCGCGCGGTCGCGCAGTTCGTCGTCGGCCGGGAGCGGGCCCGGCGTACCGTCGTCGCAGTCGAACAGGTCGGCGCGCGGCCGCTGTTGGTGCAGGGTGTGCCAACGGCCGTGCCTGGCCTCGGTCACCGCCGGGTCGTCGTCGGGCGGCGCGTCGGTGCGGCGTACCACGACCGGGCGTACGGCGCCGAGCGCGCGCCCGCCGGGGCCGAGCGGCCAGGTCTCGACGGGGAAGCCCACCAGGGCGCCGGGGACGGCCAGTTGCAGCGGCGCCGGGTAGCCGGGCTGGTCGCAGCGGCGGAACGCCTCGTCCAGCGGCTCGCGCAGCCGGACCGGCAGGTCGTCGAGCGCGGTGCCGCGGAAGTCCTCCTCGACGCACTCCACTTCGCCGTTCTCCGGCACGACGCAGACCCGCCAGTCGAGGCGGCCCGGCTCCCAGCCGCGCGGGATGATCTCCAGCAGGGCCTCGGGGCGGATACGGCGGTCCGGCCGGCCGCCGGGGCCCGCGTCGGCCGCGGTCGCGGTGGCCGCGTCCGCGGTCGTACCGCTGTCCGGTCCCTGATCGTCGAGGTCCGTGCCCGGGCCGCCGAAGCCGGTGCCGAGGTCGGCGCCGAGGCCGACGTCCGGGTCCGCGCCGAGTCCGGCGCCGAGGTCGCCGGTCAGGCCGGTGACCAGGGTGCCGCGGGCGCGCAGCCGGGCCTTGCGCTCGGTGACCAGGGTGTTGCGGAACAGCCGGGTCAGACCGATCGCGTCGGCGGCGGTGTCCTGCGCCCAGTGCCACAGGACGCGTTCGGCCGCCTCGTCCGCCGCGCGGGTCCTGTCGGCGGTCGCGGCCTGCACCGCGAACCGCAGCACCGCCTCCAACTCGCTGGTGCCGCGCCGCAGGTCGTACAGCAGGCCCAGGCCGTCCCGCCAGGCGCGCGGCGCGGTCGGCAGGCCCTGCGCGGGGCTGCCGCGGACCGCTCCGACGATGTCCTGGAGGCTCTTCGCGCTGGCGGGCGGCGGGAGTTGGGCGAGCATCCCGAGCAGTGCGGTGCGCTGGCCCGGGGTCAGGGCGCGGCCCGCGGCGGCGCCGATCTCGCCGTGCGCGTCGGTCCAGGTGACCTCCTGGCCGCCGACGAAGGCGTAACGGTCGGCGTGGTAGAGGTCGTGCGCCGTCATCACGCGGTGGTACAGGTCGGCGGCGGTGCCGGTGGCGGGCAGCCTGCGCAACTCCTGCACGCCGATGGCGAGTCCGCCGTCCTGGCCGGTACGGCGCGCCTTCAGCACCCCGATCACCTCGCCGCGCACGAGGTCCACGACCGGGCCGCCCGAGACGCCGTTGGGCATCTCGTCCTCATTGCCGAGCTTGAGCAGTCCGCCGCTGCCGAGCTGGCCGCTGATGGAGCAGCGGCCGTTGTACGCGACGACCTCGCCGTCCATCGGGATGTGGCCGAAGTACGCGACCTGGTTGGTGGTGTAGCCCTTGGCGGTGCGCTCGGTGAGCCAGACGCAGGGGTGGTCGACGCTGTCCAGCAGCCGGATCAGCGCGAGGTCGGGGGACGGCCAGCGGCCGGAGCCGGTGTGGCCCGCCGGTTCCGCCCACTCCACGACGCCGCTGAGCATGCGGTCGCCGTATCCGACGGAGACCTTGCGGCCGGCCGGGCCGCCGCCGTCACCGCCGCCGCCGTCATTGCCGCCGCCCTCGCCGCTCTGGGCGAGCGCGACGTGCGCGCAGGTGAGCACCCAGTTCGGCGCCACGAAGAAGCCGCTGCCCCGCAGCGGGTAGCCGGGTTCCCGGCCGTGAACGCGTACGGTCGCCTCGCTGACCAGCGGGGTCAGGATCTCGGCGGGGTCGGCGGGCTCGTCGAGCCCGCCGGGACCGCCGAACGCCGTCATCGCGCGCCCCGCCCTAATCGCGGTGCCGCGGCGGCAGCCGTCTGCGCCCCCATCCCACCCCCAGTGACTGATCGTCTCCGAAGGCTAGCCCGCGGCCAGGACCGGCGCGAGGACCTTCGGACATACTCCCTATCCTTGCGGGGTACGTCCCGTCTCGTCCCTCCCGTTCTTCCCCGTCCACCACCGTCCCACCCCGTTCCGGAGCAGATCTTGTACTTCACCGACCGCGGCATCGAGGAGCTCGCCACCCGGCGCGGCGAGGAGGAAGTCTCTTTCGACTGGCTGGCCGAGCGCTTGCGCGAATTCGTGGACCTGAACCCTGAGTTCGAGATCCCGACCGAGCGGTTGGCGACGTGGCTGGCGCGGCTCGACGACGAGGACTAGCCTCCGGCTCGGTCCTTGGTCTTTGCCTTTTCCCGCCCGCCCACCCGTGCGGGTGCTTTGTCGTCTGCGGGTGCCGCTTGTGCCTGGTCGGTGCCGGTCCGGGGCACCTCCTCGAAATGCGGCTACCTGCTCTTTGCTCATCCGGCACCGTCCCTGTCACCGCATTTCTGCGGGGGCACCCCGGCCCGTCCCCTCCCGGTACGTCGGCGTCCGCCCGCCGGTGGGGGTTGCCGGGGGAGGGGGTTCTTTCGGCGTGCCGCCCTGCGCCGGTGCCCCTCCCGGTGAGTCGGAATGCTCGGGCCCTTCCTCCAAGAGCCCAACAAAGCCCCTGCCCACCCCGCCGGAAGGCCGGGGCGCGCAGGGCCCAGACTCCCCCCACCCCCCTTCGCCCACCCGGCCGGACGGTCGGGCGCGCAGGGCCCGGGCTCCCACCCCCCTTCGCCCACCCCGCCGGAAGGTCGGGCGCGCAGGACCCGGGCTCCCACCCACCCCCTCCACCACCACCACAGCGGACCGTCAGCCGCCGACGTACCCGACCCCACCCACCCCCGCCCCGGCACCACAGCGGACCGTCGGCCGCCTCCGCACCCAGCCCACCCACCCCCTCCCGGCAACCCCCACCGGCAGGCGGACGCCGACGAGCGAGGAGGGGACGGGCCGGGGTGCCCCCGCAGAAATGCGGTGACAAGAAGGGTGCCGGATACGCGGGGCCAGGTAGCCGCATTTCGAGGAGGTACCCCGGACCGGCACCGACCCAGGCACAAGCGGCACCCGCAGACGAAGAAAACACCCGCACGGGTGGGCGGGCGGGCAAAAAAGACACCACTTGACTTGTGAGCCACGCGATATATCGTGAATGCACGAGACGCGATATGTTGCGTCCCAAGGCGCACCCGAGGAGGGGCACGATGAGCGGCATGTCGTCGGACCGGACCGTGGCGGAGCCGGAAAAGTTCGTGTTCGAGGAGCCCGTCGACACCCTCTGCGTGCGCATCGTCAACGGCGCCGTGAACGTCGTCGGCACCGACGACGGCCCCGCACGGGTCGAGGTCACCGAGATCGACGGCCCGCCGCTGAAGGTGTACCACCGCGGCGGCACCCTCACCGTGACCTACGACGACCTGCCGTGGAAGGGCTTCCTGAAGTGGCTCGACCCCAAGGGCTGGCAGCGTCACGCGGTCGTGACGCTCGCCGTCCCGCAGCACACCAAGGTCGAAGTGGGAGTCGTCGGCGCCGGCGCCGTGATCTCCGGGATCGCCGGGGAGACCAGCGTCCAGGGGGTCAACGGGGACACGACCCTCGTCGGCCTCAGCGGCCCGGTGCGGGCCAACACTGTCGCGGGTAGCGTCGAGGCCCAGTCCGTCTCCGGCAGCCTGCGGATCAACACCGTCTCCGGTGACCTCACCGTGGTCGAGGGCAGCGGCGCCGAGGTGAAAGCGGATTCCGTGAGCGGCAACATGGTGCTCGACCTCGATCCGTCCGCGGGGGCGGACGTCCGGCTCACCAGCGTCTCCGGCGAGATCGCCATCCGTATCCCGGAACCGGGCGACGCGGAGGTCGACGCCAACACCACCAGCGGCCATGTCTCCTGCGCCTTCGACGAATTGCGCGTCACCGGGCAGTGGGGGGCCAAGCGCATCACCGGCCGGATCGGTTCCGGCGGGGCGCGCCTGAGAGCCACCACCGTCTCCGGCGCCATCGCCCTGCTGCGCAGGCCGCCGCTGGAGGACGCGCCCTCGTTCCGGAAGGACATCTGACATGGCGCCCGTCTTCGCCCACGGCCGACTCCGGCTCTACCTGCTCAAGCTGCTGGACGAGTCGCCCCGGCACGGCTACGAGGTGATCCGGCTGCTGGAAGAGCGTTTCCAGGGGCTGTACGCGCCCTCCGCGGGCACCGTCTACCCGCGGCTGGCGAAACTGGAGAAGGAGGGCCTGGTCACGCACTCCACCGAGGGCGGCCGCAAGGTCTACGCCCTCACCGACGCGGGCCGCGGCGAGCTGTCCGACCGCGCCGACGAGATCGCGGGCCTGGAGGCGGAGATCCGCGAGTCCGTCTCCACACTGGCCGCCGAGATCCGCGAGGACGTCCGGGGCGCCGCCGGTGATCTGCGCCGCGAGGTGCGCGCCGCCGCGCAGGAGGCGCGTACGCCCCCGTCGCCCAAGCACGAGTGGCGCGAGCAGGCCGCGCGCGCCAAGGAGGAGAGCCGCCGGGCCAAGGAGGAGGCGCGCGACGCCCGCCGCCAGGCCAAGGCCGCGCGCGAGGAGGTCGAGCGGATCGCCCGCCAGGTCCAGGAGCAGGTGCAGTCGCACGTACGCTCCGGCGACTGGCAGGCGGGGCTGCGCGACGGTCTCGCCGAACTCACCAAGGAGCTGGGCCGGTTCGGCAAGGGCCTGGACGTACCGACCACGCCGTGGGGCGCGCCCGGTACGCCCCCGGTCTGGGCCGACGCCACGGCCGAGCCCGCCCAGGAGACGGAGAAGGAGACGGAGGAGGAGACGGAGAGGGAAGGGGACACGTCGGCGACGTCGGACGCGGACACGGAAGCGCCCGAGCCCGCGGACGACGACACCCCGCCGTCCGCCGACCCCTTCCGCGACCTCGAACGCCTGCTGGACCGCTTCCGCGACGACATCCGCGACTCGGCCCGCGACCTGGGCGTCAACGACACCCAACTGCGCGAGGTGAGGCGCCACTTGTCCGCCGCGGCGGCGCACATCGCGGCGGCCCTGCACCTCCCGCCCACGTAACGCGGACCGCTTACACGGTCAGCACGACCTTCCCGAACAGCTCCCCGGCGGCGAGCCGTTCGAAGCCCTCGCGGGCGCGGTCCAGCGGCAGTACGGAGTCGATCACCGGCCGTACGCCGCTGGCCGCGCAGAAGGCCAGCAGGTCCCGCAGCTCCTCCTTGGAGCCCATGGTCGAACCGACCACCTTCAGCTCCAGGAAGAAGATCCGGTTCAGCTCGGCGGCGGGCGGATTCTGCCCGCTGGTGGCGCCGGAGATGACGAGCGTGCCGCCGGGCCGCAGCGACTTGACCGAGTGCGACCAGGTCGCCGCCCCGACGGTCTCGATGACGGCGTCCACCCGCTCCGGCAGCCGCGCGCCCGATTCGTACACCGCGTGCGCGCCCAGTTCGAGCGCGCGTTCCCGCTTGGCCGCGTCCCGGCTGGTGGCGTGCACCCGCAGCCCGGCGGCGCGGGCCAGCACGATCGCGGCGGTGGCGACACCGCCGCCCGCGCCCTGCACGAGGACCGCGTCGCCCGGCCGTACCCCGGCGTTGGTGAAGAGCATGCGGTACGCGGTCAGCCACGCGGTCGGCAGGCAGGCCGCCTCCTCGAAGGAGAGTTCCTTCGGCTTGGGCAGCACATTCCAGGCCGGTACGGAGACCCGTTCGGCGAAGGTGCCCTGGTAGTGCTCGGTGAGGATGGAGCGGCGCTCGGTGGGGCCGACCCCGTGACCGGTCTGGCCGATCACGGAGTGCAGCACCACCTCGTTGCCGTCCTCGTCGATCCCGGCGGCGTCGCAGCCGAGGATCATCGGCAGGCTCTCCCGCCCGAGGCCCACCCCGCGCAGCGACCACAGGTCGTGGTGGTTGAGCGAGGCGGCCTTGACCGTGACGGTGGTCCAGCCGGGGCGCTCCGACGGCTCCGGCCGCTCCCCCAACTCCAACCCGCTCAACGGCTTGTCGGCGTCAATACGTGCGGCGTATGCGGCATACATGCCGTCGACCCTACGGTCGGTCCCGGCGCCCGAGGAACCGCCACGGCATGTGACGCTCCGCGCACCCCGGGCCGCGGTCAGCGGCGCGCCACCCCTTCCGCCCGCGCGGCGGCGGCGACGGCCGCGGTCACGGCGGGGGCGACCCGCGGGTCGAAGGGCGACGGGATGACGCACTGCGGCGAGAGTTCGTCGGCGACGACGGCGGCCAGCGCCTCGGCGGCGGCGATCTTCATCCCCTCGGTGATGGCCGAGGCGCGCACCTGGAGGGCGCCCGCGAAGATCCCGGGGAAGGCGAGCACATTGTTGATCTGGTTCGGGAAGTCGCTGCGCCCGGTCGCCACGACCGCCGCGTACTTGTGCGCGACGTCCGGGTGGATCTCCGGCGTGGGGTTGGCCATCGCGAAGACGAACGCGCCACGGGCCATCGTGGCGACCGCGGACTCCGGGACCGTACCGCCGGAGACCCCGATGAAGACGTCGGCGCCGTCCAGCGCGGCCTCCAACGGCCCGGTGAGACCCGCCTTGTTCGTATACGAGGCCAGCTCGCGCTTGACCGGGTTCAGGTCGTCGCGTCCGGCGTGCACGATGCCCTTGCGGTCGGTGACGGCGACGTCGCCGATGCCCGCCTCGACGAGGATCTTGGCGATGGCGACCCCGGCCGCGCCCGCGCCGGAGATGACCGCGCGCAGGTCGCCGAGGGTACGGCCGGTGAGCGTGCAGGAGTTGCGCAGCGCGGCGAGGGTGACGACGGCGGTGCCGTGCTGGTCGTCGTGGAAGACCGGGATGTCCAGCCGCTCCTGGAGCTTGCGCTCGATCTCGAAGCAGCGGGGGGCGGAGATGTCCTCCAGGTTGACGCCGCCGAAGGACGGGGCGAGCCGGACCACGGTCTCCACGATCTCGTCCACGTCGGTGCAGGCCAGCGCGATCGGCACGGCGTCGACGCCGCCGAACTGCTTGAAGAGGATGGCCTTGCCCTCCATGACCGGCAGGGACGCCTCGGGGCCGATGTCGCCCAGGCCCAGCACCGCGGTGCCGTCGGTGACGACCGCGACGACCTGGGACTTCCAGGTGTAGTCGTGCACCAGCTCCGGCTTGTTCGCGATGGCGGTGCAGACCTCGGCGACACCGGGTGTGTACGCGAGCGACAAGTCGTCGGCGTCGCGGACCGGCACGGTCGAGGTGACCTCCATCTTGCCGCCGCGGTGCAGGGCGAAGACCGGATCGATGGGGAACGCGTCGTCCGTACCGCTCATGCCGTCCGCACGGTCGGCGCCGTCCGCACTGTCGGCGCTGTCCGTACTGTCCGCGTCGGTCCGGGGATTGACGATCTCCGCTGCCACTTTTTGACCCCTTTGTCTGAATGATGAATGAGGGTACTCCGCCCGAAGGGGGTGGAGGTGGGCTCGGCGTCCGCGTCACCAGGTACGAGTGAGCAAGGTGACGGCCGACGCCAGGCGCGCCGCACGCACGCCATGGGCCCCGGATGAGGGGTGAGGACCCGTTCTACCGGAAGTCGGTTCCGGCGACGAGTGGGAATTGATCGGCATGGCCTCCGCGTGGTCCGGCCTTGGTGTGCCGGCCTGGTGGAGGCCCGGGGATCGCCCGTTATCCGATTTTGACACAACGGGAACCCTGCCCGGGGGTGTCCGGATGGCAAGATGCACAGATCACACACGGTGGCGGTACTCGATGGCGTGTGCCATGTCCACTGCACGACCCCCTCACTTCCGCAGGAGGACACAGCGATGACCGCATGTACGACCCGGCGTTCGGCCGCTCTCACTCGTCTCACCGCGGTCGCCGCCATAGCGGTCGCCGGCACTCTGGTACTGACCGGATGCGGCGACCAGACCAAGAAGGACAAGCCCGCGAACACCGTCACCCCTAGTGGGACGGGGTCCTCGGCGACCTCGGCGGTCGCCCCGCTCTTCTCGAAGCTGCCTCAGAAGTACCAGGACTCCAAGACGATCAAGGTCGGCACGGACGCCTCCTACGCGCCGATGGAGCAGACCGAGAACGGCAAGATCGTCGGCATCGACCCGGACATCGCGGACGCGCTGGCCAAGCAGCTCGGCGTCACCTTCACGTTCACCAACGGCAAGTTCGACGGCCTGATCACCTCCATCTACACCGGCCGCTCGGACATCGTGATGTCCGCTATGAGCGACACGAAGGCCCGCCAGGGCGGTCTGGACGACAAGGGCAAGAAGATCGGCAAGGGCGTCGACTTCGTCGACTACTACACCTCCGGTTCCTCCCTGCTGGTGAAGAAGGGCAACCCGAAGGGCGTCAAGTCCCTGGCCGACGTGTGCGGGCAGACCGTGGCCGTCCAGCGCGGCACGATCTACGACGACGCGTTCGAGGCCCAGAAGAAGGAGTGCGGCTCCAAGGGTCTGACGATCCAGAAGTTCGACACCGACTCCGAGGCGCAGACCCGGGTGAAGGCGGGCGGCGCGGTCGCCGACCTCAACGACACGCCGGTGGCCGCGTACATCGCGCAGAAGTCCGGCAACGGCAACGACTTCGAGGTCGCGGGCTCCCCCGCCGACGCCGGTCCGTTCGGCATCGCGGTCAGCAAGGACAACACGCAGCTCAGGGACGCGCTGAAGGCGGCCATGGACGCGATCATCGCGGACGGCACCTACGCGCAGGTGTTGCAGAAGTGGAACGCGAGCAGCGGCGCCATCGCGTCGGCCGCGATCAACGGCGGTTCCTGACGTGGCATCGGGCACACCGACCCCCTTCGAGAAACCGTCGGGCGACACCCCGCCGCAGGACGCCCCGCCCCGGGACGGGGCGCCGCGGGACGGGGCGCCGCGGGACCCGCTGCGGAAGGACACACGGCCGGCCACGCCGTACGAGGCCATCCGCGCGGTCCCGGTACGGCACTACGGGCGCTGGGTCAGCGCCGTCGTGGTGGTCGTGCTGCTGGGGTGGCTGGTCTACGCGTTCTCGCAGGGTGATGTCATCTGGGGCACGGTCGGGGACAAGGTCTTCGACCAGCAGGTGCTCAAGGGTCTGTGGCACACCGTCCTGATCAGTGTGTGCTCGATGGCGCTCGGCCTGGTGCTGGGCGTGCTCTTCGCGGTCATGCGGCTGTCGAAGAACCCGGTGACGGGGGCGGTGTCCTGGCTGTACATCTGGTTCTTCCGGGGCACCCCGGTGTACGTGCAGCTCCTGATGTGGTTCAACCTGTCGCTGATCTTCCCGGTGATCAACCTCGGGCCGATCTACAAGAACGACACCGTCGCCGTCATGACCCCCTTCGTGGCCGCCCTGCTGGGCCTCGGCCTCAACGAGGGCGCGTACATGGCGGAGATCGTGCGGGCCGGCATCCAGTCGGTGGACGAGGGCCAGACCGAGGCGGCGCACGCGCTCGGCATGACCGGCGGCAGGACCATGCGGCGGATCGTGCTGCCGCAGGCGATGCGCGTGATCATCCCGCCGACCGGCAACGAGTTCATCAACATGCTGAAGACCTCCTCGCTGGTGTCGGTGGTGCAGTACACCGAAGTGCTGCGCGCCACCTCCGACATCGGGTCCGACTCCGGCGCCGTGATGGAGATGCTGTTCGTGGCCTCCGTCTGGTACCTGGTGCTGACCAGCGTGTTCAGCGTCGGCCAGTTCTATCTGGAACGGCGTTACGCGCGTGGCTCGCTGCGGAGTCTGCCGCTCACGCCGTGGCAGAAGGTCATGTCCAACCTGTCCACCCTGCGCCGACCGAAGGTGGCCTGATGAGCGTCCAGCCGATGGTGAAGTCGGAGGCCGTCCACAAGTCGTTCGGCGCCGCGCACATTCTCAAGGGCATCGACCTGGAGGTCGCGCCCCGCGAGGTGTTCTGTCTGATCGGTCCCTCCGGTTCCGGCAAGTCCACCTTCCTGCGGTGCATCAACCACCTGGAACAGATCAACGCCGGGCGGCTGTGGGTCGACGGCGAACTGGTCGGCTACCGGCAGCAGGGCGACCGGCTGCACGAGTTGCGGGACCGCGAGGTCGCGGCCAAGCGCCGGGACATCGGGATGGTCTTCCAGCGGTTCAATCTCTTCCCGCACATGACGGCGATCGAGAACGTCATGGAGGGTCCGGTCCAGGTCAAGCGGGAGCCCAAGGCGGTGGCGCGGGAGCGCGCCGTACGGCTGCTCGACCGGGTCGGCCTCGGCGACAAGGCGGCGAACTACCCGTCGCAGCTCTCCGGCGGGCAGCAGCAGCGGGTGGCCATCGCGCGGGCGCTGGCCATGGAGCCGAAGCTGATGCTGTTCGACGAGCCGACGTCGGCGCTCGACCCGGAGCTGGTCGGCGACGTCCTCGACGTGATGCGGGGGCTGGCCGAGGACGGCATGACGATGATCGTGGTCACGCACGAGATGGGGTTCGCCCGTGAGGTGGGCGACGCGCTGGTCTTCATGGACGACGGTGTCGTCGTCGAGTCGGGTCATCCCCGGGAGGTGCTGGGCAATCCGCAGCACGAGCGCACGAGGGCCTTTCTATCAAAGGTACTGTGACGCGACGCGGGACCACAAGGGGGTACGGGCCTCGGGCCCGTACCCCCTCCGTCGTACGCCCGGCGTCAACTCCCGCGCGATCAGGGCTACTTGAGGCCGAGCACGAGGGCGTCGCTGGGCGAACTCCACACGCCCCGGGCCTCGGAGAAGCCCGCCTCGCGCAGTGTGCGCGCGTGCCATTCGAGCGGCGGGGTGTCGCCGTCGGCGTGCTCGCCGTAGATCTCGAACCGCCTGGCGGTGGGCTCGGCGAGCACCGGGTCGGCGGCGGCGAGCTGCCACCACTGGCTCCAGTCCAGGGCGCCCTCGGCCTTGGCCCGGTCCATCCGGGCGTGCCGCTGCGCGCGGTCGGCCGCGTTGAGGACGGGGGTCGCCGGGTCCGGCATGTGGTCGGCGTTGAGGAAGACCCCGCCCTCGCGCACGAGTCCGGCGAGCTGCCCGTACAGCGTCCGGAGCGCGTCGCTGTGCAGCCAGTGCAGCGCGGTCGCGGTGAGCACGGCGTCGTACGAGTCGTGCGGCAGCTTCTCGGTCCAGCGCGGGTCCTTGAGGTCGGCGGTCACGAGGGTGACCCTGTCGTCCCCGGCGAAGGAACCGGCCGCGATGGCGAGCAGCGCGGGGTCCAGGTCGACGCCGGTGCTCCTGGCCGCCGGGAACCTCCGGAGCAGCCGGTCCGTGATACTTCCGGTACCGCACGCGAGGTCCAGCACCCTGGGCGCGGTGCCGACCAGTGCCTCGACCATGTCCAGCATCACCCGAAAGCGTTCCTCGCGGTCGGGCATGTACCACTCCTGCTGGCGGTCCCAGCTCCGCTGCCAGTCCTGCCAGACACTCTCCGTCGCCACAGCCACACCAGCCTCCGTTTCGTAATACCCTGATAGCCCGTTCAGCCATTACCGAGACTAGACCGCCCCCAGTAAGGACCACAAGTGGAACTGGCTTATTACTCGGAATACGCCGTGCGCCTCGTGAACACCGAGGAGCCCAAGCGCGGCACGGACGCGCTGACCTCGGTCGAGGCCGTACGGGAGTTGATCGGCGCCGGTACGCAGGCCGCCGCGCGGGCGGTCGACGCCGATGTGGCCCGGCTGCGGGCGGTACGTATCCGGCTGCGCGGGATCTTCGAGGCCGCCGACGAGGGCGACGAGGTCCGGGCGGTGGACCTGCTCAACGCGCTGATGCTGGAGTTCCCGGTCAGCCCGCAGATCTCCGGGCACGACTATCCGGACGACGCCACGGGACGCCCCGACTGGCACATGCACCTCGCCGACCACGCGGCGAACGCCGGCGCGTCGTACTCGGCCACCGCCTGCATGGGCCTGGCCGTCCAGCTCACCACGCTCGGCGTCGACCGGCTCGGCATCTGCGAGGCCGCGCCGTGCCGCAACGCGTACGTGGACACGTCGACCAACCGCTCCCGGCGCTACTGCTCCGACCGGTGCGCCACCCGCGCCAACGTCGCGGCCTACCGGGCCCGCAAGCGCCTGGAGAACGACCGGTCGGGCCGCAGCAGCCGCACGCAGGACGCCGCCCAGGAGGCCGCCCCCGCCACCGACCGCTGAACCTCGCCCGGTGGCCGGAACCGGCCCCGCGCACGCGCCATGACCAGCTCGTCGGGCACCGCGCCGAACTCCCGGCTGTCGTTCTCGACGAACGTGTTGTCGCCCAGCACCCACCAGCCGCCCTCGCGCCGCTCCACGGCACGCTTGACGATCAGCAGGTCCTGCTGCAACGGGTGCCGCAGCACCACCACGTCGCCCTCACGCACCTGCTCGGCGCCACTGGCGATCCGCTGGATCAGCAGCCAGTCCCCGTGCAGCAGCGTGGGTGCCATCGACGGACCAGTGACCTCGACCAACTGCCACGACAGCCTGGCCCCCTGCTCCCGCATCCTGCGCCTCCTGGTTCGTTCCTCCACCGACCCCAGAGTGGCACCAGACTTTTGTCCTAAGCCACCTGGGGCACCCGAGAAAACGACTCTCCCAGGGAGTAATCTCCCACGTGGAAAGACGATCACGAGGAAGGACAGCCATGTTCACTCGCCTGTTCGCGCCCAAGGTCAAGGTCAGCGCCCACTGCGACCTGCCCTGCGGCGTATACGACCCTGCCCAGGCCCGCATCGAGGCCGAGTCCGTCAAGGCGGTCCAGGAGAAGTACCAGGCCAACGAGGACGCGGACTTCCGCACCCGTGCCGTTCTGATCAAGGAGCAGCGCGCGGAGCTGGCCAAGCACCACGTCTCGGTGCTCTGGAGCGACTACTTCAAGCCCCCGCACTTCGAGAAGTACCCGGAGCTGCACCAGCTCGTCAACGACACCCTCAAGGCGCTCAGCGCGGCGAAGGCGTCGAACGACCCGGCGACCGGGCAGAAGGCCCTGGACTACATCGCCCAGATCGACAAGATCTTCTGGGAGACCAAGCAGGCCTGACCCCCCGGTTCACCCCGGAGCGTCAACCGCCCGCGCCCGGCCGTCACCCATACGGCCGAGCGCGGGCGTTTTTCTAGTCCCCGTCATCATTCAAGAATGTGGCGTGCGCCACAGCGATGGGCTGTCACATCGTGCCGTCCGGCGCACTCTTATGTAGCGCCGGAGGAAACCGGCACGATCACAGAACGTCCCCGTCCGTCAGGTCCCCCGTACCGGCGGACGGGGGCTTTTTGTCTCGGGGCGCCCGCTCACAGGACGTCGGCCAACTCCTGGAGCAGCCGGCGCTTGGGGCGCGCGCCGACCAGCACCTTGACCGGCTCGCCCGCGCGGAACAGCAGCAGCGTGGGCATCGACATCACGCCGTACGCGGCCTGGGTCGCCGGATTGGTGTCGACGTCGAGCTGGACGATCCGCAGCCGGTGCGACTCCTCGGCGGCGATCTCGGCCAGCACCGGGGCGATCATCCGGCACGGCGGGCACCAGTCGGCGGTGAAGTCGACCAGGACGGGCAGGTCGGAGCCGAGCACCTCGGCGGCGAAGGTCGCGTCGGTGACGGCGGGGACGGATGTGGCGGTACTGGTCATGGTGAATCCCTTTCACTGACGGACAGTTCGCACATCGGCTCGGCGGCGTTCCCCACCCCGCCCGGCCCGGCCTCCAGTTCCGCGCGGGCGAGCTGGGCGGCGACCTGGGCCCGTACCCCCTGGAGCCGGTCGACGACCGCGTCCAGCTCGGCGAGCTTGCGCCGGTAGACCTCCAGCGAGGCGGCGCAGGTGTCCCCCGCCGGGTGCCCGGCGCGCAGGCAGTCCACGAACGGCCGGGTCTCCTCCAGGCCGAAGCCGAAGTCCTGGAGCACCCGGATCTGCTCCAGCAGCCGCAGATGCTCCTCGTCGTACGACCGGTACCCGTTGCCCGACCGGTCGGCCGGCGGCAGCAGGCCCAGGGACTCGTAGTAGCGGAGGGTCCGGGTGGTGGTGCCCGCCCGTTCCGCGAGTTCGCCGATGCGCATACGGACGACGTTAGACCTTGACGTACGCGTCAAGGCCAGGACGATTTCCGGCCGCGCTGGCAAAAAGTTCCAAGATTTACGTCCAGGTGGTTGCTTACTGCCAGTCCGGCTCGACAGGCTGCGCGGAGCAGTTTCTTGACGTACCCCCGACAGTTTTGCCCCGCACACCCCCGCAAACGCCCCCGAACACCCCCGGACGACAGCCCCACCACGCAGACCCACGCACACGCGAGGAGCACGGATGCACCGCCCGCTCAGACAACCGCGCAGCCGCAGAACCCTCACCGTGGCCGCCGCGCTCTCCCTGCTGGCCGGCCTCTCGGTGACCGCCGTCACCACGACCTCCGCCACGGCGGACGACCCGCGGACCGCCCGGCAGGCGGAATTCACCGCGGCGGCCCACGAGTTCGGCGTACCGCTGCCCGTACTGGAAGCCGTGTCGTTCTACGAGACCCGGTGGGAGGCACACGCCGGGCAGTCCAACGCCGAGGCCGGATACGGCCCGATGAACCTGACGAACCTCACCGCCGGGGAACTCGACGCGGACGGCCTGACCACCCAGTCGCCGCGCTACGCCGACCTGTTGAAGGCCCCGGCCGAGCACACCGCCGCCGTCGCGGCCGGACTCCTCGGCACCGACACCGCCGCCGTGCAGAGCGACGAGACCCTGAACATCCGCGGCGGCGCCGCGCTCCTCGCCTCGTACGCCAAGGGCTACGGCCACGGCAGGCTGCCGCGTGACATCGACGGCTGGTACGCCGCCGCCGCCCGCTACAGCCAGTCGACCGAGAACAAGGTCGCGCAGACCTTCGCCGACGGCGTGTGGGACACGATGCGCGCCGGCGCGACCCGCACCACGCAGGACGGCCAGCACATCACCCTCGCGCCGACCGGGCACCTGCGCCCGAACCGCGACGACGTGCGCAAGCTGGGCCTGAAGGAGGTCACTCCGCCCAAGAGCTCTCGGAAGCCGGAGTGCCCCACGTCGCTGAACTGCGACTTCATACCCGGCGCGTACACCCTGCTCGACCCGTCGGACCTGGCGGACTACGGCAGCCACGACCTCGCCGACCGTCCCCACGGCAACCTCGACGTCCGCTACATCACGCTGCACAGCACCGACGAGACGTACGACGGCACGCTCGACCTCTTCCGCGACCCGACCTACGCGGCGGGCGCGCACTACGTCGTCCGCTCGCAGGACGGCCACGTCACGCAGATGATCCCCACCAAGGACATCGCGTGGGACAGCGCGAACCGCTCCTTCTACCAGCACTCGATCGGCATCGAGCAGGAGGGCTGGGCGACGCACGGCGCGAGCTGGTACAGCGAGAACCTGTACCGCTCCACCGCCCAGCTCGTGCGCTACCTCGCGGCGAAGTACGACATCCCGCTGGACCGCGCGCACATCCTCGGCCACGACAACATCCCCGGCGGCACCGAGAGCGGCGTCGCCACCCAGCACTGGGACCCCGGACCCGGCTGGGACTGGGAGCACTTCTTCGACCTGCTCGGCGCGCCGATCCGCGCGACCGCCAAGCCGGGCAGCGCCGTCGTCGCCATCAAGCCGGGCTACGCGCGCAACAAGCAGACCACCACGTACTGCGACGACGTGCAGGGCTACAAGCAGTTCCCCGGCCCGTACCGCGCCTTCGACTGCCCGGTGACGTCCACCGACGTGCCGTCGAGCTTCGTACCGCTCCACACCGCGCCCAGCACGAGCGCGCCGCTGGTCGCCGACCCGTATCTGCACCCGGACGGCAGCGCGGGCACCACCGCGATGAACGACTGGGGCGACAAGGCACCGGCCGGTGAGCAGTACGTCGTCGCCGAGCGCAGGCCCGGCTGGACCGCGATCTGGTGGGGCGGCACCGAGGCGTGGCTCCAGGACTCCGCGCAACACCCGGCCACCGTCCCGGTGAAGGCGTCCCGCATCGTCCCCAAGGCCGGGAAGACCTCGATCCCCGTCTACACCACGGCCTACCCCGAAGCCTCCGTCTACCCGCCGGACTTCGTGGCCTTCGAGGGCGGCGTCGCCCCCCGCGCCCAGCTCGCCCGCGCCAAATACACCATCCCGGCCGGCCAGTCCTACGTCTCCGCCGGCCCCGCCGAGTACACCGACTCCTACTTCGCCATCTACTACGACGGCTCCGCCCCGTACGACCAGCACGATTTCGTCGGCACGACCAAGGTGTACGAGATCGTCTACAACCACCGCGTCGCCTTCGTGAACGCGGCCGACGTCGACGTCATCCCGGCCCACTAGCTTGGCTTGCAGCCCGCCATGTCCGAGCGCGCAGTTCCCCGCCTGGGGCGCGGGGAACTGCGCCACCAGCCCCCACCGGCCGGTGGTCCGGCCACCACCGAACTGCCCCGCCGGGGCGGGCGGTGACCTGCGGAAGCGCTTCGGCTGAGCGCGCAGTTCCCCGCGCCCCTACGGGGCGCAACCTTCCCCGCCCGGGTAAGCCGGGCTTTTCAGGGGCGCGGGGAACTGCGCGGCCAGCCCCCACCGGCCGGTGGACCGGCGACAACCAAACTGCCCCGCCGGGGCGGGCGATGACCTGCGGAAGCGTCGTGGCTGGTGGCGCAGTTCCCCGCGCCCCTTAAAGGATCGGCTCGCCCCCCAGACGAAAGACGGTGCGCCCCGTCAGGGGCGCGGGGAACTGCGCCACCAGCCCCCACCGGCGGGTGGTCCGGCGACCACCGGACTGGCCCGGCGGGGCGGGCGGCACCACCGGGGTCAGCCGGTGCGGTCGCCCTCCAGGGCGGCGTGTGTGACGCGCAGGGCGCGGCTGGATGTGTCGAAGGTGCGCTGGGCGACACAGACGAAGAAGCAGTCGACGACGACCAGTTGGCTGATGCGGCTGGCCATGGCGCCGGGACGGAACGTCGTCTCCCGGCCCGCCGAGACGAGAATGAAATCGGCGAGCCGGGCGGCGGTGGACAGCGGGTGGTTGGTGATCACCACGGTCGTGGCGCCCTCGGCGGCGGCGCGCCGCAACGGCGCGAGGACGTCACGGCTCTCGCCGGAGTGCGAGACGGCGAGGAAGACGTCCCCCGCCCCCAGGAGCACGGCGCTGGTGAGCGCCGACTGGGAGTCGCCGTGGGCGTGACAGGGCCGCCCGATACGCGCGAGCTTCTGCTGGAGGTCCTGGGCGACGAGGCCGGACGCCCCGACCCCGGCTATGTGCAGTTGCCCGCCGCCGCAGACGGCCTTCACGGCGCCCGCGAGCTGCTCGGGATCGAGCTGCGTGGCGGTCTCCAGCACCGCCTGCGACTCGGTGTGCACGAGCTTGGCGATCACCTCGGCGGGCGAGTCGTCCTCGGTGATCCCGGAGGTCAGCGTGGAGCGCGGCGCCTGCCGCGCGGCGGACGCGGCCAGCGCCAGCCGCAGCTCGGGGTACCCGGCGAAGCCCAGCGCCCGCGCGGTGCGGACGATCGACGACTCACTGGTGCCCGCCAGGGCGCTCAGCTCGGAGATCGTGCTGCGCGCGACCTGCGCCGGATCCTCCACGATCAGCGAGGCGATCCTGGCGGCGGCCGGGGTGAGCGAGGGCAGCAGCCCCCGCACCGTGGCGGTGAGCGCGTCACCGGCGTCACTGGCCGCAGTGACGCTGGCTGCTCTGGTGGCCGGTCGTCCCGGGACTTTTTCGTGCACGGGGAAAGAATGCACCGTGAATCCTCCGCGTGGGACCTGCCGGGAGGATTCTCTTGTGCCGCCAGGGGATCGTCGCGGCACCCGGCCGCCCCCGGCGAATGTCACACGTCCGGGTGACAATGTCGGCGTGACCCTTCCGCCGCCCGCCGCCCCGGAATCCACCGGCTCCGGTGCCGCCGACCCGCTGGACGCCCGGCTGCCGTCGCCGCTCGTCGAGGTGGCGGACGAACGCCTGGCCGCCCTCGGGGTGCGGCTCGCGCTCAAGCGGGACGACCTGATCCACCCCGACCTGCCGGGCAACAAATACCGCAAGCTGCGGCTGAATCTGGCCGCGGCGGCCGAGGCCGGGCACACCACGCTGCTCACCTTCGGCGGCGCCTACTCCAACCACCTGCGGGCGACGGCGGCGGCCGGTCGCCTGCTCGGTTTCCGCACCGTCGGCGTCGTGCGGGGCGACGAACTGGCCGACCGGCCGCTCAACCCCTCGCTGGCACGGGCCGCGGCCGACGGGATGCGGCTGGAATTCGTCGACCGGGCCACGTACCGCCGCAAGGCCGAGCCCGAGACGCTGGCCGCGCTCATCGACCGGTTCGGGCCCGCCTATGTGCTGCCCGAGGGCGGCAGCAACGCGCTGGCGGCCGTCGGCGCCGCCGAGCTGGGGCGCGAGCTGGACGGCGAGGCCGACGTGGTGGCGGTCGCCGTCGGCACCGGCGGCACCCTGGCCGGGCTCGCGGCCGGGCTCGGCCGGGCGGAGGCGATCGGCTTCACCGTCCTGCGCGGCGGCGGCTTCCTGGCCGCGGAGGTGCTGCGGCTCCAGGAGGAGGCGTTCGGCGGCCGACGCGGCCGGTGGCGCCTCGACGACCGCTTCCACCACGGCGGTTACGCCCGTACCACCCCCGAACTCGACGCCTTCGCCGCCGACTTCGCCGCCCGGCACGGACTGCGCCCCGAGCCGGTCTACGTGGCGAAGATGCTGCACGGCGTCCACTCCCTGGCCGAGGAGGGCGTCTTCCCGCCGGGCACCCGGGTGGCCGCGGTGATCACGGGCACCGACCCCGGAGGGACCGGATGATCATCGAGAGGGCGTACGCGCACATCCCCGCCGCCGAGGGCGACGACGAGTTCCGCGGGGACCGCTGGCCGTGGTCGGTCCCGGCCGTCGCCGGGCTGCTGCGCGACGGGCTGCGCTTCACCGCGCCCGTCACCTTCCTGGTCGGTGAGAACGGCTCGGGCAAGTCCACGCTGGTCGAGGCCATCGCCGAGGGCTTCGGCCTGGACCCGCACGGCGGCCGGGCGGGCTACCGCTACGTCTCGGACCGCCCCCGCTCCCCGCTCGGCGAGCGCATCCGCTTCGACACCACGGCGGCGGGCGGCCGGATGCTCGGCGGGCCGCGTACCGGCCGCCGCGGCTTCTTCCTGCGCGCCGAGACCGCGATGGACGCGCTCGGCCGCGAATTCCTGCCGGTGGAGTCCATGAGCCACGGCGAGGGCTTCCTGCTCGCCTTCCGGGAGCGCTTCAGCCACCCGGTGGGCCTGTACGTGCTGGACGAGCCGGAGTCCGCGCTGTCGTTCACGGCCTGTCTGCACCTGGTGGGCCTCATGCACGAGCTGGGCCGCTCCGGCGCGCAGATCATCTGCGCCACCCACTCCCCGCTGCTCACCGCGACCCCCGACGCGGCCGTCCTGGAGGTGGGCGAGCGCGGTGTGCGCGAGACGGCCTGGGAGGACCTGGCGATCGTCGACCACTGGCGTCGCTATCTGGCCGACCCCCGCGCTTACCTGCGTCACATCATCGAGCCGTAACCTGGTGGCATGATCCGCACCGCGACCCCGGACGACGTCCCCGTGATCCACGCGCTGATCCGCGAACTCGCCGAGTACGAGCGGGCGCTGGAGGAGGCGCGGGCCACGCAGGAGCAGTTGCACGCGGCCCTGTTCGGCCCCGACGCGGTGGCGCACGCGCTGATCGCCGAGGAGCCCGCGAAGCCCGTGGCGGACGGTGCGGGCGGCGGCTCAAGCGAGGGCGCGGGCTCGGACTCGGGCGCGGGCACCGTGGTCGGTTTCGCGCTGTGGTTCCGGAACTTCTCCACCTGGACCGGCACCCCCGGCCTGTATCTGGAGGATCTGTACGTACGCCCGCAGGCGCGCGGCGGCGGGCACGGCAAGGCGCTGCTGGCCGCGCTCGCGGCGGTCTGCGTGGAGCGCGGCTACGAGCGCTTCGAGTGGGCGGTCCTCGACTGGAACGAGAAGGCGCTGGGCGTCTACCGCTCCATCGGCGCCCGCCCGCAGGACGAGTGGACCGTACAGCGGCTTTCCGGCCCGGCGCTGGCCGAACTGGCCGCGCTGGCGCACGCTCGGTGAACCGGGCGGATTCTCATGCGAATTGAGTCGGCAGACCACTACCCACGGTCCGTGCTCGTGCGCTTACCATGGGTGACAGAGATACGGATACCGTACCGTTCCCCTACCGTGCGCCGTCCGGGCGACAGCGGGGTACGGATCGCGATAGCGTCGCTGCGAACCAGAGCAATCACTGTGTGCCACCGTGGAGGTGAGGGTGTCCCAGATCGCAGGCGAGCCCGGGTCGAAGGACTTCGTCGAGGTCCGGCTGCCCGCGGCGGGAGCCTATCTGTCAGTGCTGCGCACGGCCACGGCCGGACTCGCGGCACGGCTGGACTTCACCCTCGACGAGATCGAGGATCTGCGGATCGCCGTGGACGAGGCGTGCGCGATCCTGTTGCAGCAAGCCGTCCCCGGGTCCGTGCTGAGCTGTGTCTTCCGGCTCGTCGGGGACTCGTTGTGGGTGACCGTCTCCGCGCCCACCACCGACGGCAGGGCGCCGGAGCGGGACACCTTCGCGTGGACGGTGCTGTCGGCACTGGCCGGCGAGGTGGACTCCACCGTCGCCGAGGACAAGACCGTCAGCATCAGCCTCCACAAGAAGCGCGGCGCCGGTCCAGGGCTGTCGTGACTCTCGCGTGCGGGAAGACGGGGAATCGCCATGAGCGCTGAGCTATCCCGGGGTGAAGACCCCGGCACGCCCGCGGGCCACGACGAGGCGCACGACGCGCGTCAGTCGCCCGCGGTGCACGGCCGCGCCTCCGTACCGGCCCAACCCGATCCCGCGGGGCCGGCCGGGCGGCGGCACACGGCCAGGCAGCACCCCGAACCCGGCGGGGAGACCCGCACGGACGACCGTATGGACGGAATGGACGCGGCGCAGCAGGCGGAGCAGGCGGACCCCATGGAGCAGCAGGACCAGCGCGAGCAGCCGGAGCGGCCCGGACAGCCCGAGCCGCCCGAGCGACGGGACGCGCCGCCGGAGCAGCAGGCGGAGCCGGCCGGGCCCCCCTCCGCGCGCCAGGAGGCGGAGCCCCGGTCCGACGGGGAAGCCGACCAGGAGCCCGACCGGGGCTCCGACCGCGAGTCCGACGGGGAAGCCGACCGCGAGGAGCAGCGGGAGGCGCACGACCCGCACGACCGGGCGGGCGCCCGCGCCCTCTTCGTCGAGCTGAGCAAGCTGCCCGAGGGCTCCAACGAGCGGGCGGAGCTGCGCAATCAGCTCGTACGGATGCATCTGCCGCTCGTCGAGCACCTGGCCCGGCGGTTCCGCAACCGCGGTGAGCCGCTGGACGACCTGACGCAGGTGGCCACGATCGGGCTGATCAAGTCCGTCGACCGGTTCGACGTGGACCGCGGCGTGGAGTTCTCGACGTACGCGACCCCCACCGTGGTCGGCGAGATCAAACGTCACTTCAGGGACAAGGGCTGGGCGGTACGGGTGCCGCGCCGCCTCCAGGAACTGCGACTGGCGCTGACGACCGCGACCGGTGAGCTGTCCCAGCGGCACGGGCGGGCGCCGACGGTGCACGAGCTGGCCGAGCACCTGAAGATCTCCGAGGAGGAGGTGCTGGAGGGCCTGGAGTCCGCCAACGCCTACAGCACGCTCTCGCTGGACGTCCCGGACACCGACGACGAGTCGCCGGCCGTCGCCGACACCCTCGGCTCCGAGGACGAGGCGCTGGAGGGCGTGGAGTACCGCGAGTCCCTCAAGCCGCTGCTGGAACAGCTCCCGCCGCGTGAGAAGACGATTCTGCTGCTGCGCTTCTTCGGCAACATGACCCAGTCGCAGATCGCCCAGGAGGTCGGCATCTCGCAGATGCACGTCTCGCGTCTGCTGGCCCGCACGCTGGCCCAGCTCCGGGACAAGCTGCTGATCGAGGAGTAGCCCTCGCCGGGCGGGCGGCCGACGACCAGGCCCGCCCGGGCGACCGGGACCCGCACGCCCGCGAGAGACCGGCCGCGGACCGCCGGGGCGCGCGGTCCGTCAGGACGCGCGGTCCGTCAGGACGACGTCTCCGGCTGTCAGGACGACGTCCGGCTCATTCCCAGGGCGTCCGTGGTGGCCGGGTGGGCCAGGAGGACGAGGCAGGTCAGGGCGAGGGCGCCCAGGACCGCGCCGCCCGCGACGAAGCCGCCGCCGTCGCTGTGCAGCAGCGTCCAGGCGATCGGCAGCGACAGGAGCTGGATGATCAGCGCGGGCCCGCGACTCCACCGGCGGGCCTTGCGCAGCCCGTACGCGGCGCCGAGCGGAAAGCCCGCGAGGACGAGGACGAGCAGCCCGGCGAGCACGGCCTTGCCCGAGCCGCCGAAGAACATCGTGACGCCCCAGGCGAGCACGGCCAGGCCCTCCACGGCGGCGACGGCGGCAGCGGCGGTCAGCCGCAGCGGCGGCGGTCCCGCGTCCGCGTCGGCGGCGGCCTTCGCGGCGGCGGCTGCCTCCCGCTCGCGCTCGGTGGGCTGTTCGCGCATCGGCGGCACGAACTTCTGCATCTTCTCCGCCACCCGCTGAGGCGGCTTCCGCGTCTTCTTCGAGGGCTGGCTCACACCGGCCAGCGTAGCCCGCTGTACCAGACGGTAGGTACGCTGTCGACCATGCGCGCTCTCCTCGTGGTCAACCCTGCCGCCACCACCACCAGCGCGCGGGTGCGTGATGTGATCAGTACCGCACTGGCGAGCGACCTCAAGCTGGACGTCGCGACGACCGAGTACCGCGGGCACGCGCGGGACCTCGCGCGGCGGGCCGCGGAAGGCGGCGAGGTGGGCCTGGTGGTCGCCCTCGGCGGCGACGGCACGGTCAACGAGGTGGTGAACGGGCTGCTGCACCACGGCCCCGACCCGGAGGCGCTGCCGCAGCTCGCGGTGGTGCCCGGCGGGTCCACCAATGTCTTCGCGCGGGCGCTCGGGCTGCCCAACGACGCGGTGGAGGCGACCGGCGCGCTGCTGGACGCGATGCGCGAGGGGTCCTCGCGGACGGTGGGGCTCGGTCTGGTGAGCGGGACGCCGGGCACCGAGGACGAAGGGGTGCCGCCGCGCTGGTTCACCTTCTGCGCGGGTCTGGGGTTCGACGCCGGGGTGGTCGGACGGGTCGAACAGCAGCGGGAGTTGGGCAAGCGCTCCACGCACGCGCTGTATTTGCGCCAGGTCGCACGTCAGTTTCTGGCCGATCCGCACCGCAGGCACGGCACGATCTCGTTGCAACGCCCGGACGGCGAACCGGTGTCGGGGCTCGCGATGGCGATAATCTGCAACACCTCGCCGTGGACCTATCTCGGGAACAGACCGGTGTACGCCTCCCCCGGCGCGTCCTTCGACACCGCCCTCGATCTGCTGGGCGTGACAAAGATGTCCATGGCCTCTGCCACGCGTTACTCGGCGCAATTGCTCCGTTCCACTCCGGAGCGGGGACCGCGCGGGAAGAACGCGCTGGCGCTCCACGACCTGACCGACTTCACCTTGCAATCGCAGGCGGCATTGCCCTTCCAGGTGGACGGTGACCACCTGGGGCTGCGAACGAGCGCGACCTTCACAGGCGTACGCCGTGCACTGCGTGTGATTGTGTAAGTCGAAGAGCCTAAAGTCCTTTTACTCGAACGTTTAGACTGCCCTGCACCCCATGGAAGTACGGCTGTGACCGAGGCGACACCGAGGAATCCAAAAAAACTTCTCTGAAGGGGTTGTATCTCCAGCCGAGGTTTGCGAGTCTCTAGGTGGCGCTCGGGACGGTCTGACAACGACCCCCTTGAGAGCCCGAATCTTCTACCTCACTCAGCGGGACCAGCACCAGTGAAGACTGGGCGGCGTCCCGTTGCCTGCGTAGGGATTCGTGAAAGCGTTCACATTCACAAGCAACGTGCTTGTCACACAAGGAGTTGGAGCAGCCATGGACTGGCGTCACCGCGCCGTTTGCCGCGAGGAAGACCCCGAGCTCTTCTTCCCCATCGGCAACACCGGTCCTGCGCTGCTGCAGATCGAGGAAGCCAAGGCCGTCTGCCGCCGCTGCCCCGTCATGGAGCAGTGCCTGCAGTGGGCGCTGGAGAGTGGCCAGGACGCCGGTGTCTGGGGTGGCCTCAGCGAGGACGAGCGCCGCGCGATGAAGCGCCGCGCCGCTCGCAACCGGGCCCGCAACGCCAGCGCCTGACGCGCACTTACCGCTTCCCCCCGAGCCGCAGCGCGCAGCACCCACCAACACGCGCAGCACACAGCATCATGAAGGACCCCGACCTTCCAGGTCGGGGTCCTTTGCTGTGCCCTCGCGCAGGAAGGGCGAACTCTCAGCTCTCCAGGGGCAGTTCGAGGACGACGCGGGTGCCGCGCGGCTCGGCGGGGACCATGTCGAAGGTGCCGCCCAGTTCGCCGACCACGAGGGTGCGGACGATCTGGAGGCCGAGGTTGCCCGCTTCCTGGGCGTCGAAGCCGTCGGGCAGGCCCCGGCCGTCGTCCTGCACCGAGATGGTGATCCGCTCCCGCCCGCGGGTGGCGGTGACGTCCACCGTGCCCGACTCCCCCGGCCCGAAGCCGTGTTCGAGCGCGTTCTGGAGCAGTTCGGTCAGGACCATGGACAGCGGAGTGGCGATCTCGGCGGTCAGGATGCCGAACCGGCCGGTGCGGCGCGGGGTGACCCGGCCGGGTGAGATCTCCGCGACCATCGACAGCACGCGGTCGGCGATCTCGTCGAACTCGACCCGCTCGTCCAGGGTCTGGGAGAGCGTCTCGTGCACGATGGCGATCGACCCGACCCGGCGGACCGCCTCCTCCAGCGCCTCACGGGCGTTGTCGGAGTCCATCCGGCGGGCCTGGAGGCGCAGCAGCGCGGCGACCGTCTGGAGGTTGTTCTTCACCCGGTGGTGGATCTCCCGGATGGTGGCGTCCTTGGTCATCAACTCGCGCTCGCGGCGGCGCAGTTCCGTCACGTCCCGCAGCAGCACCAGCGAACCGGTGTGGACGCCCTTGGGCTTGAGCGGGATCGCGCGCAGCTGGATGACGCCGTCGCCGCCCTCGACCTCGAATTCGCGCGGCGCCCAGCCGCTGGCGAGCTTCACCAGCGCCTCGTCCACCGGGCCGCGGGCCGGGGCCAGTTCCGCGGTGGCCTTGCCCAGGTGGTGGCCGACCAGGTCGGCCGCCAGGCCCAGCCGGTGGTACGCCGACAGGGCGTTGGGGCTGGCGTACTGCACGAGCCCGTCCGCGTCCAGCCTGATCAGGCCGTCACCGGCGCGCGGTGAGGCGTCCATGTCGACCTGCTCGGCCGGGAACGGGAAGGCGCCCTGGGCGATCATCTGGGCCAGGTCGCTGGCGCTCTGCAAGTAGGTGAGTTCGAGGCGGCTGGGGGTGCGTACGGTCAGCAGGTTGGTGTTGCGCGCGATCACCCCGAGGACCCGGCCGTCGCGGCGCACCGGGATCGACTCGACCCGTACCGGCACCTCCTCGCGCCACTCCGGGTCGCCCTCGCGGACGATACGGCCCTCGTCGAGCGCCATGTCCAGCAGCGGACGCCGTCCGCGCGGCACCAGGTGGCCGACCATGTCGTCCTGGTACGAGGTCGGCCCGGTGTTCGGCCGCATCTGCGCGACGGACACATACCGGGTGCCGTCGCGGGTGGGGACCCACAGCACGAGGTCGGCGAAGGACAGGTCGGAGAGCAGCTGCCACTCCGAGACGAGCAGATGAAGCCATTCGAGGTCGGAGTCGTCGAGGGCCGTGTGCTCGCGTACGAGGTCGTTCATGGAGGGCACGCCTGTGAGCGTACCGGCCGGGGAGGGGGGTGCGGGACGAGCCGTTTTCGGAGATGATTTCGCTGGAGGGTGCATCGACTCGCCGGGGGCCTGGCGAGGAAGCGTCGCCGGGAACCGTAGACAAGGCCGAATGGTCTAGTCCACAATGAAGCGTGACACCACGCGTGGCGCGTACCGCTCGTCGAACGTGACACCTCGTGTGTCGCGTACACGCGTGGCATCAGACCTCCGTCCTCCCCGCACAGGAGGACGGACCGAGGCAAGGCGTTCTCTGCCCTGACTACGCCCTGACCTCAAGGTCGGCCCATCGCGCCGGGGGGAACCGCACACCCCGCCGGCCAGGCGCCGACGGCTGCTCCGGGCTGCGGTGCCGGCGGGGTTGAGGGTCCCCGCTGCGCACCGCGGCCCGTGGGTTTTTTCGGGGGGCTCTTTTGTGGGCGGGGGGGCTCTTTTGTGGGGGCGCCGTGGGGTGGGAGCCGTCTTTTGTGGGGGCGCCGTAATTCCCTTTTTATTGCCGCCCTCTCGCCTCCGGGCGCTTAAGCCCGGTGTCGACAGTCGATCGTGCTCGTTCGCTCGTTCCTCGCTCTCTGTGCGCGTTCTCCCTTTCAACACCGGCGCGCCCTTCGGCTCGCTGGCTACCGGCGCACCCACCTCGCGCACACGTGGCCCAGGGGCTCAGCGCCACGCGCAGCCGCACCCGAGCGGTGGCGGGCAGAGGTGCCCCGGCGCAGCGCCGACGGGGCCCTGCTCTGCTAGATTGGTCTATACCACACAAGTCCCCTCCAGAACGGCAGGCCCAGCGTGGAAGTTGTCATCGTCCCGGACGCCGCGGCAGGCGGCGAGCTGATCGCGGAGGCCATGGCCGCGCTGCTGCGCCGCAAGCCGGACGCTCTGCTCGGCGTGGCCACCGGATCCACCCCGCTGCCCATCTACGAGGCGCTGGCGGCGAAGGTCCGCTCGGGCGCCGTCGACGCGGCCCGTGCCCGCGTCTGCCAGCTCGACGAGTACGTCGGCCTGCCCACCGGCCACCCGGAGTCGTACCGCTCGGTCGTGCTGCGGGAGGTCGTGGAGCCGCTGGGGCTGTCGGAGGAGTCCTTCATGGGGCCCGACGGGGCCGCCGACGACGTGCAGGCCGCCTGCGAGGCGTACGACGCGGCGCTGGCCGCGGCCGGCGGCGTCGACCTCCAGCTCCTGGGGATCGGCACCGACGGGCACATCGGCTTCAACGAGCCCTGCTCGTCGCTCGCCTCCAGGACCCGGATCAAGACGCTCACCGAGCAGACCAGGGTCGACAACGCCCGCTTCTTCGACGGCGACATCGAGCAGGTGCCGCACCACGTGATCACGCAGGGCATCGGCACCATCCTGGAGGCCCGGCACCTGGTGCTGCTCGCCACCGGCGAGGGCAAGGCGGAGGCCGTCGCGCAGACCGTCGAGGGGCCCGTCGCCGCCGTCGTTCCCGCCTCGGCGCTCCAGCTCCACCCGCACGCCACCGTGGTCGTGGACGAGGCCGCCGCCTCCAAGCTGAAGCTGGCCCCGTACTTCCGCGCCACCTTCGCGGCCAAGCCCGCCTGGCAGGGCGTCTAGGGCCTGCCAGGCGGAACGCGAAAGAGCGCCGGACGGACTGATCGCAGTCCGTCCGGCGCTCTGTCGTGTCAGACGGAGCCCGCGTCAGACGGAGCCCACGATGGCCTCGGCGGCGGCCGTGCCGCAGACGCGCGCCGCGCCGTGGGTGGCGATGTGGAGAGCGCCGGTGGCGGGCGCCTGGGGCACGCCCATCTCCACGACGACCGTGCTTGGGCGGCGGGAGACGACCGCCGCGAGCGCCTCGGACATCCAGCGGTGCCGGTGGGCGTCGCGGACGACGACGACGATCGTACGGTCGCCGGCCTCGTCGAGGAGTCCGGCGGCGAACGCCTCGGCGCCCAGCTCCTCCACCTCGCGGCCGGGGTAGGTGCCCGTGACCGTGCCCGGCAGGAGCCTGGCGAGGTCGGCGGCGATGCCCCAGGGGGTCACGTCGCCGACCGCGATGTTGGCGACCGGCGTGAGGGCGGCGACGTAGGGCGCCTCGGTGAGCGGGGTGAACTCGGCGCGGCGGGTGATCCGCAGGGCGCGGCGGGCCGCCTCCAGGCCGATGTCGGACTCCCCTGCCGGGGCGGCGGACGCGGTCCCCTCCGCTGCGGCCGCCCGCTCGGCGGCCCACACCTGGAGGTCGCGCACCCGGGCGGCGGCGTCGGCCAGCCGCTCGGCGGGGAGGTCGCCCTCGCGCACCGCGCGCACGATGGCGTCGCGGAGGCCGAGCACGGTCTGCTCGTCGGACAGGCCGCCGCCGACGCAGATCGCGTCGGCCCCGGCGGCCAGCGCCATGACGGTGCCGCGTTCGATGCCGTAGGCGGCGGAGATGGCCTGCATCTCGATGCCGTCGGTGACGATGAGGCCGTCGTAGCCGAGGCCGCCCTGCTCGCGCGGGGCGCGCAGCAGGCCGGTGAGGACGGCGGAGCTGAGCGTGCCCGGCAGGTCGGGGTCGAGGGCCGGGACGAGGATGTGAGCGCTCATCACGGCCTTGGTGCCGGCGGCGACGGCCGCCTTGAACGGCACGAGTTCGCGGTCGCGCAGGGTGTCGAGGTCGACGTCGATGCGCGGCATCGCGTGGTGCGAGTCGACGCCGGTGTCGCCGTGGCCGGGGAAGTGCTTGACGCTGGTCGCGACGCCCGCCGACTGCATTCCCTCCACGTAGGCGGCGGTGTTGCGCGCGACCAGTTCGGGCTCGGCGCCGAAGGAGCGGACGCCGATGACCGGGTTGCCGGGGTCGGAGTTGACGTCGGCGGACGGCGCCCAGTTGAGGTTGACGCCGCACGCGGCGAGCCTGCGGCCGAGTTCGGCGGCGACGGCCCGGGTGAGCTTGACGTCGTCGACGGCGCCGAGCGCGAGGTTGCCGGGGAAGGAGGAGCCGCCGCGCGCTTCGAGGCGGGTGACGTCGCCGCCCTCCTCGTCGGCGGCCACGAGCACGTCGGGCCGTACCGCGCGCAACTGGGCGGTGAGCCGGGCGACTTGCTCGGGCGACTCGATGTTGCGGGAGAACAGCGCGACCGCGCCGAGCCCTTCGGCGAGCAGCCGCAGCACCCAGTCGGGGGCCTCGGTGCCGCGGAAGCCGGGCTGGAGGACGGTGAGGGCGTCGCGGGCCAGGACGTCCGCGGGCGTGTCGACGGTAATGACGGTCATCCCTTCACCGCGCCTGCGGTCAGGCCGGAGGCCACCTTGCGCTGGACGAACAGGAAGAAGATCACGACGGGCAGGGCGATCAGGATCGAGCCCGCCATGAGGGCCCCGTAGTCCGTACCGCGCTGTCCGGTGAACTTCAGCAGCCAGATGCTCAACGTGTACTTGTCATTGTCCTGGAGAAGTACGTAGGCGAACAGGTACTCGTTCCAGGCGGTCATCAGCGCGTAGATCGACGCGGCGACCAGGCCGGGCGCGAGCAGCGGGAGGACGACGCGGCGGAACGCCTCCATCTGGCTGCACCCGTCGACCATCGCCGACTCCTCGAGTTCCTTGGGGATGTTGACGATGAAGCCGCGCAGCATCCATACGGCGAAGGGCAGTGTGCTCGCCGCGTAGACGACGATGACGCCCCAGTACTGGTTGAGGCCGCCCATCTTGTTGAGCTGGATGTAGATCGGGATCAGCATCGAGGTGGCCGGGATGAGCTGGATCACCAGCAGCGCGATGACCAGGCCGCGGCGGCCCCAGAACTTGAACCGGCCGATGGCGTACGCCGCGAGCAGGCCGATGCCGATGGCGATCACGACGCTGCACGCCGAGATGATCACGCTGCTCTTGACGTTGTCCCAGAAGTTGGGCATGTCCATCGCGCGCTTGAACTGGTTGAACGTGACGGAGCTGGGATAGAGCTTCTGGTGGTAGCTGAGGATCTCCTGGCTCGGGCGGAGCGCGGTGATGACCATCCAGTACACCGGGAAGCCCATGATGACGGTGACGATCAGGCCGAGCACGTTCCAGCCGTTGCGCTTCTTCTTCGGAGTGCGGTAGACGACTCCGGCCGTGGGGCCCTGGGTCGCGGGGCCGCTCTTGACAGCGGTGCTCACTCGACCTCTCCGATCTTCAGAAGCTGGCGCAGGTAGTAGACGGCGACACCCGACAGCAGCAGGACGGAGACCACGGAGATGGCCGCGCCCCGGCTGAAGGAGTTGGAGATGAACGCCTGGGTGTACGCGTACAGGCCGAGCGTCTGGTAGTCCTGCTCGGGCTGGCCGCCGCGCATCAGCAGGATCTGGCCGAGCACGCCGAAGTCCCAGATCACCGACAGGGTGCTGGTCATCACGAAGACCGGCTTGATGATCGGGAAGGTGACGTAGCGGAAGATGCCGAAGCCCTTGGCGCCGTCGATCCGCGCGGCCTCCTCCAGTTCCTTGGGAACCTGGGTGAGCGCCGCGTGCAGGCTGATGGCGATGAAGGGGATGGCGCCCCAGACGACCAGGACGGCGATGATCGCCATGCCGGTGGTCGGGTTGAGGAACCAGTTGTGCCGGGTGTAGTCGACGCCGGGCAGCCGGGTGAGGAGCTGGTTCACCAGGCCGTAGTCGGAGTCGAACATGAACTTGAAGACCGAGGTGGCGACCAGCAGCGGCATCGCCCACACGGCGATCATCACGCTGCTCATGGTGACCCGGACCCAGTTGGAGACCCGTTGCATCAGCAGCGCGATCAGCAGGCCGAGCGACATGGTGGCGACGACGCAGACGACGACGAAGACCACGGTGCGCAGCACCACGGCCCAGAACTCGCTGTCGCCGAGGATCGAGCTGTACTGGTCGAAGCCGACCCAGGGCGCCGCGACGCCGTTCCAGAGGTTGTTGCGGCGCTCGTCCTGGAAGGACAGCACGATGGTGTCGACGAGCGGGTAGCCCAGCACGCCGATCATGATCAGCAGCGCCGGAGCGATCAGCAGATACGGCAGCGATCTGCTCTGCCGGTTGCGCCCGGCGGCGCGGCCCGCTGTCGTGGCGACCGGACCGGTCGAGCGCGGCGGCGGGATCTGCGGGCGGCCCCCCGTCACCGGCTCGGTGGCATGCGTGTCGGCGGCACTCATCCGCTCTGACCTTTCTTCGGTGTCCATGCCGGGATACCGGGGCGGGCGGCCCGCGACCGCGGACCGCCCTCCCCTGGTGACGACCGCCGTGTCAGGAGGCGGTGTTGATCAGCGAGTTGATCTTGTCGTCGGCGGCCTTGGTGGCGTCGGCGACGGACTTGCCCTTGAGGATGTCGAGCAGCATCGACTTGAGGATGCCCTGCTTCTCGATCGCGGCCCAGCCCGGTGCGATCGGCGTGAACCAGGCGTCCGGCACGGCGTTGGCCGCGGCGGCGGTGGCCGGGTCGGCCTTCATCGGCTCGAGCTGCTTGGTGTTGTTCGGCAGCGTCGCCTTGGTGACCAGCGCGGCTTCGTTCTTCTCGTCGGTGAAGTCCGCGATCCACTCCTTGGCGAGGTCCTTCACCTTGGACTTGTTGACCACGGCGAGGTCGGAGCCGCCGATGAAGGAGGGCAGCGCCTTGCCGTTCGGGCCGGGCATCGTGGCCGTCTTGATGACGTCCTTGAGCTTGGCGTTGCCGTTCGGCGGCGTGATGACCGAACCGGACTCCCAGCCGTTGCCGTAGATGACGCCGGCCTTCTCGTGGGCCATGACGTTGGCGTGGTCCGCCTCGTCCTTGGTCTGGTCGCCGTGGTTGTACTTCTTCACCAGGTCGATGAAGTGCTGGATGCCCTGCTGCGCCTGCGGGCTCTCCAGGTCGGCGGTCCACTTGCTGCCGTCGGTCTTGGCGATCTGGCCGCCGTACGCCTTCACGTACGACATGGCCGCGTACCAGTACTGGCCGGGGAGGTAGAGCGGCGAGTACGTCTTGTCGCCGCCCTTCTTCGCCTCGATCTTGTCCAGGGCGGCGGTCAGCTCGTCCTCGGTGGCGGGGAAGGCGTCGGAGCCCGTACCGGCCTTGAAGTCGGCGGTGTTGTAGATCGCGACGCGGGCACCGGCGTAGTAGGGCGCGCAGTAGAGCTTGCCCTGGTAGGTGCAGGTGTCCTCGAGGCCCTTGATCCAGGTGTCCGAGTTCTGGAAGGTCTTCTTGTCCAGCTCGGCGAGAGCGCCGTTGAGGATGTACGTCTGGGTCTCGGTGTTGCCCAGCTCGACCACGTCGGGGGCGCTGGAACCGGAGAGCGCGGCGTCCAGCTTCTGGACCTTGTCGCTCCACTGCTGGTACTGGATCTTGACGTTGACCTTCGGGTACTTCGCCTTGAACTGGGCGGTGGTGTTCTGTACCAGCTCGGGCCAGGCGGTCTGCGCCTCGGCCATCAGCCAGACGGTCACCGTGCCGGTCTGGTCGGCCGGCTTCTCAGCGGCCTTGTCGTCCTTCTTGTCCGACCCACAGGCCGCAATACCAGCAATCATGGTCGCGACGCCGATCGCCGCGATGAGCTTGCGCTTCACGCCACCCTCCTCAGGATGCCCGAAACTCCCCCCACCACCCGAAATGTCGGCTACCGCGAGACACGTGTGCAGCCGCGTCCTGCTCGTGGGTCTGGGATTTGGTCGTTAATGGTTTAGACCAGTACCCGGAGCTTGGCCTAGACCTTTGGGGGTGTCAAGGGTGTATAAGAACCCATGTCGGCTCTGTTATCGGACCGACACCTGAGCGGGAAGCGACCACTACCGCCTCCCCGCTCCAGGTCAGGCCGTGCCACGATGTGAGCCGCATATAACGGAGGAGCCGGTGACGGCAGCACGACAGCAGTCGGGAGTAGACGTCATGGACAGCGACGCGGGCAGTGGCGCGGAGAGTACGGCGGGGACCGCGAGCACCGCGGGCCGTACCGCACGCGTGCCCAAGTACTACCGGCTCAAGCGGCATCTTCTGGACATCACCCAGACCATGCCCCCCGGCACGCCCGTACCGCCGGAGCGCACGCTGGCCACCGAGTTCGACACCTCGCGCACCACGGTCCGCCAGGCGCTCCAGGAACTCGTGGTCGAGGGCCGGCTCGAACGCATCCAGGGCAAAGGCACCTTCGTCGCCAAGCCGAAGGTCTCCCAGGCGCTCCAACTGACCTCGTACACCGAGGACATGCGCGCCCAGGGTCTCGAACCCACGTCCCAGCTCCTGGACATCGGCTACATCACCGCCGACGACCGGCTCGCCGGGCTGCTCGACATGAAGGCCGGCGGCCGGGTGTTGCGGATCGAGCGGCTGCGGCTGGCCAACAGCGAGCCGATGGCGATCGAGACGACGCACCTGTCGGCCAAGCGCTTCCCCGCGCTGCGCCGCAGCCTCGCCAAGTACACGTCCCTGTACACGGCGTTGGCCGAGGTCTACGACGTGCGGCTGGCCGAGGCGGAGGAGACCATCGAGACCTCGCTGGCCACCCCGCGCGAGGCCGGACTGCTCGGCACCGATGTCGGCCTGCCGATGCTGATGCTCTCCCGGCACTCGATCGACACCGTCGGCGAACCGGTCGAGTGGGTGCGCTCGGTCTACCGCGGCGACCGCTACAAGTTCGTGGCACGACTGAGCCGCCCCACCGACTGAGACCGCCGGTTTGACTTCTCACGAGTGAGATCGCCGCACACATGGTGACGTGCGCTACTCCCCTCCCCTAGATTCCCGCGAGTCACACTCGTAGCTCTAGGGGACGGGAGCCGCACGTATGCCCGACGACCTATCACTTGAGGAACACCCCGCACCGCCGCGGCGGCCGGTGGTCACCGCGTCGCGCGTGATCGCCGGGATATGCCTGGTCGCGCCCTTCGTGGCGCTGCTCTGGGTCAGCTCGTACTCGCGGCTCACCCCGAGGTTCATCGGCATCCCGTTCTTCTACTGGTACCAGATGGCGTGGGTGCCGGCGGCGGCGCTGCTGACGTACACCGCGTACGTCCTGGTGCGCCGCGAGGAGCGGGCGCGCAAGGGGGGTGCGGGCAAGTGACGAACGACGTGAACGGCGTGGCGCTCGGCGTCTGCGTCTTCTTCTTCCTCCTGGTCACGGTGATGGGCTTCCTCGCCGCCCGCTGGCGACGCGCGGAGAACGCCCTGCACCTGGACGAATGGGGCCTGGGCGGCCGGAGTTTCGGCACCTGGGTGACCTGGTTCCTGCTCGGCGGCGACCTCTACACCGCGTACACCTTCGTCGCCGTGCCCGCCGCGATCTACTCCGCGGGCGCCGCCGGGTTCTTCGCGGTCCCGTACACGATCATCACCTACCCGCTGGTGTTCCTCTTCCTGCCGCGGCTGTGGTCGGTCTCGCACAAGCACGGGTACGTGACCTCGTCGGACTTCATCCGCGGCCGGTTCGGGTCGAAGAGCCTGTCGGTCGCGATGGCGCTCACCGGGATCGTCGCGACCATGCCGTACATCGCGCTCCAACTGGTCGGCATCCAGGCCGTGCTGGACGTGATGGGCGTGGGCGGCGGCGACTCCACCAACTGGTTCGTCAAGGACCTGCCGCTGCTGATCGCCTTCGGTGTGCTGGCCGCGTACACGTACTCCTCCGGGCTGCGCGCGCCCGCGCTGATCGCCTTCGTCAAGGACGCGCTGATCTACATCGTCATCGTGGTCGCGATCATCTACATCCCGTACAAACTGGGCGGGTTCGGCGACATCTTCGACAAGGCGGACGCGGCCTACAAGGTGACCAACCCCGCCACCGGCAAGCCGCGCGGCTCACTGGTGTCGGCGCCGCAGGCCCAATGGGCGTACGCCACGCTCGCGATGGGCTCGGCGATGGCGCTCTTCCTGTACCCGCACTCGGTGACGGCCGTGCTCTCCGGCAAGAGCCGCAACACCATCCGCCGCAACACCACGATCCTGCCGCTGTATTCGCTGATGCTCGGCCTGCTGGCGATGCTCGGCTTCATGGCGCTGGCGGCGGGCGTCGGAAAGGGCGTCAAGGGGTACAACGCCCAACTGGCCATCCCCCAGCTCTTCGAGGACATGTTCCCCTCCTGGTTCGCCGGGGTGGCCTTCGCCGCCATCGCCATCGGCGCGCTGGTCCCGGCGGCGATCATGTCGATCGCGGCGGCCAACCTGTTCACCCGCAACATCTACAAGGACCTGTTCAAACCGGACGCCACCCCCGCGCAGGAGACCAAGGTCTCCAAGGCCGCGTCCCTGGTGGTCAAGGTCGGCGCGCTCGTCTTCGTGCTGTCGATGGACAAGACGGTCGCGATCAACTTCCAGCTCCTGGGCGGCATCTGGATCCTCCAGACCGTCCCGGCCATCGTCGGCGGCCTGTTCACCCGCTGGTTCCACCGCTGGGCGCTGCTGGCCGGCTGGGCGGCGGGCATGGCGTACGGCACGTGGAAGGCGTACGAGCAGACCAGCGCCAGCCAGTCGCACTTCGGCGGCAACTCCGCGAAGATCCCCGGCATCGGCGAGCTCGGCTACATCGGCCTCACCGCCTTCGTCCTGAACGCGGCGGTCGCGGTCGTCCTCACCCTGGTCCTGCGCGCCCTCAAGGCCCCCGACGGCGTGGACGAGACGGCGAAGGGCGACTACGTGGTGGAGGCGGAGGAGGCGGCGAAGGAGGCGGTTCCCGCACCGGCGTAGTAGAGCGCGAGGGGGCGGGTCCCGGGGGCGCGAGGCCGCGTTGTGGTGTGCGGCCCGCGCCTTGGGGACCCGCGCCTTGGGGACCAGCGCCTTGGGGACCAGCGCCTCAGCGCGAGGCGAAAGTGCGCCGGTACCCCTGCGGCGTGGTCCCCGTCCAGCGGGCGAAGTGATGCCGCATGGTCGCCGCGTTCCCGAACCCCGCGCGGAGCGCGACGGCGTCCATGGTGTGGTCGGTGGCCTCCAGCAACTCCCGCGCCAGCAGCACCCGTTGACCCAGCAGCCAGCGGTACGGGGTGGTGCCGGTCTCCTGCTGGAAGCGGCGGGCGAAGGTGCGCGGCGACATGTGGGCGCGGGCGGCCAGCTCCTCGACGGTCACCTCGCGGTCCAGGTGCCGTTCCATCCAGGACAGCACCCCGGCCACGGTGTCGCTCTGCCCGCGCGGCAGCGGCCGGTCCACGTACTGCGCCTGGCCGCCCTCGCGGTGCGGCGGCACCACCATGCGGCGGGCGATGCCGTTGGCGACGGCGCTGCCCTGCTCCTTGCGCACCAGGTGCAGGCAGGCGTCGATGCCGGAGGCCGTACCGGCCGAGGTGATCACCCCCGCGTCGTCCACGTACAGCACGTCGGACTCGACCTTGATCTGCGGGTACCGGCTCGCGAGGCGTTCCGCGTGCCGCCAGTGCGTGGCGCAGCGCCGGTCGTCGAGCATGCCGGAGGCGGCCAGCACGAAGACGCCCGAGCACACGCTGAGCACCGTCGCGCCGCGCTCCACGGCCCGGTTGAGCGCCGTGAGCACCTGCGGCGGGAAGTCCCGGTCGATGTACGAGTCCCCGGCCGGTACGGCGATCAGGTCCGCCTCGTCCAGCCGGTCCATGTCGCAGGAGGCCGACAGCTCGAACCCGGCGTGCGTGCGCAGCGTCGGGCCCTCGCCGGAGATCACCGCGAAGTCGTACACGGGCAGCCCGTCCTCGCTGCGGTCGAGGCCGAACACCTCGCAGATCACCCCGAGTTCGAAGGGGTGGACACCGTCGAGCAGTACCGCGGCCACGTTCTTCAGCATGCTCCCGAGGATGCCACTTGGCAGGATGTCGCGGTAGTACGGCGGTCCTGCCACTGTTCGCGGGTAAGCGGTGCGAGCACGATTGACCCATGACCGTTCTCCTGGACATCGCAGCCCTCTCCGCCCTCCTCCTCATCCTCTCCTTCGTCCCCGTCCTGGGCCTGCGCGCCGAGGCCAGGATCACCCGCCAGATCCGCGCGGCCGACGCCGCCCGCGAGGCCGAGGCGACACGCCGGGCGCACGCGAGACGCGCCGCGCGCGCGGACCGCGAACCAGGCCGCGAACCGGCCCTCACAGCGGTCGCGGCCCCGCGGATCTGAGGGCGCCGGAGGGAATAAAATCCCCTCCGGCGCTTGCGCGCCGACCTCGGCGACCCGCCCTCACGACACAACATCTGGGCTTCCACGCGAACCGCGGCACTACATGTATGCTCAACTTCGCTGTCGAGCAGGGGAAGCCGGTGCGAATCCGGCGCTGCCCCGCAACGGTGAGCGGGCGTACGCCCGCACAGCCCGAGGACCTGCCGCCAGCGCGCCCGTAGCGCCCACAAGCGACGGGCGCAGTTGTGTCCGGGCCTCGCGGATTGGGCCGGCGGACGCGTCGCGGCACGCCCATGCCTGAGCAGGGGTGCGCCTCCGCACGCGTACCCGCTCCTCCCCGCCTGGCCGTCGCCGCGTTCGAGGGAGAGAGCACCACCGTGACCATCGCGCCCGCAGACCCCGCTTCAGCCGAACTCCGCACCGTCGCCCCCCGGATTCCCTCGGCTCCCCCCTCCGGACCTCTCCCCGGACCTCCCGCCGGTCCCGACGAGGGCCCGGGCGCGGACCTGCTGCGTACGCTGGTGCGGCTCACCGCCGACCTGACCGACACCGACCCCGGCCGGGTCGCCGCCGCCGCGCTGCGCGGCCGTAACGCCGCCTCCGACGCGGCCGAGATGCACAGCCTGGCCACCGAGGCGGCGGCCGGGCTGATCTCCGAGGACCCGGCGTACTCGCGGCTGGCCGCCCGGCTGCTGACCTCGACCATCGCCGAAGAGGCCGCGGGCCAGGGCGCGGTGTCGTTCTCCGCGTCCGTCTCGGTCGGGCACCGCGAGGGCCTGATCGCCGACCGCACGGCCGCCTTCGTGGCCCTGCACAAGCCCCGGCTCGACGCGCTGGTGGACGAGGCGCTGGCCGCCGGCGCGGACGACCGCTTCGGCTACTTCGGCCTGCGCACCCTGCACAGCCGCTACCTGCTGCGGCACCCCATCACCCGTCAGGTGATCGAGACCCCGCAGCACTTCATGCTCCGCGTGGCCTGCGGTCTCGCCGAGGACGACTCGGTGCGCGCCGCCGAGGAAGTCGCCTCGCTCTACCGGCTGATGAGCGCGCTGGACTACCTGCCCAGCTCCCCCACCCTGTTCAACTCCGGCACCCGGCACCCGCAGATGTCCTCCTGCTACCTGCTGGACTCGCCGCTGGACGAGCTGGACTCGATCTACGACCGCTACCACCAGGTGGCGCGGCTGTCGAAGCACGCGGGCGGGATCGGCCTGTCCTACTCCCGGATCCGCTCGCGCGGTTCGCTGATCCGCGGCACCAACGGCCACTCCAACGGCATCGTGCCGTTCCTGAAGACGCTGGACGCGTCGGTGGCCGCGGTCAACCAGGGCGGCCGTCGCAAGGGCGCCGCGGCGGTCTACCTGGAGACCTGGCACTCCGACATCGAGGAGTTCCTCGAACTGCGCGACAACACCGGTGAGGACGCGCGCCGCACCCACAATCTGAACCTGGCGCACTGGATCCCGGACGAGTTCATGCGCCGCGTGGAGACCGACGCCGACTGGTCGCTGTTCTCGCCGTCCGACGTGCCGGAGCTGGTCGACCTGTGGGGCGACGACTTCGACGCCGCGTACCGCAGGGCGGAGGCCAAGGGCCTGGCGCAGCGTACGATCCCGGCGCGCGAGCTGTACGGCCGGATGATGCGGACCCTCGCGCAGACCGGCAACGGCTGGATCACCTTCAAGGACGCCTCGAACCGTACGGCCAACCAGACGGCGGAGCCCGGCCGTACCGTGCACTCCTCGAATCTGTGCACCGAGATCCTGGAGGTCACCGACGACGGCGAGACCGCGGTGTGCAACCTGGGTTCGGTGAACCTGGGCGCCTTCGCCACCCCGGGGGGCGGCGCGGGCGGCGAGATGGACTGGGAGCGGCTCGACGAGACCGTCAGGACCGCGGTGACCTTCCTCGACCGGGTCGTGGACATCAACTTCTACCCGACCGAGCAGGCGGGCCGCTCCAACGCCAAGTGGCGCCCGGTGGGCCTGGGCGTGATGGGTCTTCAGGACGTCTTCTTCAAGCTGCGGCTGCCCTTCGACTCGGCCGCGGCGCGCGAGCTGTCCACCCGGATCGCCGAGCGGATCATGCTCGCCGCGTACGAGGCGTCCTGCGACCTCGCCGAGCGGCAGGGCCCGCTGCCCGCCTGGGACAAGACCCGTACCGCCCGCGGTGTGCTGCACCCCGACCACTACGCGACCGAGCTGAACTGGCCGGAGCGCTGGACGGCGCTGCGTGCCCGGATCGCGGCCACCGGCATGCGCAATTCGCTGCTGCTGGCCATCGCGCCGACCGCGACCATCGCGTCCATCGCCGGTGTCTACGAGTGCATCGAGCCGCAGGTCTCCAACCTCTTCAAGCGCGAGACGCTGTCGGGTGAGTTCCTCCAGGTCAACTCGTACCTGGTCGCCGACCTCAAGCGGCTCGGCGTGTGGGACGCGCAGTCCCGCGAGGCGCTGCGCGAGGCCAACGGCTCGGTGAACGGCTTCAGTTGGATTCCGGCCGAGATCCGTGAGCTGTACCGCACGGCGTGGGAGATCCCGCAGCGCGGCCTGATCGACATGGCGGCGGCGCGTACGCCATTCCTCGACCAGAGCCAGTCGCTGAACCTGTTCCTGGAGACGCCCACCATCGGCAAGCTCAGCTCGATGTACGCGTACGCCTGGAAGCAGGGCCTGAAGACGACGTACTACCTGCGGTCCCGGCCCGCGACCCGGATCGCCCGCGCGGCCCGCGCCCAGCAGCAGACGGCCGCCACCCCCGTCCCCGTACCGGTGATCGCCGACGCCGACGCGATCGCCTGCTCCCTTGAGAACCCCGAGTCCTGCGAGGCCTGCCAGTAATGACGTCCACCGACAAGAATCTGCTCGACCCGGGCTTCGAGCTGACCCTGCGTCCGATGCGCTACCCGGACTTCTACGAGCGCTACCGCGACGCGATCAAGAACACCTGGACCGTGGAGGAGGTCGACCTCCACTCCGACGTGTCCGACCTCGCCAAACTCAGCCCCGCCGAGCAGCACATGATCGGCCGCCTGGTCGCGTTCTTCGCGACCGGTGACTCGATCGTCTCCAACAACCTGGTGCTCACGCTCTACAAGCACATCAACTCCCCCGAGGCGCGGCTGTACCTGTCCCGCCAGCTCTTCGAGGAGGCCGTGCACGTCCAGTTCTATCTGACGCTGCTCGACACCTACCTGCCCGATCCCGAGGACCGCGCGGCGGCCTTCGACGCGGTCGAGGAGATCCCCTCGATCCGCGAGAAGGCGCAGTTCTGCTTCCGCTGGATGGACTCGGTCGAGAAGATCGACCGCCTGGAGTCCAAGGCCGACCGCCGCCGCTTCCTGCTCAACCTGATCTGCTTCGCCGCGTGCATCGAGGGCCTGTTCTTCTACGGCGCCTTCGCGTACGTCTACTGGTTCCGCTCGCGCGGCCTGCTGCACGGGCTCGCGACCGGCACCAACTGGGTGTTCCGCGACGAGACCATGCACATGAGCTTCGCCTTCGACGTGGTCGACACCGTCCGCAAGGAGGAGCCGGACCTCTTCGACGAGCAGTTGCGGCAGCAGGTCACCGACATGCTGCGCGAAGCCGTCGAGGCCGAGCTCCAGTTCGGCCGCGACCTGTGCGGCGACGGCCTGCCCGGCATGAACACCGAGTCCATGCGCGCCTACCTGGAGTGCGTCGCCGACCAGCGCCTCGCCCGCCTCGGCTTCCCCCCGGTCTACGGCTCGGAGAACCCCTTCTCCTTCATGGAGTTGCAGGGCGTCCAGGAGCTGACGAACTTCTTCGAGCGCCGCCCGTCCGCCTACCAGGTCGCGGTGGAGGGCAGCTTCGCCCTGGACGAGGACTTCTAGACCCCGGGTTGGAACGGTCAACGGCGAAAGGGGCGGCGGAAGGCGATGAGCCTTCCGCCGCCCCTTTCCCGTCGGGCGGGCGCGCGGGGCGGGTCAGTCGTTGGGGACCGTCTCGAACTTCGGGGTGGCCTCGGCCATTTGCTTCATGACGTCTTTGCGGTCGCGCTTGGAGAGACGGTCGATGTAGAGGCGGCCGTAGAGGTGGTCGGTCTCGTGCTGGAGGCAGCGGGCGAAGTAGCCGCTGCCGTGGACGACGATCGGCTCGCCCTTGGCGTTCTGGCCGCGCACCACCGCGTAGTCGGGGCGGGCCAGTTCCATGTAGGCGCCGGGGACGGACAGGCAGCCCTCGTTGGAGTCGTCCAGGCGGCGCCGGTCGGCGGGCAGTTCGTCCAGTACGGGGTTGCAGACGACGCCGACGTGCCGGTTGTCGTCGTCGTCCGGGCAGTCGTAGACGAAGACCTTGAGGTCGACGCCGATCTGGTTGGCGGCCAGGCCCACGCCCTCGGCGGCGCGCTGGCTGGCGAACATGTCGGCGATCAGCGCGTCCAGGTCGTCGTCGAAGGACGTGACGTCCTTGCACTCCCGGTGCAGCACCGGGTTGCCGACCACGGTGATCGGGCGGACGGTGCCGCGCTCGCGGTACGCCAGTTCGCGCGCCTGCGCGTCGGTCACGTCGTCGAGGAAGCCTTCGGTGGCCGCGTCGTGGCTGTGCGCGTGGTCGTGGTCATGCCCGTGGTGGTGCTGGTGACCGTGGCCGTGCTCGGTGTGCTGCTGGGACATCTGCGCCGTACGCCTTCCGCGAACCCGTAAACGAACCCCCCTAGGGTACGGGCCCGCGCACGACGGTGTTCCCCACACCTCGTGGTTCGTCGCACCTCGCCGTTCGGGGCACGCGGTTCAGGGCGTGCGGTTCAGCAGACCTCTTCGAGGTCCCGCCAGTCCCGGGTGTCCGGGCTGTCGGCGACCCAGCCGTCGAGCAGGCCGCGGACCAGGGACGCGGGGGCGGCGATCCCGCACTCGCGCTCCGGCGACCAGCGCACACCCGCGCTGTGGTGGCTGAGGTGGCCGGGGTGACCGGGCTCACCGTGGTCGTGCGGGTCGCGCGTGGCCATCGAGCCGTCGTCGGTGGGCATCCGGCTCTCCGAACAGGTGCGGCACAGCAGCCGGACGGACGACGACCAGTCCTCGGCCGCGTATCCGGCCTCCGCCGCCAGCCGCTCCAGCGCGTCGCGGTCGGCGGCCGTGTCCGCTTCGAGGAGCACCAGCCAGGTCGGCACCGGGGACGGCGCCCACAGCTCGATCTCGTCGAAGACGGGGTAGACCGCGCCGCCCGCGGTGTCGGCGGTGGCGCGCTCGCCGTGCGGGACGCCGTCGTGCAGCACGACCTCGCCCCAGCGGCGCCCGGACGACGGCAGCGGGATGGAGAGCACCTCGACCCGCGCCGGGTCGAGCCTGCGGCCCCACACGACCTCGGCCTCGCCCTCGGGCGACAGCCGTACGGCGGCGCTGCCCAGCGGCAGCCGTACCGACTCCTCGCCGTTGTGACTCGCGGTGCCCGCGGGCATCCGCAGGCCGTACGCCTGCCAGGCGCGGCGGGCCAGCGGCCAGTCCTGCACGGCGGTGGCGGCGATGCCCAGGTTCCACCAGTCGGGGGAGCCGACCGGGCGGTCGAGCAGCGCCACCGCGCGCAGCCCGGCGATCCGGGCCTGCGCCCAGTCGTGCCGGAACTTGTGCAGCAGCGCGAGGTTGTACCAGGACTCCGACAGCCACGGCTCCAGATCGGCGGCTCGGGTCAGCAGCGCTCCGGCGTCCTCGTAACGGCCGTCGCCGATCAGCGAGAACGCCCGGTCAGTGGCCTGCCGCCACGTGGGCGACGGCCGGTGCCGCACTCTTCCGAAGATGTTCAACGTCGTTACCCGCCTGCCCGCTCAGCCGATCACTGCCAGGACGTCGCCTTCCCGCACCACTACGATCGCGTCCCCCCGTACGACTCCAACCTTGCACATTTTGGCCGTTGTCTCAGCCCGGCCGTCGCCCCCGTCCCCCGGGGCCGGCGACCCGGTCCGTGCGGTCCGCGGCTCCCCGGTGAGCGCGCTTCCTCACTCGACACCCTTGCCACTCCCGTGGGCATCCAACCATGCCCAGGTGGGGCGCCGTGCGAGCACCCTGGTGAGTGCCGCCACCACCTGCGGATCGTACTCACGTGCGGTCGCCAACCGCAGCCGCTCGACCGCCGCGAGCCGGTGGTCGAGGGCCGCGCCCGGCTCCCCCGTCAGGTCCTCGTAGGCGTTGACGGCCCGGACGATCCGGCCCGCCAACGGCTGCTCCCGGTACGGGTGCGCCTGCCGCTCCACGATCAGCGCCACCTCGGCCGGGGCGCCGGTCTGCCGCACCACCCCGCCGCCGAGCGCGGCGATGGCGCGCTGCCGCTCGCCGTCCAGCGGCTCCGTCGCCCCGCGCGGCACCGGGTCGACCAGCGAGAGCTGGCCGATGTCGTGCATCAGCGCCGCGTACTCCAGCAGCATCAGGTGGCGGGCGGGCAGGCCCAGCTCCCTGCCGACCGCCGTCGCCAGCTCGCTCACCCGCCGCGCGTGCCCCTCCGGTGTGTACCCGGCCACCTCGGTGGCCCGCGCCAGCGACCCGATCGTCTGCCGGTACGTGGCCCGCACCGCCGCCTGGCCCCGCAGCGACATCTGCGCCAGCAGCAGTGGCGCCGCGGCCATCGGCAGCGCCCACAGCCCGGCCGTCGCGACCGCCAGCGCCATCACCACACCGCCCGCGCACACCGCGCTGGCCATTCCCGCCAGCGCCCGCACCTCGTCGCGCAGCACCGGGGCGTACGGGTGGCCGGTCCTGGCCGCGCCCAGGGCCGCCGCCAGCGCCGCGTCGCACAGCGCCGTCAGGCCGAGGACCGCCAGGAGTGCGGCGGCGTACGCGGGGCCTTCGCCTCCCGCGAAGGGTTGGGCGCACACCCCGGCGAAGGTCGCTGCCGCGACCCGCCGCACCTCACCGTCCCCCTTGGCCCCCAGCCCCCCATGCCGCCCCGAACCCGGGCGCCCCTCCCCAAAAGGTCCCGCCTCCCCAGAAGGGTGCGCCCCCGCAGGAGGGTCCGCCTGCCCAGGAGGGTGCGCCCCGAAGGGGCGCGGGGCTGCGTCTGATGTGCGGCTGCCGCCGCGCGGGCGCGCCTGCCCAGGAGGGTCCGCCCCGTAGGGGCGCGGGGAACTGCGCGGCCCGCCCCCACCGGCCGGTGGTCCGGAGACCACCGAACTGCCCCGCCGGGGCGGGTGGTGACCTGCGGGAGCGTCGTGGCTGAGCGCGCAGTTCCCCGCGCCCCTACGGGGCACCCACCTGCGCAAAGTGCCCTCACCCGCCGCACCCCTGGAGGGCACAGCCCCATCGCGGCCGGCCGCGCCCACGCGGCGGCAGCCGCACATCAGATGCAGCCCCGCGCCCCTACGGGGCAGCCACCTGCGCAAGGGACCCGCGCCCGCCGCGGCCCTGGGGGGCAGCCACCTGCGCAAGGGACCCGCGCCCGCCGCGGCCCTGGGGGGCAGCCACCTGCGTAAAGGGCCCTCACCCGCCGCGGCCCTGGGGGGTGCCCACCTGCGTGAGGAGGCGGGGGCGGCTGCGTGGCGGGGGCGGGGGCGGCTCAGGGTCAGCGGGACGGCGGCCGCGAGGGCGGAGACGGCCACGGTTTGGGCGAGGCCGTGGCGGCCCGGCGCCAGGAGGGCGTAGGCGAGAGCCGTCGCCGTGGCGAGAGGCGCGGTGTCGCGGTCGACGCCGAAGGCGAGAGGGGCGAGGGGGGCGGGAAGGCGGAAGGTGACGCCCACGGCGATGACGGCGGCGAAGGCGAGGGCGGTGCCGGGCGCGGAGAGGCCGGTGAGGGCGGTACGGGCGACGGCGGCGGCCGTCAGGGTGAGGGCGGCGCCGTACACGCCCCGGACAAGCCGGGCCCTCATCGCGGCACCGGCGCGGAGACGGCGGCCGGAAGAAGCAGCGGGCCCCGCCCGGCAGTGGTGGCGCCGACCGGCCCCGAGGCGGCCACCGGCCAGGAGTGGTGCGCCAGCGCACGGGTCAGGGCGGCGACCATCGCCGGGTCGAAGTGCGTACCGGCGCAGGCGTGGAGTTCGTCGAGCGCGGCGCGAACCGGCCGGGCGCGCCGGTAGGAGCGGGTGGACGTCATGGCGTCGAAGGCGTCCGCGACGGCGACCACGCGGGCGAATTCCGGGATCTGGTCGCCCGCGAGCCCGTGCGGGTAGCCGCTGCCGTCGAGGCGTTCGTGGTGGTGCAGGATCGCGTCCCGCGCCTCGCCGAGGAAGGCGATGCCGCGGACCATCTCGTGCCCGTACTCCGGGTGCAGCTCGACCACCCGCCGCTCGGCCGGGGTCAGCGGCCCGTTCTTGCGCAACAGGCGGGTGGGGACGCCGAGTTTGCCGATGTCGTGCAGGATTCCGGCGAACCGCAGGGCGTCGACGCGGGGTTCGGGCATGCCCAGTTCGCGGGCGATGAACACCGAGGCGCGGCCCACGCGTTCACTGTGCCCGCGCGTGTAGTGGTCCTTGATCTCGACGGCCTGGACGAGCGCGCGCACGGTCGCCCGGTGGGCGTCGCGTTCCCGGCGGGCGCGGGCGAATCCCCAGCAGGCCGCGTACATCGGCAGCGGTACGAGCACCGCGGCGAAGGCGCCGTAGCGGGCCTGCCACAGGACGGCGGTCATGAGGGCGACGAGGCCGTAGGTCAGGTGCGGGGCGAGGGCGCCGAGCAGCGGGGCGCCCCAGGCCGCGCGCGGTGTGCGGCCCTCGGCGGTGACCAGGACGGCGCCGGTGAGCGCGGTGGCGGTGACGCAGAGGACGAGCGCGGCGACGGTCGCGGGCAGCAGCGCGTACGGCAGGTCGGCGGCGGCCAGCGCGCGGGGGCCGTCGAGCAGCCGGGCGGCGAGCGCGGCAGCCCAGACGGCGACGGCCAGGTGGGCGGCGCGCCACAGCCGCCGTACGCGGCGCGGCTCCTGCTCCACGCGGCCCGCGAGCGAGCCGGGGACGGCCACCAGCGCGGCGGCGGCCGGGGGCAGCAGCAGGGCGGCGGCCAGCAGGACGGGCAGGAACGGGCCGACGGCGGCGGGCGGGTGGCGGCCCGCGGCGCGGTCGGGGAGCACGCCGGGCTCGCACAGCGCGTACAGGGCGGCGAGTACGGCGACGGTCCCCCACGCGGTGGCGGGTCGCAGGGCGGGCGCGGCGCACAGCGTCCCGGCGGCGCACACGGCGGCCACGGTGACCCGTGCGGGTGTCGGCATGGCGGACACGAGAGGCGGCCTCCTCCGTACGCGAACGTGCGCGAACGCGCGGCGGGCGCGGCCCGATCGGCTCCCGGCCCGTTGAGAGTCAGGAGGATAGGGCCGCGCCCGTCGTGGAAGAGGCGTTTGCCGGGGTTGGGCCGTCCGTGGGACCCGACGCTCACCCGCACGGGTGACGTGAGGCGTATGCGCCCTCGTCCGAACGCCCGAACCCCGTCCACAAGCGCAACGGGGTACGAGCCGGGACGAAGGGGTGCCGGGGGGTGTCCCGGCGGTGGCCGACGGCGGCGGGGAAGCCCTGGCGCGCCCGGCGGTGGAGACAGGAGCTAGCGGGCCTCGGCCTCGGTCGGGGTGGCGAGGATGTCGGGCGCCTGGTCCGGGACCGGGGCGACCTCACCGGAGCGGATCAGCTCGATCCGCATCATGACCTTCGAACGGAGGTCGGTCGGCACGTCGTCGGAGCCGCAGCACCGCTTGACGAGCTTCTTGACGGCCTGTTCGAGGCCGTACTTCTCCAGGCACGGGTGGCACTCGTCGAAGTGCTCCTTGAACTTGGCGCAGCTCTCGTCGGGCATCTCGTTGTCGAGGTACTCGTAGAGGTGGCCGAGCACCTCCGAGCAGTCCGTCTCATGTGCGTCGCCGCAACTCATGAATCCGCGCCCTTCTCATCCGCCGCGCCCGCGGGTACAAGACCGCGGTCCCGCGCATAGTCCTCCAGCAGCTCACGCAACTGGCGACGCCCGCGGTGCAGCCGGGACATCACTGTGCCGATGGGTGTTCCCATGATGTCCGCGATCTCCTTGTAGGCAAAGCCCTCGACGTCCGCGAGGTAGACCGCGATGCGGAACTCCTCGGGGATCGTCTGCAACGCCGCCTTCACGTCGGAGTCGGGCAGGTGGTCGAGCGCCTGGGACTCCGCGGAGCGCAGGCCGGTCGACATATGGGATTCGGCTCGTGCGAGCTGCCAGTCCTCGATCTCCTCCGAACCGCTGCGCAGCGGTTCGCGCTGCTTCTTGCGGTAGGAGTTGATGAAGCTGTTGGTGAGAATGCGGTAGAGCCACGCCTTGAGGTTGGTGCCCTCACGGAACTGGTGGAAGGAGGCGTACGCCTTCGCGTACGTCTCCTGGACGAGGTCTTCCGCGTCGGCCGGATTGCGGGTCATCCGCAGCGCGGCCGAGTACATCTGGTCGAGGAAGCCAAGGGCGTCCCGCTCGAAGCGCTCGGTGCGCTCCGCGCTGCTCTCCTGTGCTGCCTCACCGGACGCACTCGCGTTTTCCGCCGTGCTGTCGTCGGTGCCGGTGACCGCACCCACCTCCTCAGAAACGTCAGCGCGCCCAAAAGCGGCCACGCCTGTTCCGGAGGATATCCCGCTGGAGATCGACGTGCCGGATGCGCCCTTGCCGTCGTCCTTGACCGGCCATTCGGCCCAGTTCAGGTAGGGCGCGGCTGCGTCCGGTCGCGCGGTGGCCTGTGCGGCCTCTGCGCGGGACCGGCAAGCGGCTGAAACCATGCGGCTGCCTCTCTCACAGATCTCACGGATTGCTTCGTCAATGCGGGATCGAATCGTTCTGCCGATTCGCACAACACCGGTATCGCGCGGCTCATTCCCGGTGGCACAGGGGGCGCGCGGGCGGATCGCGCGGAAGTCGCACGGCGGTGGTCCGGAGTGCGCGCCGGGGTCGTACGGCAAACGTGCTTGCCGGTATGGCAAAATCGGCGCATGGCGGAGAAAGCACCCAAAGGCACGGACGACGGCGTCGAGCGCACTCTGGCCGAGGTCGGGCCGCGGTTGCGGGCGGCGCGGCTGGAGCGCGGGGTGACGCTGGCCGCGCTGGCGGAGGCGACCGGGATCTCGGTGAGCACCTTGTCGCGGCTGGAGTCGGGGCAGCGGCGCGCCACCCTCGAACTGCTGCTGCCGCTGGCCCGCGCGCACCAGATGCCGCTGGACGAACTGGTGGGCGCGCCCGAGGTCGGCGACCCGCGGGTGCGCACGGTGCCGCGCAAGATGGACCACATGACGGTGCTGCCGCTGACCCGGCACCCGGGCGCGCTCCAGGCGTACAAGATGATCATCGAGCCGAACAAGCCCTGTGAGCAGCGCACCCACGAGGGCTACGAGTGGATCTACGTGCTCTCCGGGCGGCTGCGGCTGCTGCTCGCCGACAAGGATCTGGAGCTGCGGGCGGGCGAGGCAGCCGAGTTCGACACCCGGCTGCCGCACTGGTTCGGGCCCGCGGGGGACGAGACCGTCGAGGTGCTCAGCCTTTTCGGCCGCCAGGGCGAGCGGATGCATGTCCGAGCCCGGCCAGCCAGTCGCTGACGGCCCCGGTCAGCACGGCCAGCGCCGCGTCCTGCGTCAACTCCGCGCGCTTGGGTACGGCGAACGAGTGATCGCCGTACGGCACCTCGACCGGTTCGTACCCGGCGGGGAACTCCGCGGGCCGCCCGAAGGTGTCGTTGCCGCCCTGCACGATCAGCAGCGGCCCGGCCGCGGCGCCCAGGTCCAGCTCGGCCGCGCGGGACTTCTCCGGCTTCCCCGGCGGGTGCAGCGGGAAGGACAGCGCGAGGACGGCCGCGGCGCCCAGCTCCTTCGCCGTACGGCAGGCCACCCGGGCGCCGGCGCTGCGTCCGCCCGCGACCACCGGCAGCCCCGGCTCCGCCAGCGCGGGCCACACCGCCGTCCACCCGGTGTCCAGCGTCTTGGGCGCGGGCGCCAGCTTCTTGCCCGCCACCCGCCAGGGCTGCTCGACCAGTGCCACGGTCACGCCGTGCGCGGGCAGCGCCGCCGCGAGCGCGGCCAGGTCGCGGGCCTCGATGCCGCCGCCCGCGCCGTGGCCGAGCGCGAGGACCGCGCGGGCGGCGCGGGCGCGGTGCCAGGTGACGCGGGCCTCGCCCGCGGGGGTGCCGACCGTTTCCACCGACCGCTCGGGGGACGGGGACGCTGTGTGTGCTGCGCGTGCTGTCATCAGAACAGCGTCTCCTCCTCGGGTGCCTCCAGCTCCGTCAGCAGCTCCGGTCCGTTGTTCTTCACACTGCTCACACCGGTGCCGACCGGATAGGCGCGCATCAGGCCGCCGGGCGGCGGGGCGAGCAGGGCGCCGAGCGTGTCGGGGTCGGTGGTGGCCGGGTCGAGCCAGGCGTTCCAGCGGTCGGGGGTCATCATCAGCGGCATCCGGGGGTGGATGTCGGTGAGCGAGCGCGGGCCCTCGCCCGCGTATCCGGCCAGGGTGTCGGTCTCGGCCGCCGTCGTGATCACCGTGCAGGTGGCCCACCAGGCCATCGGGTGGTCGTCGGGCAGCGTCCGGTCGCGCCAGAACTCGTACAGCCCGGCCATCGCCATCACCGAGCCGTCGGCGGGCGTCACGAAATACGGCTGTTTGCGGGACCGCTTCTTCCTGCCCTGCTCCTCCAGCGCGCGCTCCTCGGGCGCCGTCACCCACTCGTAATAGCCGTCGGCGGGTATCAGGCAGCGCCGGGCGGTGAGCGCGCGGCGGAAGGACGGCTTCTCGTGCACCGTCTCGGCCCGCGCGTTGATCAGCTTGGCCGCTCCTTCCGGCGACTTGGCCCACGACGGGACCAGGCCCCAGCGCAGCACGCGCAACTGTCTGACCGGTTCCGGGGAACCGGAGTCGCGCACGGGACGGTCAAGCACCGCGTAGACGTCCTTCGTCGGCGCGACGTTCCAATCGGGGGCGATGGTCTCGGTGGGGTCCCACTTACGGACTTCGAAGAGTCCTGCGAGATCCTCTGGTTTCCGGCTCGCCGCATATCGACCGCACATAGGTGCCAGACTGCCACGACCGTGGACCCGAACGGCCCACAGTCCGCCCTTTCGCAAGCCCCCGGCACTCCCCTCCGCAGCCCCCTAGTAGCAAGGACTGGCCACGTCATGAACGTCGCGAGCGTCACCGAGATGTGGGACCGGCTGACGGGGACACAGCCCGATCCCTCGCGCTGGCTGATCGGCGCGACGGCGCTGCTCGCGCTGGCGGCCGTACTGCTGCGGCGGGTGTGGCACGTCACGCGCAACGCGGTGACGATCGCGCACGAGGGCGGTCACGGGCTGCTCGCGCTGCTGACCGGGCGGCGCCTGGAGGGCATACGCCTGCACTCGGACACCTCGGGCCTGACCGTCTCGCGCGGCAAGCCGCACGGGGTGGGCATGGTGCTGACGGCCGCCGCCGGGTACACCGCGCCGCCGCTGCTGGGTCTGGCGGGCGCGGGGCTGCTGGCATCCGGCCACATCACCGCGCTGCTGTGGGGCGCGACGGCGCTGCTGCTGGTCATGCTCGTGATGATCCGCAACGCGTACGGGGCGCTGACCGTGGTGGTCACCGGCGCGATCTTCCTGTTGGTGTCCTGGCTGACCAAGGCGCAGGTACAGGCGGCGTTCGCGTATCTGGTGGTGTGGTTCCTGCTGGTCGGCGGCGCGCGGCCGGTCGCCGAGCTGCAACGTACGCGGCGCCGTGAGCGCTCCGGCACCTCGGACGCGGACCAGCTCGCCCGGCTCACGCACACTCCGGCGGCCCTGTGGCTGCTCCTGTTCTACGCGGTCGCGATCTGCTCGCTGGTGGGCGGCGCCCGGTGGCTGCTCCTCCAATAACGCGGTGACCGCGGTGACGGGAGTGACGGGGAACACCCACCGTGACGGCCGTGGCCGCCCCGGCGGAGAGAACGGCCGGAGCAACGGGGGCAGACCGGCGCACAGACCCACGGCACTGACCCCGCGCATGAGCCCGGCGCACGACCCCGGCGCATGTGGCCGAGAGTGACAGCACCTGTTTCCGGCAGATTTCGCCCCATTCGCCGTCCTATCTCCCTGTGCCTGAGCCACTACGCTTGGGCCCCATGAGCGACAGCACCGCGCAGACCGCCCTCTGGCCGGCCCCGACCGCGCCCCGCGCCGTGGACGCGACCGTCACGGTGCCCGGCTCGAAGTCGGTGACCAACCGCGCTCTGGTGCTCGCCGCGCACTCCACGGAACCCGGATGGGTGCGCCGTCCGCTGCGCAGCCGCGACACGGTCCTGATGGCCGACGCGCTGCGCGCCATGGGCGTGCAGATCGACGAGACGGTCAACCCGTCCGGCGGCGAGGCGTGGCGGATCATCCCCGCCGGGCTGCACGGCCCCGCCCGGATCGACGTCGGCAACGCGGGCACCGTGATGCGCTTCCTGCCGCCGGTCGCCGCGCTCGCCGACGGCCCGGTCCGCTTCGAGGGCGACGCGCGGGCGTACGAGCGTCCGCTGCACGGCGTGATCGACGCGCTGCGCGCGCTGGGGGCCAGGATCGACGACGAGGGCCGCGGCTCCCTGCCGCTGACCGTGAACGGCGCGGGCTCGCTGTCCGGCGGGAGCGTGTCCGTGGACGCGTCGTCGTCCTCGCAGTTCGTCAGCGCGCTGCTGCTGTCCGCGCCGCGCTTCAACCGGGGCCTCGAACTGCGGCACACCGGCCGCACCCTGCCGTCCCAGCCGCACATCCGGATGACCGTGGACATGCTGCGGAAGGCCGGCGCCAAGGTGGACGCCCCGCAGGACGGCGGCGCGCGCAATGTGTGGCGGGTGGCGCCGAGCGCGCTGCTCGGCCGGGACCTGACGGTGGAGCCCGACCTGTCCAACGCGGCGCCGTTCCTGGCCGCCGCGCTGATCACCGGCGGCCGGGTGACCATCCCGGACTGGCCGCGCCGCACCACCCAGCCGGGTGACGCGCTGCGCACGCTGTTCACCGCGATGGGCGGCTCGTACGAGCTGACCGAGCAGGGGCTGACGCTCAGCGGCACCGGCCGGGTGCTCGGCATCACCGCCGATCTGCACGAGGTCGGCGAGCTGACCCCGGTGATCGCGGCGGTCGCGGCGCTGGCCGAGGGTGAGAGCGTGCTGACCGGCATCGCGCATCTGCGGCTGCACGAGACCGACCGGCTGGCCGCGCTGGCCAAGGAGATCAACGAGCTGGGCGGTGACGTCACCGAGACCGAGGACGGCCTGCGCATCCGGCCGACCACCCTGCACGGCGGGGTCTTCCACACCTACGAGGACCACCGGCTGGCGACCGCCGCGGCCGTCCTGGGCCTGACCGTGGACGGCGTCCAGGTGGAGAACGTGGCGACGACCGCGAAGACCCTGCCCGAATTCCCCGAGCTGTGGACGGCGATGCTCGCGGGCCGCGCGCCCGCGCCGGGGATCTCCACGCCGGGCGCCGTCACCCCGGGCGCCGCCGCACCGGAGACAGCGGAGACAGCGGAGACAACCGGCACGGCGGACCCGACGGATACGGCGGACGCGACGGACACGGCAGACACAGCGGACACCACCGCACCGGGCCGGGGCTGAGGACCGCCGTGCGCCGCTACGGAAAAAACCCCGACGAGGACGACGTCAGAGTCCGCCCCAACGCCAAGGGGAACCGGCCGCGCAGCACGATCAGGCCCAAGCACGAGGACGCCGCCGAGGGCATGGTGCTGACCGTGGACCGCGGGCGGCTGACCGTGCTGGTCGACGACCGCGAGGTGGTCGCGATGAAGGCCCGCGAACTGGGCCGCAAGTCGATGGTGGTCGGCGACCGGGTCGCGGTCGTCGGCGACCTGTCGGGCGCGAAGGACACCCTGGCCCGGATCGTACGGATCGAGCCGCGCAAGTCGGTGCTGCGGCGGACGGCCGACGACGACGACCCGTTCGAGCGGGTGGTGGTCGCCAACGCCGACCAGCTCGCGATCGTCACGGCGCTGGCCGACCCCGAGCCGCGCCCCCGGATGATCGACCGCTGCCTGGTCGCGGCCTTCGACGCGGGCCTGAAGCCGCTGCTGGTGCTCACCAAGTCCGATCTGGCCCCGGCCGCGCCGCTGTTGGAGACGTACGGCGCGCTGGACCTGGCGTATGTGGTGACCAACAGGGACGACTTCCTGACCGGCGGGGTCGACCAGATCCGCGAGCGGCTGGCCGGGCATGTGACGGCCTTCGTCGGCCACAGCGGCGTCGGAAAGACCACGCTGGTCAACGCGCTGGTGGAGCGTCAGCGCACCACCGGCTCGGTGAACGCGGTGACCGGGCGCGGCCGGCACACCACCACCTCGGCGCTCGCGCTGCCGCTGCCGGGCGACACGGGATGGGTGATCGACACCCCGGGCGTACGGTCGTTCGGCCTGCACCACATCGATCCGTCGCGGGTCATCCACGCCTTCCCCGACCTGGAGCCGGGCACCGAGGAGTGCCCGCGCGGCTGCTCGCACGACGAGCCGGAGTGCGCGCTGGACGCGTGGGTCGCGGCGGGGCACGCCGAGCCCGCCCGGCTGGACTCGCTGCGGCGGCTGCTGGCCACCCGCGAGCGGCGCGAGGGAGACTGACGCGCTTTCGGCGACCGGAGGGGCGGTTTCCGGGCAGGCTGTGTGATGATCGACAGCGCACACAGGTTTCGGAGACGGAGTGGGAACGGGAGGCACCCGATGGCCTGGCTGCTCGTGGTGGTCGCAGGCATCCTTGAGACGGGGTTCGCGGTCTGCCTCAAGCTGTCGCACGGCTTCACCCGTATCTGGCCGACCATCGCCTTCGCCCTGTTCGCGCTGGGCTCCTTCGGTCTGCTGACGCTGTCGCTGAAGAAGCTGGACGTCGGCCCGGCGTACGCCGTCTGGACCGGCATCGGCGCGGCGGGCACCGCGATCTACGGCATGATCTTCCTCGGCGACGTCGTCTCCACGCTGAAGATCGTGTCCATCTCGTTGGTGATCGCGGGCGTCATCGGCCTCCAGATCTCCGGCTCGGCGCACTGACGGTTCACGGGCGGCGCCCGCGCGGACCGTGGCCCGCTACGGCTCCTCCCCCGTCGCGGGCCACGACAGCAGGCTGCGGACGAGCTGCGCCACCCGCAGACACGCCTCCTCGTCACTGGCGGCGGGCGCGATCACGTACGACAGGGTGAGCCGGATCGCCGCCTCGCAGGCCCATCCGATGTCCTGGGGCCGCAGCCGCGGGTAGCCGCGGACGAGCGCGTCGACCGTACGGGCCTTGAGGGATTCGACCAGGCCGCCCTCGGCGCCGGTGAGGGCTGCGGCGACCACCGGGCTGCGCCGGGCGGACCGCAGGGTCCAGCCCGCGGCGCCCGCGAAGCACTCCCCCGCGTCGGCGCCGACCCGGCCCGCGGCGGCCAACTCGCGGTCGACACCGGCCAGATAGCCCTCGGTCTCGCGCCGGGCGAGGGCGCGCGCGAGCCCTTCCTTGCTGCTGAACTCGTTGTAGAGGGTCTGCCGCGACACCCCGGCCGCCGCCGCGACCTCGACCATCCGTACGGCTTCCCAGGGCCGGTCGCCGAGCGCGGCGAACGCCGCGTCCAGGAGCGATTCCCGCGCTGTAGGCATCATTGCCTCCAAGGCGCCACGAGGTGTCCGCGCGATGGCGCGGACAGCGGCCGTGCGGAAAGAATTGACGCGCTGTCCTGGTCTGTCAAGGTTGCGCGCAGGGCGGAGATGACCGGGACCAGGCGAGATCGCTACTGTTCGGCTTATGCCCGAATTCAACGACGATCTGCGCCTGGCCCACGTGCTGGCCGATGCCGCCGACGCCGCGACCATGGCCCGCTTCAAGGCGCTCGACCTCAAGGTCGAGACCAAGCCCGACCTGACGCCGGTGAGCGAGGCGGACAAGGCGGCCGAGGAGCTGATCCGGGGCCAGTTGGCGCGGGCGCGCCCGCGGGACGCGGTGCTCGGCGAGGAGTACGGCAGCCAGGGCGCGGGGCCGCGCCGCTGGGTGATCGACCCGATCGACGGCACCAAGAACTATGTGCGCGGCGTTCCGGTGTGGGCGACCCTGATCGCGCTGATGGTCCGCGGCGAGCAGGGCGACGAGAGCGTGGTCGGCGTGGTCTCCGCGCCCGCGCTCGGCCGCCGCTGGTGGGCGGCGAAGGGCGACGGCGCGTACACCGGCCGCAGCCTGTCGTCGGCGACCCGGCTGCACGTCTCGGGCGTGAGCCGGCTGGAGGACGCGTCCTTCGCGTACTCCTCGCTGAGCGGCTGGGAGGAGCGGGGGCGGCTCGACGGCTTCCTGCGCCTGTCGCGCGATGTCTGGCGCACCCGCGGCTACGGCGACTTCTGGCCGTACATGATGGTCGCCGAGGGTTCGGTGGACATCTGCGCGGAGCCCGAGCTGAGCACGTGGGACATGGCGGCCAACGACGTGATCGTGCGCGAGGCCGGTGGCCGCTTCACCTCGCTCGACGGCGAGCCGGGCCCCTTCGGCGGGAACGCGGCGGCCTCCAACGGCCTGCTGCACGAGGAGCTGCTGGGGTACGTGGGCGGTTCGGACGGCGTCGCCTAGCAGGTCGGAGCGGCGCGGCGCGAGCCGCGCGCGGCGGCGGGTCACCTCGCGGCGGGAGCTTCGCGCGCCCCCTTGCCGGTCCTCCGGGGGCGTGTGACTATGAAGGTGCCCCCGCTTGTGAACTTGTGAAACCGTTCACGCGAGCGTCTCCCGGCTCGCCGGACGGCGGTCCCGTGTGAGGGCTTCACACAAGGAGGTGCCCGTCCCATGCTGGTCCGCGACGCGATGAGCACGGTGGTACTCACCATCGGCCCCGCCCACACCCTCCGCCAGGCCGCCCAGTTGATGTCCGCCCGCCGAGTCGGCGCGGCCATAGTCCTCGACACCGACACCTGCGGTCTCGGCATCCTCACCGAGCGCGACGTCCTCGACGCGATCGGGGACGGTCTCAGCCCCGACCGCGAACTCGCCCACGCCCACACCACGACCGATGTCGTCTTCGCCGCCCCGCAGTGGACCCTCGACGAGGCCGCCGCCGCCATGCTGCACGGCGGTTTCCGTCACCTGGTCGTCCTTGAGGGCCGCGATCCGATCGGCGTGGTCTCCGTCCGCGACATCATCCGCTGCTGGTCCGCGCAGCGGCCCGCGACACCGTCCGCGTCGCCGTCCGCGTCGCCGGCCACGACACCGACCGCGACCGCCCTGACCAGCGCGTAACCGCTTTTCGGAACGGCCGGCACGCTCGGCTTCGGAACGGCACACACGCGCCTTCGGTTCCGCACGCGGACGCGCCGAAGAGGCCGGAGCCCTTTGGCGTCCGGCCTCTTCGGCCAACGGCGAGCGACGGGTCAGGTGCGGAGGGCCTGGACCGCTGCCTCCAGTCGCTTGCCGTAGTCGGGGTCCGCGCGGCGGAAGTTGTCGACGGCGCGCTCGACGACGTCCTCGCGGGAGACCTTGGCGATGAAGCCCGCCAGGTTGTCGATCAGCCGGGTCTTCTCGTCCTCGGACATGAGCCGGTACAGGGTGCCCGCCTGCCCGAAGTCGTCGTCCTCGGCGTGCGCGGGCGCGGCGGAGTACCGGGTCGCGCCGGACACCTCGACGGGCTCCCACAGCGGCCGGCCGGTCTCGGCCGGGCCGCCGAAGCTGTTCGGCTCGTAGTTCTTGGCACCCTGGTGGCGGCCGTCGTAGAGGGCGCCGTCCCTGCTGTGCGTCCGCGCCTCGGTGGCGTGCGGACGGTTGACCGGCAGGTGGTCGGCGTTGACGCCGACCCGGTAGCGGTGCGCGTCGCCGTACGCGAACAGGCGGCCCTGGAGCATCTTGTCCGGGGACGGGCCGATGCCGGGCACGAAGTGCGCGGGGCTGAAGACCGACTGCTCGACCTCGGCGAAGACGTTCTCCGGGTTGCGGTTCAGCTCCAGCCTGCCGATCTCGACCGGCGGGTAGTCCGCGTGCGGCCACACCTTGGTGAGGTCGAACGGGTTGAAGCGGTACGTGGCCGCGTCCGCCGCGGGCATGATCTGCACCTGCACGGTCCAGGACGGGAACGCGCCGCGCTCGATCGCCTCGCGCAGGTCGCGCTGGTGGGAGTCGGGGTCCATGCCCGAGACGCGCACGGCCTCCCCGGTGGCGAGGTTCCTGATCCCCTGGTCGGTCTTGAAGTGGTACTTGACCCAGAAGACCTCTCCGGCCTCGTTGTTCCACTGGTAGGTGTGCGAGCCGTAGCCGTTCATGTGCCGGTAGCTGGCCGGGATGCCGCGGTCGCCGAAGAGCCAGGTCACCTGGTGTGTCGACTCCGGGCTGAGCCCCCAGAAGTCCCAGACGTTGTCCGCCTCCTGGGAGCCGGTGTACGGGTCGCGCTTCTGGGTGTGGATGAAGTCGGGGAACTTCAGGGCGTCCTTGATGAAGAACACCGGGGTGTTGTTGCCGACGAGGTCGTAGTTGCCCTCCTCGGTGTAGAACTTCAGCGCGAAGCCGCGCGGGTCGCGGACGGCGTCAGCCGAGCCGAGGTTGCCCGCGACGGTGGAGAAGCGCAGGAACGTCTCGGTCCGCTTGCCGACCTCGGACAGGAACTTCGCCCGCGTCCAGCGCGAGACGTCACGGGTCAGCGTGAAGGTGCCGTACGCACCGGCGCCGCGCGCGTGCACGACCCGCTCCGGGATGCGCTCGCGGTTGAAGTGCGCGAGCTTCTCCAGCAGGTGCTGGCTCTGGACGAGCACCGGGCCGCCGAGGCCCGCCGTCTCGCTGTTCTGGTTGTCCGCGACCGGCGCCCCGGCCTCCGTGGTCAGCGCACTCGTGGTCAGCGGACCCGTCTCCTGAACCGTCACGTGCTTCTCCTCCAGATCGTCCGGTCCCCCGGCATGCCCATCGGCTCGCGCCGGAGCCGATCCTACTCTGGACAATGTCTAAGTCAAGAAGAGAGCCAATAGAGGATGGGGGTCAGGAACAGACCCTTTCGATCCAGGTTGCCCCGCTGTTACCCTGGCTCGCATGAGCGACCTGCTGGAACGACTGCGCGAACGCGGCTGGCGGCTGACCGCCCAGCGGCGCGTGGTGGCGGAGGTCCTCGACGGCGACCATGTCCATCTCACCGCCGACGAGGTGCACGCGCGTGCCATCGCACGGCTGCCGGAGATCTCCCGCGCCACCGTGTACAACACGCTGGGCGAGATGGTGAGCATCGGCGAGATCATCGAGGTCGCCACCGACGGCCGCGCCAAGCGCTACGACCCCAACGCGCACCGGCCGCACCAGCACCTGGTCTGCTCCCGCTGCGGCACCATCCGCGACGTCCACCCGCACGGCGACCCGCTCGCGGCCCTCCCCCCGACCGAACGCTTCGGCTTCGCGGTCCAGGCGGCCGAGGTCACCTACCGGGGACTGTGCCCGGACTGCTCGTAGGCACGATCCGCTCGCAGGCCCTGCCGCCGATCCGCTCGGCGGCCCTGCGTACGGCCGGTTCCGTACGGGTCCTGCCGACCCACAGGGTCTCCACCGGGACATCGGCCGGCACCCGGGCCAGCGCCTCGAACACCTCGCGCGCCACGCCCGGATCGGGGTCGGTCGCCAACGGGCCGAGCAGGCCGACCAGTTCGGCGGGCTTGGCCAGCCGCCCGATCGCGCGGGCGGCGGCCCTGCGCACCATCGGCGGCCAGTTCTCGGCATGATCGCGCTCGCGGGGTCCGAGCAGCCGCGTCAGCAGCGCCGCGTCGGAGGCGTCCCCGCACTCCCCGAGACCGGCCGCCAGTCCCGCGACGAGCCGGGGCGCGGTCGTCCTGCCGACCTTGCGGAGCTGTCTGCGGTAGACGTCGGCGGGCGGCTCCCCGCGCCGGTACAACTGCCAACGGGCCTGCGCCCGTACCATCCGGGCCCGGTCGGCCAGCGGCGCGACCAGCCGCGTGGCGGGCACGTCGCCGGGCAGCGCGGCCACCGCCAGCTCCCGTACGCCCGCGCCGCGCGCCCACATCAACCGGCCCGCCTGGTCGGGGTCGAGCTCCAGCAGCCGCTGCGCGCAGAGCCTGCGGCAGACCTGGTCGCGGTCGTGCAGCGCGGTCCGCAGCAGGTCGCCGCGGACGTAACTGCCGAGGTCCAGGGCGAGTTCGACGCCGAAGCGGCGGGCCAGCGGGTCGGAGTCGGCGGCCAGCGCCCGCACGGCGCGGCGGTGCGGAGGCTCGCTCAGCACCGCGCGGTACGAGGCGAGCAGCCCGCCCGCCCGGCGCCTGCCGCCGAGCCTGAGCAGGACGCGGACGGCCGCGGCCACCTCGTCCGGCGCGTTGCGGGCCACCAGGGCGGCGGTGGCGCGCTCGCTCACCTCCGGCACCCAGTCGACCGTCCGCAGGGCGAGCGCGGCCACGGCCAGCGGCCCGCCGCACCCGGCCAGGCTCTCGACGGCCCCGGCCCGCACCCGGCCGTCCTCGTCGAGCGAGGCCAGCAGCAGACGCAGCGGATCGACACCGGCGTGGCCGCCGGCGGCCCAGCGGTGGGCGCCGCCGCCGTGCCAGGGCCTGGCGTGCCGGTCGAGCAGCAGCAGGAGGTCCGCGGGAGCGTCGCCGAGCGCGGCGAGCGCGGCGGCCCTGTCGTACGGCGGTCCGTCCTCGACGACGGCGCGCAGGCCCGCGAGCAAGGTCACCGCGTCCTCGCGACGCCCGCCGAGCGCGGCCTCGCACCAGCGCTGCCAGCGTCCCGTGTCCACCACGGTGACACCCGCCTCGGATCGCCCTCGCCGCCTGCGCAGCAATCCCGCCTCCTCGCCCGTCGTACCCGACCAGGATCGCGCGCGAAGGTGCCGCGCCCAAGACGGTTCGGCGGGTCTTTGCCCGAATAAGAAGCCCGCACAAGGAGACTAAGAGAAAGCGCGCGGTGCCGCCGCGCGCGCAGCGCCCAGCGACCCGGCCCCGGAGCCCGGCCGACGACCGGTGTCGCACAGGAAGAAGGCCCGGAAGCCAATGGCTTCCGGGCCTTCTCTTTTCGTAGCGGGGACAGGATTTGAACCTGCGACCTCTGGGTTATGAGCCCAGCGAGCTACCGAGCTGCTCCACCCCGCGTCGTTGTGCCCTCACTGTAGACCAGCGTTCCTGACCAGCGCAAATCCATAGGCGGGCGGCCGTCGGAGCGGGTGGCCATTCCGGCTGAGGGGTGCCCCGGGCGGGGCGCCCCTCAGCCGGAAACGGTCAGGAACCGTACGGATGACCTGGTCAACCGCCGCTGACGACCGTCGGCTCACGCGGTCAGCTCGTGCTTGACCGCGGCGGTCAGCCGGGCCGCGCGCTCGGCGACCTCGGCGGGCCCGTAGGTGACCGCGCGGGAGCACCAGTGCTGCGCCTCGGCCAGCTCGCCGCGCCGGGCGGAGAGCAGCGCCATCCGCAGGGCGGCGCGGCCGTGCCCGGCGTCCGCGGCCCGCGTCCACCACAGGGCGGCCTCGGGCTCGGCGCCCTCGCGGGCCAGCAGCAGCCCGAGGTTGAAGGCCCCGTTGCGCGAACCGGCCTCGGCGGCCTGCCGGTACCAGTGCGCCGCGTCCACCACGTCCCCGCGCTTGGCGGCGCACATGCCGAGCCGTACCTGGGCGCGGCGGTGCCCCTGCCGGGCGGCCCGCTCGTACCACTCCTCGGCCTCGACGCTGCCCGTGGCCTCCGCGCCCGCGTCGCCCTCGTCCCGCTCGCGCTGCCTGCGCTCCAGGAGCGCGCCGAGCCGGAAGGCGGCCTCCGGGCTGCCGCCGCCCGCGGCGCACCGCAGGTGCCGCTCGGCGGCGTGGTGGTCGCCGTCGCGCTGGAGCGCGATGGCCACCTGGAGGGCGGCCTCGGCGTGCCCGGCGGCGGCGGCCCGCTCGTACCAGGCGCGCGCGGTGTCGGCCTCCTCGCGCCCGGCGTGCAGGATGCCGAGGTTGAAGGCGGCGTCGATGCTGCCCGCCTCCGCGGCCTTGGAGAACCACGGCTCGGCGCCCATCGCGTCGCCGCGCTGGAGCAGCAGCACGGCCAGCGCGTTGGCGGCCTCGCGGTGCCCGGCGTACGCGGCCTTGCGGTACCACTGCTCGGCCTGGACGTTGCGGCTCTGGCCCGCGCAGAGCAGGCCGAGGTTGTAGGCGCCGTTGATGTCGCCCGCGTCCAGGGCCGTGCGGTACCAGCGCTCGGCGGTCTGCGTCTCGCCCTCCTGGGCGTGCAGCGCGCCGAGCGCGTTGGCGGCCTGGCCGTCGCCCGCCTGGGCGGCGCGCCGCCACCAGGTGGCGGCCTGGTCGATGTCGCCCGCGTCGCGCAGCAGGAACGCCAGCGCGCAGGCGGCCCGCGCCTCGCCGTCCCTGGCGGCCGTCAGATACCAGCGGCCCGCCTCCGCCTGCTCGCCGCGCTCCTCCAGGAGCGTGCCCAGGCGCAGCGCGGCCCGCCGGTGGCGGCGCGCGGCGGCCTGCCGGTACCACTGCTCGGCCTCGTGGTTCTGGCCGCGCGCGGCGCATATCCGGGCGAGGCGGTACGCGGCCTCGCGGTGGCCGTGCTCGGCCGCGGCGCGGAACCAGCGCTCGGCGCCGCTCTCGCGCCGGTGGTCGAGCAGGTCGGCCAGCGCGTACGCGCCCAGCGTGTGGCCGGACTCGGCGGCCTGCCGCAGCCAGTACTCGGCCGCGGGCTCGTCGCCGCGCTCGCGGTAGTGCCGGCCCAGCGCGTGCGCGGCGGGCGCGGAGCCCGCCACGGCGGCGGTCCGCCACCAGTCGGCCGCCTCGTCGGCATAACCGCGCTGGTGCAGCAGCAGGGCCAGGTTGTTGGCGGCGGCGCGGTCCCCGTGCGTGACGGCGGCGCGCAGGTACGGCTCCGCGCCGTCGAGGTCGCCGCGGCGCAGCAGCAGCGTGCCGAGCGCGCTCATGGCGTACGGGTCGCCGAGGTCGGCGGCGTGCCGGTGGCGCGCCTCGATCTCGGCCTCCTCGCGGAGTGCGAGTCCGTCCTCGTCGGTCGGTTCGGGAAGCCCGGGCAGGTCGTTGAGCCCGGCAGCCGGGGCCGGGGCCGCGACGGGCCCCAGGGACCGGGTGGCCACCGTCCCGGTGGACGCGGTGAGTTCGGCGGACGCGGGCTGCTCAGCCGACGGACGCGGTGCGGGCAGCAGCGCGGTCGCGGTGACGGGCACGGTCGCGGACGCGGTCACGGGCGTCGAAGCCGACTCCTGGGCCAACCTTTCGGTCGACATGTCGACATCGCCCGTAGAACCACGCCGTTCGTGGATCTGACGAGTGTTCAGCAGTCTTGCACCATCCCCCATGAGGTCCATCGTCGCACCGTCCACTACCGCCGTACACCTGGTATACCGCAACCCGATTGGTCACTTCAGCGGTTTGTCGACTTCCCGACAAGGCGGCTTGCGAAACCCCGTTCGCCGAACATCCCCCATATAAGTGAAGAGGGCCAAAGTCAGTTGACTTTGGCCCTCTTCGTACAGTAGCGGGGACAGGATTTGAACCTGCGACCTCTGGGTTATGAGCCCAGCGAGCTACCGAGCTGCTCCACCCCGCGTCGTTGTGTCCTCACCGTACCACGACGCGGAGTGTCACCCGATCAGCCCGCTTGTCGACCCATCAGGTCGATCGGCCCCGTCTTATGTCCCCTTGGCCGCCTTCTCCGCCTCCCGCGCCTGCTTCAGCGCCTCGGAGAGCTTCTTCTGCGCCTCGCCGTACGCCTGCCAGTCGCCCTTCTTCAGCGCCGCCTGACCGTCGTCGTACGCCTTCTGAGCGTCCGTCAGGGCCTGCTCCAGCGTCGCGTCGCCCGGTGGGCTGGTGGTCGGCGGGCTGGTCGTCGTCGGCGGCTGCGTGGTGTCGTCCGGCGGCGGCTTCGTCGTCGACTCGCCGTCGGGGCCGAACACCTCGTCCAGCGCGGCCTTCAGCGTGGGCTGGAAGCCGATCCGGTCGCCGAAGAGCACCACCACGCTCTTCATCAGCGGGTAGTTGTTGCCCGCGCCGCGTACGTACACCGGCTCCACGTACATCAGCCCGCCGTCCATCGGCACGGTGAGCAGATTGCCGTACTCCACGGTGGTGTCCGCGCCCGCCCGTTTGAGCTGGTTGATCTGCGGCGCGACCTTGTTGTCGGAGTTGAGCTTGGCCTGCACCTGTTTGGGCCCGTCGACCGTGGTGTTCGGCGGCAGTTGCAGCACTCTGATCGTGCCGTAGTCCTTGCTGGACGCGTCGGCGTTCACCGCCATGAACGCGCTCAGGTTGGAGCGGTCGTTCGGCGTGAAGGTGGACGTCAGCGAGAACGCCTGCTCCGACTGGTCGGGCATCTTCAGACTCAGGTAGTACGGCGGCACCGCCTTGCCCGTCTGGGCGGCCGGGTCGTCCGGGACCTCCCACACCTCACTGCCGGTGTAGAAGGTGGACGCCTTGGTGACGTGGTACTTGGTGAGCAGTTGCCGCTGCACCTTGAACAGGTCCTGCGGGTAGCGCAGGTGGTCCATCAGCTCGGCGCTGATCTTGTCCTTCGGCTGCACCGTGTGCGGGAACGCCTTCATCCACGTCTTGAGCACCGGGTCCTGGGTGTCCCACTGGTAGAGCGTGACCTCACCGGTGTACGCGTTCACGGTCGCCTTGACCGAGTTGCGGATGTAGTTGACCTGATTCTGCTGCGCGATGACGGACCGCTGGTCGTCGGTGAGCGAGTCGGTCGTGGTGTCGCCGAGCGTGGTGCGCGACGCGTACGGATAGCCGTTGGTGGTGGTGTAGGCGTCGACGATCCACTCCACCTGGCCGTTGACCACGGCCGGATACGGGTCGCCGTCGATGGTCAGCCAGGGCGCGACCGACTCCACCCGCTCCTTGGGAGTGCGGTTGTAGAGGATCTTCGAGCCCTTGCCGATCGCCCCCGAGTACAGGATCTGCGGCTCGCCGAACTGCACCGCGTACGCCGCCCGCGTCAGCGGGTTGGACAGGTCCACGCCGCTCTTGCCGGTGTACGTGAACGGCTTCTCGCCGCCCGCGTCGGTGTAGTCGATCTCCTGGGTCGGACCGCCGACGATCGAGTACTGCGTCGTCCGCTCGCCGTAGTAGACCCGCTGCTCGTACGTGCCGAGCTGGCCGGTGGTCGGCAGGTCCTTCTCGGTGAAGGCCGGTGAGCCGTCACTGGACACATCGGTGCCCTTGGCGGCGACGATGCCGTAGCCGTGGGTGTACTTGAAGTGGTCGTTGATCCAGTTGTTCTCGGGGATGCCGTTGATGTTCAGCTCGCGCAGGCCGACGACCGTGTCCTGCTCCTTGCCCTTGGCGTCGCTGTAGCGGTCGACGTCGAGCGTGGAGGGGAAGGCGTAGTAGCCCCGCGTCTGCTGCAACTGCTGGTACGTGGGCGAGACCACGTTCGGGTCCAGCACGCGCACGCTCGCCGTGGTGTCCGCGTCGGCCCGCAGCTTTTCCGTACTGGACTCGCTGGTGCCGCTGTACGGCTTCACCTGGCTGTCCTTGATGCCGTACGCGGCCCGCGTGGCATCGATGTTCTTCTGGATGTACGGCGCTTCCTTGGCCGCCTCGTTCGGCTGCACCTGGAACTTCTGCACGATGGCCGGGTAGAGGCCGCCGATCAGGATCGCCGAGAGCACCATCAGGCCGAAGCCGATCATCGGCAGCGACCAGGTGCGGCGCCAGAGGGTCGCGAAGAACAGCAGCGCGCAGATCACCGCGATGCAGAACAGGATCGTTTTGGCGGGCAGATACGCGTTCGCGTCCACGTACCGCAGACCGGTCCAGTTGTCGGTGGCCTTGAAGCCGCTGGACTTCACCGCGAGGCCGTAGCGGTCCAGCCAGTAGGCGACCGCCTTGAGCGAGATGAAGATGCCCAGCAGGACCGACAGATGCCCGGTGGCGGCGGCCGTGGCCCGGCCGCCGGGCGAGGTGATCCGCAGCCCGCCGTACAGGTAGTGCACCAGGGCGGCGGCGACCAGCGAGAGCACCACGGCCGCGAAGCCGAAGCTCAGCAGGAAGCGGTACCAGGGCAGGTCGAAGGCGTAGAAGGACACGTCCTTGTGGAACTGCGGGTCCTTGACGTTGAACTTCGTGGCGTTCGTCCACAGCAGCCACAGCCGCCACTGCCCCGAGGCCGATCCGCCGGCGATGAGCCCGACCACCGCGCAGACCCCGAGGAGCACCCACTTCTTGTACGGCGCGAGACCCATCCGGTAGCGGTCGAGGCTCTGCTGCTCCAGCGACATCGCGCTGAGCGGCGGGCGGAGCCGGTGTGCCAGATAGATGTTCACGCCGACCGCTCCGGCCATCAGCAGGCCGAAGACGAAGAACAGACCGACCTTGGTCCAGAGCGTGGTGGTGAAGACCGACGAGTAGTGAACCGATCGGTACCAGAGCCAGTCGGTCCAGAATCCCGCGAAGATCACGAACGCGATCATCAGACCGGCGAGCACGCCGATCGTGATGAGCAACGTCCGGGTCCGCCGGGATGGGCGGCCGACTCTGATCCGTGGCCCCGACGATCCTCCGCCGCGGTCCGGCATCTCGAATACCAAGGTGCGCACCTCGAATTGTCCGTATTTCTGGGGTGTCCCGGGTCGGACTCCCACTGGTGCAACTTACCTACGCTTTGGCCGGTTCCCGATTCCGGCAAGGGAAGAGGCAGGATACTGACCATGTCCAACAATGCGACCGATGGTGCACCGCTCGCGGCGAGCCCGCTGACCCGTGCCGTACTGGAAATCGACGAGTACGCGTCCGGCCTCGGCTGGGACCGGCCCGCACGGCTGTTCGCCCTTGTCGACACCGCGCAGCTCCGTACGCAGGAACCCGGCCTCGCCGATCAACTCGGCCTGACCGAGACGAACGAGACGGGGTCGCTGACCCCGATCGAGCAGGACGAGCTGCCGTCCGGCACGGCGCTCGACGAGTTCCTGGCGACGATCGCGTGGCCCGAGGCGATCGCGGGCTGCGCGCTGACCGTGGAGCGGCTGATGCTGCCGCCCGCCGCCGAGGCGGCCATTCCCGAGGGCCTGGACGACGCGTCGCTGGCCACGTGGGTGGCGGCGCACCCGCAGCGCCAGGAGGTGCGGATGACGGTCGCGGTGCTGCGGGACGGCGCGCGGGAGTCGGCCGTACGGCTGCGGGCCAAGGACACGCCGACCGAGGTGCTGACCGGTTCCGATCTGGTGCCGGGTCTGGCGGAGGCGCTGTCGGCGACCTTCGAGGTCTGAGCGCCCGGTGGCGCCGCCGGGCTGAACCGACCTGAGCTGACCGGGTCTGAGCGGACCGGGACTGAGCCGGTCTCAGCTCTTGCAGCTCGGCAGCGCCGCGTCGTTGCCCGACTTGATGTCCTTCAGCGCCGCCAAGGCGTCGTCGAGGGTCTTCACCTTCACCAGGGTGAGGCCCGAGGGGATGCTCTTGGCGGCCTCTTCGCAGTTGTCGGCCGGGGTGAGGAAGAACTGCGCGCCCTTGTCGCGCGCGCCGATCGTCTTCAGGCTGATGCCGCCGATCGGCCCGACCTTGCCGTTGTCGTCGATGGTGCCGGTGCCCGCGACGAATTTGCCGCCGGTCAGGTCGTCGGGCGTCAGCTTGTCGATGATGCCGAGCGCGAACATCATGCCCGCGCTGGGTCCGCCGACGTCGGCGAGCTTGATGTCGATGGTGAACGGGTACAGGTGCTCGACGCCCGCCTGGATGCCGACCACGGCGCGCGACGGGCCGCCGTCGTCCGAGGCGCGGGTGGTGATGGTCACCTTCCGCGTGGTGTCCAGCTTCTTCTTCGCGTCGGCGGCCGGGATGATCGTGAAGACCACCTTCTCGCCCGGCTTGTGCTTGGTGACCAGGCCCGCGACCTGGTCGGCCTTGGTGATCGCGGTGCCGTCGACGGCCTTGATCACATCGCCCGCGTGCAGTTCGCCCTCGGACGCCCCGCCGCTGACGACGGCCGCCACGATCACCCGCGAGGGCACGGGGATCTTCAGCGAGGTCAGCGCCGCGTACTTGGCGCTGTCCTGTGACTGGCTGAACTCCTCGGCGTTCTGCTGGTCGGCCTCCTGGGCCGTCTGCCCCTTCGGGTACAGCGTGTCGTGCTCCACGACCTTGTCGTCCCGCCGCGCCCAGCCGAGCAGGGACTCCACCAGGTTCATGGAGTAGTCGGCGCCGGTGACCCGCACGGTGGTCATGTTGAGGTGACCCGACGTCGCGTACGTCTTGTGGCCGCCGATCTGGATGACCATTTCGCCGTCGTAGCTCCCGAGCGTGTTCACCGTCGGTCCCGGCGACATCTCCGAGTACGGTGCGGGAGCCAGCAGCGCGATGCACAGCAGCGCTATCAGCGTCAGTGTCGAGGCGAGCAGCGTCGCGGTGCGGCGTGGCATGGCACGACCCTACGGGAACCGCCGGACAACCGGCCCGCGGGGTGAGTCCGGACGGGTACGCGGCCGTGCGGCGCCTGTTCTGCCGTCCCGGTGCCCGGTCCTCAGACCGTCCCGGTGCCCGGTCCTCAGACCGTCCCGGTGCCCGGTCCTCAGACCGTCTCGGTGTCCGGCTTCTCCGCCGACTCGGCCTGCATGGCCTGCCGGAACCGCTCGTACCCGGCGAGCGACGCGCCGTCCCCGGTGGTGCGGGTGTGCGACGCCCAGCGTGCCCAGACCGCGGCGAACACCGCGGCGACCAGCGGAATGAGCAACCAAGCGAGTGCTGCCACGTCGAACTCCCGACCCCATGTACACCAAAACGGACGTATGAGCAGATTAACCGCTCTGTGCACCAACGGCCCGGTGGGGTACGGGGTTACGCCCCCGCGCGTCGCTCACGATCCGCCGGACAGGCCCTAGACGCCGACCCATTCCTCGGTGCCGTCGGTGAACGTCTGGTGCTTCCAGATCGGGACCTCGCTCTTGAGGTCGTCGATGAAGCGGCGGCTGGCCTCGAACGCCTCGCCGCGGTGCGGGCAGGAGACGGCGACGATCACCGCGATGTCGCCGACCCGCAGTTCACCCACCCGGTGGACGGCGGCCAGCGCGCGTACCGGGTAGTCGGCGGCGATCTTCTCGGCGATCCCGCGCAGTTCGGCCTCCGCGCTGGGGTGCGCCGAGTACGCCAGACCGGTGACCTCGGCGGCCGAACCGCCGTCGTGGTCGCGTACCGTCCCGACGAACAGCGCCGTGCCGCCGGCCGCGTCGTCGCCGACCGAGGCGAAGACCTCGTCCAGCGACAGCGGGGTGTCGCGGATCGCGAGCAGCCGGATCGGACCGTCGGCGGCCCGGGCGCGGTCGGCGGGGGCGGCGTGTTCGCCGTGCGTGGATGCCATGCGGCACATGCTGCCTCATATGCCCGCGATACGGAAAGCGGCTTCCACCGCCGCGGGGCGACGGACACGCCTTCGGATCTATCGGATCTAGAGGCCGCGCCGCTTGCGGGCCCTGCGCACCAGCGCCGCCGTACCGACCAGCGCGACCGTGGCACCCGCCGCGCCCAGCGTCGTGGCGTCCTTGCGGCCGAGCCTGCGGCCCGCGAGCGAATTGCGGCCCTCGACCTCGGCGAGCAGCTCGGCCAGCACCTCCTCGTTGGACCACTGCGGGCGCCAGCCCGCCTCGTGCAGGCGGCTGCCGCTGACCACCCACGGGTGCATCGTGTACGCGAGGTCCCCCGCGGGCGACGGGGTCAGGCCGAGGCGGTGCAGCCGGGCGGCGGCGCCGAAGGCGATGGCCGCGGGCAGCTCCATGCGCCGGATTCCGGTCAGCTCCTCGATCTCCTCCTGCTCCAGCCAGCCGTCGCAGCCCACCGCCATCTCGCCGTCGACCTTCTCCAGGACGGCGTACTCCAGCGCCGACACCAGGTCCTCGACGTGGCAGAACTGCCAGCACGGCCTGCTGCCCGCCACCACCAGCAGCCGCGGCGACTCGAAGTAGCGGGTCAGCGCGGTGTCCGTGCCGCCGACCAGGACGGCCGGGCGCAGAACCGTCACATTGAGGCCGGGGTGGGCGCGCGGGGCACGGCGGCCGAGCCGTTCGATCTCCAGCAGGTCGTCCACGAAGCTGGCCTCCGAGGTGGCCCGCAGCGGGGCGTCCTCGGCGAGCGGCACGTCGTTGTCGGCCTGGGCGCCGTAGACCATCGCCGAGGTGCACAGCACCACACGGTGCACGCCCGCGGCAGCGGCGGCGGTCAGTACGGTCTGCGTACCGCGCACATTGAACGCGGACCGCGCCTTGGCGTCGGATTCCAGGTCCAGGTCGAGCGCGAGGTGGACGACGACGTCCGCGCCGCGCAATTTGTCGGCGATGACCGGGTCCCGCACGTCGAGCACCCGCCAGGTCGCACCGGGCACGTCACCGCGCCGTTCGTCGATCGCCACGACCTTCTTGACCTGGTCGGATTCCACGAGCCTGAGCGCCAGCTGGCGGCCCACGCCGGACGCGGCGCCGGTGATCGCGACCACCGGTCCGGACGCGGCCCTGCCCGCGCTCCGCTCTGGGCGAACGTGTCCTTCTGGGGAACTCACCGGGTGTCTCCCACGGTTGTTTCAAGTACGGGTGCGGCTGGCGCACGCCATCGGCGTGACGTCGGTACGCAGCCATCCTGCCTGACACGTGTCTAGGCTGGAGGTACTGCCCGTACACCGAGCCCGACACAACCCCAGCCCATCACAACACAGAGCCGAGGAATCCCGTGAGTGACAACCCATTCGGATTCGGCGTCCCTCCCGAGGAGCCCGAGGACGGGGACGACGGCCGGAAGAACAAGGGCGAAGGGGGCCAGGGCGGAGCGCCGAACCCGTTCGGCTTCGGTGGCGTCGGCGGCGGCGCCGCCGGCGACAACCCGTTCGCGGCGATGTTCGGCTCGCTCAACCCCAACGACCTGGGGGCCGCCTTCCAGCAGCTCGGCCAGATGCTGTCCTACGACGGCGGCCCGGTGAACTGGGACATGGCCAAGGACATCGCCCGCCAGACGGTCGCCCAGGGCACCCAGGACGGCGTCAAGGACGCGACCGTCGGCCGCGCCGACCGCTCGTGGGTCGAGGAGGCCGTACGGCTGGCGGATCTGTGGCTGGACAGCGCCACCTCGCTGCCGTCCGGGTCCGGCTCCGCGGTGGCCTGGAGCCGCGCGGAGTGGGTCGAGGCGACGCTTCCGGTGTGGAAGGAACTGGTCGACCCGGTCGCCGAGCGCGTCGCCGGGGCGATGGGCGATGTGCTGCCCGAGGAGATGCAGGCCATGTCCGGCCCGCTGATCGGGATGATGCGCTCGATGGGCGGCGCGATGTTCGGCTCCCAGATCGGGCAGGCGCTCGGCACCCTGGCCGGTGAGGTCGTCGGCTCCACCGATGTCGGCCTGCCCCTGGGCCCGGCGGGCAAGGCGGCGCTGCTCCCCGCGAATGTGACCGCCTTCGGCGAGGGCCTGGGCGTCCCGCAGGAGGAGGTGCGGCTCTACCTGGCGCTGCGCGAGAGCGCCCACCAGCGGCTCTTCGCGCACGTGCCGTGGCTGCGCGCGCATCTGTTCGGCGCCGTGGAGGGTTACGCGCGCGGGATCAAGGTCGACACCGCGCGGCTGGAGGAGGCGGTGGGGCAGCTCGACCCCTCGCAGCCCGAGCAGCTTCAGGAAGCGCTTCAGCAGGGCATGTTCCAGCCCGAGGACACCCCGGCGCAGAAGGCGGCGCTGGCCCGGCTGGAGACGGCCCTCGCGCTCGTCGAGGGCTGGGTGGACGCGGTCGTGCACGAGGCCGCCGCCCCGCACCTGCCGTCCGCGGGCGCGCTGCGCGAGACGCTGCGCCGCCGCCGCGCCACCGGCGGTCCCGCCGAGCAGACCTTCGCCACCCTGATCGGTCTTGAGCTGCGGCCCCGCAGGCTGCGGGACGCCTCCCGGCTGTGGGCCTCGCTGACCGACGCCCGCGGTGTCGACGGCCGCGACGGCCTGTGGGCGCACCCCGACATGCTGCCGACCGCCGCCGACCTGGACGACCCGGACGGCTTCGTGCACAGCGAGGGCGTCGACTTCTCCGAGCTGGACAAGATGCTCGGCGAGGCCGCGAGCGGCGGCGACCGCAAGCCCGAGGCGCCCGGCGACGCGGCCGACAAGGGCGAGAACCCCGACGAGGACGGCGACTCCGGCAAGTGAGCCTTCTGCACGCGGACGCGGTCGGCGTCCTGGAGCGATGGAGTGCGCCCGACGAGGGGCAGGAGCGGCTGCGCGAGGAGTATCTGGCGCACCTGGCTGCGTATCCCGACGGCATGTGGAAGGCGTGCGCCGACGGGCACATCACGGCGAGCGCGCTGGTGGTCGACCCGCCGCGCGAGCGCGCCCTGCTGACGCTGCACGCCAAGCTGCGCATGTGGCTCCAGACCGGCGGCCACTGCGAGCCGCAGGACACCACCCTGGCCGGGGCGGCGCTGCGGGAGAGCGCGGAGGAGTCCGGGATCGCCGGTCTCGGCCTGCTGCGGCCCGAGCCGGTGGCTCTGGACCGGCACCGTACGCCCTGCGCGTGGCATCTGGACGTGCAGTACGCGGTCGTCGCCCCCGAGGGCGCCGTCGAGGCGATCAGCGACGAGTCGCTGGATCTGCGCTGGTTCGGCTACGACGAGGTCGCGGCGGTCGCCGACAGCTCCGTACAGGCGCTGCTGGGCCGGATACGCGCGCTGACGCGGAGCGCCTGACACGGGCCGGAAAGAGGTGGCCGTTCATGACCCGGGTCCTGAACGGCCACCTCTTTTGTGCGGCTTTTCACGGCGTTCGTACGACGAGGTCGGCGGCTCTCGTACGGCGAGGTCAGTTGGACCAGATGTTGCCCTGGTTCTGACCGTGGCCCTGCGGGCCCATGCCGTACTGGGCGCGTACGCCCTGGCCGATCACCGCGTTCTGCGGCGGCATCAGCTCGCTGGGCTGGACCAGGACGTATCCCTGGCCGACGAAGTTCAGCTCCCAGCCCTCGCCGGTGTTGCCGCGGCGGCGGAAGACGGAGGAGCTGCTGGTCTGCGCCTGCATCTGGACGCGCAGGCTGGTCGACCAGGCGACGACGGCGTCCGCGTCGCAGGACACGTACTTGTCGGGCGTGACCGGCATCAGCAGCGGCTTGCCCGACGTCATCAGGGCGACCTTGCCCTGCCCCGAGATGTTGAGGTTGTACGCGCCCGTGCCGGACAGGCCGAACTGGCTGTCCACCGCGATCACGTCCCAGTGCAGCCCGGAGTCGAGCGCGAGGACGTACGCGCTGTCGACGGTCAGGCCCTCGTGGTCGACGTCCAGGATGTGGATCTGCTGGGCGAGGTTGGCGAGGTAGACGGTGCCCTGCCCGGAGCAGCGCATCAGGTCGAGGCCCTCGCCGGTGTGGCGGCGGGCGCCGCGCTGGCCCTGCGACTGGTACTCGCCGTCGAATTCGATCATGCCCTGGTAGGCGACCATCGAGCCCTTGCGGGCCAGGCAGTCGGGGCCGGTGTTGCCGTCGAGGCGGACCCGCAGGAGGTAGGAATTCTGCAGGGTGTAGTGGTCCTGGTTCTGGACCTCGGTGAATGCGAAAAGCGGGCTCTGCATGATGGTGTCGCTCCCCCTCAGCCCCGGATCCGGAGACGGTCAGTGCTGTCCTCGCTGGGCTGGACGACCACGAAGCCCTGGCCGGAGAAGGCGATCTGGAAGGCCTCCCCGCTGCCGCGGCCGATCAGCGCCCCGGCCCTGAAGCTGCGCTTGGCCTTCATCTTCAGCCCCGACGACCAGGCGACGAGCGCGTCCGGGTCGACGTAGGTCTCGTCGGCGCCGCTGCCGCAGTCGACCACGATCGGCGTGCCGCGGGAGGTCACCGCGACCCAGCCCTGACCGCTGACCCCGACGTTGAACAGGCCCTGACCGGCGAATTTGGCCAGCCCCTTGACCCGTTCGACACCCCAGGTGAGGTGCGCGTCGAAGGCGAGCAGATTCGTGCCGTTGACGGAGACCGACTCGTTGTTGAGATTGAGACAGACCACGTCGGCGCCGTAGTCGGCGAGGTAGAGCAGGCCGTCACCGCTGCATTTCATCAGCGGGGCGCTCTCGCCGGTCAGCCAGGCCGAGGCCATCTGCCGTACGGCGGGCGGGTTGGGCTCGTACTGCACGAAGCCCTCGTAGGCGACCATCGAGCCGGTGCGCGCGAAGAGGTCCTGGCCGGTCACCATGGCGACCTTGAGCATCGACGAGCCGTGGTTCTCCATCCGGGCGGCCACCGGTGCCGGTGCGTAGCCCGCGATCATCTGCTGGTCCATGGCGGGTCACACCTCGTAGGGCTGGACGACGATGAAATTACCGGGGGCGCCGCGGAACTGGAGGTTCACGGTCTCGCCGCTGTGGCCGGGATACGCGGTCCTGCGCAGCCGTACCTGGCTGGAGACGATCACCTGTGAGGCGGCCGACCAGGCGACGATCGCGTTGCTGTCCGCGTAGGTGGTCGGGGTGACGGGCAGCACCACGGGGGTGCCGTGCGTCTTCACGATGACCGTGCCGGTGCCCTGGAACTGCATGGTGAACAGGGCGCCGCCGGGGATGCCGTGGCCCTCGATCCTGCGCACCTCGTGCTGGAGGGATTCGTCGAAGGCCAGCACATTCTCCGCCGAGACGCAGATGGCGTCGCCCTGGAGCTCGATGGGGTGCAGATAGGCGGCGTTCTCCGCGAAGAAGACCTGGCCGCCCCCGGTGCAGCGCATGAGCTGCATCTCCTGGCCCGTGGCGTTGCCGACGATGCGGCCGGTGAAACCGGCACCCTTGTAGCCGAAATCGACTTTGCCCTGGTAGAGCACCATGCTGCCCTGCCGGGCGAGGACCGGCTGGCCGCCGCCCTGGCCGAGGTCGGCGCGCATCATCTTCGGATTCTGCTGCGTCCAGCGCTGGCCGGTGGGCGTCTCGCGGTACTTCTGCATGGCGGCGGCGAGGCCCGCGTTCTGCGCGGGGACGGCGGGGGCCGCGTAGCCGCCGCCGGGCGGGCCGGGGGGACCCGGCTGGCCCGGCACCTGGCCGAAGGGCGGCTGACCGCCGAATCCGGGGGCGGCGGGGGGCGCGCCGGGCGGCGGGACCTGGCCGAAGGGCGGCTGTCCCGGCGGGGCCTGGCCGGGCGGCGCGGTCAGGGGCGCGACCATGGTGGGCGCCTGGTGGAGGCCGGGGTTGCCGGGAGGCGGCGCGAAGCCCTGCGGCGCGGGCGCGGCGGGCGGGCCGGGAGGCGCGCCGAAGGCGGGCGCGGGAGCCGGGGGCGGTACGGGGGCGGCCGGCGCGGGTGCTCCGAAGGCCGGAGCGGGGGCCGCCGCGGGGCCGGGCGGGGGTGCGAAGCCGGGTACGGCGCCGGGCGGCGCGAAACCGGGGGCCGCGGCCTGCTCGGGCGCGGCGGGCTCGTCCTCGGCGACCTCGCCGCCGAAATTCCGCAGCAGCGCGTCGAGCCCGCCGTCGAAGCCCTGGCCGACGGCGGCGAAACGCCACACGTCCTTGAGATAGATGTCCGCGACCATCACGGCGCGTTCGGTGGTGAATTCCGCGCCGGTGAAGGCGTACCGCGCGACTTCCTCACCGCCCGCGACGAGCCGCAGATAACCGGGGGCGACCTGCGACATCTGCCCGTTGCCGTCGATCGTCGCGGTGAAGGCCAACTTGTGCACGTTCGCCGGTATGCGGTCGAGAGTGACACGGAAGGACTCGGTGTCGCCGGACTGCGCGCCGAGGAGCTGGATCGACTCCTCGGGCGACTTGGGCTGGTTGAAGAAGATGAAGTAACGGTCGTCCGACAGTTGTTCCTTGTCGTCGAGCCCGAAACAACTGATGTCGAAGGTCAGGCCGGGGCCGGAGATCTGTACACCGACATACAGATCCGTCCCCGCCGTCAGATCACTGATCTTGGCCTTGTGGCCACGCTGGAATTCCCTGGCCATGGATACGACCGTCCCCCATCCCCTCATTGCTGCGCTCGCGATGCGGCGCTTGTGCTGCCGCGCCGACGTGGCGACAGGCTAACCGGTCGTGCCGACAGCGGCTATTCCTCGCGGGAACCGGGCGGATGCGGCAGCCGGTCGGCCGCCACGACGCCCTCCAGGAAGCCGCGTGCGCGCTCGGTGCGCGGATAGCTCTCCAGCAGTCGCCAGAAGCTCGGGCCGTGTCCCGGCACGAGCAGGTGCGCCAGCTCGTGCAGCAGCACGTAGTCGATGACGTACTCGGGCATCCCCTGGAGGCGGTGCGACAGGCGGATGCTGCCCTCGGAGGGCGTGCACGAGCCCCAGCGGGAATTCTGGTTGGTGACCCAGCGGACCGTGTCGGGCACGGCCCGGCCGAGCAGATACTGCTCGGACAGCCGTTCCGCGCGGGCGGCCAGCTCGTCGTCGCCGGGCATCCGGCGGCTCTCCTGCGCCGCCAGCTTCTCCAGCATCGTGGTCACCCAGCGCTGCTCCTCGGCCGCCGACATTCGGGCCGGAATCAGCACGACAGTTCGGTCGCCGTCGCGATATGCCGAAACCGTTCGGCGCCTGCGGGCACTGCGGCGTACTTCCACCGCATTGGTCCGTAGGCCGCTTGCGGGCTGGCTGGAGAGGCTACGCGCTGGATCGGCGGACACGCCTTCGACGTTACCCGCTGCGTGTCCGGGAAGTCCCGTCTCCCGGCCGGTTCGCATGGGAATCACCTCGCTTCATACGCATATTGAACGACTATCCCCCACAACCTGTGGATAACTCTCCGGGAGTTTCGCCGGGAAATGGCATGCTGAGTTCTGTCGCTTACGGAGAGTGACGAGGGAAGTCGGAATGGGGAATTTCGCCGGGCGGGCCGGATGGACGGGACGGGCTGGCCGGTGGGCGGCTCTCCCGGTGGACCTTCTTGCGGACGTCCTGGTGGACGTCCCGGTGGATCGAGTGAACGGATGGACGGGGGTGACGGTCATGCGTCCCATGCTCAAGAGCGCGCTGCGCCGCAGTTGGCGGGACAGGGAGAGCGTGCAGTTCGGGGTGGACCCGGCGCACGCGGTGGTGCTGGAGCCGGTCGACGGCGCGGCGGCCGGTTTTCTCGACCTGCTCGACGGCACGCGCGGCGCCGACACGCTGACCCGTGACGCGGGTGCGCTGGGCCTCGGGCCCGCGCAGGTCAGACGGCTGCTGGGGCTGCTCGCCGAGGGCGGCGTGCTGGACGACGCGGCGGCGCACGGCGCGCTGGCGGAGGCGGTACGGCACCGGGCGGCGGCCCTGGACCGGCTCAGACCCGATCTGGCGGCGCTCTCGGTGGTCCACCCGGGTCCCGGCGGGGCGGCGGGTCGGATACGGCACCGCAGGGCGGCACGGGTGCGGGTGCACGGGGCCGGGCGGGTCGGCGCCGCCGTGGCCTCGGTGCTGTCGGCGGCCGGGGTGGGCTCGGTGGACGTGCTGGACAGCGGGCGCGTCGAGCCGTGGGACACCGGCCCCTGCGGCATCCCGGCCGACCACATCGGGGACCGGCGGGACGCGGCGGCCCGTGGCGCGGTACGGCGGGCGGCGCCGGGGCCGCGTACGACGCCGGGCGAGCGCGGCAGACCCGGCGCCACGGTGGTGGTGATCGCGCCGAGGGACGGGCTGGACGCCTGGGCGCCGGATCCGGGCGAGTCCCGGCGGCTGGTCGCCTCCGGGGTGCCGCATCTCTACACGGGTGTGGTCGAGGGGACGGGCGTGGTCGGTCCGCTGGTGCTGCCGGGGCGGACGGCGTGCGGGGAGTGCCTGGGGCTGCGGCTGGCCGACGAGGACCCGGCCTGGCCCCGGATACTGGCCCAGCTCAGGTCGGGGCGGCAGCCCGCGGTGCCCGCCTGCGACATCGCGCTGGCCACCTCGGTGGCCGGGCTGGCGGCCGGACACGTGCTGGCGCACCTGGATGGACGGGTGGCGCCGGGGGTAGGCGGCCGGGTGGAGATGTCGCTGTCCCGGCTCACCACCAAGGTCAGGGCGCTGCCCGGTGACAGCCGCTGCGGGTGCGGTGCCGGGACCGCCCGCGGGGCGCGGGACGGCCGGGACACCTGGGGCGACGCAGACGGGGGCAAAGCGGCGGAGCCGACGACAACCGGTGCTCGCTGGGACGGGGCGCCGGTGGCGGGGGGCACAATGGCCATGTGACCGACGGGAAATGAGGGGCGCATGTCTGATCTTCCGCGCAAGGCTGTGACCCGTACCGCGAAGCTGGCGGCGCTCCCTCTCGGGTTCGCCGGACGGGCCACGCTCGGACTGGGAAAGCGGCTGGGGGGCAGACCGGCCGACGAGGTCGCGACCGAGTTGCAGGAGCGGACCGCGGAACAGCTCTTCAAGGTGCTCGGCGAGCTGAAGGGCGGGGCCATGAAGTTCGGCCAGGCCCTGTCGGTCTTCGAGTCGGCGCTGCCGGAGGACATCGCCGGGCCCTACCGGGCGGCGCTCACCAAGCTCCAGGAGGCCGCCCCGCCGATGCCCGCCCGCACCGTGCACAAGGTGCTGGCGGAGCGGCTGGGCAAGGACTGGCGCTCACTGTTCAGCGAATTCGAGGACACCCCGGCCGCCGCCGCGTCGATCGGCCAGGTGCACCGGGCGGTGTGGAGCGACGGGCGCAAGGTGGCGGTGAAGGTCCAGTATCCGGGGGCGGGCGACGCGCTGCTGTCCGACTTGACGCAACTGGGCCGGGTGGCACGGCTGTTCGGGCCGCTGGTGCCGGGGGTGGACGTGAAGCCGCTGCTGGTGGAGTTGCGCGAGCGGGTCGAGGAGGAGCTGGACTACGCCCTGGAGGCCAGGGCGCAGCACGCGCACGCGGAGGAGTTCGCCGAGGACCCGGACGTCCACGTGCCGGATGTGGTGCACCAGGCCGACGAGGTGCTGGTCACCGAGTGGATGGACGGCGTGCCGATGTCGGAGGTGATCTCCGGGGGCAGTCAGGAGATGCGGGACCGCGCGGGGCAGCTCCTGGCGCACTTCCTGTTCGCCGGGCCCGCCCGCACCGGGCTGCTGCACGCCGATCCGCATCCGGGGAATTTCCGGCTGCTGGTCGACGACGGGCCCGCCGAGGGCTGGCGGCTGGGCGTGCTGGACTTCGGCACCGTCGACCGGCTGCCGGAGGGGCTGCCGCTGCCGATCGGCACCGCCCTGCGGCTGGCCCTGGAGAGCGACGCCGACGAGGTCTACGCGATGCTCCGCCAGGAGGGTTTCGTGAAGCCGACGATCAAGCTGGACGCCGAGGCCGTGCTGGACTATCTGCGGCCGATCATCGAGCCGGCCGGGCGCGAGGAGTTCACCTTCGACCGGGCGTGGATGCGCGCCCAGGCGGCCCGGATCGCCGACCCGCGCTCACCCGCGCACCAGCTCGGCAAGCAGCTCAATCTGCCGCCCTCCTATCTGCTGATCCACCGCGTCACCCTCAGCACCGTCGGGGTGCTGTGCCAGCTCGGCGCGACGGTCCGGCTCCGCGACGAGCTCAACGCGTGGCTCCCCGGCTTCGACCCCGAGGGCACGGCGGAGTCGGCCTGAGCGGGCACGGACGCCGGGCGGCGGCGGACGGCTGGCGCTGAAGGCTGGGTGCTGGGGCGGCCGGGCGGCTGGGCGGCCGGCGGTTGGGAGCCGCGCTACCACCACGCGGAGTCGAGGCGGCTCTCGATGCTGCGGAGGTGCTGGCGCGCGCACGTGACGCAGAAGTACACGCGGTGTCCGTTCTCGACGGAGCAGGTCCACGTCAGCGGCAGGCCATCGTGGGTCTCGCCGCAGCGGGCGCACGTGGTCGTGGTCGTGGTCTGAGAGTTCTTCTGATCCACTGGTTGACGATACCTCCGCATGCGCCGCGTTTGTCGCCGTAACGCACCGCGGGGCCGGTCCTTTCGGACCGGCCCCGCGTCAAATGTTGGTAACTGCCTGACTGGTTACTGCATGACGGCCATCGCCAGTGCCCGGCGGGCACGGAGCGAGGCGCGTTCGGCACGGCGCTGGAGTCGGCGGGCGGCGAGCAGCCGCACGGACCTTCGTTCGTGTTCGGCCTCGTACAGGCGCTGTTGCATATGGGCACGCGCCAGTGCTTCTGGCATGAGTTGCATTTCGAGGTTCCTGTTCTGGTACGACGCGGGGGCGTCGGAAGTACGGGCTGCGGGGATCTCGGTGAGTGTGGGGTTCATCGGGGCCTGATTCTTCGGGTCGAGCGTGAGTGGGCGGTCAATCGTTCCGGGCAGATGCGCCGTGGTGGCGCTTCGGGTGGTGCGGGCCTTCCTGACGTTCCGGGTCGGCCGGGTCCTCCTGGCGGTCATACCGCGACCGCGTCCTTGCGCGGACGGCCACGGGGCCGCTTGCGGGGCACGACTACACCCTGGATGAACAGCTCGCCGCCCCAGACACCCCAGGGCTCGCGGCGGTCCTTGGCCCCGGCGAGGCAGGCCTCACGGACGGGACAGGTCTGGCACAGGGACTTCGCGTACTCGACGTCCGCCGGCGACTCGGCGAAGAAGACCTCCGGGTCGTAGGTGCGGCACGGGACGGGCACGCCGAGTCGCTCGATCTCGTCGTCGAGCTCGGTGAGGGGCAGCAAGGGAGTCTCCGGGTCGTGGTGTGCTTCTGCGGGCGAGCGGTTCAGGTCGGGCTGGGGTCCGGACGGGGCGTGCTGGGCGGTAGGCACGGTTGGTTCGTTCCTCGTCTGTCGGTCCGGCCGGTGGGCCGGTTTTCTGTTTCTGCCTGTCCTGCGGAACAGGCTTTCTGTCTGGAGAGAAAACAGAAGGGCCGCGGATCCCGGTCTGGGATTCCGCGGCCCTGAGGCGCCGACCTGATGCGTTATCAGGCTGGATCACTCCAGGGTTCGAGCCCGCGGAAGGCCCACTTGCCGTACTGCTGCGTCTTCTGCTGTCCATTGCCATTGGCGAAGCCGCCGCTGGCGAAGCCGTCGATAGCGCCCTTGGCCTCGATCGCAGCCTTGGCGGTACCAGCGCCGGCGCCGTTGGCCGCCGCCGCGAAGGCAGAGGCATGCGCCAGAACCTTCGCCGCTACCGCTGCCGCGGGCGCCTGCATCGGTCGCTCGTTCCGCTCACGGATCGGCAGAACCGGGAGCAGGGCGGAAGACAGACGGGTGGCACGCGGCGAAACGCCGAGCGGGCAGGTGGCGACGACCGAACGATCGGTCATTTTCACGGTGGTCATGATGCTGATCATTGGGCTCGCCTCCTCTCGGCGTCGTAGTGCGGATGGAACGGACTGCTAGTACATCACGATCAGACCCGCTCTTGGAAGAGCCGCTCTCGACCGTGCTCCCGAAGGCTATGGGGACTTCCTCGGGATGCGCAAACTATTTTTCCGCCTCTTCTTCAGTTTCTTCGGAAGATCCTTCGGCGGCCTCGTTTCCGCCCGGTTCCTCCCCCGCGCACAGCGCCAGAACGTCCGCGCCGAACTTGTCGAGTTTCCGCGCGCCGACCCCCGCGATCTGCGACAACTCCGCCTCGCCGCCCGGCCTGACCTCGGCGATGGCCAGCAACGTCTTGTCGGTGAAGACGCAGTACGCGGGCTGGCCGAGCGCCTTGGCCTGTTCCATCCGCCACTCGCGCAGCCGTTCGTACAGCGCCTCGTCGAGATCCGAGGGGCAGTCCTCGCAGCGCATCAGTTTGATCTCGCCCGCCTCGGACAGCGTCCGGCCGCAGACCCGGCACAGCACCGGGCCGCGCCGCTTGCGACCGCTTGAGCCGCGCTCCGCGCCGCCGCTGCCGCCCGCGCCCGCGCCGCGTGCGCCGCGCGGCGCGGAGCCGGGGCGCAGCCCGTCCAGGAAGCGCGAGGGCCTGCGCCCGCCGCGCCCGCCGGGTGAGCGGGACAGCGCCCAGGACAGCGACAGGTGCAGCCGGGCCCTGGTCACCCCGACGTACAGCAGCCGCCGCTCCTCCTCGACCTGCTCGTCGGTCTTGGCGTAGGTGATCGGCAGCGTGCCCTCGGTGAGGCCGACCAGGAAGACCGCGTCCCACTCCAGGCCCTTGGCGGCGTGCAGCGAGCCGAGCGTGACGCCCTCGACGGTCGGGGCGTGCTGCGCGTTGGCCCGCTCGTCCAGTTCCGCGACGAAGTCCGAGAGGGTGGCGTCCCGCCGGGCCGCCGCGAAGTCCTCCGACAGCCGGACCAGCGCGGCCAGCGACTCCCAGCGGTCCCGTACCGCCCCGGAGCCGGCCGGCGGCTCTGAGGCCCAGCCGCGGGAGCTGAGCACCGCGCGCACCTGCTGCGGCACGGTGTTGTCGGCCTCTTCCGGGTCGGTGGACGCGCGGGCGGCGCCGCGCAGCAGCAGCCCGGCCTCGCGCACCTCCGGCCGTTCGAAGAAGCGTTCCGCGCCGCGGAGCTGGTACGGCACCCCGGCGTCGGCCAGCGCCTGCTCGTAGACCTCGGACTGGGCGTTGATCCGGTAGAGGACGGCGATCTCGCTGGGGCGTACGCCGGAGGCGATCAGCTCCTTGATCCGGCGCGCGGCGCCCTCGGCCTCCGCGGGTTCGTCCGCGTACTCGGAGTACACCGGCTCGGGTCCGGCCTCGCGCTGCGAGATCAGTTCCAGCCGGTGGGCGGCGGCCTGGCCGCGGGCCTTGCCGAGCAGGCCGTTGGCGAGGCCGACGACCTGGGGGGTGGAGCGGTAGTCGCGGACCAGCTTGACCACGGTCGCGTCGGGGTGCCGGGAGCGGAAGCCGAGCAGGAAGTCCGGGGTGGCGCCGGTGAAGGAGTAGATGGTCTGGGAGGCGTCGCCGACCACGCACAGGTCGTCCCGGCCGCCGAGCCACAGCTCCAGCAGCCGCTGCTGGAGCGGGCTGACGTCCTGGTACTCGTCCACCACGAAGTGCTGGTACTGCGACCGCACGGTGTCCGCCACGTCCGGCCGGTCCTGGAGCACCCCGACGGTCAGCAGCAGCACGTCCTCGAAGTCGATCACCCCGCGGTCCCGCTTGAGCTGTTCGTACGTGGTGTAGATCTTCGCCACCTCGGCCGGGTCGCGCGGCACGTCACGGCCGGTCTTGGCCGCCGCGGCCGCGTACTCCTCCGGCACCGTCTGCGTGACCTTGCACCACTCGATCTCGCCGGTGACATCGCGCAGTTCGTTGCGGTCCAGCCTGATCCGGCAGCGGGCTCCCGCCTCCGCCACCAGTTGCACCTTGCGCTCCACCAGCCGCGGGATCTCCCCGCCGATCGCCCGCGGCCAGAAGTACTGGAGCTGCCGCAGCGCCGCGGAGTGGAACGTCCGTGCCTGCACACCGCCCGCGCCGAGCTGCCGCAGCCGCCCCCGCATCTCCCCCGCCGCCCGCGCGGTGAAGGTCACCGCGAGCACACTCGCGGGTTGCAGGATTCCGGCCCGCACCCCGTACGCGATCCGGTGCGTGATCGCCCGGGTCTTGCCCGTACCGGCCCCCGCCAGCACGCACACCGGCCCGTGCAGCGCCGTCGCGACGGCGCGCTGCTCGGGGTCGAGTCCGGCGAGCACCGCGTCCGCGGAGTCGGGTTGCGCGGGAAAGAGCGATTCGTGGGTTGTCGCAGTCACCCCGCCACTCTGCCAGGTCCGACCGACACCCCGGCGAAGTTATCCACAGCCGCCCGCGAAACCCGCCGCGCACCCCGCCCCGGTACCTGCCCCTGGACCCGCACCCGCAAGCCGCCCCGTAACCCCCTCGCGGCCGACCGGCCGCCCCCCGGAATGCCCACTCCCGCCATGGTGTTCTACTGGCGCAGAACCCCCTTCACCCGCAGGCGACGAGGAGCGAGAAGCGATGTCGGGCACCGTGACCATGTACAGCACCACCTGGTGTGGCTACTGCCGTCGGCTGAAGAGCCAGATGGACCGCGAGGGCATCGCGTACACCGAGGTGAACATCGAGGAGGACGCGGAGTCGGCGAAGTTCGTGGAGAAGGCGAACGGCGGCAACCAGACGGTGCCGACCGTGCTGTTCCCCGACGGCTCCACCCTCACCAACCCGTCGCTGGCGCAGGTGAAGCAGAAGATCGGCGCCTGACCCGCACCGTACGTACGAGCCCGTCGTCGCCGTGAGGCGCGGCGGGCTCAGGCGTTGCTGCCGCTGGGGGCTCAGGCGTTGGCGCCGCAGCAGGCTCAGGCGTTGGCGCCGGGGCGGGGCAGGGGCTTGCCGTACCACAGCTCGATGAGCCGGGCGGCGATGGAGATGCCGAAGGGCGGCAGCACTTCGCCGGACTCGAAGGCGGCGCGCAGGTCCTCGCGGGAGAACCAGCGGGCCTCGTGGATCTCCTCGCCGTCGACGGTGATCTTCGACGAGGTGGCGTGGGCGTTGAAGCCCAGCATGAGGCTGGAGGGAAAGGGCCAGGGCTGGCTGGCGACGTACTCGACGTCGCCGACGACGACGCCCGCCTCCTCGAAGACCTCGCGGCGTACGGACTGCTCGATGGACTCACCGGGCTCCACGAAGCCCGCGAGGGTCGAGAAGCGGCCTTCGGGCCAGTGGACCTGGCGGCCGAGCAGGGCCCGGTCCTCCTCGTCGGTGACCAGCATGATCACGGCCGGGTCCGTACGCGGGTAGTGCTCGGCGCCGCAGGCGGGGCAGCGGCGGATGTGGCCCGCGGCGGCGATGACGGTGCGCTCGCCGCAGCGGGAGCAGAAGCGGTGCATCCGCTGCCAGTTCTCCAGCGCCACCGCGTGCACCATGAGTCCGGCTTCCAGCGGCGACAGCAGCCCGCCGACCTCGCGCAGCCCCGCGGGACGCGCCTCCTCGTCCATCCGGCCGGGAAGGGTGTCCTTCTGGAGCGCGAAGTAGCGCACGCCGTCCGGGGCCGTGCCCAGGAAGTAGCGGTGCGTCTCGGTTTCCGGGGCGTCGAAGGCGGGGGTCATCACCAGGGCCGTACGCCCGTCGGGCCCGTCCTCGACCAGCACCTGGCCGCCGGAGACGACGAAGACGCGGGTTGTCGGGTGGCTCCAGGCAGCGGCCAGCCACGCCTCGTCCAGGCGGTGGTGCGCGGCTCGGTCGACGCCCTCGTGGGTGAGGGCGAGCGGTTGCGACATAGCGTCGAATCCGGTCAAGGCTGCTTTCAACTCCCGGTGGTCGTGCACATACGTGCAGCCTAGCTTGGCGGGGGTGGTCCCGATTTACGCGGTCGGGCCCCGCTTTCCCGCGGTCGGGCCCAGCAGCCGCTCAAGACCCTCCCGGTCCGGCAGGTCCGGCGGCCGGATGACCGTCGCCGTGCGGATGTGGAGGAAGGCGGCGGTGACGCGGTCGAGCGGGACGCCCTGGTGCTCCGACCAGGCCAGGCGGTAGACGGCGAGCTGGAGGGGGTCGGCGTCGGTGGCGCGGCCGGTCTTCCAGTCGAGGATCTCGTAGCGGTCGCCGTCCCGGTACACCGCGTCCATCCGGCCGCGGATCACGCGGCCCGCCAGGACCAGGTGGAAGGGGAATTCGACCCGGTACGGGGTGCGGTCGGCGTACGGACCGCGCAGGAAGGCGTCCTTGAGCGCGGCGAGGTCGCGTTCGTCGGCGATGTCGTCGTCGCCCTCGATGCCGGGGAGGTCTTCGGGCCCGAAGAGCGGGCGGGCGTCGAACCGCGACTCGACCCACGCGTGGAAGCGGGTGCCGCGCCGGGCCGCGGGCGCCGGGGGGCGCGGCATGGGCCGGGCCAGGTCGCGGGCGAGACCGTCGGGGTCGGCGGCCAGCCGCAGCAGCTGCGTCGCGGTGAGCGCGGCGGGCAGCGGCACGTCCCGTACGCCCGCCCGCGCCCGCCGCAGCTCGTCGGCGAGCGCGTCGAGGTCCCGGTCCCAGGACGCCACCAGCCGCGCCTCTTCCGCTACGAGACCGGGTTCACCGTCCCGTGCGGGTTCACGTACGGGTGCGTCCTGCGCCACGGGGCCGCGCGCCGGTACGTCCTCGCGTACGCCGTGCGACTCCCGTACCGGCGGGCGCTGGGTGGGGAGCGCGTCCCAGTCCGCGACGTCGCCCATGTCACCCACGTCGTCGTACGGCGGCTCGTCGTCCGGCTGGTCGTCCGGCTCCTCGTCCGGCTGATCGTCCGGCTCGTACGACGGCTCGTACGGCAGCGGCGCCGGGGAATCCGCGCCGGGGTCGGGGCCCGCGCCGGACTCCAGGTAGGTGAGGACGGTCTTCGCCGCCCGGCGCCGCCGTTCCAGGGCGGTCGGGTCGAGGGGCAGCGGCCAGGGGGGCTCGACGGGGGCGGCGAGGGCGGGATTCTGCTCGTCCTCGGCCGGGGGCTCCGCCCAGTGCTCGATCTCGCCGTGGCCCGCCTCGCAGTGGGTGCGCAGGGCGTCGAGGAAGGCGGACGGCTCGAACGGCTTCTTCTGGGTGGGGCCCCAGCGGTGGCCGGAGCCCAGCAGCAGGGAGCGCGGGCGGGTGAAGGTGACGTAGCCGAGGCGCAGCTCCTCCACGCGCTGGTGTTCCTTCATGGCCGCGCGGAAGCCGTCGAGCCCGGCGCGGCTCCATTCGGCCACGTCCGGGAGGGTGGCCGCGTCGCCGCGCAGCCCGTGTGGCAGCACTTTCGCGTTGGCGGGCCACAGCTCGCGTCCGCGTTCGCTCGGGAAGCCCTTGGCGACCAGGCCCGGCACGGCCACGACGTCCCACTCCAGGCCCTTGGACTTGTGGGCGGTGAGCACCTTGACGGTGTTCTCGCCGCCGGGCAGCGAGCTGTCGAGGCCCTTCTCGTACTGGATGGCGGTGTGCAGGAAGCCGAGGAAGGCCAGCAGCGTGGCCTCGCCGTCGAGGGCGGCGAAGCCCGCGGCGATGTCGAGGAAGGCGTGCAGGGTCTCGCGGCGGCGGGCGGCGAGCGCGTGCGGGGACGCGGACAGCTCGACTTCGAGGCCGGTGACGGCCAGGACCCGGTGGAGCACGTCCATCAGCGGGTCGGCGAGCGCGCGCCGCAGATCCCGTATCTCCGCGGCGATCCGGGCGAAGCGGACCCGTGCCTCGGGCGAGAACGGCAGGTCGTCGTCCGGGCCGTCGCTCCCGTCGGACCCCGGGGACGCCGATGCGAGGAATGTCTCCAGCGCGTCCGCCAGCGAGATCACCTCCGCCGGGTCGACGCCCTCGACGGCCGCCGCCAGCGGATCGCGCCCGTCCCCCGCGGCCCCGTACCGCACGAGCTGCCGGGCGCGGCGGCCGAGGAGGGCCAGGTCGCGGGGGCCGATCCGCCAGCGGGGGCCGGTGAGGAGGCGGACGAGGGCGGCGTTCGCGGTGGGGTCGTGCAGGACTTCGCAGACGGCGACGAGGTCGGCGACCTCGGGCAGGTGCAGCAGCCCGGACAGGCCGACGACCTCGACGGGGATGTCGCGGGCGACGAGCGCGGCGTGGAAGTCGGCGAAGTGCGCGGCCGTACGGCACAGGACGGCGATCTCGCCCGCGGGGGTGCCGGTGCACACCAGGTGGGCGATGGAGTCGGCGAGCCAGGCCGTCTCGTCGTCCTGGGTGGGCAGCAGGGCGCAGCGCACCAGCCCGTCGCGTTCGGCGCCGGGGGCGGGCCGCAGGGCCTCGACGCCTTCGTGGCGGGCGCGCAGTTCGACGGCGAGGGTGTTGGCGAGGTCGAGCAGGCGCCCGCCGGAGCGGCGGTTCTCGCTGAGCGAGTAGCGGTCGGCGGGGCGGCCGTCGGCGTGGGCGAAGTGCCGGGGGAAGTCGTCGAGGTTGGCCACGGAGGCGCCGCGCCAGCCGTAGATGGCCTGGCAGGGGTCGCCGACGGCGGTGACGGCGTGCCCGGTGCCGCCGCCGAACAGCCCGGCGAGCAGCAGCCGCTGGGCGACGGAGGTGTCCTGGTACTCGTCGAGCAGCACCACCCGGTACTGGTCGCGCAGGATCGCGCCGACCTCGGCCCTGTCCTGCGCGAGCGTCGCGGACAGCGCGATCTGGTCGCCGAAGTCCAGCAGGTCGCGGGAGCGCTTCTCGGCCCGGTAGTCGGCGGCGAGCCCGGCGAGGTCGAGCCGGGCGCGTACCGCCTGCTTCACCTCGCGCGCCCAGGCGTAGCCGCGCGTGGCCGGGTCGATGTCGGCCAGTTCCTCGGCCAGGCGCGTGTCGTACGCCGTCAGCCGCTCGACCGGCACCAGGTGCTCGGCCAGTTCGCCTTCCAGCGCCAGCAGGTCGCCGACGAGTGTGGGCAGGCCCTTGGTGAGCGCCGGATACGGTCCCGGCGCGCGGCGCAGCACCTTCGCGGCGAGCTGGTAGCGGGTGGCGTCGGCGAGCAGCCGCGCGCCGGGCTCCAGGCCGATCCGCATCCCGTGGTCCTTCAGGAGCTGCCCGGCGAAGGAGTGGTACGTGGCGATCTGCGGGTCGCCCGGCGGGTGTTCGGGGTCGCCCTCCGCCGCCGGGTCCGGGTCGGGGTCGGTGATCCCGGCCCGCGCGAGGGCTCTGCGGACCCGCTCGGACAGCTCGCCCGCCGCCTTGTTGGTGAAGGTCAGGCCCAGCACCTGCTCGGGCGCCACCTGTCCGGTGCCGGTCAGCCACACCACCCGCGCGGCCATCACCGTCGTCTTCCCCGACCCGGCCCCGGCCACGATCACGCCCGGCGCGAGGGGTGCGGTGACGCACGCCATCTGCTCCGGGGTGAACGGGATGCCCAGCAGCTCCTTGAGCTGCTCGGGGTCGGTGAGGGGGGTTGCCACTCGGGTGAGGCTATCCGGCTCCGCCGACAGCCGTGGCGGCGGAACCCCTCATTCCGCGATCCGTACGACACCGCCGTCCGCACGCTGGGCGGCCCGTACGGCGGCCGTCGCTCACACCGGGGCACGGCCGTCGCTCGCACCGGGGCGCGGCCGTCGCTGACTCTGGGGCGCGGCCATCGCTCACACCGGGGCACGGAGGTCGTTCACTCCACCACCTGGCGTCCCTCCGGTCGCGCCGTACAGGCCGCCCGGAAGGCGCAGTTGGCGCAGTGCTGGCCGGTGGACGGGGTGAAGCGCTCGTCCAGGACGCGGCCCGCGGCCTCGGCCAGCAGCTCCTGCGCCCACTCCCCCGCCAGCGGTTCCTGGCGCTGCACGGCCGGTACGGTCTCGCCGCCTTCCTTGCGCGTCGCGCCGAGCCTGAGCTGGACGAGTTCGGCGCCGCCGGACGGCGGGCGGGTGTCGTTGAAGAGGGGGTCGACGGCGCCTTCGCGCACGGCGAGCTGGTAGACGGCGAGCTGCGGGTGGTGGGTGACCTCGGCCGCGGTGGGCTTGGAGCGGCCGGTCTTGAAGTCGACGACGTACGCGTTGCCCTCGGCGTCGGTCTCGACGCGGTCCATGCTGCCGCGGATCCGTACCCGGGCGTCGCCCGCCTCCAAGGTGACGTCGAAGCCGTGCTCGGTGGCGACGGGGGTACGGCCGCGCTCCATGACGTGCCAGCGCAGGAAGCGCTCCAGGGCCGCGCGGGCGTTCTCCTTCTCCTGCCGGGACTTCCACGGCGCGTCGAAGGCGAGGGCGTCCCAGACCGAGTCCAGCCGTTCCATCAGGACGTCGAGGTCGGCGGGGGCGCGTCCCGAGGCGACCTCGTCGGCCAGGACGTGGACGACGTTGCCGAAGCCCTGGGCGGCGGTGGACGGCGGTTCCGCCTTGACCTCGCGGCCGAGGAACCACTGGAGCGCGCAGGTGTTGGCGAGCTGGTCGAGCGCGCTGCCGGACAGGACGACGGGCTGGTCGCGGTCGCGCAGCGGAACGGTCGAGCGGGTCGGCTCGTACAGGCCCCACCAGCGGTCGGGGTGCGCGGCGGGCACGAGCGCGTACCCGTCGTCGTTGAGCGCCGCGAGCTTGGCCAGCCGGCGCGCGGCGGCGTCGCGCAGGGCGGGGGACGCGGCGGGGTCGACGGTGGTGGCGCGCAGTTCGGCGACGAGCGCCGCGACGGCCAGCGGGCGGCGCGAGCGGTGGGTGACGTCCTGCGGGGGCACGCCCAGCTCGGCCAGGAAGCGGGAGGGCTGGTCGCCGTCGTCGTTGGCCGACTTCACGGCCGTGACCAGCAGGCGCTCGCGGGCGCGGGTGGCCGCCACGTAGAACAGCCGCCGTTCCTCCGCGAGGAGCGCGCCCTGGCTGAGCGGCGGCGCGAGGCCGTCGGTGCCGATCCGGTCCGCCTCCAGCAGCGAGCCGCGCCGCCGCAGGTCGGGCCAGACGCCGTCCTGCACCCCGGCCACCACGACGAGCCGCCACTCCAGGCCCTTCGACCGGTGCGCGGTCATCAGGCGTACGGCGTCGGGGCGTACGGCCGGGCCGCCGAGCGTGTCGGCGACGATGTCGTGCGCCGACAGCTCCTCGATGAGGTTCAGCGCGCCCCGGCCGCCGGTGCGCTCCTCGGCCCGCGCCGCCGTCTCGAACAGCGCGCACACCGCGTCCAGGTCACGGTCGGCGTGGCGTCCGCCCGCCCCGCCCCGCAACGCCGCCCGCTCCAGCCTCCCCGGCCAGGGCGAGCCGTCCCACAGGCCCCACAGCGCCTCTTCCGCCGTGCCACCGCCTGCCAGCGTGTCCCGCGCGGCCCTCAGCAGCCCGCCCACCCGCAGCGCCCCCCGCGCATACGCCGGGTCGTGCGCCACCAGCCGCTCCGGCTCCCCCACCGCCTCCGCGATCAGCTCGTCCGACCCCCGCGGCACCGCGTGGCCCGCGGCCCGCTCCTCCTCCCGCAACGCCCGCCCCAACCGCCGCAGATCCGCGGCGTCCATCCCCCCCAACGGCGACGTCAGCAGCGCGACGGCGTCCTCCACCCCAACAACCACCCGCCCCACCCCCCGCCCGTCGCCCCGCGAAGACCCGTCGGGTGCCGCCGACGAAGCAGCGACCTCACCCCGCCCCTGCGGGCCGCCGAACGGCGCAGGCCCGGAAAGGGGGGCCGACGATCGGCCGGGCTCGGCGGGGCCGGCCGCCGACGCCGAGGACGCGCCGGGCCCTCCCGGCCCACCGGGCAGAGCGGGGTCGGCGGACCGCCCGCCCGCGTCCTCGCCGGACGCACCCTGCCCACCCGGCCGAGCGGCGTCCGCGTCCTCGCCGGGGATTCCCGGCCTACCCGGCCGAGCGGGTTCGGCGGACCCCCCGTCCGCGTCCTCGCCGGGCGCTCCCAGGCCGTCCGGCCGAGCGGAGTCCACGCCTCCGCCGGGCGTTCCGGGCCCACCGGGCAGAGCGGCGTCCGCGTCCCCGCCGGACGCTCCCAAGCCGCCAGGCCGAACGGAGTCCACGCCCCCGTCGGGCGTTCCCGGGGCGCCGGGCAGGGTGGGGGGCTCAGGGGCAGCCGACTCGGCTGCTAGGCGGAGGGCGAGGAGGAGGGGGGCGACGGCGGGCTCGGCGTGGAGGGGGATGTCGGGGGCGTCGAGGTGGACGGGGACACCGGAGGTGGTGAGGGCGCGGCGCAGGGCCGGGAGGGGCGAGGCGGAGCGCAGGAGGACGGCCATGTCGTGCCAGGGGATGCCGTCTTCGAGATGCGCGCGGCGCAGGGTGTCGGCGATACCGTCGAGTTCCGCGCCGGAGGTCGGATACGTGCGGACGGCGACCGCGCCGTCGGACCGTACGGCGTGCAGCGCGCGGTGCTGCCGTACGGCCGCGGCGGGCAGCTTGGGCAGCGGCATGCGGGTGGTGAGCCGCCGGGTGGCGTCCAGGAGTTCGGCCCCGGCGCGGCGGGAGACGGTGAGGACGCGGACGGCGGCGGCCTTGGCGTCGCGGGGCGGGAAGTCGGTGGGGAAGTCGAGGATGCCGTTGATGTCGGCGCCGCGGAAGGCGTAGATCGACTGGTCGGGGTCGCCGAAGGCGACCAGCGTGCGGCCCTGCCCCGCCAGCGCCTGGAGGAGCCGTACCTGCGCCGGGTCGGTGTCCTGGTACTCGTCGACGAAGACGGCGTCGTACCGCCCGGCCAGCTCCCGGTGCGTCTCGGGGCGTTCGGCGAGCAGCGCGGCCCGGTGGACGAGTTCGGTGTAGTCGATGACGCCTTGGAGATCGCTGACCTCCAGGTATTCGTCCAGGAAGGCCGCCGCCGCGGTCCAGTCGGGCCGCCCGATGCGGCGGGCGAAGTCCGCGAGGGCGCGCGGGCCGAGCCCCAGTTCGCGGCTGCGCGCGACCACCGCGCGCACCTCGTCGGCGAATCCGCGCGTGGTGCGCGCGGCCCGCAGGTCGTCCGGCCAGCGGAATTTGCCGCGCCCGTCGCGTTCGAGCATGGCCTCTCCGGCCAGCAGCTCGCGGACCAGCAGGTCCTGCTCGGGGCCCGACAGCAGCCTGATCGGGTCGGCGAACAGCTCGGGCGCCTGGTGCTCGCGGACCAGGGCGTAGCAGAAGGAGTGGAAGGTGGTGGCGTGCGGTGCCACCACTCCGCCGGTCGCGCCGCCCGGACCGTCGGGTTCCGCCGCCGCCCGCGCCGCCAGCCGGTCGCGCAGCTCGACGGCGGCCTTGCGGCTGAAGGTGAGCACGAGAATCCGGTCGGGATCCGTCCCGGCCCGCACCCGCGCGGTGACCGCCTCGACGAGCGTGGTCGTCTTGCCGGTGCCGGGCCCGGCCAGCACCAGCAGCGGCCCCTGCCCGTGCTCAACCACCGCGCGCTGTGCCGCGTCCAGCACAGGAGGCGTCGCGGCCACCGGCGGCGTCCGCACCAACCGGTACCCGCCGCCGCCCGCACCCCGGTGCGCCTGGTGCGGCACTGCCGAGGTGGCGGAGGAGGCGGAGGAGACCGAGGAGGATGTCACGTGGTTCGCCGGTTCTGTCGGGGCCAGGATCAGATGCGCGTACGGATTCGGGTGCGGGGTCGGTCGTGGGGTCGGTCACGGATTCTGCCGCGGGCTCTGGCACAAGCTCGGGCAGGAGGTCGGTCACAGGACCGGTCGCGGGATCGGTCACGGGGTCGGTCGCGGGCTCTGACGGTCGTACGGGGACGCGTACGGGACCGCGTACCGGGTCACGTACGCCGCCGGGATCGCGTTCCCGGACGGGAGCTGTCGACGCTACGCCACGCGCGGGATGTACTCCGTACGGACGGCCGATGCCATCGCGGCGGCGCCGATGACGGAAGCTGGAGGACATGAGTCCCCGGCCGTCAGCCGCTGCCGCCCCCCGCGAGGTCGGCGGCGCCCCCGTCCCAGCGGGCCCTGCGCATGTCGACGCGCGGTATGTGCCCCTCGGCGGCCGGGCCGCGCTCACGCAGCGGGGTGCCCTCGGCGCGGTACGCGTCCAGCGCGCTCAGCTCGTGGCCGGGCAGCAGCGTCCCGTCGGAGCGCACGACACGCCACCAGGTCACGCCGCCGCCGTACAGCGCCATGACCCGGCCGACCTGTCGCGGACCGCCTTCGCCCAGGTATTCCGCGACATCGCCGTATGTCATCACGCGGCCGGGCGGGATCAGTTCTACGGTGTCCAGCACCCGCTCCGCGTACTCCGTGGGGGCACCGGGGTCGTACTCCTCGCTCATCCGAACAATCCTGCCCCAGACCACCGACAACGGGGGGTTCCGGTCCCATTCGCAGACCTCTCATGCCACCATCGTCCGGGCGGTGACTGGTGATACGAGATCAAGAAGAAGAGACGGCTGGGGAGCAGCAGCCGGGCGCGGAGCAGGCCGGACCGGCCGACCGCGCCCCCGACGCGCTGCCCGCGCACCCCGCCGCGCCGGCCGCGAACGGGGCCCACAGGGCGCGCCTGTCCGACCTGCCCGTGCCCGACACCACGCGTGACGCCGTGGCCGAACCCGCGACGGACACCGGCCCGGACGCCGACCGGGCCGCCGCAGACGACACGACGCCCGAGGCCACACCCGACACCGCGCCCGGCACCGCGCCAGGCACGGCGTCCGGCGCCACGCCCGAGAAGACCCCGGACACCGCGTCCGGCACCGCCCCCGGCCCCGCTCCCACCCTGACCCCCGGGCCGGGACCCGGCACCGTCCTGGTCGACGAACCGCTGCTCGCCGCCCGCGTGCACCGCCCCGCCGACCTGATGCGCTTCCTGTTCGGGCTGCTGGGCATCGCGGTCGTGCTGGCCATCGCGGGCTTCGCGCACGCGACGACCACCGGCCTGGAGACGGACATCTCCAAGGGCGCCGACCACGCGCCCGACGCCCTGTCGTCCTTCGCGGGCCTGACCGCGAGCATCGCCGTACTGATCGTGCCGGTCGCCTTCGCGATCGAGCGGCTGGTCAAGCGGGACGGGCTGCGGATCGCCGACGGCGTCCTGGCGGCCGTCCTCGCGCACGGCGCCGCGCTCGCCACCGACTTGTGGGTGACCAGTTCCGCGCCGAATCCGATCCAGGAGGCGCTGACCCACAGCGCGCCCGGCGGCACCGGCCTCACCGACCCCGTGCACGGCTATCTCGCGCCCGTCATCGCCTATGTGACGGCGGTCGGGATGGCGCGCAGACCGCGCTGGCGGGTCGCGCTGTGGTTCGTGCTGCTGCTGGACGCCTTCGCGGTGCTGGTCGGCGGCTACACGACACCGTTCTCGATCGCCGTGACCGTGCTGATCGGCTGGACGGTCGCCTACGGCACGGTCTACGCGGTCGGCTCGCCGAACGTCCGGCCGACCGGGCAGCACCTGCTCGCGGGCCTGCGCCGGGTCGGCTTCGCGCCGCAGACCGCGCGCCGGGTCGAGCTGGACGGCCCGGAGACCGCGGACTCCGACCGCGGCCGGGCGTATCTGGTGACGCTGGAGGACGGCCCGCCGCTGGACGTCACGGTGGTCGACCGGGAGCAGCAGGCGCACGGTTTCTTCTACCGGCTGTGGCGGCGGCTCGCCCTGGTCGGCGGGATCACGCAGCGGCGCAGTCTGCTGTCGCTGCGGCAGGCGCTGGAGCAGGAGGCGCTGCTGGCGTACGCGGCCATCGCCGCCGGGGCCAACGCGCCGAAGCTGATCGCCACCTCCGAGCTGGGCCCCGACGCGGTGATGCTGGTCTACGAGCACATCGGCGGCCGGCGGTTCGACTCGCTCGCGGACGACGAGATCACCGACGACCTGCTGCGCGAGGCGTGGACGCAGGTGCGGGCGCTCCAGTCGCGGCGGATCGCGCACCGGCGGCTGGTCGGTGAGTCGCTGCTGGTGGATCGTTCCGGCAAGGTCGTGCTGACCGAGCTGCGCGGCGGTGAGATCGCGGCCGGGGACATCGTGCTGCGGATGGACATCGCGCAGATGCTGACGACGCTCGCGCTGCGGGTGGGGCCCGAGCGCGCGGTGGCCTCGGGGCTCGCGGTGCTCGGTCCCGACCGGGTCGCCAACTCGCTGCCGCTGCTCCAGCCGATCGCGCTGAGCCGGGAGACCCGGGCGCGGCTGAAGGTGCTCGGGCGGGCCCGCGCGCAGCGCGAGCGGGACGCGGTGCTCGCGGCGTCGGCGGCGGAGAAGGAGGCACGGGCCGCGGAGCGCGCGCACGGCGCGGAGGTGGCGCACGGCGGCGCGACGGCGGCGGTGCCGCCAGGGGACCTCAGAGCCGGGGACCTCAAGGCCGGGGATCTCAGAACCGGGGATCTCAGAACCGGAGACCTCAGAGCCGGGGACCTCAAGACCGGGGACCTCAAGGCGGGCAAGCTCAAGGCGGGCCGGAAGGCCGAGCGCAAGGCCGAGAGCAAGGCGGAGAAGCGGGCCATAGAGGACGCGCTGGAGGAGGCCCGCGAGGACGACCTGCTCTCCCTCATCCGCCAGCAGGTGCTGCTGATCCGTCCGCAGGCGCCGGTCGAGCCGGTCCGTCTCGAACGTATCAAGCCGCGCACGCTGATCACGGTGATCGCGGGCGCCTTCGCCGCGTATTTCCTGCTGTCCCAGCTCAGTTCCGTGCCGATCGGCGACGCCATCGCCAACGCCGACTGGCGGTGGGCGGTGATCGCGGTCCTCGGCTCCGCGGCCAGTTACGTCGCCGCCGCGTGCGCGCTCTCCGGGTTCGTACCGGAGCGGCTGTCGCTGGTGAAGACGGTCCTCGCGCAGGTCGCCGGGTCGTTCGTGAAGCTGGTCGCCCCGGCCGCGGTCGGCGGTGTCGCGCTCAACACCCGCTACTTGCAGAAGGCGGGCGTACGGCCCGGCCTGGCGGTGGCGAGCGTCGGCGCCTCCCAGCTCGTCGGCCTCGGCTCGCACGTGGTGCTGCTGATGGCGTTCGGCTTCATCACCGGTACGGAGAAGACGCCGTCGCTGTCGCCGTCCCGTACGGTCATGGCCGGGCTGCTGACCGCGGGCGTGCTGGTGCTGGTCGTCACGGCGGTGCCCGCGCTGCGGAAGTTCGTCTCGACGCGGGTACGCGCGCTGTTCGCCGGGGTCGTGCCGCGCATGCTGGACGTGCTCCAGCGGCCCGCGAAGCTGATCACCGGCATCGGCGGCACGCTGATGCTGACGGTCACCTTCGTGATCTGCCTGGACGGCTGCGTACGGGCCTTCGGCGGCCACCTCAGTTACGCGGCCATCGCCGTCGTCTTCCTCGCGGGCAACGCGCTGGGGTCCGCCGCGCCCACCCCCGGTGGCGTCGGGGCCGTCGAACTCGCCCTCACCGGTGGCCTGATCGCCGCCGGGCTGCCGAAGGAGGTCGCCACTCCGGCCGTGCTCTTCTTCCGGCTGCTGACCTTCTGGCTGCCGGTGCTGCCCGGCTGGGTCTCCTTCCACCACCTCACCCGCAAGGGCGAGCTTTAGCGGGCGGGTTGACGTACTCCGCGGCCGGCCGGTTCCCGGCGCCGTACGACGCCGGGAACCGGCCGGCCGACCCCGCCGACCGGTCCGAAGGACCGAATCAGCGGGCCCCGCGCGCTACTTGATGTCGGAGATCTTCTTCGTCGCCAGGTCCGACCGCACCTTGAGCGTCTGGTACGTCTCGTGGCCCTTCCCGCCGAACGTCAGGCGCACATTGGTGAAGGCGTGTCCCGCGCCGCTGCCCGCGTACGTCACGCGCCACGCCGTCGGTACGTCCTGGGCGCGCAGCACGCCGTCCGCGTGGTTCTTCTTCTCCCACGCGGCGAGCTTCTTCTGGAGGCCCTTGGTCAGGAAGTGCGACCGCAGGTCGGCGCCGAGGTGGCCGCTGTCGGTGTCCCAGACGGCATCGATGTAGGACCCGTAGAAGTCGGCGACGCGGCCCGTCGTGGACTGCGGGCTGCCGGAGCCGATCACCGGCTCGGCCTTGGCGCCCTTGTGGGCCTTGTGCGCCGTGGGCGCCTTGTGCGCGACCGCGTGCCCGTGCCCGGTCGTGCGGGACTGCCCGGTCGTGTGGGACGCGGTCCGCGGCTGGGACTGCGCCTGCGCCGCGGCGGCGGGTACGGCGACCGCGAGCGCCACCGCGGCCGTGGTGAGGGCGATACGGCGGACGGTACGGGTGCGGGTACCGGTGGTGCGGCTCTGCTGCATGACGTGCCTTGCCTTTCGAAGGTTCTTCGAGGGCTCGGGTGCTCCGCGCCACGCGAAGTCGTCGTGTTCTCCGCGGTGTTCGACGCGTTCGAGCCCATTCGCTGCTTTTACGGCGTTTGTTCGGGACCCACCACTTGTATCCAATAGGTCGCCGACTATCCGTTAGGAGGGGTTGTGTCCTTGCCGGGTTGCGCGGCATCCGGGTGGAATCGGCGGCTGTGCCGTCGCGGTGACCCGCACGTGACCGAACCAGCACACTTCCCCTCTCAACACGGGCCGCCGCCTTGGGTACGTTGGATTCCACTTGGATACGGGGCCAAGGGGTGTTCGGCGTTCGATGTGTTGTTCGGCCGGTGCCCGTCGGTGCCCGGTGAGCACCGATCGGGAGCGTTGACCATGCGAGTCCACTGCGGCGCCACGGCCGCCGCGTTGACGGCGACCGCCGTCCTGGCGCTGTCCGCCTGCGGCGGTGGGGGTGGCGGCTCCGACACGATCGACGGGGATGCGGCGAACACCGCCTCCCCCACCGCGACGGCCGCCTCTCCCACGGCGTCGGCGTCCGCCGAGCCGACCGCGCCGCCCGTGACGCAGGATCCGAACCTGGCGCTGCCGGGCGATCTGAAGCTGGTCTTCGACTGGCCCGCGCCGACCGGTCACGCCGAGGCCGCCGCGCTGGGCAACGCCGCCAACTTCATGCGCAGCATCGCCCACGGCATCGTGAAGCGGAATGTCAACGAGCCGCTGGTGGCGCAGTACGCGCAGCCGGGCGGCAGCGCCGCCGCGTATGCCCGTACGCAGATCGGGCAGGCGGTGGACGGCGGCTGGACCGAGACCGGCACCGACCGCTTCTACCGGCCCACGGTGAAGGTGACCTCGGCGAAGACCGCCGCCACGGTCGGCTTCTGCGACTTCCAGGGCAAGGTCTACGGCAAGGACGTCAGGTCGGGCAAGCTCCTCGGCACCGCGGTCACCGACAGCAGTTACGTGTACTTCACGATCGTCATGGCCAAGTTCCCCGCGGGGGCCGACCTGTGGCAAGCCGTGTCCGTCGATGCGAAAGCGAAGGCAACGCAATGCAAGGAGTGACCACCCCATCGGGCCCGGCAACGGGCCTGCGCCGTGCGGCTCTTGGCGCGGCCACCGCGATCCTCGTGACGGCCGCCACGGCCACCGTCGCCGCCCCGGCCTTCGCCGACGTGCCCGGCGGCAAGACCAGCGGCTCGGGTGACGACAAGGGCAATCTGAGCGCGGGCGTCCAGGTCACCTATCCCACGGACACCAGCACGAAGGGCTCGGGAGGCCATTCGCTCGGCGCCGCCGACAATGTGACGTGGACGCCGCCGCCGTGCTGGATCGGCCCCGTCGCCGGCCCCGCCGAATTCAAGAAGATGGTCGAGAAGCAGGTCAAGGAGACCAACGAGTATCCGGGCCAGGCCAATTACGCCATGCAGGCCATGGACGAGTACAAGAAGCACTATTCGGAGGGCAGGACCTGGAGCGGCAACGGCGAGAAGGCGTACAAGAACTTCAATCTCGACCAGCAGGGCAAGGGCGCTTTCTGGGGGCCGGTGACGAATCCCAACTCCGACAGCCCCGACCGCTTCGACTGCAACGGCACGCTGCCCTTCTGGGTCCCCAACGGCCAGCGCCCGCCCGCCGGTACGCCGAATGTGATCACCACGGAGATGCTGGCCAGGCTCGCCTTCGCGCACACCAAGGTGCCGGGCGTGGACATCCGGACGAATCCGGTGGGCACCCAGACCGTCAATCTGCCCACCTGGGTGACGCTGAACGAGAACTACGCGCCGGTCACCGTCAGGGCCGAACTCAACATCCCCGGCGCGCAGGCCATGTGGGCCGAGACGACGGCCACGCCGACCAGCGTCCACATCGATCCGGGGACGTCGGACGCCACCGTGTACCCGTCCTCCGCCGAGTGCCCCATCGGCAAGGGCGGCCAGGTCGGCGCCCCGTACACCGAGGGCGCCACCGGCAACCCGCCGTGCGGTGTGACGTATCGGCGCTCCACGCAGAGCACCGGCGCGTACGACCTGAACGTGACGGCCACCTGGAAGGTCTCCTGGCGCGGTTCGGACGGCGCGGCCGACAACCCGCCGCTGCCGAACGGTGTGATCACCCAGGACCACCCGGTCACGGTCCAGGAGATCCAGACCGTCAACCGCTGAACCGGACCATGTGAGAGGCCCGCCGCCCGGAGGAGTTCCGGGCGGCGGGCCTCGTTTCACGGTCGAACGGCGCGATCCGGAGGACGGCGCGGCTTAGAACAGGTAGTTGTACGTGTTCCAGCCGCCGCCGATCTTCACGCGGGCCGCGAACGGGGCGCCGGCGTTGCCGGTGCCCTTGTACAGCCACAGGACACCCGACGTGTCGCGGGCGATCAGGTCGTTGCGACCGTCACCGCTGGTGTCGCCCAGGCTGAGGATCTTGTTGTAGGTGTTCCACCCACCGCCGATCTTCGTCCGCGCGGCGAACGGCGCGTCGATGTTGCCGGTGCCCTTGTAGAGCCAGAGCGCACCGCTGCTGTCGCGGGCCACGATGTCGGGCTTGCCGTCACCGGTGAGGTCACCGCGGCCGGCGATCTGGTTGTAGGTGTTCCACCCACCGCCGACCTTGCGCTTCTTGGCGAACGTGCCGTCCGCGTAGGACAGGTAGAGCCACAGCACGCCGCTGCTGTCACGGGCGAGCAGGTCCGGGTTGGCGGCGCCGCCGACGTTGCCCGGCGTCACGAAGGCGTTGTAGACGTTCCAGCCGGTGCCGATCACGGTGCCCTCGTCGGGCGAGGCCGCCGAGAAGATCCGGAGCGTGCCGCCGAACCGCGCGTAGACGTTCACGTGCGTGTCGTTGCCCGAGTTGTTCTTGAAGAACGCGTTGGCGCTGCCCATCCCGTAGCCGGTCTGGGTGCGGGAGCCGAAGCCGTTCGCCTTCGGCGGGTAGCTCCAGATCCGGCCGCTGGAGTCGCGGCCGTCGATGCCGAACGACCAGATCTTGTCGTCCTGCGCGGCGTTCGTGGAGAACGCCGAGACGCCGGGTGCGGCGGTGTGGCTCTGCGCGTCCTTGACGGTGGTGAGCGCGGGTGAGCCGCCCTCGGCGCTGGCGGCGACGGAGGCGCCCAGCACCATGGCGAGCGTGCCCGCCGTCACCGCGGCGGCCCTGGCCTTCATTCCCCGTCCGGTCCGCCGGTTTTTCTGCGTTTTCACGTAGTGGTCCCCCTCAGTGAAATGTCCCTGCTCCGTACGGATCACTCCGCACGGGAGCCCCTGACGCTACCTCCTTCGCCCCCCGGCTCTCTCATGGGCAGGTCATGGGTCCGTCACAGTTTCGATACCGTCAAGGGCATCTGGAACAACAGGACATGACGGGACGGCGGAGGGGCCCGGTGCGTGGCACCGGGCCCCTCCGCCGTGAGACCGCTTCAACTGGCTTAGTACACCGGCTTGTCGGGCTCGATCGTGTTGACCCAGCCGATCACGCCGCCGCCGACGTGCACGGCGTCGGAGAAGCCCGCGGACTTCAGGACGGCGAGGACCTCCGCGGAGCGCACACCGGTCTTGCAGTGCAGGACGATCCGCTTGTCCTGCGGCAGGTGCTCCAGGGCGCTGCCCATCAGGAACTCGTTCTTCGGGATGAGCTTCGCGCCGGGGATGGAGACGATCTCGTACTCGTTCGGCTCGCGGACATCGATGACCTCGATGTTCTCGCCGTCGTCCATCCACTCCTTGAGCTGCTTGGGAGTGATGGTCGAGCCGAGCGCGGCCTCCTGGGCCTCCTCGGACACGACGCCGCAGAACGCCTCGTAGTCGATCAGCTCGGTGACGGTCGGGTTCTCGCCGCAGACCGCGCAGTCCGGGTCCTTGCGGACCTTCACCGTGCGGTACGTCATCTCCAGGGCGTCGTAGATCATCAGGCGGCCGAGCAGCGGCTCGCCGATGCCCGCGAGCAGCTTGATGGCCTCGGTGACCTGGATCGAGCCGATGGACGCGCACAGCACGCCGAGGACGCCGCCCTCGGCGCAGGAGGGGACCATGCCGGGGGGCGGGGGCTCCGGGTAGAGGCAGCGGTAGCAGGGGCCGTGCTCGGACCAGAAGACCGATGCCTGGCCGTCGAAGCGGTAGATGGAGCCCCAGACGTAGGGCTTGCCCAGCAGCACGCACGCGTCGTTGACCAGGTAGCGGGTCGCGAAGTTGTCCGTGCCGTCGACGATCAGGTCGTACTGGGAGAAGATCTCCATCACGTTCTCGGCTTCGAGCCGCTCTTCGTGCAGGACGACGTTCACGTACGGGTTGATGCCCTTGACGGAGTCGCGGGCGGATTCGGCCTTCGAGCGGCCGATGTCGGCCTGGCTGTGGATGATCTGACGCTGGAGGTTCGACTCGTCGACCTCGTCGAATTCGACGATGCCGAGCGTGCCGACGCCCGCGGCGGCCAGGTACATCAGGGCCGGAGAGCCGAGCCCGCCGGCGCCGACACACAGCACCTTGGCGTTCTTCAGCCGCTTCTGGCCGTCCATTCCCACGTCGGGGATGATCAGATGGCGCGAATACCTGCGGACCTCGTCAACGGAGAGCTCGGCGGCCGGCTCGACCAGGGGTGGCAGCGACACAGGGACCTCAGCAATACGGTTGGTCGGTCATCAGTCAGTACGTGCGGTACGTGCTGTCCCTGCAACACTGCCACGCCGGTCTTCATTCCAAGACACCCGGTCCGAGGACCGAGACGGAATCGGCTCACATCCCGGTCACGTCCCGGTCACGCTCCGGCCGCACTCCCCCCGCGCCCTGGCCATGCCCGGTCCGAGGGGCCGCCGCGCCGGTGCTACGTGCTCGGCGACGGCTGTTTGCGCAGCATACGGACGGCTTCGTGCCAGTATCCGGCCAGGCCCGCCCACGGGTCGGCGCCGTCCCGGTCCGTGCGGTCGGTGAGGCACACCGTGGACGCGCCCTGCCAGCGGGCGATCCGCAGGGCGGTGTCCAGATGGGACCTGGGCAGGCCGTGCACCAGGTGCACGAAGCGTTCCGGCGGGTACGCGGCCGTCCACTCCGGCGCCTCCGACCAGCGGTAACTGGTCCAGGGGCCGCAGAAGGTGACGAGCTGGTCGGCCAGTTCGGCGTATCCGGGCCACGGGTGCTCGCCGTGGCCGAGGACGATCTGGCCGCCGCCGCTCTCCGGCAGGCGCGAGGCGGCGGCTCCCGCTCTCCCGCTGTTCCCGCTGGCCCCGCTGCCCCTTCTGCCTCTGCTGTCCCCGCTGTCCGCGGCGTCCTCGTTGCCCTCCGTGCCCCCGGTGTCCTCCGTGCCCCCGGGGTCCTCGTCGTCCGCGTGCAGCAGTGCCCGCAGCGTGGTCACCACCCGGCGGCACTCGGCGGCGTCGGCGCGGCCGGTCGGGGCGCGGTCCAGGTAGAAGCCGTCGACCCGGTACCAGTCCAGGTAGTGGGAGGCGTCGGCGAGCAGGTCGCCGAAGGGCCGGGTGCCGTTGCGGCAGTCCAGCAGTCCGAGGACCGGGACGCCGTTCTCACGGACGCGGCCGACGACCTCTCCGTACAGCGGGTCGGGCCGCGTACCGGGGCCGCGGGCCACGTCGAAGGCGGCCCAGTGCAGCGGCGCCCCCGGCCGGGCCAGTTCGGCCCATTCGGTGGGGGCGACCAGCGGGTGCGCGAACGCCGGGACGCCGAAGCCCATCGCGTCCCGGCCCGCGCCCGCACGACGGCGCAGTCCCGTGCCCCACTGGTGCGGTCGCGTCAGACGCGACATGCCGCCTCCATCCACACATCGGCCAGGGACTCCTCCAGGCCGATCCGGGGCCGCCAGCCGAGCCGGTCCCTGGCGGTACGGACGTCGGCCTGCTGCCAGCCGCCGCAGCCGTCGGGGTACGGGGGCGGCCCGGCGGAGGCGGGCGTCTCGTCCAGCTCGTGCAGCGAGCCCTCGTAGCCCGCCACATGGGCGAGGGCCGCGGCCATCTCACGCATCCGGACGGCCCGGCCGCTGCCGATGTTCACCACGCCCTGCGCGGCGGACAGCGACGCGGCGTGCACGGCGCGGGCCACGTCGCGGGCGTCGATGAAGTCGCGCTGGACGCCGAGGCCGCCGAGTTTCAGCTCGCCGTCGCCGTTCTGCATCGCGCGGCGCAGGGTCTCGGCGACCCGGCCGAGCGGGGCCCCGGTCGGGGTGCCGGGGCCGACCGGGCTGAACACCCGCAGCACCACCGCGTCGAGACCTGAGCTGAGGACCAGTTCGGTCGCGGCGAGCTTGCTGACGCCGTACGGGCCGCCGGGGCGCGGCACCGCGTCCTCGCCGGTGGACGCGCCCTGCGGCGAGGGCCCGTACTCGGAGCCGCAGCCGAGCTGGACGAGCCGGGCGTCGACCTGGCTGCGGCGCATCGCCTCGCAGACGGTGGCGACGGCGACGGTGTTCTGCCGGGTCAGCTCGCGGGCACCGCCCCTGGTCGTACCGGCGCAGTTGATCACGACTCCGGGGTGCACGGCGTCCAGGAACCTGGCGAGGACGCCGGGCGCGCCGCTCGCCAGGTCGAAGCGGACGTCCGCGTCATCGCTCCTGCCGAGCGCGGTGAGCTGGACGGCGGGGTCGGCGAGGAGCCGCTCCGCGACATGCCGGCCGAGGAAGCCGTCGGCTCCGAGCAGCAGCACTCTCATCGCGTGCCTCCGAGTGCCTGCGCCGAGTGTCCCGTCGTGCGCCCGCGGGGCGGAAGGCCGTCCTCGCGGACGAGGAGGGGGCGTGCCGGGCGTCGGGCCGCGGTCGGGGTCGGGGCGGTTCGGTACCTGGTCAAGGGGTGTTCTCCTGGTCGTTCGTTCTGCTGAGGTCAGGGGTGGTGGCGCGGCGGCGGCCGGTGCGCGGAGGCACGGGGCAGCACGCGGAACGCCTGCGCGGTCAGCACGAGTGCGGCGGCGCCGCAGATGACGGCTTGCGCGGTGGCGGGGGCAGGGCCGAGGTGCAGGGGGGTCGCGGCGAGGGTCAGCGCCTCGGCGGCGCAGGCCGCTCCGAGACCGGCCGCCGCGTGGCCGGGGAAGCCGTGCACGGACAGCAGGCGCGCGGCGAAGAGCAGCAGGCCGAGGGCGGCCGGTCCGGCCAGTGGCGCGGAGCCCGCGACGGCGGTGGCCGTGTCGAGCAGGGCGATCAGCGCGACGGCGTACGCGGCGAGGGCCGCGGCCAGGCGGGGGCGTACGGCGTCGGCGAAGTCCGACAGGCCGTGGCTGGGGGCGAGTTGGGCCCTGGAACGGACGGCGAGCCAGTGCGCGCAGTACGCGGCGGGCAGCAGGGCGAAGGTGAGCGCCGCGAGGGTGGCGGCGCCGGCGGTGCGGCCGGTGGCGTGCCCGGCGTACAGCGCGTAGCCGAGCAGGCCGTACGTCCATACGGCGGCGCCCGCGCCGCGCTCGACCCGCAGCGGTCCGATCCGTACGGCGGCCCACGCGACGACGGCGACGAACGCCAGCAGCGGCAGCCGTACGCTTCCGGGGGCTCCGGCCGCCAGCGCGCACACCGCGCCCGGCACCGCCTGCGCGGCCCCGGTCCGCCAGCGCGGCAGGGCCCGTTCCCGCTCCCCCGGCGCCGCCTCCAGTCGGCGTACCGCCCTCGGGACCCGCGCGTACAGCTCCTCCGCGAGCCCGAAGACGTCCCGGTGCCGCAGGCGTCGCGCGGCTCCGTCCGTCACGCCGTGGGCTTCCAGCCCGGCCGCGATCTCCCACTCGTCCACGGCTCCCGCGATCAGCGCCTCGTGCCGGTGCATCACTCCCCGTACGGGGTCGGCGGGCCCCCTGCGCCGCGGCTCGTCCGCGGCGCCCGGCCGCGCCCCCGCCCGAAAGTCCGCCACCCGTCCGCCGGCCTGCGGCCCGCCCCGCGCGGCCCGTCGCCCGCCGTCGATCCCCACCAACCGCCCTCCGGGCCGCGCCTCCCCACCCGCCCCCGCCCCAGCACCGCGTAGCCCCGCACCCTCGGCGTCCAGGCCGACCGGCCGCGACCGACGCCCCTCGGCAGCCGGGCCGTCGTGGACCCCCGAGTCCTCTTCCACGACAGGCACTTCGCCTACGGAAGCGCCCGCGCCCGCCTCGGCCCCCTCAGCAACGCGGAGGCCCGCGCCCGAGCGGGAATCGTCGTCGGCGTCCAAGCCAACCGGCACCGGACCGCCCCGCTCGCGAGCGAGGCCGTCGAACGCGTCCGAGTCCCGGTCCACGACAGCCACTTCGGATACGGAAACGTTCGTGCCCGGGCGGGTCTCGGACCGCATGAGGCCCGCGCCGCTCACCGATGCGGCGCTGTCCGGGTCCGCGAGGCGAGCGTCAGGCAAGCCGTGCGCCCCGTCATCACCCGGGTTCGTCGGCCGGGGCTCGGGCCGCCGCGCCGAATCCGCGTGGGCCTGCGGCTCGTCGGTGACGCGGGGGCCCGCGCCTGAGCGGGGCTCGCGCTGCTCGCGAGCGGAGCCGCCAAGCAGGGCCGAGTCCCGGTCCGCGACGGGCACTTCGGATGCGGAAGCGTCCGGACTCGATGGCGCGGGGGCTCCGAACGAATCTGCGCGGGTCGGGGCGGCTGGGCGGGGCTGGGCGGCGGTCTCGGGCGCGGCGGCGGGCGGTTGCGCGTCGTCCGCGACGGCGGTCCGGGACCGTACGCGCGACGGGTCGCCGTCCGGGGGGGCCGGACGCAGCTCGGCCGGGTGCTCGTCGGAGTCCGGGTTCCGCGCCGGGAGGCGGGAGGCGCCGAAGAGGGCCGTGACCGTCTCGTCGAGGGAGTGGGGGGTGGCCTCGTCGTCGTAGGCGTCTATGTCTATGGCGGTGGGGTCGTCGGGGTCGTGGGGCGGGAGCCGCAGGGGTGAGGCGGGCGGGGCGGCCTGGGCGGTGAGGCGGGTGAGTAAGGCGTGGGCGGGGGTCGGCGTGGTCATGAGGGGGAGCCTCCGGAGGCGGACGGGGCACCTACGGGTTCGGGGGTGCGGGACCAGGCGGGGTGGGCGGGGGTGGGGGCCAGGCGGGCCGGGACGTGCGACTCGGCGGGGGCCGTGAACGGCCGCGGATCGCCCGCCGCGTCGAGCAGCGGCTCGCGCCGCACGGGATGGTGCGCGACCACGTCGAGATAGCTCTCGCGGAAGGCGTCCACGCACCGGGTGACGGTGAAGAGCGCGAGCGCCCGCTCCCGGGCCGCGGCCCCGAGCCGCGACGCCCGCTCGGGCCCGCGCAGCAGATCGACGACGGCGTCCGCCAGCGCCTTGGGGTTGCGCGGCGGCACGACGAGCCCGGTGCCGCCGATGACCTCGCGGACGGCCCCCACGTCGGTGGACACGGTGGGCCGCCCGCAGAACATCGCCTCCACCAGGCTCAGCGGAAAGCCTTCCGCGCTGCTGGAGAGCACCACGACGTCGCCCGCGGCGTACGCGTCGGCGAGTTCGGGCGCGCCGGGCGACCCGATCTCCTCGAAGCTGACGGGACTCTCACCGACGGCGTTGGCGTCGGCGGCCTCGTACGGGAAGAGCTGCGCGGCGAGCGTCCGGCAGTGCCCGAGGTAGGAGGCCGCGCGTTCGTCGGCGGCCCGCAGTCGCAGGTAGAAGATCCGCAGCCGCGCCCGCGGCTCGTCCGCGCGTATCGCGCGGAAGGCGTGCAGCAGCGCGATGAGGTCCTTGGCCGGATCGATCCTGCCGACCCAGGCGAGCGTGGGGTCGGCGTGCGCGGCGGGCGCGGTGGCCTCGGCCTCGGCGGCCTCGCCCGCGAGGGCGAAGCGCGCCGCGTCGATCCCCGGATGGATGGTCCGCATCCGGTCGCGCGGCGCCCCGCACCGCTCCTGCCAGCGCCGCACATGTGTGGAGCCGGGCGTGACGAGCGCGGCCTGCCGGTAGCTCTCCCCGGCGAGCAGCCGGTGGTAGTCGCCGAGCACCACCCGTACGGCTCCGGCCAGTCCGGCCGCGCGGTTCCCGAGCAGCGCCTCCCGTACCCGCACGGTGTACTCGGTGACGATGAGCGGCGTTCCGCAGAACCGTTTGGCCAGCAGGCCGGGCAAGGCCGCCGGGCCCCCGGAGACGGCGTGGCAGACATCGACGGCGCCCAGTTCGCTCGACCCGTACCAGGGCGCGGACAGCGGCCTGAGCTGGCGTTCCAACAGCTCGGCGACGGCGAGGAGTTCGGTGACGACGATGTCGCCGAGCACGGGACGCACGCCGGGGGCGCGGCACGCCGACTCCAGGGCGGCGAGCGCGTCCTCGCCGCGCAACAGGTCGGGCAGGCCGCCGTGTTCTGCGGCGACCTCGGCGAGACCGTACAGCCCGGAGGCGAAACGGTCCGCCCGGTCGGCGGAGCCGAGCCCGGCGCCGCCGGCCAGCGCCGCGACCAGGTCGCGGTAGTGGGTGAGGAAGTCGGCGCGTCTGGCGCGTCTGGCCGCCCGGCCGCCGCCGCACGTCGGCGCGAGGGCGGCGGCCGGGGGCTCCCCCCAGAGGCGTTCCGCGCGGAACCGCCGTACGTGCGACGGCACTTCGACGCGGCCCCCCGCCTCCGTCCGCGGTGACCGGCTGAGCGCGTACACGTCGAATTCGTGGTGCGCGAGACCGCGGACGAGCCGGTCGCACCACGCACCCCCTTCACCTCGCGCGTACGGGTAACCACCCTCGGTGAGCAATGCGATACGCACGTGTACGCCCCCTTTCTCCCTGGCTCGGCCACAACGGAATGTCGGCCGGGTGGCGCCCACGGGACCTGCGTCCGCCCGGCGCGAAGACGTTATTCCGGTACGGCGGTGGGGGGGGGGGGGGGGGGGGGGGCCGGCCCCCCCCCCCCCCGGGCGGCGGGGCCAGTAACAACACAACCACCCGAAATTTTTGAACTTAGGGGTGTGGAACCAACAAAAACAAA